>NZ_JBBOYT010000006.1:0-3013 GCF_038008245.1 Peribacillus sp. FSL K6-5616 | reverse complement strand
AAAGCGTTGGTTAAGTCCTCGATCTATTAGTATCAGTCAGCTCCACATGTCACCATGCTTCCACCTCTGACCTATCAACCTGATCATCTTTCAGGGATCTTACTAGCTTGCGCCATGGGAAATCTCATCTTGAGGGGGGCTTCATGCTTAGATGCTTTCAGCACTTATCCCGTCCGCACGTAGCTACCCAGCTATGCCTTTGGCAAGACAACTGGTACACCAGCGGTGCGTCCATCCCGGTCCTCTCGTACTAAGGACAGCTCCTCTCAAATTTCCTGCGCCCGCGACGGATAGGGACCGAACTGTCTCACGACGTTCTGAACCCAGCTCGCGTACCGCTTTAATGGGCGAACAGCCCAACCCTTGGGACCGACTACAGCCCCAGGATGCGATGAGCCGACATCGAGGTGCCAAACCTCCCCGTCGATGTGGACTCTTGGGGGAGATAAGCCTGTTATCCCCGGGGTAGCTTTTATCCGTTGAGCGATGGCCCTTCCATGCGGAACCACCGGATCACTAAGCCCGACTTTCGTCCCTGCTCGACTTGTAGGTCTCGCAGTCAAGCTCCCTTGTGCCTTTACACTCTACGAATGATTTCCAACCATTCTGAGGGAACCTTTGGGCGCCTCCGTTACTCTTTAGGAGGCGACCGCCCCAGTCAAACTGCCCACCTGACACTGTCTCCCACCCCGATAAGGGGCGCGGGTTAGAATTTCAATACAGCCAGGGTAGTATCCCACCAACGCCTCCACCGAAGCTGGCGCTCCGGCTTCTCAGGCTCCTACCTATCCTGTACAAGCTGTACCAAAATTCAATATCAGGCTGCAGTAAAGCTCCACGGGGTCTTTCCGTCCTGTCGCGGGTAACCTGCATCTTCACAGGTACTATAATTTCACCGAGTCTCTCGTTGAGACAGTGCCCAGATCGTTACACCTTTCGTGCGGGTCGGAACTTACCCGACAAGGAATTTCGCTACCTTAGGACCGTTATAGTTACGGCCGCCGTTTACTGGGGCTTCGGTTCAAAGCTTCGCTTGCGCTAACCTCTCCCCTTAACCTTCCAGCACCGGGCAGGTGTCAGCCCCTATACTTCGCCTTGCGGCTTCGCAGAGACCTGTGTTTTTGCTAAACAGTCGCCTGGGCCTATTCACTGCGGCTTTTCTGGGCTATTCACCCTAAAAAGCACCCCTTCTCCCGAAGTTACGGGGTCATTTTGCCGAGTTCCTTAACGAGAGTTCTCTCGCACACCTTAGGATTCTCTCCTCGCCTACCTGTGTCGGTTTGCGGTACGGGCACCTTACATCTCACTAGAGGCTTTTCTTGGCAGCGTGGAATCAGGAACTTCGGTACTATATTTCCCTCGCCATCACAGCTCCGCCTTAATGGAAACGGGATTTGCCTCGTTTCCGGCCTAACTGCTTGGACGCGCATATCCAACAGCGCGCTTACCCTATCCTTCTGCGTCCCCCCATCGTTCAAACGATGTATAGGTGGTACAGGAATATCAACCTGTTGTCCATCGCCTACGCCTTTCGGCCTCGGCTTAGGTCCCGACTAACCCTGAGCGGACGAGCCTTCCTCAGGAAACCTTAGGCATTCGGTGGAAGGGATTCTCACCCTTCTTTCGCTACTCATACCGGCATTCTCACTTCTAAGCGCTCCACCAGTCCTTCCGGTCTGACTTCAACGCCCTTAGAACGCTCTCCTACCATCGACACCATACGGTGTCAATCCACAGCTTCGGTGATACGTTTAGCCCCGGTACATTTTCGGCGCGGAGTCACTCGACCAGTGAGCTATTACGCACTCTTTAAATGGTGGCTGCTTCTAAGCCAACATCCTGGTTGTCTAAGCAACTCCACATCCTTTTCCACTTAACGTATACTTTGGGACCTTAGCTGGTGGTCTGGGCTGTTTCCCTTTCGACTACGGATCTTATCACTCGCAGTCTGACTCCCAAGAATAAGTATTTGGCATTCGGAGTTTGACTGAATTCGGTAACCCGTTGGGGGCCCCTAGTCCAATCAGTGCTCTACCTCCAATACTCTCATCTTGAGGCTAGCCCTAAAGCTATTTCGGAGAGAACCAGCTATCTCCAGGTTCGATTGGAATTTCTCCGCTACCCACACCTCATCCCCGCACTTTTCAACGTGCGTGGGTTCGGGCCTCCATTCAGTGTTACCTGAACTTCACCCTGGACATGGGTAGATCACCTGGTTTCGGGTCTACGACCTCATACTCATTCGCCCTATTCAGACTCGCTTTCGCTGCGGCTCCGTCTCATCAACTTAACCTCGCATGAAATCGTAACTCGCCGGTTCATTCTACAAAAGGCACGCCATTACCCATTAACGGGCTTTGACTACTTGTAGGCACACGGTTTCAGGATCTATTTCACTCCCCTTCCGGGGTGCTTTTCACCTTTCCCTCACGGTACTGGTTCACTATCGGTCACTAGGGAGTATTTAGCCTTGGGAGATGGTCCTCCCTGCTTCCGACGGGATTTCTCGTGTCCCGCCGTACTCAGGATCCACTCAGGAGGGAACGAAGTTTCAACTACAGGGTTTTTACCTTCTTCGACGGACCTTTCCAGGTCGCTTCATTTACCCCGTTCCTTTGTAACTCCATGTTGAGTGTCCTACAACCCCAAGAGGCAAGCCTCTTGGTTTGGGCTAATTCCGTTTCGCTCGCCGCTACTCAGGAAATCGCGTTTGCTTTCTCTTCCTCCGGGTACTTAGATGTTTCAGTTCCCCGGGTCTGCCTTCAGTACCCTATGTATTCAGGTAAAGATACTGTTCCATTACGAACAGTGGGTTTCCCCATTCGGAAATCTCCGGATCAAAGCTTACTTACAGCTCCCCGAAGCATATCGGTGTTAGTCCCGTCCTTCATCGGCTCCTAGTGCCAAGGCATCCACCGTGCGCCCTTTCTAACTTAACCGTTAAAAAAGATCTTACAGATGCTTTGAAAAAAATTAATTGCCTTCTATCTATTATCTAGTTTTCAAGGAACAA
>NZ_JBBOYT010000005.1:0-12105 GCF_038008245.1 Peribacillus sp. FSL K6-5616 | reverse complement strand
GTTGAAAAGTAAGGCGTAGGCAATAGCTTACGCTTTTTTTTTTGTTGTGCATCCTCCCTAATTGAACACCTACCCACGCTTACAGCCATAAGGGATATAAGTAAAATGATATTCTGAAAAGAACTGTTTGGAACAAGCATACAGGGGGGGATAAGTAGCTGTTCGGAAATACTAACAAACGTTCCAATGGCAGCAGGTAAGCTTAATTCGCCCCTACAACCACTTGCTTTACGTTATAGCGTAAAAAACTCATAAACTATCGAATTTACTTGTTTTTTAGTAGCAATTGTTGGATAATTAACCATAATAAAAAACGGACGTAAAAAAGAACTCCAACGTGTCTAAGTGGGATTGCAGTCCCCTTAAACCGTTCCCCCTACCTGAACTAGGGAAAACACCTGTCGAAGTTCTTTGTAACTAACATATTAGTACATTCATTTTAGTGTATTTTACTGTTAGTTTCAAGGAAAAAATGTTGTTTTTTTCATTAGACCACATTTAAAAGACGCTGTTTCCCTTAATCTTTATCGGGATCAGTGTCTTTTTTATTGTCCTCTAAGGAGGAAATACCATGTTATCCGGAAGAATTGAAAGTTTTGCAGAATATAGCCAATTTGATAGTTTGAAATCCTTCAACAACACGATTGAAATGTTCCTAGCAGACCATAAGAAAGACTTCACTAAAGGCGAACTGGTGGCATTTAAACGCCTAGTACGTTACTCTTCGAAGTATTTTGGTGTTGCTAATGCAAAGATCGGAACGTTATTGAAAACAATCAATGAAAAATTAAATGGATTCGGTATCAGTCGTTCCACCTTTGAACGCATGCTGAGGAAGGCGAAGGGTTTCGGTATATTGACCGTGAAGAACACGGTTAAACGTAAGGGTGGAAAGGGTCATAATGTGTTTGTCTTCAACACAATTGATGTATTGAAAAAGAGAATTTTGACGCATTGCGAGAACACCGACAAGCCTTGTGAGAGTAAGGGTGAACAGCCAGATATAGAAAAAGAATCTATTATTCTTTTAGAATCTAGTAATACAAAACAAGAAAGTAATAATATAAGCGATAATAAGATAATGAAGGCCGTTTTCAATAGAGTACAAGATGCTATCAAGGAAGGTTCCACCATTACATACCTATCCAGTTACGTTGATAGAGTTTTCAGATCAATGGAACGTCAAGCTTTACATATGGAAAATAACCGTCAAAAGGCATTAAGAAAGAAACGTGAAGATGAGGCACGTAAATTTTTAAATCCAATCAAAGACGTACCATTGGTTAACTGGTTAGAAATGTAAGGGAGAGATACATAAAAATGAAAAAATATATTACTTTTGTTGGACAAATTTTAATGGGTATTTCTATTTTATTTCTTGTTATGAAAATATTTTCAGTTTCAATAGCAGTACCAACATTTTTATTAGGGTTATTTATTTATATCTATGGGAGATTAAATCATAAAAAATCTCAATAGGGATGTTACCCTGCTGTGAAAAATAACGTGGCAAAACTTCCGTATTCCCGTTTGTTTACGTGGGGGGGGGGAGCAGCCATAACGCAAAATAGTCATTACACCAACTTTGGCTGGTGAATACCACAGCGCATAATGTCGGTATTTTGGTCATAATCATATGGAATACATACAATGCTACGGTTCTTTACTAATCACCTCGGAGGTGGAATCGTAGCAAGCATGGTATCCAAAAAAATGCATGTGGGATGCAGAACTACTTTACATAATGGCCCTTCTCGGAAGTTGATATTTTCACAAAGACAGTGATATCAATGGTTTTAAAAGGGCATCAAATTATCCAATATACAGGATTTGATACATCGTTGATATAAAGCCTTTTGTCGGAAAATCATTTTACGTATTTCTCGTTTTTATTGCATAAAAGACGGGCGGGTTTCATGGAGAGAAAAATGAACCATGATCTAATTTTGGTTTTTCTGAATGAACTAAAGGGGCAGGTTAGTTGCATTATTACAAAGTTTACTCGCACAGTGAATGACGTTTGCTGTCACAATGTGACTTTATGGATATGTGTAGTACTGTCTCTCGGTTTATTCGTACTGTGTACTTAAAGTTTGTATCTTTTTGAATAAAACTCACCTATAAAAGCCAGATTATAAAAATGATAAATTCGACTGATACAAATGAGGGTCCTTTATGAACCAAGTTGGTGTTAATGAAAAGGATAAAGTATCTCCATTGTATGTATTTTTTTTAGTGCATTCTATGCAAACAGGATTAGGCGTGTTGAATTTTCAAAGAGATTTAGCAAAGGCGACGGGAAGGGATGGATGGATCTCCATACTTCTAGCCGGACTGATGGTTCAGATATTCATTTGGCTTATATATAAGATTTTTAGTATTGTTCCTGGTGATATCATTTCTGCTAATAATTATGCATTGGGTAAATGGATAGGGGATTTTTTCAGTCTCTTATTCATTATTTATTTTTTTGTCCTTGGAATGACGATCATTATCGGCTATATAAATGTTGTTCATATTTGGATGTTTGAGGAGGTACCTTCTTGGGCGTTAGCTTTGGTTTTCCTGATCCTGATTTATTATATTCACACGGGAGGGTTCCGAACCGTTACTGGTATCGCCTTTTTAACTGTTATCGTTTCATACTGGCTTTTAATTGTACCTATATATGGGTTTAAATACGCTGATTTCACCAGTCTTTTTCCTGTTTTCGATCATACTTTAATCGAAATAATGAAAGGTACTAGAAGCGTTTCGTTAGCAATGCTTGGTTTTGAAATGCTCCTGATGTTTTATCCATTCATCAAGAATGCTGAAACATCAAAAAAGTATGCTCACGGAGGAGCCTTAGCCACTACGTTATTGCTCCTATTAATTTATTTTGTTTCAACAGTCTTTTATTCACAGAAACAGTTGGTCATTTCCCTATGGCCAACACTCACAATGACCAGCGTCATTGAATTACCCTTTATTCAACGTTTCGAATACATAACTGTTTCTTGGTGGGCCATTGTTATCATACCCAATATGGTCATTCCTTTGTGGGCTGCCAGCAGGGGTGTCAAACGCTTATTCAATGTCCAACAAAAGTATCCCTTATGGGTAATGTCTATAATCATACTACTTATCAGTATATTTTTTTTCGATGTCGATTCCTTATATATATTAGATAAAATAATCAATCCATACTGCGTGTGTTTCATTGTTTTATACTTGCCTCTTCTTTTGGTTTTCATAAGTATAAAAAAATGGAGGAAACTTTTATGACAAAGTTACATTTATATAAAAAGCAGAATAAAATGTAAGATATTACTTTGATTATTCTTTTAGTTGATGCTATGACACAGAATTTCTATCTCACAGTTTGTGTCAACTCTGTGATAAGTTTTATAGAACCTAACGGGTCCTTTACTTCAATAAGGGAGGTTGCTGCGGCAGCCTTTTTCTTATGGCACTAACGGGGCAGGTTAGTTCCATAAGCATAAGTGTATTCGTACTGTGTGCTAAAGGTCTTCTTTGGTATTACCTTCAATCGTATAGGCCATAATATGACCATGATGAAAATACTTAAATACATTGCACTTATAATAGGATTTACTTTATGGGGTATATTTATTTGGTATATGATTTATTCGGCTTTTTACCTCAAATACTTTCATTAACACGTGCTCAAAAAATGAGGTGTAGTTAAATGTATGAAACATGGATTTATAGTCATTTCATAAATACCGGTTTCTTCCCGATTTTAGTGATTGGTGGATGGATAGTTATATCAGTTATCTTTATTAAATTTGTAACTAGAAAAAAAATATAAAGATAATCCATCCCAGTTGTTTGTTTTATTAACTATATTTCAAGGAAGCCTAATGGCACAGTTTAGATCAACTCTGCGATAATTCTTATGGAACTAACGGGTGCGTTAGTTCATTAAGGGAGTTGCTTTGGCAGCTCTTTTTCTTATGGAGCTAGTACACAGTTCATTCAGACTGTGACATTAATTCTTTCATTACCTGTTTAATGAATACTAATAAATTACATGAGGAATATTAAACATTCTAAATGTATTTATAAGGAGACTTCTGTTTAATGAAAGTATTCTCAATTTTTTTATTTGTAGTTCTCTTAGCGACTCTTTTTTATCTAATGATAAATTTCTAATCACCGGTATAACTCACAGGTCAAATATTACATATTAAGAGAGGTGCTAAACCTGTATTTATTAAAATAATTTCACTTTACATTCTTATATTTCTCTTTATTACAGCATCTATTTATATCTTTCGTTTCTTTTCCCTAATAAGTGAACAACCCAGTTACAAACAGAAAAATCGAGGTGAAGTTTAATGTATAGCACCTGGATCTATAAGAATTTCATCAATACAGGGTATTTCGTGCTCCTAGTAATTGTTGTATGGATAGTACTATCCATTCTCTTTATCAAATTTGCAACTAGGAAAAAAGGGTAAAGTGATCTATACAGTTGTTTGTTTTCTTAGTTTTATTTTAGGAAATCCTAATGTCACAGTTTGTGTCAATTCTTCATTAAGGGACACAAAAATGATCAATTTTTTTTCAAAACGATCAAGTTAATACAAGAAACCTTTCAAGTATTTCGGTCATACAGGCCGTTTAATAGTTTTGTGAACTTTTATATTGAGTAAAACGCTAACACTTGTTATACGGCTTGCTAGGACCTTAAAAACACAACCTTATAGTAAGTTCTTCGACTTAAATACACTTCGCAAGCACTCATTGATTAATTCGGACTTAACTCCACTATCAACGGAATCAATAACTGAAATCACATCAGTATCGAAGTAAAAGCCCCGATACACCTTTTTTGCTTTCTTCCCTGATAGCAATCTATCAATGTTGTCGCTGGTCTTTTTACTAGCATTAACACTATTGGTTTCGGGGGTAAATTGGATAGTATCTTGCAACGTGCTTGCTACTTCCTTGCTAGCCTTTTTACTTTCATTATTACTAACCTTTTTGCTATTGGTTTCACTTTTCTTTTTGTGTGGAATCTTCTTGAATACCTCATCTATAGGAAAATCAAAGATACTTTTATCTTTTCCCGTAAAGGTGTATTTGCTTTCGGTTGCCACCCAAACTAAACCAAGTTCTTTTATCTTAATCTGGATTGTTCTGTCAGAAACATTATATTTGTTAGCAAGATCTTGTATCTTCAATTCCCTATTTTCAATAGCTTGTACCATATCTCTTACTAGCACTTTAATCCCTCCATAACTTTTATTTTGAAAGTTGTTTTATATAATAAATTAGGCAATACACTATATTATTCAATGCTAACAATTTACTTTCCTTTCTACTTTTATAATTACTTTCACCTTGTACCGAATGCTCCTAGAATGTGGGTTGTGATTTTTTAATAAGCTTCGGTTTCATCTGAAATGCAAGCAGAACCTAATAAGGAAACACCACTACAAGAAAAAAGAACGGATAGGGAAACTCGCGATTTAGGTCAAGTTGTTGCTGGTAACAATCCATCCGTAAAACGGTAAAACGAACGTACCAAATCGGACAAAACACAGGCGAATCTTTAAGTAAAAATATTGCTAAGTTTCGTGAAAATTATAGAAATGATTAATAACAAAAATGAGAAGGGAAATTGGATTTTCTCTTCTCATTTTTGTTATTAATACACTGGACACAAACCGGACATTTATAAAAAAATATAGTGGACACAAACTGGACATTGTATTAAAATAAGGGGACATAAAGTGGACATTCACTAATTCGACATGTACCCATAGAAACACTAGGCTTTGCCTAGCTCCACAACGTAGTTGGGGACAGTTTTTCCTTATGCTCTTTCTCTTTTTAGACAGTGGAAAGCCTGAATTTAATTTTTATTCAAAAGGAGAGTGAAGCAATGGAGTTAAAGATAAGAAATGTTGACCCATTTGTAGTGAAAACATTTGATGAAATGGCAAAGAAACGATCCATATCCAGACAAGAACTTTTAAATTCAATACTTACTAAAGTTGCATATGAACACGGAATGAATGAAAGCGAAGCACAACTGAAAATGCTTGTTCAAAAAAATATTAGTGCCATGGAAAAAATGGCGGATAAAGTTGAGAAACTAGAAAATTTATTAAGCGATTTGATGGAAGAATAAATAATTAGAAAAGGTGATGATTTTATTGTCTAGTGAGGAAAAAGCAAGATTACGTTTATCGGTTAATCCAGAAGTGTTGGACTACATTGAAGAAATTAAGGAGGAACAAAATTTAAGTTTTAATGGTGATGCTGTTTCATTTTTAGTGGCTGATTATCAACGTCTAAAAAAAGAACAGTGGTCACTTAATTATGTTGCAGAAGTTGTAAGTAAGAATTTGCATGAGACATTAAAAGAAGAATTAACCAGGATTCGCTTAGGTACAAATAATACGGATCGCAACACTCAAATTATCACGGAAGTTTTAAACGGTATGCTTATTAATGATAACGTTGAAGGTCTTGTTACATCCGATGTAATGGAAGCCGAAGGTATTACAAGTGCTAAGAATGTGGTTCAAGAACGAATTGAAAATAAAAGACAAAAACGTGTTGAATGGGAAGTATCTCGTCAAAAATGAAGAAAGGGAAACCTCACTTTTAATGGTGGGGTTTCCCTTTCTCTATACTTTACTCGTCGTCCTGGCTCTTATCCTTCTTGCTCTGCTTGTAAGCAAGGATGCTAACAACAAGCGATCCGACAGGAGCGAGAGTCTTGATCGTCTCGAGGATCTGGTCAAACATTGCTATTCCTTCATTCGGCTTCTTTGTGTTCACAAGTCTATAAGGGATGCAGCTAAGAGTCAAAGCGACTCGGTGTGATGTAGGTTACAACATAAAGAGCAACCTAAGCCCCCTATTTTTTTTCTTAAAGTAATCTTTTTATTTTTTAAAGATCTTACTCCACCATGACTTTTTTTCCTCATTCATGACTTTTCGCACATCATCAATTGATAATGTTGACCATTTACGGTTTTTTACTTCGTTCACGTTATCGTTCATTCATCATTCATTCACTAGAATACTTGATTTGATAAGGGTTTTCCTACTTTTTGTTGTGAACGGTCTATAACGTCAGGCACGCCCGTTCACGTAGTGACCACTAGTTGCCTTAATGGCGGTTCTATTTTAAACAAATGGAAAATTACTCCTTTTTTATATAAAATCATGTAAAAATAAACATTCTATAAATATCAAAATAGATTTATATATAAGGTGGAGAGGCGTGAGAACATGGGGCATAGGCTTTTAAAGGCAGGGATATACGCTATTATCAATAAAAAATTAAATATAGTTTATGTTGGCGAAACTCAAGATTCCTTTTTAATTAGGTGGATTGAACACACCTCTCGAATTTTACATTTTTCAGATTATAGAGATAGAATCGTCTTGTATCTTGATAAAGACACTAAATATATTATTCTCAAAGAGTTAGATCGGACGCTTACGACAAAAGAATTTTATAAGTTCGAGTACGAAGCGATAAAATTTTACAAAGAAAAAGGATGGTGTGTTGTTTCTAGGCACAATTACAGTGAAGAAATGAAAGAATACGAGCGATTTAAAAAGGACTCTACCAACTTTTTTAGATATAAAAAAGCAATAAACCATATGATTAAAGTTTTAGGTTTGATTAACACGAAAAATAATAATGTCCCTTTGCTTTACAGCAAGTTATACAAAAAAATAAATAAGCATTTTGAAACTGATGTTTATAAAAGAGATGGGAAAAACGTTTTAGAAAGTCTGACTAAAGAGGAATTAGAATTTATAATGCTAGATTTATATCCAAGATATAATCAAAAAATTTTAGAAATATATCGAGAGGAATATGCAAAGCAAGATATTCAGCTAAGTCTGTTTTGAATTTTTCCTTTGTTTTAGGGTAGAGGTTGGCTGGGGTGTGGGGCTAAGCCCCGCATAGCGTGAAATTAAACCTAATGGGGGTACCACCAGCAAAACGCGAAAAAACCACGCTTAGGATTAAGTTCATTCAGAAAAGTTATTTCAAAAAGTAAAAATCTTTTGAAGGAGATGATTTTAGTGAGATTACATTTGATTGAAAATGCCATAGATTCTCTGAATTTCGGAAAGGATTTTTATCAAAAGTATTTTGATTTAGGAGACGACAAATATTTATCTGATGAAATTCCTGGTTATTTGAAAATGGTTGTAATTTGTTTTCATCAGAGTATAGAGCTATTTAACAAGAAGTTGTTAATGGATATTGAACAAAAATTAATAATAAACGAGAATTCTTTAGAAGAGTATGAGAGTGTTTTAAAGGCTAGTAAAGAAGATAAGCGTACATTAAGAATTGAGTATTTTATAATGTCTGAATCCTATAATTTTAAGACAATAGATTACTCTAAAACGATTGATCTTGTAAGGGATAATTTTAATTTAAATAAGGACGAGGTAAAGATTTTAGTCGATTTGGGCGTTACTCGGAATAGAATAACTCATTTTGGTATGGATAAAGTGTTAGATTTCTATGAGGTTATCAGAACTATCAATGATTCACTAGCATTGATAGTCGGATTCTATTACGAAAGATTAAAGTCTAACAGACAGATTTCACTTTATTACAGCAATATCTTTCAAGAACTAAATGAGCTTTTGAAGCAAGCTATTAAGGTTGAGAAGGAAGCTTGGGAGGTATATTACTCGATCAATTTTATGAATATAAATTATGTTTTTGATTCCTTAACAGATGAAGAATTTCAACTCGAATTAGAAAGAATGGGCTACTCGATTGAAATTGAATTAGGCGAATGCTCAGATTCACCAAATTTAAAAATGAAGATTTACGATAGGAAACGACAATTATTCAGAGAGCTTCAAACAATAAATATTCCACGTTTAGACGCTACGATATTATGTGAGAGTTTAGAAAATGGTCCAATTTTGTTAGTTATAGATCATTTAGGCATGCTGCTTGAAAAAGAAGAACATTGTTATAGATACTATAATTTAAAGCTTTATGATGATGTGATTAATGCGAAAGAGTGTTTTTGGGAAACTGATAGCAATAAGAAACACCAAAGATGCCAAAAAGATAGATTTACAGAGGAATTTATAAAACTTCAAATTAAAAACTATCTAAAGAAAAGTGGATTTGCTGAAGGTGGTTAAATCCGTCCCGTGGGTTCCTAACTCTAATTATTATCATTCTCTCTCATTTGCTCAACACGTATATGTTGGTCAATATTTATGTGGTGGTAGGTGCACCGATTGGCGTAAGGGGCATACTCTATAAACCCCCCCTTGTCCATACCCTTTAGGACAGTAGTCTTGCTGTATGCCGTTACGTAGTGCAGTTGTACAGCCCCTAAGGTGGGTCATACGAAGGTACGAGTATTAGTGGGTATTTGAAACTAGGGTAATTTTTTTCGCGCCTATATGGAACCTTCAGTGAGGTCTACGTTAATAAAAAAGCAACCTCGAAGAGGCGTTTACTGCATTGCATTGTATTTATTGTATTAACCTAATGTATTAACAAAATGGTTCACTTATAGAGTACTTAAAGTTATACTTAGCGTATTAAGGTTCTCCATTTTGGGTAACCCATTTTGGAAAGTTCGCAAAAAAAAGACCAGAGTGTTCCAGCACTCTGATCTAAAAAAATTCATGATGTTTGGTTTTTGATGTTTGTGTGCCATGTTGGTGGTTACACTAAAAGAAATAGTTTTTTTCAACGGACCCTAATTTCCAGATTAGGGTTTTTCCTTTTTATTACGTAAAAATCCAACTAACAAAAAGCCTCCAGTAGTATTTGAATCATCAGATGGTAGAAACTCATTTAAGTCTGATAACAATCCTACTAAATCAGCAGTAAAGCTTATTATTTCTAAGAAATTCATGATTACCCACCTCCCTTCTTGAAAGGCAGGAAAATCACCAAAAACATATTCTTGCTGTTCTGTTACTAATTTCCGTAAGAACTAAAAATTAGTTTTATCTTTCTAAGTATAATTCTAGCACACTCTTCATTCGAGGTGCTTGCTGTGGCCAATCGATTCTTTCTACTCCTAGTGTAACGTATTACAGTCCAATTTTTTATCTAATTGTTTAATAAAATTATAAGTTTCGGGTGCTTTTTGTCTAAGTAATTGATTTTTTACATAAAACATCTCCTTCTTTTCCCTTATTCTAAAAAAATCCCAGTCTTTTCGAATACCATCATAAACTATATTATCAATGGAATGCGCTAGCTCATGCAGCTCCAAATTGACGGAGCCATGCCCGTCACCCTTGTCACTCGCTCTGATTTTAACCAATCAGCCCATTCCGCCCATTTCGTATACGTCACCGCACGTGGTATCTATTAACCGCGTGGAATTTCTCCGATCTTTTAAAATTTTTTGACCCATAAACAACCCATGACCACTTTTGACCGTATGTTGCAAGCTATCAATTATAGGCTTCTTTTGTCAAAAGAATTAATATGGATAATTATCATAGCTGGATTGATCTTCATGATTGGCAATGGTTTGGGTTCACGTGTCAACTGCAGTTCCACTTGTTCAAGGTGGTTAGAGTAGATATGGACGTCCCCAAAAGTATGTACAAATTCGCCAACTTCCAGTTCACACACCTGGGCGATCATCATCGTTAAGAGCGCATTTTCCATACAATACTCTGGAGGACCGTCCGGAATAAGAAAATATAATCTACGTATCTCATAGCAAAGGAGTTAAGTATGAATGTCATTCTGTTTTTTTATGCTTTAGTATATCTATCTTTTTCTTTGTTTTCTTTTTTATTGACACATCTGCAAAAGGAGCTCATGTTAATGTCACAATGGACAAATTATCTTGATTTTACAGGTTCAATTTTAAGTGGCGTTATTGGTGGTTTAATGACGTATTACGGGGTTAAACTCACACTAGATAGAACTCAAAAAGATAAGGTAGAGGAAGATAATCGAACTTCTATAAAGGACATTATCAAGTTAATAAAGATTGTGGAACAATACTCGAGCAAAACTGAGGACGCTATGATGGATTTCAACATTTTTTTTAATAAGTATCCTTCCACAAAACAATATGAAGCTGGTTTTACAGCTGATCAGATTGAGTATTTCCAAAAAATTTATACTAAATGTCGTACTAAAAGCAAAGAAACTAGAAATGATTTTGAAAATGTTTACTATGATGCTTTAGAAGGAGCATCTCTTATAAATAGGGACACGATGTTATCTGTAACAAGAACATTTAATGAAATCAGAGAACACTTTAAAAGTGAGGGTTTAATAAAACCTGCAGTAACTTCTCAAGATGAATTTGAATTTTTGCAAGCAAACTATGATTTATTAAAATTAATGCGTAACTTGTTGAGAAATCTACAAAATGAGTTAACAGGTAGATTGGATAAAGATCTACATGATTACTATAAAGAATACAAAGATGAACCAAAAAAGCCATGAACGTATGCACGAATACTTAACTATAATCATGACCATGACCGCAGGAATCCATTGATATACATAGAATTAGTGTATGATGACTATATGGTGAACGAAATGAGGTGACTGCATGAACAAAGACATTAAATGGCTAACGGTATTAGACGTAGAAAAGCAGACCGGCATTCCTAATGCAACCATTCGAAGGTATATCCGGAACCATGGCCACCATCTAAACATCAAGAAAAAAGGCAAAAGCTACTTTATTGATTCCGAATCCATTCCGATCATGCTTGATATCCGAAAACTATATGATGATGGGATGACCCTTGAACAAGTAGAAGAAGCATTAATTGACACAGGCATGCCCGTGACTATAACCGTGACTGCAGACGATAAACAGGTGACTGTAAATGTCGCTGAAGCCTTACAGGACATGCAAAAAGCCATGGACGAACAGACTAAAGTCATTCAGTCATTGGTTGAGCAAATCCAGAAACAGCAAGAATACATAGATAACAAACTAGAAGAAAGAGACAGAAGGTTAATCGCGGATATAAAAGAAAATGAGGAGACTAAAAAGCAAGTTGCTGTTACTAATCAGGAAGAAGAAAAGAAGGGGTGGTTCGCCCGCCTTCTTGGTAAATAGATTGTATTTGTTATTGTACAAATAA
>NZ_JBBOYT010000004.1:0-40625 GCF_038008245.1 Peribacillus sp. FSL K6-5616 | reverse complement strand
CTCGGCGTAAACGCCTGTGGGGTCTCACCTGTCCCGCCGCTCCCGCAGGAGTCTCGCACTTCCGCTCCAATCAACCTTAGATCGTTTCGTTTTAAAAACAACAATCTTTACGAAAAGAGCCAAGAAAATAAAAGAGCGGGAGTCATATTTACACTCCTGCTCTTTCTAATTTATAACATGATCCGTTTCAACTTTTCGTTTCTAGATTCCTGTTCCTCCTGGGGAGACAAGTCATACTTCTTCAATAGATGAAAAAGTTCATTCAATGTTTCCTGCGAATTCCCTTTTTCAAGATATCGATCTAATGTTTGACTCAATTGTGTTGGTAAAAATGCCTTTTGGCTTTCAAATTTTAGCCTGACATCTTGTTGCGAATGATTAAGATTGCATACACCCATTTAAAAATTCACCTCTTACTTGATTTTACCATTGTATTATAGAGATTACCTTGTCAATTCTTCATCCTGCTTATAGTAATCCTCTACCTTGATGAACTCCGGCGAGGTATGTGTGGCCATGATGCCATGATAACTGATATCCAACCCAAGTTCTTCTTCTTCTTCAGTCGATCTTATAGGCAGCCAAACATTTATAACTTTAAAAACAAGCCAAGTCACTGAAAAGCCCCAGATGCATAACACCACTAATCCTAATATTTGAACTCCGAGCAAATGCCATCCCCCGCCGGCCAACAGTCCGTTTTCAGTGGAGAAAAGCCCTACCGCTATCGTACCCCACATTCCTGATGCCGCATGAACAGGAAAGGCACCGACCGGATCATCGATTTTCCGGGCTTCCAACCAATTTGTCGCAGCTAACATCAACATTCCAGAAACTGCTCCAATCAGCAACGCCGCCAGATCACTAACGAATGCACATCCAGCTGTAATCCCGACAAGACCAGCAAGTGAGCCATTGATGACGGAAGGTGCATCCGAGCGTCCATATCTAAACAGTGTATAAAGCAGGGTTACCGCTCCCCCTGATGCAGCTGAGAGCATCGTGACAATGGCAATATGTCCAATGCGGACATCTGTAGCTTGCAAGGTGCTTCCTGCATTAAATCCAAACCAGCCAAACCATAAAAGGAATGCCCCAACAGATGCCAATGGGAGATTACTCGGCAGCGAAATGGAGCTGGTCCCCCTTGAAGTGAATTTACCTGCTCTCGGCCCGATTACAATGGCAGCCGCAAGTGCTGAAAAACCGCCTAGTGCATGAATGACAGCAGACCCTGCGAAGTCCTGCATGCCCAACCTGCTTAACCAGCCGCCACCCCATACCCAGTGACCGGCAATTGGATAGATGAATGCTGTCATCATTACGACAAAAATAAGATACGCCCGAAAATTGATCCTTTCCGCAACGGCTCCCGAAACGATGGAAATGACGGCGATGACGAATGCCCCTTGAAATAACCAATATGCGTCCATGGAAATCGTAAGGTCGATGTGCGACAAATCACCTTTCAGCAGAAAGCCACTTGCCCCGATGATTCCAAATACATCCATTCCATACATTAAGCCAAAACCAACGACGAAATAGCAAAGCGTTCCGATCGTAATATCGGCAAAAACCTTCATGATGATGTTCACATTATTTTTCGTACGGACGAACCCTGCCTCCAATAAGGCAAACCCGCCCTCCATCAATAGTATCATGGCTGCTGTCAGAACCACCCAAATCGTATCCAAGCCAGCGTTTAACGTTTCTAGAGTCATCTCGGCGTTCCCTCCGATTTCTGCCAGGCCATTATTTCTTTAATGATGTCTGATGGTAAATTCATTTCCCTTTTTTCCGTTTCAGCCTCAAGTACACCGATCACCTCATTTATAAAAGCGACCCGCTGTTTTATTTTCTCGATTTGTTTATATCTATCTTTCACATTCACCAAATGTTCAACCGCCTGGTGATGACTTGGGGCACGCCCTGTAAAAAAACGTTTAAATGGTGATAGGGATTGATACCAAGCTTCCTCAGCTCTACGTTTTTGCTCATATTTATGAATTTTACCTTTGATCGATTCAATTTCCGACTCCTGTTTGCTTTTGTGGAATAGCAGTCCTTTTATCACTTCTTCAGATGAAATTTCAATAGCAACCCTACTATATAAATCGTCCATAATATAAATGTCATGTCACCTCACGTAATCACGTTATGTTTTCTACAATTATATTTAAAATTCTGAATTCGGTCAATGATTAAACAATAAAAACGATTCGTACAACGAAAAAGGAGGATTAATACAATGAATTCTGCCTGTTTCCATTCCATTAATCAAACGTTTGATTAATAAGCTAGTCACTTGATTTCACTCATAGATATATTTGGAAGGTATAGATAATCATTTTTTCCCCACTCTAATAAGGCAGTTAAAAAATTAGGGGGTTCATATATGACAGTTATAAACGATGTCAAAACAACTATAGCAGGGTTAAAAAGCGCTCAAGCGAGCTTTGAAACCTTCGCCCTTTCTACAGATAATGAGCAAGCCAAACAATTGTATCAACAAGCTGCCCAACAAACACAATCGATTGTCGACAGCATCGCTCCTCGCATCGAAGAGATTCAAAACGAGGAGCCTCAATATAAACAATGATCATTCATATAAAAAAGGTTGGTTAAAGCAACCAGCCTTTTTTATCTTTCCATAACCAAGAATGAAATTTTCATTCCTTTTTCTATATCAAAATATAATGTAGAACAGAATCTTTAAGCCAATCTCAAACTACCAAAGGGTTACATACCTGCCTTGAACTGATTCAGTACGGGCCGCGGAAGAAAAAGCTGTAATTCTTAAATCATGATCGACTGCCACTTAAAAATCATCATAGAAGCTCGTTTTGAGGATTACGATTGTCCTGGACCTCAGAAATACTTTTAATGCCGAATGAAGTGATACGAGGATGCTAAATGATAAAAAGGAAAAGCTGACTGCTTTATCACCGGATTTTGTTTGACCGAATTGGCCGCTTTGTTACTTTCAGGTTGCGGTGATACCGCAGCCATTGAACACCGGGCCAAAGGTTTCCTTTTAGGTAATGGCTGTACTATATTCAAATTGGCTGAAGGATTTTTATGTTATTCCTTTGTTTTATCTTACTGACAATACTCATACAATGGGGTGGTTTAATAATGCTTACGGGGCATCGCACATGGGTGTTTGATCAAAAGCCTGTCATCGTCTCCACAGGAACCGTTGGCGGTCCATTTGAAGCAGACGGTTTGCTTGCGGATGATTTCGATCTTCTCCATTCCGATTTATGGATCAATCAAGATACCTATGAAAAAGCACATAAAGTCTTATTGGAAGAAGCGAGTACAAAAGCAATCGAGAAGGCGGGTCTTCAAAAGGAACAGATACAATTTTTCCTTGGAGGCGACCTGATCAATCAAATAACCCCTACCAGTTTTGCCTGTCGAACACTTGGAACACCTTATCTCGGCTTATTTGGTGCCTGCTCCACCTCCATGGAGGGACTGGCTCTTGGCGCCTACCTTGTCAATACCAAAGGAGCAGAGTACTTATTGACAGGAGCATCAAGTCATAACGCCGCAGTAGAAAAGCAATTTCGCTACCCAACTGAATATGGAGGGCAAAAACCTCCAACAGCCCAATGGACCGTTACGGGTGCTGGCGTGGCTTTATTAAGCAGTGCCGGGAAAGGCCCAAGGGTCACTTCAGCTACGATAGGCCGTGTCATCGACATGGGATTGACCGATCCTTTCAATATGGGCGGTGCCATGGCTCCGGCCGCTGTAGACACGATTGAAGCACATCTTAGAGAAAGAAACCTCGACCCATCCTATTATGATTTGATAGTGACCGGGGATTTAGGAAAGATCGGACATGAAGTTTCTCTGGCATTATTTAAAAAACATGGCACGCCGATTAAAGAAGAGCAATATAAAGATTGCGGTTTAATGATATACAGGGATGGTCAGCCGGTCCTGGCCGGGGCAAGCGGCCCTGGATGTTCCGCAACCGTCGTTTATGGTCATTTATTGAATCGCATGAAAAAAGGAGAAATAAAACGATTGCTCGTCGTGGCCACCGGTGCCTTGCTATCTCCTCTATCCTTTCAACAAAGCGAGACGATCCCATGCATCGCCCATGCCGTATCGATTGAATATGACGGAGAAGCATAAAACTAAGGTTTGATGTTTGACTGCTCATTCCTTGGCTGCGGAGGTTGTTTCCGTAGCCCTAGCGGATGTGAAAAAGCATCGATTGATCGGGTTGTTGCCGCTGGCATGTTTGAAGCAACCAGTGCCTGGATAACAGCCGCTCATGGTTCCGAGTCATTATTACAGAAGACCTAAAAAGATAAGGAGGATGCTGCATGACGATAGCTTCCAATGTCAAACAATGTGTCTCTAGCTTAAAAGGAGTTGAAGCGGGCTTATCCAGCTTAGCACTCCGGACTCAAGATGATGAATCTAAACGGATTTTGCATGAAACGATGCTGGTGGTGAATGAAGTTAGGAAGGATGTACAAACGCGCGTGGGCGAGTTAGAACGGGAAGAACCACAATATAAAGGTTTTTAATAACCATGATCAAGCAGGAGGTGTTTTGGTAATGCCGGATTGGATAGAAATTCTTTTACGCTCATTTTTCTTTTTAATTGTTCTTTTTTTGATCACTAAAGTGTTAGGAAAAAAACAATTGTCCCAGCTTTCCTTTTTTGAATATGTAACGGGCATAACCATTGGTAATGTTGGGGCAGAATTAGCTACAAAAGTGGAGGGCAATATTATACATGGCGTACTGTCCATTCTCGTTTTTGCCATAGCACCCTTCATTGCAGGATTAATATCCTTGAAAAGTAAAACTTTTCGTGATCTTATTGAAGGAAAAGCATCGGTATTCATCAAAGATGGGAAAGTCATGGAAGATAATTTAAAAAAAGAGAAATATACCATCGATGAATTGCTGGGGTTGCTCCGAAAAAAGGATGTCTTCGATATTTCTGAAGTTGAGTTTGCCTTATTGGAAGCCAATGGGGATTTTTCCGTAATGTTAAAGAAGCAAAATCAACCTGTAACACCTAAGGACCTTAACCTGCCAGTGGCTGCAGTAAAGGAGCCACAAACCATCATCATGGACGGCCTAATACTTGATGAACCACTTTCCACGATAGGTCTGAACCGACATTGGCTTCATACTGAACTGGATAAGTTGGGGGTAATCCTCGAAAATGTTTTTCTTGGTCAAGCCAATTCTAACGGAGAATTAACTGTGGATCTTTTTGATGATAAACTTAAAGTTCCTTCTCCTCAGGAAAAACCTCTTATGCTCGCGACCTTGAAAAAGTGCCAAGCGGACTTGGAGTTGTTTGCACTTGGAACTGAATCAAAAGAAGCTAAAGAGATGTTTAGCAAAAATAGCGAAAAGCTGCAAAAGGCAATAGATAACGTAGCCCATATCTTAAGGAACTGATTATATATTCATTCCCTCACTTTCATAAGCGATGTGACAAGTCCAATGATGACGATCGTCACACATGAAAAAAGAAAAATTTCGATACCTAAGGTGAATGCTGCAGCTGAAATGATTAGTGTATCTATGACGATAATCGCCAAAGCGATATCCATGGAGGTGGATTTAGAGATGATTTTGGCTAGCATATCCGTTCCCCCGCTGCTTGTCTCATATCGAAGCATGAGTCCTATGCCCATTCCTATGATGACACCGCCAATCAAAGAGCTTGTCAGTATTGAAATGGAAAAAACCTTTTTCAATGGATTAAGCCAGTCCATAAAAAGGGATGTCAAAAGCAATCCGTGAACGCTGCTATAGAAAAAAGGGCGTTCATAATACCAGGCATATAAAAATATAGGAATGCTAAGGACCAACATGGATAGTCCCGTTTGAAAACCAAAGAAATAATGAAGGATGAGTGCAATCCCAATTACGCCGCCATCTATTAAATGATGAGGAACCAAAAATCCATTAATTCCAATGCCCACCAAAAAGCTACCAACAATAACAGCCACCGCTTTTTGAAAATTAATAAAATCACCTTGCCTCCCAATCCATATGTTTCTTAATATATGTCCAAGTAAGAGCGTCAAGAATAAACTTGCAAAAAAAAATCCCCCTCCCTTTTCCTCAATTTAACTACGTGAAAAAGGTCCCGGTCATTTAGACCAGGACCCAGTTTGTTGACAAAGGGGTTCGGGAACTTATCTTTCTTCAAATATTCTCCCGAAACAACCTGACCCAAAGCAACCCTGCAACTCCTTTAGGCTGGTCTCCTTTCTAACTGTTGTAACTAAGTTGATTGGAGAGACTCCTGCGGGAAAAGCGCGCCTAGTGAAACCCTTCAGGCGCATGCCGAGGGACGACCGCCCGCAGAGAGCGAGTGGTTGGATCGGAAGTCAATCCATATTGTGCAAACATAAAAAATGCGGGCCCAGTCAATTAGACCGGGCCCACATTCAATCATTTCAACTCTAATAACACTACATTTTCAACATGTGTCGTCATTGGGAACATATCGACAGGCTGGATATCAACTGCTTTATATCCGCCTTCTTCCAAGATATGAAGATCACGCGCTAGAGTACCTGGGTTGCATGATACGTATACGACTTTATTAAGCTTCATCTCGATGATCGTATTCAGAAGGGATTCTTCACAACCTTTGCGTGGCGGATCCACCACGATGACATCAGCAGTGTTGCCCTTTTGATACCATTCAGCAATAACGTTACCTGCATCGCCGACAATGAATTCTGCATTTGAGATTTCATTCAATTCAGCGTTGCGCCGTGCGTCTTCGATCGCTTCTTCGACCACTTCGACACCGATTACTTTTTTCGCTTTTTTAGCTAAAAATAAAGAGATGGTCCCAATGCCGCAATAGGCATCTATCACCGTTTCTTCACCAGTCAGCCCTGCATAGTCAAGAGCTTTATCATAAAGGACTTTCGTTTGATCTGGATTGATTTGGTAGAAGGATTTTGCCGATATCGCAAATTTCACATCACCGATCATATCATGGATCACTTCGTCGCCCCATAGCACAGTCATTTTATCGCCTAAGATAACATTCGTTTTCTTGGAATTCACGTTTTGAACGATGGATTTAACTTGTGGAAGACGTTCAACGATTTCCTTCACGATAGTTTCGATGAAAGGGATACTTTTCGTTCTAGTAACAAGAACAATCATTAATTCCCCTGTTCGCTTGCCATAACGGGCCATGATGTGCCGCAATACACCTTTATGTGCCTCTTCATTGTAAGCGGGGATACCAAGTTTACTGAAAATCTCTTTAACGACTTGAACGGCTTCATTAATCACTTCATTTTGGATAATGCTTTCTTTCGTTTCAACGATTTCATGTGTCCGCGGTTTGAAGAACCCTGCTATTAGCTTGCCATCCTTTTCACCAACAGGCACTTGCGCTTTATTGCGATAATGGGTTGGATTCTCCATCCCG
The DNA here is from genome assembly GCF_038008245.1 of Peribacillus sp. FSL K6-5616. Taxonomy (NCBI): domain Bacteria; kingdom Bacillati; phylum Bacillota; class Bacilli; order Caryophanales; family Bacillaceae; genus Peribacillus; species Peribacillus sp. FSL K6-5616. The sequence goes on along the minus strand of NZ_JBBOYT010000004.1, from coordinate 33,175 downwards.
ATGATCGGGTGAACCTTCACATCCTCAAGTTTCCCAATGCGTGTCATCACTTCACGTACTTGCTTTTCCTTGAATTCCAACTGTCCTTCATAGCTCATATGCTGCAGCTGACAACCACCGTACTTATGGTAGTCTTCAGTCGTGACCTCAACCCGGTATGGACTGTTCTCGATAATCTCCATCAAACGTCCGAAGCCATAACCCTTATTAGCCTTCATCACTTTGATTTTTGCTTTTTCACCTGGAAGGGCGCCCTGAACAAAGATCGGGTAGCCATCGACTTTAGCGACGCCAGCTCCTTCATGTGTTAAATCTTCAAATAAAACCTCTACTATATCATTTTTAGCAACTGGTGCTGTTTTTTTCATATCATCTTCTCTTTTCTTTTTTATGCTAGCCTGTATTTTACCACAATAGAGGCCTTGCCACAAAACCACTCACCAATTTCCCCTGGTTTTCATAAAAATATAGTGGAAGGAATTACGGATTTTTCATAGTTCCATGAATAAAAGCTCAATAAAAAAAGAAAAATAAGGAAAACCAAAAGAGGTGAGGAAATGGGTTTATTTAACTCTATATCGGCCTGGAATGCTACAAGGATAGAAAAACATCGAGCGAGTATGGAGGAAAAAGGCCTCTGTCCGGATTGTTACGGACGTGGATACAGCTCCTTCGTACCTACGGAATATCATTTTTCCGATATACACGACTGTCCCGGATGTAATGGCACCGGAGCTTACGCTGATTGGGCAGCCATGAATGGGCAGCAAATGTAATCGCATACAATGCCAAACTTCAAAGAACTAAAAAGGACCCCCTGTTAAACAGGAGGTTCTTCTATTTCCTTTACCATATAGCGAAATTCATGGCCGCTAATCGAAATGGTTTTCATTTCTATATATCCTAATCTGCCATAGAGACGATTCGCCGCTTCATTTTCATTTTCAACGACTAAAGAAATTCTTGGATACCCCTTATGTTTAGCGTATTCCTCCACATATTGAATCAGTGCACTGCCAATTCCTCTTCCTTGAAAATTCGGGTCAACGGACACGGTATCCAAATAAAAGTCTCTCATTTCCGCTTCCTTATCGAGCGTAACGCTTGGGTCTTTCATTTTCATCCTTAATTGTTTCACTATCGGTTCATCCAAGCTTTCGGCATCCTTACCATGGTAAGCAATGATCAATCCAGATACTTGTCCATCATGTTCACTGACAAGCGTATTTTCATAGCTGACCCGATTCCCACTTTTCCTGAACAAATCGGCAAGAACGGAAAGTATTCTTTCTTCTTCCGTTTCACCTGTCAAAACCTCTGCAATTTCCTTAATCGCTAACCGGGTCAATATGGCTGCCTTGTCCGCATCCTCCGGTGTCGCTTTCCTGATATACATGTTGCAATTCTCCTTGCTTCATTAAACTGAAAAGGCCACCAGATTCAGTGGCCTTTTCACCCTATTTATTTGCCGGATCATCCGGCAGTAGTCCTTGCGGGATGAATACATCAAAATGGCGGTACTGATTGACGAATTCAGCTGGGGCCATCCCGCCAAATTCCCCATCCAAATTAAGCATCATATCCTTTTTGGCCTGTACTTTAATTCGATTGGCTTTTTCATAAATGACGTTTTTATCATGGATATGCTCACCGCGCATTGCCAATGTTGCGACACGGACAATATCAGCCAGGTTTGCCTTTTTTAAAATAAGCAACGTGAACATACCATCATTCAAAGAGGCGTCAGGGGCCAGTTTCTCGAAGCCGCCGACCGAATTCGTGTTAGCCACCAAGAAAAGCATGATCTCCCCTTCAAAAAGCTTTCCATCATATTCAATAGAAACTTCCGTCGGCTTAATTGAAGGAAGCATTTCAATTCCTTTAATATAGTACGCTAGCTGACCGAGCATCGTTTTCAGCTTGATCGGCACGTCGTAGGTCAATTCGGTCAATCTGCCCCCGCCAGCAATATTGATAAAATACTTATCGTTCATTTTCCCGATATCGATCGGCATCGTATGCCCGCCGGCAATAATTTCGGCTGCCCCTTCGATCGACTTCGGTAAATGCAGCGCCCGCGCGAAATCATTGGTCGTTCCCGTCGGGATGATTCCTAGTTTCGGACGTTTCTCTGCAGTGGCCAGTCCATTAACAACCTCATAAATCGTACCGTCGCCCCCTGCTGCAATAACTACCTCATAGCCGCGTTCAATCGCTATCTTTGCCGCTTTCGTCGCATCCCCAGCACCGGTCGTCGCATGTGCAGAAGCTTCATAACCAGCTTCTTCAAGCTTCGCTAGCACACCTGGCAGGCTCTTCTTAATGGCTTCCCGGCCCGAAGTCGGGTTGTAAATCAACCTTGCTCTTTTCATTTCCCATCATCCTTATACATATTGATTCCATAATTTACATCTTAATCCTTCGTTACATGAAAAGCAATATTCGAAAAAAAGAGGACCGTATTTCGGTCCATATCTTTTGCATTTTACTAGAAATCTTATCAGGGAAAATTATAATGCTTTTTACAATTTTATTCTAGTAAATGATTTCAATCAGGGATATTGAACATTCACGTTAAATGTGTCGGTAACCGTTAATGTATGTTTCCCTTTACCAGTATTGAATATCCCATTCTTTTTTACAATACCTTCTTCATTTGTTTCTTGTTTCACTTCAGTCATCTTCCAGCCATTCTCAGGACCTTCAAGTTCCTCGGCCTCTCTGGCATCTATCTTGATATCACTATTATCCTGAAGGAATACACTTAGATTTCCGCTATCTTTCACACTCCAGTCATTCAAGAGCTTTCTAGGCTTCAAGACAAGATCGGTATTTTGACCGTCTATCTCCACTGCCAACTCAGCAGGGATTATAAGGGTGGCCTTAAGATTCATTGTACCACTGTCCAAAAGTCCATTTTGAATCGGCAAATCCTTGAAACTTATATAAAGCGTATCACCATTTCTCTCTACGAGTAAATAATCTTCCGCCTTCTTCAACAATGAATCAGCATCTTCCATTACCCGCTCACCATATGTTCCAAAAACGGAAACTTCTCTGTCATTACCACTTTCAATGGTCAATGGGTATGGGCCAGGGTCCAGGACAACTCTCTGTATGCCTTTTCCTGCCTTTTGATTGAAACCAGGCAAATTGACCGTTTTCTCTTCACTATTCACGGCAGCCCTAACTTGATCCATCAATCCGCTTGATGTAAGCAGAATTAAAACTATTCCCGTCGTTCCAAGCAATCCCACGAAAAGAATGCTAAGAATATCATACTTCACAAAAGAACTTTCTTTTCTGGAAAAATAAATATAGAAGAGAATCTCTGCACCCAAGATAATGAACAGCAACGGCCACCATGATAGCAGAATCGTTGTCAAATTCATATCCGCAATTTGAGAAACCAGTAAAACCAAACCCAAACCAACCAGTGAGATTCCCATTGAAATCGTTCCGACTCTCCATGTTCTCATTTTGTCTCCTCCTTGACGCTCCCTTTTTTACTTCCCGACAGCAATTTGATTCCTCCGCCTATTAGAAGGATGCATACAAGGCCTTTTTGAAAATAATCCCTAAACCAATATTCCAAGTTGCTTCCAATCCATTCATCTAAATGGGGAGCGATGGCCGGGACGATCATATTACTAGCCAAGAAATAGATTCCAATTCCCACCAAACCCAATCCTAACCATTTTTGATGATTGACCATTCCCGAAATGATGGGCGTATCTTCTACTGGACCCTCCTCCATTTTTGATGCTTTTTGCAATCCATCAAAAAAACTATAAAACCAGATAATCGGAATAAGGAAGAAGAAGAAACCCAACCGGAGTAAATCCAGTATGTAAATGGCGAATAAAAAGCCGGCCATCAATTGTATCCCGCGTTTTTGCAGCCCCAAATATAAGTGACCTGCACCAGGGAAAATAGCGAATAAAGTCGCGACCGCTTTACTCTTCTTCCCGGATTCCCGTCTCTCCTCGAAATCTTCCAAAACGGTCCGATCGATAAGCTCCTCACCTCTTTGCTTTTTATTCAGCTGTTGAACAGAATCAAAAAAGCTGTAAATCCAGATAACAGGCAATAGTGCCATGAATATTAACAGACCTTCCATTTGTGTCATCACACTGATGAATATCACCATGATGCCAAAGCCTAAAAAGCTGATGAGAAAAATGAGCCCACGGTTCATGAGGCCTAGCTGAAAATGCCCTAACCCAGGAACGAATGAAAGGATGATTACATAAAACCTTTCCGCTTCCGGCTGATTTGCCATTCCCTCCACATCCTCTTCACTTTTAGGATTCCTCAGTGAGGTGACCACCAAATCAAATATACTGATGAAATAAAACACCATTCCAATAACGGAAAATGCCAGAAACGCATCCGATTGACTGATTAACGAAAGAAAAAGACCTCCAAGCCCCAATCCAGCTGTGGCAAGAAAATAAAATAGCCCTTTATATTGCCTTCCTAGGTAAAAATGTCCGAAACCTGGCAGAAAGGATAATAAAAAAGCTAATACCGGACTTTTATTCATTTCTAAACCCCTCCTTATTTTTCTTTTCGATTGTATCCATCCAAGTAAATGTTTTATCAATAAGGTCCTCGGTCAAGGACTGCGTTTTCTTATCACTGCTTGATTCCACAGAATCCACGTATTCTGTCAATGATTGAAATACCCCGCCTGCCATTAATAAAATCGTAAATCCGGCCGCAATCAGGTAATGTCTTGTGATTGTCCGAAGTGACTTCTCTTTTCGATGTGGCCAAGAATCATCAACAGAGCCGCCTTTCAATCGGCTAATCGAGTCCATGACCGGACCTGCAATATCAAATCCTTCAAGGTCCAGACTTGTTTCTTCTTTTTCCATCGCTTCCATATAGACGGACAAACACTTGTCACAGGAGTATAGATGATTTTCATATTCAATTTTTAAAGCCTCTGGTATTTCATCTGCCAAATATGCAACCCATTGTGCCTCTGAAACATGATTCATGAAAAATCCTCCTCTTTCCAATGTTTTCTCATCCAATTTCTTGCCCGGTATAGCTTTACTTCCACAGATTTCACTTGAATCTGCTGTTCCTCTGCAATTTGCTTGAATGTCTTTTCCATTATGTAATAGCCATATACAACGTCCCGATATCCCTCTGGAAGGTCATTCAGCTTCCGTAATACTTGCTTTCGCCTTTCATTCCGAAAAAATACTGCCTCGACATCATCCGTTAAGCCCAAATTAACTTCCGATGAATGTTCGTCCTGTAATTCTTCCTTTTGGCGTTCCCTCTTTCTCTTTAGATCGATTGCATGATTGACGGCAATTCGGGTAATCCAAGTTTTGAAGCCTTGGTTCTTATATTGAGGAAGAGAAGTGTATATTTTGATAAAGACTTCCTGGGTAACATCTTCTGCATCCTTTTGATTCCGCAAGACGGAATAGACGGTTCTATAAATCGTCTGTTTATAAGTTTCGATCAACATTCGGAATGCATGATCATTCCCAGCCCTTACCTTCTCTACTAACTCATCGGACACTTCTCTTCCCCCTTTCCTGATAAACATTCATGTAATAGACGACACAAAAAGGAGTTACCCCTACAGATAACTCAAAATTATTTTTCCGCTTATTATTTTTCTCAGTAAACTTTTTCCTTAATCAAGAGAAAACCGTACCACTTTAAAAGTGATACGGTCAATATTAACGTTTATTGATTTCTTCCACCAAAATTTTATTAACAAGTTGTGGATTGGCTTGTCCTTTTGTCGCTTTCATAATCTGCCCGACAAGGAAGCCGATTGCCTTTTGTTTACCCGCTTTAAAATCTTCAATGGATTGCGGGTTATTATTCAATGCTTCTTCAACGGCTGTACGCAATGCGCCTTCGTCGGAAATTTGGACTAGTCCCTTCTCCTTGACGATCGTTTCAGCATCCCCGCCGTTTTCAATCAATTCTTTGAAAACCTTTTTAGCGATTTTAGACGAAATCGTGCCATCTTCAATCAGCTTGATCATTCCAGCCAATGATTCAGCAGTCAATTTGACATCATGCAGCTCTTTGCCTTCTGCATTCAAGAAAGCGGAAACCTCACCCATGATCCAGTTAGATGCCAGTTTTGCATCGGCACCTGAAGCAACTGTCGCTTCAAAGAAATCCGCACTTTCTTTCGTTACCGTTAAAACGGCTGCATCATATTCAGGTAAGCCAAATTCTTCGACATAGCGTTTTTTCCGGGCATCCGGAAGTTCCGGAATTTCGGCAGCGATACGAGCTTTCCATTCTTCATCAATATGGATCGTCAATAAGTCCGGTTCCGGGAAATAACGGTAATCATCGGAGCCTTCCTTAATTCGCATTAGTACGGTTCTGCCTGTAGCTTCGTCGAACCGGCGAGTTTCCTGTTCGATTTTGCCGCCTTCATTCAAGATTTCCGCTTGTCGGATTTCTTCATGCTCCAACCCTTTGCGAACGAAGTTGAATGAATTCAAGTTTTTCAATTCGGTTTTCGTACCGAATTCCTTTTGGCCAACAGGTTTCAAGGAAATGTTAGCATCACAACGAAGTGAGCCTTCTTCCATTTTACAATCGGAAACGCCCGTGTATTGAATGATGGATTTCAGCTTTTCCAAATAAGCATACGCTTCTTCCGGGGAAGTGATATCCGGTTCGGATACGATTTCAACAAGAGGCGTACCTTGGCGGTTATAATCGCAAAGCGAATAGTTCCCTTTATGTGTCAGCTTTCCAGCATCCTCTTCCATATGAATGCGGGTAATGCCAATTTTCTTTTTCTTGCCGCCCACTTCGATTTCAATCCAACCATGCTCACCGATCGGTTGATCGAACTGTGAAATTTGGTATGCTTTAGGATTGTCCGGGTAAAAATAGTTTTTCCGGTCGAATTTCGTAACTTCCGCCACTTCGCAATTCAGGGCAATTGCAGCCTTCATTGCAAAATCAACAGCCTTTTTATTGACGACAGGCAATACACCTGGGTAGCCTAGGTCAATTACAGTCGTGTTACTATTTGGAGCGGCACCAAAATGATTTGGGCTCGCTGAGAAAATTTTAGAATCCGTTTTTAATTCTACGTGTACTTCTAGACCAATCACCGTTTCAAAGTCCATTATTTTCACCCCTTACAGCTTAGGAAATTGTTTATGAAAATCTGTTGCTTGCTCAAATGCGTGAGCCGCGCGGTAAATCGTGCTTTCATCAAAATGCTTCCCAATCATTTGCAGTCCAAGCGGAAGACCATTCGCTGCGAATCCACATGGCACGGATATACCCGGTACGCCAGCAAGATTGACTGGAATCGTCAAGATATCATTCGCATACATCGTTAATGGATCGTCTACTTTTTCACCAATTTTAAATGCAGGCGTAGGTGTAGTCGGCCCAACGATGACATCATATTTTTCAAAGACATCTTCAAAGTCTTTTTTGATTAATGTACGTACTTTTTGAGCCTTTTTATAATAAGCATCATAATAACCGGAACTTAAGGAGAACGTTCCAAGCATGATACGGCGTTTCACTTCGTCACCGAATCCTTCTGCACGGGTTTGCTTATACATTTCTATAAGAGATTCTGCATTATCTGTCCGATGTCCGTAACGAACACCGTCAAAACGTGAAAGGTTAGCCGAGGCTTCCGATGAAGATAGAAGATAATAGGCAGCTAAAGCATATTTGGAATGCGGCAAGGAAACCTCTTCCCATTGAGCTCCAAGACCCTCTAGTACTTTTAACGCTTCAAGTACGGAATTACGTGCTTCTTCACCAACGCCTTCGCCAAGATATTCTTTAGGCACGGCTATTTTCAATCCTCTAACATCGCCTGTTAATGAATTCACAAAATTCGGCACGTCAACATTAGCAGAGGTCGAATCCATTGGATCTACTCCTGAGATTGCTTCAAGCAGATAAGCGTTATCTTCAACAGTTCTTGTAACCGGTCCGATTTGGTCCAATGAAGACGCAAATGCTACAAGGCCGAATCGGGAAACCCGTCCATATGTAGGTTTTAAGCCGACAACTCCACAATATGCCGCTGGTTGGCGGATCGATCCACCCGTATCGGAACCTAAAGAGAATAGGACTTCACCGGAAGCGACAGATGCAGCCGAACCACCCGAAGAACCGCCTGGCACATATTCCGTATTCCAAGGGTTGCGTGTTGCTTGAAATGCTGAGTTCTCATTGGAAGACCCCATCGCAAACTCATCCATATTCAATTTCCCGATCGTAACCGTTTCTGCCTTCTGTAGCTTTTGAACAACGGTTGCATCATAGATTGGATCAAAGTTCTCCAAAATTTTGCTCGCGCAAGTCGTACGCAAATTTTTAGTGACAATATTATCCTTCACTCCGATTGGCATACCAAATAAAGCGCCTTCGTTCTCGCCTTTTACCAATTGATCATCCAATCGTTTTGCTTGATTGCGGGCGTTTTCTTCATCAAGTGTCAAAAATGCCTTCACCTTGTCCTCTACCTGTCCGATTCGCTTGTACGATTCGTCAACAAGATCAGTGACACTTATCTCTTTCTTATGTAAGCGTTCATGAAGCTCAGAAACCTTTTGTTCGAACAACGACATCATTGTCCCTCCTTATTCAATTATTGATGGTACACGGATATATCCTTCTTTGCTATCCGGTGCATTTTTAACTACTTCTTCTACTGGCAATCCCGGTTTTGCGACATCTTCGCGCATAACATTCTTCATATCCAAAACGTGAGAAGTCGGGTTTACTTGATCCGTATCAAGCTCATTCAACTGCTCCGCGAATGAAATCATTTGGTCAAGCTGATGCTGAAACTGTTTTGCTTCTTCCTCCGTAATGGCCAAACGGGCCAAATGGGCAACGTGTTTAACTTGTTCCATAGAAATACGTGACATTCTCTTCACCTCCGAAAAAATATCCAAATCGACTGAATTTCGTCGCTTTTCTCCATATAATCATCGTTTAAATCATATCAAACTATTGCACAGTAAAGCAACAAGAGATACAATGTCGAAATTCAATTATTTCTTAAGGAAAAAGAGATATTTTCCGGGAAATATGGGAAAGTTGCCGGAATTTCCGGGGAAATGACAATAAGACTATTAAAATTCGACAAATGTTGCCTTTTTTAAAGAACTTGTTCCCTAAGATGGAAGGGTTTACTTTCTATTATATATCTTTGTTCATTGTTAAAGGTTATTTTGACATTCACAAGAAATAGATTCCAGTCGAAAAAAAGGATGAAGCCGCTAAGCTTCATCCTTTTTTCATTCGTATATATGAACGGTTGGTTCGTCCTGATTCGCTTCACGGACTATGAGCGCTTCAGGTCCATTTACAGACGTAATGGATACCTGTACGGCAATATAGTTCGGGAAACGTTCCATTATGAGCCCAGCAACATATTGGGTAAAGCCTATCGCTTCCGAGTTCCCATAAAATTGAATGGGGATATCGATGTTCAGGCTTTGCAATTGATCATCCATATAGAACGCCCTGCCGATGACTCCATTAAAGTTAGGGAAGTATTCTTCGACATCTTCTTTAAAGTTCGTGAAAGTATTGACGTCATCACGGTATTTCTTTTCAGCAGCAGCAGAAGGAAATAGGAAATACTCTTCGTCCAAGTTCGTCCATTTTCCAATATTGTTCGAGTTTTTATCAATATTTGTATAGGAAATGAAATTCCCAGGGACTACTGAAGATTTTTCATTTTGCTCGAATAAGGCAATCGTAATCGGAACATTTTTCAGCTTGTCCATTTTACGCAGCCTTTTTAAAACTTCCGCAGCAATTTTTTCCCCTTCTTGCTTTAGCTTTTTACTATCGATTTTATTTTCATAGGTGGCACCGAATGCCTCTTTTTGATAGTAATGCACTGAATTCAACGCAAGACCGATTACAACTCCGCCAAGGCTCACTGAATTATCTTTTGTTTTTACCAAGTAATTATGTTCTAAAATATGGGCAAGATAGATCGGATTTTCTTCATTCCGCTTATCAATGTCACCTTTGCCTGGATCAACCGGATTCAAGCCAAGGTTCTGTGAGGCCTTCATCTTCTTTTCTTTCAACTGACTATCGGTATATTTTCTGTTCAGCCAGGAAGAGATGGTGGAGCTATCCAGCATTTGCCCCTCTTGAAACAGGTAATCTTCCGGGTCGAATTGGGTTTGGGCCAACCGCATCAATCCATTTTCGAATTCTTCAATGTCATATCTGGTATTTAGATTGGATACGACCAAACCGCGTGCCTTTGAAGGTTCAAACGGTAGGATTGTTTGATAATATTCTTCCGAAATTTTATACTTCGGAATAATTGCCGTTTCTTTTTTGTCTTTGGAGTCTTGAACTACCTCTTGCTTATCCTCGAAACTAGGCGCACATCCAGCAAGAAGCAGTATAAGAATCATCCCCAAAATGGAGTGTTTCCTCATAGCTACACCTCTTATTTATTTAGTTCCTCAATCAGTCTCTCTTCATCCCATACCATGACGCCTAGGCTTTCGGCTTTTTCCAGTTTGGAACCGGCATCTTCACCAGCTACGACCAAATCGGTTTTCTTGCTTACACTTCCAGCAACGTTAGCTCCTAGCGCCTCTAATTTCTCTTTAGCTTCGTTACGTGTTAACTGATGCAGTTTCCCCGTTAAAACGACTGTTTTACCGGCAAAAATGGAGTCGATATCTTCTATAGCAACAGCTCTTTGCCCTTTGAAAGTAAGATTCACACCGGCTGCATCCAACTCATTCAATAAAGCATGGACTTCTTCCAATTCAAAATAAGCTACGATGGAATCAGCCATCTTATCGCCTATTTCATTGATGGCCGTTAGTTCTTCACGGCTCGCCTTGCTTAAGGCTTCCATCGTCCCGAATTCCCTCGCAAGCGTCTTGGCAGCTTTTGAACCAACATGGCGAATGCCCAGCCCGAATAGTAATTTTTCCAACGAGTTGGCTTTCGAAGCTTCAATCGCTTGAAGAAGTTTAGTGACGGATTTATCCCCCATCCTTTCCAAAGCAATCAGTTGATCGTATGTAAGCTTATAAATATCAGCCACATCTTGTATGAGTTCTTCTTTAAATAACAAGCTAATCACTTTTTCACCAAGACTGTCTATATTCATAGCTGTACGGGAAACAAAGTGAATCAGGCCTTCCCGTATTTGTGCAGGACACTTCGGGTTGATGCAGCGTAAAGCCACCTCCCCGTCCAGCCGGACAAGTTCACTGCTGCACTCGGGGCACTCAGTCGGCATCTGAAACTCGACTTCTTCCCCTGTACGGCGCTCTGCCAGTACATTGACTACCTCAGGAATGATATCACCCGCTTTTTTCACAACCACTTGATCTCCGATTCTGATGTCCTTTTCACGGATTAAGTCTTCATTGTGAAGTGAAGCTCGCTGCACAGTCGTACCTGCTACCCGGACGGGATCCAAAACGGCAGTCGGGGTCAATACACCCGTACGGCCCACATTCAGCTCGATATCCCTTAGGGTTGTAATGACTTCTTCAGCTGGGAATTTATAAGCAATGGCCCATCGCGGACTTTTTGCAGTAAAACCTAATTCATCCTGCTGTTCAAGGGAATCCACCTTTACGACAATTCCATCAATATCATAGGCTAAGTTTGGACGTTGTTCCGTCCATTCTACTATATAGGCCAGTACTTCCTCTATATTCGAGCATGTTTTTCTTTCCCGATTCGTCTTAAACCCGAGTCGATCCAATAAATCCAGACCCTCGCTATGGGAACGGACCCCCGTTTCCCCCAAATCGGCAATCGCATAAAGGAAAATATCCAAGTTCCGTTTCGCAGCAAGTTTCGGATCAAGCTGCCTTAACGAGCCGGCAGCGGCATTTCGCGGGTTTGCAAATGGTTCCTCATCGCGTTCTTCCTTAGCCTTGTTTAATGATTCGAATGATTTTTTTGGCATGAAGGCCTCACCGCGCACTTCTATGGCGACCGGCTCCCGTAACTTCAATGGGATCGACTTGATCGTTTTCAAATTAGCGGTAATATCTTCACCGATCGTTCCGTCTCCACGGGTTGCCCCTCTTACGAAATATCCATTCTCATATTGAAGTGTGACGGCAAGTCCGTCAATTTTCAATTCACATACATAGGAAAAATTGTCACCTACAGATTGTCTGACCTTTCTGTCGAAATCCCGCAAGTCACTTTCGTTGAAGGCATTGCCTAAACTAAGCATCGGAGTGGTATGCTCCACCTTTTCAAACATATCCAAAATGGCGCCACCGACCCGTTGTGTCGGTGAGTCCTCCGTTTGCAGTTCCGGAAATTTCTCCTCATACCCAATAAGTTCACGTAGCAGCCGATCATATTCAGCATCAGGTACTGATGGCTGGTCCATCACATAATATTCATAGCTGTATTGGTTCAATAACGTTTGCAGTTCCAGAACTTTCTTCTCTGCAGCTTGTAAGTCCATACGTTCAATCCTTTCTAAAGAAGACTCCACCGCACTTCTGTATAGAAGAGCGGTGTCTAAAGTAAGATATCCCTATTCTTTACCAGCAGGAGCATATTAATAGCTTATGCTTTTTCAACTGGTGCAAATTTCGCCAATAGGCGTTTGATGCCGATTGGACTTGGAAAGGCAATATCCAATTCCTTTCCTTCGCCTTCCCCTTTTACGCTTACCACGGTTCCTATACCCCATTTTTTATGGGAGGCACGGTCACCGACAGCCCAGCCGATTTCTTCACCGCCCGTTGCGGATGGTGCAGAAACAGCTTTTCCAAAGGCAGGCACTTTTCTTGTTGAAGCCGTTGAAGGAGACCCGGTTCTCGAAGAGCTGAAAGGCGTTTGCCTAGCTCTAGGAGCAGGTTTCGGTTTTAGGTCTTCTAGAAGTTCCTCTGGTATTTCACTGATGAAACGTGAAACGGGATTCATGCTCGTCCGTCCATACAATGTCCGCATTTGGGCATTGCTTATGAATAGTTCATTTTCGGCCCTTGTAATTCCCACATAAGCCAGACGGCGTTCTTCTTCCATCTCCTCTTCATCCATAAGCGAGCGGCTGTGAGGGAAAACCCCTTCTTCAAGGCCCAATAGAAAGACTACCGGATATTCAAGTCCCTTCGCTGAATGCAATGTCATCAACGTTACCGTATTTGTATTTTCTTCGGTATTCTCGTCAAGTTGGTCTATATCGGCAACCAACGCCAGGTCAGTCAAAAAGCCCACCAATGATTTGTCCTCGCTGTTATCTTCGAATGCTTTCGTAACAGATAAAAACTCATCTATATTTTCAAGCCGGCTTTGTGATTCAATCGTTTTTTCTGCCTGCAGCATCTCACGGTAACCAGTTTTCTCGATGACTTCCTCCACAAGTTCCGTCACGGATAAGTACTCCTGCTGATTTGTATAATTAGTGATCAGCGTATGGAATTCCCTTGCCGCTTTGGTGGCCTTCCCGCTTATCCCTGCCATTTCCACAGACTCCAGTGCTTTATATATGGAAACATCATATTGATCTGCATAATCTGCCACTTTGTCCATCGAAGTTGCACCAATTCCGCGTTTTGGCACATTGATTACACGGCGAAGGCTGATGTCATCATCAGGGTTCGCAATAAGTCGAAGATAGGCAAGTAAATCCTTAATCTCTTTACGGTCATAGAACTTAGTGCCCCCGACTATTGCATAATTAATATTGGATTTAAGCAGAACTTCCTCCATGACACGTGATTGTGCATTCGTTCTGTAAAGTATTGCTATATCTGAATACTTCCTGCTGCCGTCCTGAACTAACTCATTTATCTTTCCGGCTACGAATTGCGCTTCCCCTTGTTCATTGTCCGCACGGTAATAGAATATCTTATTGCCATCTGCATTCTCGGTCCAAAGATTTTTCGGCTTACGGTTTTGATTGTTATCGATGACCTTATTCGCTGCTGCAAGGATTTTTTTCGTCGAGCGGTAATTCTGTTCAAGGAAAATCATGTTGGCATTCGGATAATCTTTTTCAAATGAAAGGATATTCGCAATATCCGCACCGCGCCAACGATAAATCGACTGATCGGAATCCCCAACAACACAGAGATTACGGAAGCGTGAAGCCAATAATTTAACAAGCATATATTGAGCCCTGTTCGTATCTTGGTACTCATCAACATGAATGTATTGAAATTTACGCTGATAATATTCAAGCACCTCAGGTACGAGCTGGAATAATTGAATCGTCATCATGATCAAATCATCGAAATCGAGCGCTGAATTTTTGCGCAGCCGTTTTTGATATTCCGTATAAACATCGGCCGTTACTTTAGTGAAGTAATCAGACGCCGTCTTCAGGTACTCTTCCGGCCCGACCAATTCATTTTTCGCTGAACTGATGCTGCCCAAAATGGCACGATAATCATATTTCTTTGTATCCATATTACGGTCTTTCATGATTTGTTTTATGACCGATTGCTGATCCGTCGTATCCAATATCGAGAAGTTCCTATTAAATCCGATACGGTCGATATCTCTTCGTAGAATGCGGACACACATCGAGTGGAAAGTCGAAATCCAGATATCTTCGGATGCACCGCCAAGTATGGCACGGATCCTCTCCTTCATCTCACGTGCCGCTTTGTTGGTGAACGTGATTGCAAGGATGTTCCAAGGCGCTATTTCCTTCTCGACCATCAAATAAGCTATTCGGTGAGTCAGCACACGCGTCTTTCCACTTCCTGCCCCAGCCATGATTAAAAGTGGACCATCTGTTGCTTTCACTGCTTTTTGTTGCTGTTCATTCAAACCAATTAATAATTTTTCCGCTAAATATTGCATTATCACACCACCTATACGAACATTCGTTTCTGTTTTAGTATACTATATTTCTTACATGTTTTCATTTAACTGCCGTAACTGTTGCCAGGGCCACTTTCAAATCTTCATAAATCACATTGCCGACAACGATGACATCCGCAATCTTGGACATCTCTTTGGCTTGTTCAACCGATTTTATCCCACCGCCATAGAATAGTATGGTATCTTCCAAACTCTCTTTGGCCGCTTCCACCATCTGGACATCGCCATAATCACCGCTGTATTCCAAATAAAAGATCGGCAGGTTGAACATCTTTTCCGCCATCATCGCGTATGCACCCACATCATCCATATCCAAATCAGTATTGGCTTTCGTCAATTGGGCCGCCTTGCACTCAGGGTTCAGGATACAGTACCCTTCAACGAAAATTTCATCCCAATTCAAAAGGTATCCGTATTCCTTGACTGCTTGCTGATGCAATTTCATCATCCAATCCGGGTTGGTGCTATTCAGGACACTCGGAATGAAATATAAATCAAACCCTGGCGTCACCGTTTCAACTGAAGAAATTTCCATCACACACGGGACCGTATATCGCCTGACACGTGCCATTAAATGAAGCACATTCTCAAGCGTGATACCATCCGTTCCCCCGACCATGATAGCATCAGTACCGGATTCACAGACTTTCTCAAGGGCCTCATCACTTATTTCTTTATTTGGATCGAGTTTGAAAACATGTTTCCACTCGCGAAAATCGTACATTATAATCCTCCATTCACACTTCCCATTACACCATTATAGCATTAAGATTTTTCATTAAAAAAGAGAAGTATCGATAAAATGTTATTACCAAATGGAACCTTTTAATCTAAAATCCAATATAACATGGATACGGCTGAAAGACAGCCGGCAATGAGCGTGCTGGACACAAAATAAAAAGCCGGGAAATGAATTCCCCAGCTTTTTATTATAATCGAAAGAATTATGATTCAGTTGTTTCCTCTACGTTATCCTTAATACGGTTCAGAGCCATGGAATAAGCATCATTTCCGTAGTTCAAGCAACGTTTGACCCTGGAAATCGTAGCCGTGCTTGCACCTGTTTCCGTTTCGATTTTATGATAGGTTTTTCCTTCTTCAAGCATGCGGGCTACTTCAAGACGCTGTGCCAATGATGAAATTTCATTAACTGTGCATAGATCATCAAAAAATCGATAGCATTCGTCCAAATCACGCAAGGAAAGGATCGACTTGAACAGCTGATCCGTTTCTTTTCCTCTTAACTTATCAATTTGCATGTTACTCCCCCTCAATTTCATGGGTATCAAAATGAGACGTCTCCTACTAAACCAGGTTCATCCGGAATAATATTGATCCAAGTTTTCCCTGGAATCAACCCTACCTCTTTATCGTTTTTCACTGGTGTAATACGACCATCCTTATTCACCCATTCTACTTCATTCGCTTTTCCTTTTTGAAGTAAATAACCATTTCCGCCACTTTTCAAGTCGATTTTTCGACGCCCTTTGTCGTCGATCACTTGATGAGCAGCCTCAATGATCAATATATTATCCAGTAAAATAGGTTTATTCGATTTATGCTCGACTGTTTGCTCTCCATTCGAAAAACGTTTATATTTCTCTTCCGTGGCCTCGTATTCATACTGTACATCATACTCGTCTGATCCGTAGGAAACCTCGGTTTTCAATGCCGGTTCCCCTTGAAGTCCAGCTGCCTCTTCCTTTGTAAGGAAAGCATAAGGCTCCGGTGCACCATTCAACTCATAACCCTTTTCCTTTGCACCTTTTTCGATATCCTCAAAGGAGGTGTAGGAATTATGCGGTGCTTTTCGATCTGCCGAACGTTGAAACAAAGTACCATCATAATATAATCCGTTCAAGTTATCAATATACCCTCTGTCCAGCATGGTCTTTGCCTCGGGGCTATACCCATGACAGACATAGATGCAATCAAGGCCTTTAGCCAATTCGATATAATAGTCCCTTGCACTCCGAATCGGACCGATTTGACTAGGCATTTCACTTTGGAAGATAGCTAAAAATCTGGTTATGTCACCTTCTGCGAGCATTTCGTAAACCATATCGGCTTCTGAGAGACCCGATTGCGGGCGTGCTTCCGGATGATTATTAATCATCACTGCTGCAGCCCTTCGCTCACTGCCTGCTTCGGTGGCCATACCTGTAAGTGGAAACTCATTGGAAGGTTCATTTTTCACATCTGTATTTTTGATGACAGCTTGGTCTTTCGGCTTACTGTCATCCGATGCAGGATCCTCTTTCGTCGAACAGCCTGCCAGCAGTAAAATAGCAATAACGATGAAAAGAACTCTCTTAAAATTCATCTTTCCACTCCTCTGATTTATTAGCCATTTCTTCTCTTATATTTTAACGCATTATAGTGGGAAAGAGTATAGTTTTATTCATTACATCATATACTCCTCGCTGGGTGAGCCTTATATATGGCAGATGGGTTGTCGAAAAGAATGAAAGGGTATACACAGGATCGGCGAAGCGATAACCTCTCTCCCGCAGCAAATGTTTCAATTCATTTTCTTCTTTTATCAATTCAGGAACCTCCTTGGTCGACATGACTCCCTTTAATTTCAGAGGAAGTTCATGAATCACCTTGCCTTGTTCCGTCAAAATGATTCCACCGCCAATTTCCTTCAGCCGGTTAAATGCCAAATGCATATCCTTTTTCCTTTTACCGATCAATATGATATCACCTGTATTTGTATAAGAGCCAGCAAAGCCACACAATTTGTCCGCAAACCCTTTTAATATCGTATTGATGCGCCATTTCCCTTCCCGGTCGATTAGCATGAAAAAGCATTCATCATCCTCAAAGTTCAGTTCTTCATGCCCAACATCATTGGCAAGGGAGTACGGTTTCGTAATTACATTATTAACCAATTCTATCCCGAACGGCATGGAAAATTCAAAATCTTCCTTTAAACTGAGATCCCAATCAAGATCGAGCGGTTTAAAATCGAAATCACTCCATTCGATTTCCTGTTTATCCGGAATGATCTCACCATCCCTTTTCACCCATTTCCCTTTCGCCATTACCGAAACCGGTGCGGGTTCCTTTACATCGGTCAGGAAGTTGATGTTCGCCACCCTCCCTGTGGCAATATTGCCATGAAGGTATTCAATGTTATAATATCGTGCGATGTTGATGGTCGCCATATTGTAGGCATCGATGACCGGAACGCCATGCTCTATCGCTATTTTGATCAAGCAGTCTATGAAACCACCTTCATAAAAGGACGGCGGTGATCCATCTGTCGTATAAAAGAATTTGTCATAATGATCAATGCCCAGTTCATGGATTTCCTGTATCAGCTTTGGTAAATCCGGACGGATCGAAGAATGTCTTAACGATACATAATAGCCCTGCAGCAAGCGTGACATGACTTCATCACCTGTCATTGCCTCATGATCACAATCGGCGCCGAACAAGGTCATTTTTGCTAAAGTCTTCTCTGAAGCACCTGGAAAGTGTCCTTCTATTTTCTTCCTCATTCGCTTGGCTTCCTGAATCCAGTGCAACATCATGTCATCCCCATCGAGAAGCTTCGGCCATCCAGTTAGTTCCCCGCCCTGTAATACGGCATCATGCTCCAGCCATGATTTGACGGCCCCATGGGAAAAGACCATATCTTCATCGATCAATTCCGTTTGTCCGTCAAAACGGCTCCACCAATACATTGTTACAGGAATGTTACGTAATTCTTTCAAAAGAGAAAACGCTTTCTTTTTATCTAACTGCAATAGAAACGGCAAGTTATCATTGATCAATGTCGTTGTGCCAAAATGAGATGCATAACGTGAAAAAGAAAGGGGATTATATAATTGAGAAGGGTGTGAATGCGGCTCAATATAACCCGGGACCAAGTACTGGTTTGTACAGTCGACCATTTCACAGCGGTCTATATTATCAGGAAGCTTATCGCCAACATATATGATGCGATCTTCATATATCCATATATTCGCTTTTACCCATTTTCGTAAAGCCTGATTTAAATAAGTCGTATTTTTTAGCAGAATGTGTGGTGCCCTATTGCCATCCAGCACATCTATATGTTCTCTTAGATGTTTATTTTTCCATCTATAGCGCTGTTCAAGCATAAACATTCCCCCATAAGTTATTAGAAACAGTGTATGAAAAAACCATTTTCAATCCAATTTTATTTCATAGTAACATACTTGCCCCATTAGAACAGTAATGTTATCCAGATTATTGTTAAATTTTTGTGAAGGGATGGATTTTATATGAAGTTTAAACAAAATATCAGTATAATAAATGCTTTAATGCGAATTACTTGTGGTTTTACATTTCTAACATGGGCTACGGCTAAAATGGTGAAAAAACCATGGAAAAACCAATCTTATATAATCGTGGCCATGCTTTCCGCCATGAAAATAGGCGAAGGAATCCTCCGTTATTGTCCTGTCGTAGATGCGATGGAAAACGGGCAAAACTTGATGACAAAAGGACCAAAACAGGAAAATGAATCAAATCAATCTGATTCATATTAAGTCTTATAGAAGAAGCTGACTCCGCTTAGAGTCAGCTTCTTTATATTATGATGAAAAATTGTATTTTATTGCTCGGTAGCCAATATCCGTTCGCCAAAATAAACCGTCTTTCTCAATATGCCCTAACTCTTTATATACTTCAGCTTGCGCAGAGGCCAAATCTTTCCCTTTTGCAGCAACCAGAAGTACACGTCCGCCATTCGAGATGAAGTTCCCTTCATTATTGAGAGCCGTTCCAGCATGATAAACATGGGCTTTCGGATCAATCTTTTCCAAGCCTTTAATGATAGATCCCTTTTTATATTCCCCTGGATATCCATCAGCTGCGACGACCACTCCGAGCACGGCTTCTTCATGCCATTCAAGTTGTAAATCCTCTCCAGAAAGAACCGCTTCAAGCGTATCTACGAAGTCTGTCTTTAGACGAGGTAAAACGACTTGCGTTTCCGGATCGCCAAAACGGGCATTGAACTCAATGACTTTTGTGCCTTTTTCAGTGGCGATCAACCCGGCATATAATATTCCTGTAAAACTCCGATTCTCAGAAATCATCGCATTTACCGTGGGTTTAAGAATCGTTTCGACTGCAGTCTGGATCATTTCATCGGATATTTGCGGCACCGGTGAATATGCACCCATTCCACCTGTGTTCGGACCCTGATCTCCATCAAAAACCCGCTTATGATCTTGAGCAATGACCATCGGATACACTTTTTCCCCATTAACGAATGCCATCAATGAAAATTCCTCGCCATCAAGGAATTCCTCAATAACGACTTTGGCAGATGCTTCCCCGAACTTTGCTCCGACTAGCATATCATGGATGGCGTCTAACGCCTCTTCCATCGTCATAGCAACTACGACACCTTTTCCTGCTGCCAAACCATCCGCTTTTATGACAATGGGGGCACCCATTTTTTCGATATATGCTTTTGCTGAATCATAATCAGAAAATGTTTCATATTCCGCTGTGGGAATGCTGTAGTTCTTCATTAAATCTTTAGCAAAGGATTTACTTCCCTCGATGACTGCAGCACGGCCATTAGGGCCAAATACCTGTAATCCCGCTTCCGTAAAATCATCTGCAAGTCCATTCAACAATGGGGTTTCGGGCCCGATCACCGTTAATGAAACAGCATTCTTCTTTGCAAAGGCAACCAAATCCCCATGATTGTTTTCATCAATTGGTACAAGAGTCGCTACATCGGTCATCCCTGGATTTCCCGGTGCTGCAAAAACGGTCCCAACTCGTTTACTTTCAAATAGTTTGCGGGCTATGGCATGCTCCCTGCCGCCCCGGCCAATTACTAGTACATTCATTATCGCACCTCATTTTTGATTAATGTTTAAAGTGACGAATTCCTGTAAACACCATCGTAATCCCATATTCATCAGCTTTCTTGATCGAATCTTCGTCTTTAACAGATCCACCAGGCTGAATGATTGCCGTGACGCCCGCTTTCGCTGCCGCTTCTACAGTATCATCCATCGGGAAGAAAGCATCTGATGCCAATGCACTTCCTGTTGCTCTTTCCCCAGCTTGTTCCAAAGCAATTTTTGCAGCTCCCACGCGGTTCATTTGTCCTGCGCCAACACCTAATGTCATTTGATCGTTACAAACCACAATTGCATTCGACTTGACATGTTTCACGATTTTCCAGCCAAGTTCCATGGCTTTCCACTCTTCAGGGGTAGGCTCACGTTTCGTTGCCACTTTTACCTCTGCATCCTTTAAGCTATGTGCATCCTGATCTTGAATAAGCAATCCGCCTTCAATGGATGTCAATTTACGTTCAGGCTTTTTAACCGCGTCGAAATCGATCGTTAATAAACGAAGGTTTTTCTTGCTTGTCAATACTTCCACTGCCTCTTGTGTAAACCCAGGTGCAATGATGATTTCAAGGAAGATTTCATGAAGCTTTTCCGCAGTTGCCTTATCAACTTCACGGTTCAAAGCGATGATCCCACCGAAAATGGAAGTGGCATCTGCCTCATATGCTTTTTCATATGCTTCCAAAATGGTCGCACCGACACCGACGCCGCAAGGATTCATATGTTTGACTGCAACTGCAGCCGGCTCATTGAATTCTTTAACGATTTGAAGTGCTGCATCAGCATCATTAATGTTGTTGTAGGAAAGTTCTTTTCCATGTAATTGATTCGCTTCTGCAATTGAGAAAACGGAACCAAGCGGTTTTTTATAGAATGCGGCTTTTTGATGTGGATTTTCCCCATAACGAAGCGACTGTTTCAATTCATAGGTAACAGTCAATGATTCAGGATTTTCTTCATCGGCAAGCTCTGTCATATACTCTGAAATAACGGCATCATATGCTGCTGTATGACGGAAAACTTTTGCTGCCAGGCGGCGATTCGTGGTTTTTGATACCCCGCCGTTTTGTTCCAGCTCAGCCAATACGGTAGGATAATCATTGGAATCAACGATAACAGTCACATATTCGTGGTTTTTAGCAGAAGAACGAAGCATTGTCGGTCCACCGATATCGATGTTTTCAATAGCATCTTCCACAGTGACTTCCGGTTTGGAAATAGTCGCCTGGAATGGATATAGGTTCACACAGACAAGTTGAATGGGTTCAATATTATGTTCCGCAAGCTGTGCTGCGTGATTTTTGTCATCATGTTTTGCCAACACTGCTCCATGGACATTCGGGTGAAGCGTTTTAACACGTCCATCCAATATTTCAGGGAAACCGGTGACGTCACTGATTCCAATTACCTCAATACCATTATCCTGCAGCGTTTTTTTGGTACCGCCTGTAGAAATGATTTCAAAACCTGCTTCAATTAATCCTTGAGCAAATTCTACGATACCTGTTTTATCCGATACACTAATTAATGCACGTTTCTTCATGTTATGTTGGTCCCTCCATTAAGTAAGTTTCTTGTGGCATAGCTCCTGCAAAACTGACGGATACAGATCATGCTCCATTTCCTGAATCCTTTTCTGAAGGATGTCTTTCGTATCCCCTTCAAGAATCGGCACTGTTTTTTGGGCAATGACCGGTCCTGTGTCCATTCCATCATCCACATAATGAACGGTTACCCCCGTTTCCTTCACTCCGGCATCAAAAGCCTGGCCAATTGCATCCTTGCCTGGAAAACTTGGCAGAAGTGAAGGGTGGATGTTCACGATCCTCTGTGAATACTTTTGTAATAATGTCGGACCTATCAAACGCATATAACCAGCAAGAATGATGAACTCTATCTCATACTGGCGAAGTTTTTCCAGGATTTCCGATTCATATTCAGTCTTGTTGGAGTAATTCTTTGCTGAAAAGGAGAAAGAATCAATATTCTCAAGCTTTGCTCTCTCAAGCACATATGCGTCTTCACGATCGCATACGACAAGACAGATTTCCGCCTTCAACTTTCCACTTTTTATTGCTTCAGCAATTGATTGAAAATTACTACCGTTACCTGATGCAAAGACAGCAAGGCGTTTCATTATTTGAACGACACTCCATTTCCATCCACAACCGTCCCAATAACTGAGGCTTCTTCACCGCAAGACCGTAGGTGGGCTAGCACATCGGATGCCACTTCTTTTTTCACGATAGCCGTCATTCCAACTCCCATATTGAAGATATTGAACATTTCCTCTTTTACAAGGTTCCCTTTTTCTTCAAGGAATGAGAATATAGTTGGAATTTCCCAGCTTCCAAGCTCGATTTCAACACCGCATCCTTCAGGAAGAATACGCGGAATATTCTCGATGAATCCTCCACCGGTGATATGGGCAAGACCATTAACCTCAAATTTTTCCAACGTCGATAAAACGGACTTCACATAGATTTTTGTCGGCTTTAATAATTCCTCTCCCAACTTGCAATCCAGTTCCGGTACGAAGTCATGAAGCCCCATGCCTGAGTCCTCAAGAAGGATTTTACGAACAAGGGAATACCCATTACTGTGGATGCCGCTTGAAGCGAGTCCAATAACGACGTCACCAGCCGAGATGGCTTCACCAGTAATCAAACGTGATTTTTCAACGGCACCTACAGTAAAGCCTGCCACATCGTATTCTTCCGTCTCGTACATGCCTGGCATTTCAGCCGTTTCTCCGCCGATTAAAGCACAGCCCGCCTGCTCACAGCCATCTGCAATTCCTTTGACGATCATTTCAATTCGTTCAGGATCTGCTTTACCACAGGCAATATAATCTAAAAAGTATAAAGGTGCAGCACCTTGAACGACAACATCATTGACGCACATAGCTACACAATCCACTCCAATTGTATCGTGTTTATCCATCATGAACGCTAACAAAAGTTTTGTACCCACTCCATCCGTACCAGAAATGAGCACAGGTTCTTTAAGGTTCAAGGAAGATAAATCAAACATGCCGCCGAAACCGCCCAGACCATTCATTACTTCTGGACGAAATGTGCGCTTTACATGTTTTTTCATTCGATTTACCGCTTCATAACCAGCCTCAATATCCACACCAGCCTGTTTATATGCATTAGCCATTTGAAATCCTCCTCCGAAAATCAATCATCATTGCCGACTTGATTAACATTTTGTTTTTTCTCGTTCGTATTCAAAAATTTCAGTCGGATAATTTCCGGTGAAACAAGCTAGGCATGAACCGCGCGTTTCTCCAGGAAACGGTCGTCCAATTGCTTCGACCATACCTTCGACACTTAAAAAAGTTAAGGAATCAGCTTCAATGATTTCCCTTATTTCCTCCACCGATTTTGAGCTTGCAATCAGTTCTTCCTTTTTAGACGTGTCTATGCCATAAAAACATGGATTCTTGATCGGTGGTGAGCTGATTACTACATGCACTTCTTTCGCTCCGGCATCTTTTAACATGCGGACAATCCTTCTGCTCGTTGTCCCACGGACGATTGAATCATCAACCATTATGACCCGCTTGCCTTCCACTACCCCTCTTACAGGTGATAGTTTCATCTTTACGCCTTGTTCACGCAGACTTTGTGATGGCTGAATGAAAGTCCGTCCAACATAACGATTCTTTATTAAGCCCATTTCATAAGGAATGCCTGCAGCTTCAGCATAGCCAATCGCTGCCGAGATGCTGGAATCAGGTACACCTGTAACTACGTCTGCTTCAATTTTGGTTTCGAGTGCCATTTGCTTACCAAGGTTTTTCCGTGCCGTATGAACATTGATACCATCAATGTTGCTATCCGGACGGGAAAAATACACGTACTCCATCGTGCACATTGCCTGTTGGCTGGAAAGCGAAAAGTATTCGGATGTGATTCCCTCATCATTAATGACAACGAGTTCACCCGGCTCAATATCCCGGATGAATTCTGCACCTACAATATCAAGTGCACATGTTTCAGATGCAGCGAAATATGCATCGCCTATTTTCCCCAAGGAAAGTGGACGGAAGCCATGCGGATCTCTTGCCATGATCATTTGGGTTTCTGTCATGATGACAAAGGCATAGGCTCCCTTTAGCATACTTAAACTGTTCTTCACGGAATCTCTTACATCCGAGTAGCCGGAGCGTTTAATCAGATGTGCCAGAACTTCCGTATCAGAGGTCGTTTGAAAAATGCTTCCTTGTCCTTCAAGCTGTGCTTTTAATTGATGGGCATTGACGATATTCCCATTATGGGCAAGGGCCAGCCCTCCTGTATGAGAATTGAACAGGAAAGGCTGAACATTTTGATACCCGCCGCCGCCTGCCGTTGTATAACGGACATGGCCGATTGCCGCTTTACCGCTACCGGAAAGTGCCTGCATTTTTTCCGCAGTGAATATCTCTGTGACAAGTCCTTCGCCCTTAGAGATGGACATCTGCTCACCATCCGTCACGACGATGCCCGCTCCCTCTTGACCACGATGTTGCAAGCTATGCAAACCGTAGTAAGCAAGCTGGGCTGCATCGGGATGTCCCCAGACTCCAACAACACCACACTCTTCGTTTAGGCTTCTTATTTCAGCAAGCATGGTATGGCTCCCTTCCAAGCTGTTTGTAAATCTTCAATGTCCGCTTCCAATACTTTGCTATCACTTGTTGCCACGATTAATTTATTATCAGCCGTTACTGAGCCTATGCAAATCGCATCTTCAACAAGAGCTTCAAATGACGCTTGATTTTCAGGATTGATGGACAGTAGGAATCGTGATTGCGTTTCACTGAATAATTCAGATACAGGTTCCCCGGATATACTCACTTTTGCCCCTAGTTTGCTTGCCCCGAATAAAGATTCAGCTAAAGCCACTGCCAAACCGCCTTCCGAAAGGTCATGGGCTGATGCAACAAGTCCTTTTTGGATTGCTGTCAGAATTTGCTGCTGACGTTTTAGTTCAAGGTCCAAATCAAGTTCTGGAGCGCGTCCAAAGATTTTACCCTCTAGCATTTTCTGTAATTCACTGCCTCCGAATTCCACTTTCGCTTCACCGACCACGTAAATCAAATCGGATTCATTTTTAAATGTTTGTGTTGTGATGTGCTTAAGGTCATTGACTAGACCAACCATTCCAACCACAGGCGTCGGATAAATCGCTTCACCATTCGTTTCATTATAAAGGGAAACATTTCCTCCGATTACAGGAGTACTTAAGCTTCTGCAAGCTTCACTCATACCGTCTGCCGCTTTTTCCAGTTGCCAGAATATTTCTGGTTTTTCTGGATTCCCAAAATTCAAGCAATCCGTGATCGCTAAAGGTTCCGCACCCGAGCAAATGATGTTACGGGCTGCTTCAGCCACAGCGATTTTGCCGCCTGTTTCAGGATCTAAATAAATAAAGCGGGAGTTGCAATCCGTCGTCATGGCAAGGGCTTTATTCGTACCACGTACACGCACTACCGCTGCATCCGATCCAGGTGAGACGACTGTATTCGTGCGGACCATGTAATCATACTGGTCGTAGACCCATTCCTTACTCGAAATTGTCGGTTGCTTCAATAGTGATACCAATGTTTCTTTATAATCTTCAATGACTGGCACTTCTGCCGTCATGCTTTGGAAGTCACGGAAATATTGCGGCTCTGCAGATGGCTTGTGATAAATAGGAGCTTCTTCAGCCAATGCATCAACCGGAACCTCAGCAACGATTTCACCTTGATGGGAAAGGGTTAGGTTTTTATCATCCGTTACTTCACCAACAGCAACCGCTTCTAGGTCATATTTCGTAAACAAGTCGACGATTTCCTGTTCGCGTCCTTTAGTGACAACGATCAGCATCCGCTCTTGTGATTCAGAAAGCATCATTTCATATGCTGTCATTCCCGTTTCACGCTGCGGTACCAAATCCAGGTTCATTTTTATTCCTGAGCCAGCTTTACTCGCCATCTCGGCAGATGAGCTTGTAAGACCTGCTGCTCCCATATCCTGAATGCCAACAAGGGCATCATTTTGAATCAATTCAAGGCATGCTTCCAAAAGCAGTTTCTCCATGAATGGATCGCCTACTTGTACGGCAGGCCGTTTCTCTTCCGAAGACTCTGATAGCTCTTCAGATGCAAATGTTGCTCCATGAATGCCATCACGTCCAGTTTTGGCACCCACATACATCACTGTGTTGCCCACTCCATGCGCTTGGCCCTTTTTAATGTCCTTATGATCGATCAAACCGACACACATTGCATTGACAAGAGGATTTCCTTCATACGATGGATCAAATTGAATTTCTCCTCCGACAGTTGGAATTCCGATACAATTCCCGTATCCTGCAATCCCTGCAACCACTTCTTTAAATAAATATTTCACGCGATCATTGTCTAGCTCACCGAAGCGAAGTGAGTTCAACATCGCAATCGGACGGGCTCCCATGGAGAAAACATCACGGATAATTCCGCCGACACCGGTAGCAGCACCTTGATAAGGCTCTATTGCCGAAGGGTGGTTATGACTTTCAATTTTAAAAACGACAGCCTGATCGTCACCGATATCAACGATACCTGCTCCTTCACCAGGACCCTGTAGCACTTTCTCCCCTGTAATCGGGAATTTCCTTAAGATGGGTTTTGAATTTTTGTAGGAACAATGCTCTGACCACATAACCGAAAACAAACCAGTTTCCGTATAATTCGGCAGTCTGCCTAAGATTTTCTCCACCATTGCAAATTCATCATCGGATAGTCCCATTGTTGCGTACAATCGATCCGATTTAATTTTTTCCGGACTTGGTTCAAGCTGTAATAACATGTGATTCCCTCCAGTTTTTTACGATGGATTGAAAAATCTTTAAGCCGTCTTTACTGCCAAGCAGCGAATCAACAGCACGTTCGGGATGAGGCATCATTCCGAGGACATTTCCTTGTTCATTTGTAATTCCCGCTATTTGCTCCAAGCTTCCGTTTGGATTTTCACCATCATACGTGAACAAGATGCGGTTATTTTGTTTTAATTCAGCCAATGTTTCATCATCGCAGTAGTAATTCCCTTCACCATGTGCCACAGGGATCGTAATCGTTTCATTTAATTCATATCCTGTCGTGAACATCGATTGGTTATTTTCAACCTTCAGTCCTACATTGCGGCAAATGAATTTCAAGCCTTCATTACGGCGCATCGCTCCAGGTAAAAGTCCTGCTTCAAGTAAAATCTGAAAACCATTGCAGACACCCAAGACAGGCTTTCCTGCTTGTGCCGCTTTTACGACTTCAGCCATTACATTCGAAAAGCGTGCAATTGCTCCAGAGCGTAAATAGTCTCCATAAGAGAAACCTCCAGGAAGGAGAATCCCATCATACTGATCTAGATTGTCTGTAGAGTGCCAAACATACTCCACTTCTTCCCCCAGTGCATCCTTTATCGCATGGTACATATCGACATCACAATTGGAGCCAGGGAAAACTATGACAGCAAATTTCATTGGGTGATAACCTCCTCAACATCATAACGGTAAGCTTCAATTACCGTATTGGCCAATAGTTTTTCACACATTTCCTTCACAAGTTGATCTAAATCACGATCCGTATCCTTAATTGTAAGTTCAATGTATTTCCCCACTCGAACATCACTAACTTCGTTATATGTCAAGCTATGAAGTGATTGTTGCACTGCTGCTCCCTGTGGATCTAATACACTTTCGCGTAGTGTGATATATACCTTAACCTTATACATGTTGAGTGCCCTCCAACTTTGCTAGTATTTTTTCATAAGCATCTGTTAAACTTCCTAAATCACGGCGGAATACATCTTTGTCTAATTTTTCGTTCGTATTAATATCCCATAATCGGCAGGTATCAGGTGAAATTTCATCTGCCAGCAGAATGTCTCCATTCGGGGTTTTGCCGAACTCTAATTTAAAATCAATCAATTTAATGTCCAACTCTTTAAAGAAAGACGTTAAGACGATACTGATTTCTTGTGCCTTTTCTTTTAAAATCGCTACATCTTCCTTGCTTGCAAGTTCCAATTCTTCAATATGGTCTTCCGTTAACAGAGGATCGCCGAGCTCGTCGTCTTTATAGTAAAACTCAATCAGCGTTTTCTTGAGCGGCTGGCCTTCTTCAATGCCAGTCCTTTTAGAAAAACTGCCGGCAGCCGTATTTCTGACAACGACTTCTAGCGGAATGATGGACACCCTTTTGACTAACTGCTCCCGTTCGGAAAGCATTTCAATAAAATGGGACGGGATATTCTCTTGGGCAAGCTTTGAAAATAGTAAGCTAGTAATTTGATTATTCAACTTACCTTTTCCGGCAATCTCTGACTTCTTCTCACCATTGAATGCTGTTGCCGAATCCTTGTATTCCACCCATACTATTTCACTGTTGTCCGTTGCAAAAATCTGTTTCGCTTTTCCTTCATACAACAATTCTCGTTTTTCCATCTGTCCAGACCCCCACATTGTGAATATTATGAATCTTCCTGCCATTGATCAGGCTTGGCAAACATATCACCATTAAAGGTGCCATGTTTGCCGCCTTCACTTTTATAAACCTAAACGATCAAAGATTACATCAACATTTTTCAGGTGATGTGTAGGATCGAAACAATCATCAAGTTCTTCTTTCGTAAGCAAGCTTGTGATTTTATCATCCTTTTCGATCAGGCTTCTGAATGGAACCTGAAGCTCCCATGCTTCCATCGCTTTCGGCTGAACCGTATCATAAGCTTCTTCACGGACAAGTCCTTTATCGATAAGGGATAGCAGCACACGTTGTGAGAAAATCAATCCCAGCGTACGGTCCATATTGCGTTTCATATTTTCTGGATAAACGGTCAAGTTCTTCACTATGTTGCTGAAACGGTTCAGCATATAGTTTAATGCGATCGTTGCATCCGGCAAGATGATGCGCTCAGCAGAAGAATGCGAAATGTCACGTTCATGCCATAATGGCACATTCTCATATGCTGTCATCATGTAACCGCGGATTACACGAGCCATACCCGTCATATTTTCAGAACCGATTGGATTCCGTTTATGAGGCATTGCCGAAGATCCTTTTTGTCCTTTTGCAAAGAATTCTTCCACTTCGCGTGTTTCACTTTTTTGCAAGCCGCGAATTTCCACTGCAAACTTTTCAATAGATGTCGCAATTAAAGCCAATGTACTCATATAATGTGCATGGCGATCGCGTTGTAATGTTTGTGTTGAGATTGGCGCTGCTTCAAGGCCAAGCTTTTCACAAACGAATTTTTCAACGAACGGGTCGATGTTTGCGTAAGTTCCGACAGCCCCAGAGATTTTCCCAACCTCTATGTTCTTTCTTGCTTCTTCAAAACGTTCGACATTGCGTTTCATTTCTTGATACCAAAGTGCCAGTTTCAACCCAAAAGTGGTCGGTTCCGCATGAACTCCATGTGTACGTCCCATTTGAACCGTGTATTTATGTTCTTTCGCTTTATTTTTCAGGATCTCCACGAAGTTATTTAAATCCTTGGCAAGGATCTCATTCGCCTGCTTTATCACATATGAAAGAGCTGTATCCACCACATCAGTGGAAGTCAGTCCGTAATGGACCCATTTCCGTTCTTCACCCAACGTTTCGGAAACCGCACGTGTAAAAGCAACAACATCATGGCGTGTATCTTTTTCGATTTCATTGATACGGTCGACATCGAATGTAGCATTTTCACGAAGAAGCTTCACATCTTCTTTTGGAATGACACCTAGCTCCGACCATGCTTCACAAGCTAAGATTTCAACTTCCAACCACGCATTAAAGCGGTTCTTTTCTGTCCAAATGTTTCCCATCTCTGGGCGGGTATAACGTTCAATCATTTTACTTCCTCCGTTTCAACCTGTTGATTCCATATTTTGCTTCGATCACTTTCCGAAAGAGCTTCCTCAATCGTTGGACGTAAAATATTCACATGACCCATTTTCCGCTTAAGCTTGGCTTCTTTCTTACCGTAAAGGTGAACCTTCCAATCTGAAAGCGTCGGAATTTCATCCATCAAGGGTCCGATATGCTCACCAAGGATGTTTATCATTACCACAGGCTTCAATAACGCCGTATTTCCGAGAGGCCAATTGCAGACAGCCCTTATATGCTGTTCAAACTGTGAAGTCTCACATGCCTCCATTGTATAATGGCCTGAGTTATGAGGTCTTGGCGCTAATTCATTAATGATGATATCATCCTGAGCGGTTAAAAACATCTCGACTGCCAATGTCCCCACCAAATCAAGTTTCTCTGCAAGCTGCAAAGCTTCATCAATAGCTTTCCGTTCAGCTTGGATACTGATACGGGCCGGAACAATGCTTTTATGAAGAATGTTTTCAATATGAATGTTTTCCGCAATCGGAAAATGACTTTTCTCGCCATCAGCCTTACGCGTCACGATGATGGATATTTCTTTTACGAAAGGAATCCAGGCTTCCAGCACACATATACCTGTTTTGAGCAGGGGTTCAGCCTTTTTGATATCGGCTTCTTCCTTAATGACCAACTGCCCTTTTCCATCATAACCGCCCCGCGTCGTTTTTAACACACTAGGGTACCCTAATTTCTCTATATGAAGGTAAATTTCTGAAATATCCTGTATTTCCTGATATGGAGCAACGGAAGCTCCTGCATCGGATATGGCTTTTTTTTCAGTCAATCTATCCTGTGTCAGCTTTAATAATTCTGAGCCCTGTGGAAGAAATGCATGTTGCTTTAACCAATCCAAGGCTTCTGAACTGATATTTTCAAACTCGTATGTTATGACATCACTGACGTCAGCTAACCTTTTCAATGCTTCGATATCATCATAAGCACCAATGATTTCAATATCCGCCACTTGAGCACATGGGCCTTCTGCAGTCGGCTCTAGGACCGCTATCTTAAAGCCCGATGCCTTAGCTGACAAGGCCATCATCCTGCCCAATTGCCCACCGCCGATAATTCCAATGGTCTGTCCAGGTAATATGATTGTATTATTTAAGTTGTTCACTGCTCTGTAACACCTTTTCTCTGGTTTCGTCTCGTAAAGCCTCTAGCCTATCAGCAATGTCAGAATCAAAAGCCGCTAACATTTGAGCCGCTAACAAACCGGCATTGACTGCGCCGGCTTTTCCGATCGCAACCGTTGCAACCGGTACGCCACCAGGCATTTGAACAATCGATAATAACGAATCCATCCCATTTAATGCCTTCGACTGTATTGGCACGCCAATCACAGGGACAATCGTTTTAGCGGCGGTCATACCTGGAAGATGTGCAGCCCCGCCTGCTCCGGCAATAATCACTTTAATATCTCTATCTTTTGCACTCTCTGCATATTCAAATAGTAAATCCGGCGTCCGGTGGGCGGAAACGACTCTTTTTTCATAGGGGATCTCAAGCTGTTCCAATGATTCACAAGCGTACTTCATCGTTTCCCAATCCGAGACACTTCCCATAATAACCCCAACTTGCGGTTTCATATCATCTTTCCCTCCAACACTCATATTATGGCGTCCCGAGTATGCAGACAGACGCTTATCATTTATCTATAACATGTAAATTAAAAAACCGGACAGGTTGCTTCCTCATCGAGAAAGCAACCTGTCCGGAACAGAAAGCCCTTTTGGAAAATACAAAAAGACTTGGCTAGGTTTCCGAAATAGTCAGATGCTTTTCTCATAGTCCGATGATTTACGGTCATCAGGTAGAAACTTTTGGGCCATATCCCCATGATTATATGAGACGTATTAATGTAACTTCATCTTACCTTCCGGCCATTTTAATGTCAAGTTAAAATCGAATATTTTTACATGATATTAATTAAACGTTCGTGTTTTACTCGATTAACTTTGCTTCGAATACAATTTTTCGATCAACCGGCTCATAATGGACTTTGCCATTCTCGATTCTCTCCGCAAAGATAGGTTCTTCCGTTCGCCTTACAGGAAAGTAACCTGCCGCTTTAATTCGATCTAAACATGCATCGATCGTCTCGCCCTCGATAACTTCAAACTTTTCCTTACTCTTTTTACTCACAATACCGATCCCTTCATGGTTCTATTTTGTCTGCCTTCTTCCTTACCCATCCAACTTGCATATTATCAATAATAAATTCTTCCTAGTATAATGAAAAGAATAAGTAAAGACAAGAATGCATGTAAATAAATACTTTATAATGGAAATTCCAAAATGACTCAGAATATGATCCCCCTTGCCTTCCTAAAAGCATCTACTCTCATATACTCTACATCCCCTTCAATATCCCGCCCTTCTCCTCCCTCTGAATTAAAATAGCTTGATTCATGAAATTACCTCTGCTCCATGATCGTTACATATTCGTATCTTGCTCCCATGAATTATTTCAATTCAAGTTTAGTCCGAATAAATAAGTCAGCTGATGAAATTAATTAGCCTGCAGGTCGATTTAGCTGTTAATTTACGTCACTCCTCCTGAAAGCTGAAAAATATCGCAATA
>NZ_JBBOYT010000003.1:0-96429 GCF_038008245.1 Peribacillus sp. FSL K6-5616 | reverse complement strand
CGATGTTTTTTGAAACATGGTTGTAGTGATCTTGTGATTTACCTTCAGAGTTGCTCACAAAGTTCTCGATGTTTTTTGAAACATGGTTATAGTGATCTTGTGATTTACCTTCAGAGTTGCTCACAAAGTTCTCGATGTTTTTTGAAACATGGTTATAGTGATCTTGTGATTTACCTTCAGAGTTGCTCACAAAGTTCTCGATGTTTTTTGAAACATGGTTATAGTGATCTTGTGATTTACCTTCAGAGTTGCTCACAAAGTTCTCGATGTTTTTTGAAACATGGTTGTAGTGATCTTGTGATTTACCTTCAGAGTTGCTCACAAAGTTCTCGATGTTTTTTGAAACATGGTTGTAGTGATCTTGTGATTTACCTTCAGAGTTGCTCACAAAGTTCTCGATGTTTTTTGAAACATGATTGTAGTGATCTTGTGATTTACCCTCAGAGTTTTTTACAAAGTTCTCAATGTTTTTTGATGTTTTTGTCATTTTTTTATCTCCTTTTTATGTAAAATTTGGTACAATCTAAATTGTAATATAATTTTTAACATTGTCAATGTTTTAATTTTTTTGAAATATCAGGAAAAGGAGGAACTATGCAGAAAATTCCGAATGATAAAAATGTAATGAAACTCTATTTTATTGGATTTTTCGGTAATAATTTTTTTGATAGAGCAATTTGGATGATTTACTTTACACATTTGGGTTTTTCATTATTACAAATTGCTATACTACAAGCAATTCTAAACGCAACACAATTTTTATCAGAAATTCCAACCGGACTTATTTCTGATAAATATGGTAGGAAAGTCTCTTTAATTGTAGCGAGAATGTTCATTATTTGTTATATGCTAGGATTTATGTTTTTTGATAGTTTTTATTTAATTGCTGTAGCTCAAGTCTTTTACGGAGTAGGTCTAACTTGTATTTCTGGAGCAGATCAATCCCTACTGTATGACACTTTAAAAGATAAGAAACTCGAAAAAAATTACAGTAAAATCATTGGACGTTATTTTGCTATTGTAATTTTAGCGTTAGCTATTTCTATGTCAATAGGAGGGTTTCTCCAGGAATTATCATGGTCTACAGTATACTTGTTTGGTGTAATATGTCAGTCAATTGCATTGTTAATAACTTTAAATTTAAAAGAAAGTAGTAGTTATAATACAAATAAAACTAGAAAGGTTTCGGATTTAATTGGAGAAATTAAATTGTTTTTGAAATTAAATCCAAATTTGAGGCTATATTTAATTGGTATAGGAATCTTTTATGCAATAGGTTCTGTATATTACATGTATAATCAAGTGCTTTTTGATCAAATGGGTATACCTACATACATAATATCTTTATTGTTCGGAATTGATTCAATTGTTGCAGCAGTTGCTTCTATTAACGCATACAAACTAGAGAGTAAATTTACAGCAAGGATTGTTTTCAGTTTTTGTTTGAATGCAACAGTTGTGATGTTTTTGCTTTTATTTACTAAAACTAACTTTTGGGTTCTAATTGGATTTTTTGGTGTGAGTTTAATTTATAATACACTTGAACCTATTGCTAGCAATGTTTTGAATTTAGAAGTTTCATCTGAAAAAAGGAATACAATGCTATCAATGACTAAATTTTTATCCACATTCATAATGTTCTTGTCATTTCCACTAATCGCTTTTTTAACAAAATTTTTAAGTGTTTATTATGTATTGGCAATTACGGGTGCATTTACAATGTTTATATCTAGTCGTCTTATTAGCAAATTTTTTTCCGAATCAAAAATACAACTTAAATTCTTAAAGGAAAAGAAGGTACTGTAATGATAATTTATAATTATTTTAAAGAAATCAAATTTATGTTGCAGCTAACCTTTTTATAGAAGTTTTTAATAGTCCACCCTGGAATGAGAATTGGACCTTAGAATATGCCATTCAAAGAATTGAAACCATCTTTAAAACTCCTAGGTTTAGAGGCATCGTTTGTTTGGAGGATTCTAATTCAGAAATATGGGTTTTTGTATTGGAAATGAAGAGGCTTGGGAGAATAGAAAAGTTTTTTATCTAAATGAACTAACCTTCATTTCAACAGAGTAGCATAGGTATAAAATTAATAAATAGATTAGAGCGAGAGAGTTGAACAACCTCGAGGTCAATCAAATATATTTATCAACAATTAGAAAAAAGGAAGGGTCAAAAGACTTTTTCAGGAAGTTTGATTTATTCATGAGGAAGAGCGTATTAGAATGTAGAAAAAACTTAAGTGAGAAAATTTAAAATTTTGTTATTGCCTTTAATATATAAAATAGGAGGTATATTCATGAGTAATACGATCCCAGTAGAAATATTAGAAGAAAATGATGAACATGTTATAGGGCCTAAAAATGAAGATTTAGGTTTTTAACTAAAAAGGAGCATAGTATAACAAAGGGTTGCTGCGGCAACCTTTTTCTTATTCAACAAACGTGTCAGCATTCTTGTAATAATGAAGATGTGATTTGGTTGCTGGCCAGCTAAAGGGACAAAATTATCAAAACCAGGAGGCCTATCATGAATTATAATTTCAAAATAAAATATCGCTCATATTACTTAATATTATGACTCATCCACCCTTTTTTGTAAGTGAGTAGCTCATGAGTTTTTTTGTTCAGAAGTCCAAATTTATCCTTACTAGATAATGAAACCAAATTAACGGGGTAAAAACTTAATATAACTTACTGTGAAATACTAAGAAAAGAAGAAAACCGGCGTTTTTTCTTTCTTCATTGAGGGAAGTTAGTTCTATAATATGTAAATTTATACGATGAAATGGAACTATATTTAACATATAATAATATTAAACCTAAATTTGAAAGGAGTAATGAAAATAGTCGGCTGGCTTCTTTCCTCTCCCAAAACATTTTCTGGTTTTTTAGAAGCTGATCTCTTATCAGCTTCTTTTTAATTTTTACAAGAGGTAAAAATCGAAAAATGGGTATTTTCTGAAAAAAGTTAAAAACAATCAAAAAAGTATGGAAATAACTATTTAGTGAGTGCATTATAGATACAGTATAATTTTAAAATATATGAGAAAAGTGTTTATTGTTTTTTAAATGAAGTCAATAAAAACTAAAGAGGGGAGAGGGAAAACAACGCATGGCCATCACGATAAAAGATGTGGCACAACTGGCGAATGTTGCTCCTTCAACAGTTTCTCGAGTGATTGCAAATGATCCTCGTATAAGTGAAAAAACAAAGGTACGTGTTAGTAAGGTAATGGAAAAGTTAGGATATCATCCAAACTTGATTGCACGTAGTCTTGCTAAACAATCAACCAGGATCATTGGGTTTGTGCTGCCATGTTCGTCAAATAGCTTTTATCAAAATCCATTTTTTCCGACAATCCTCCAGGGTCTTAGTGAAGGGGCTCAGGAAAAGCATTACTCTCTTTTATTAAGCACGGGGAAAACAAAAGAGGAAATCTACGAAGGAGTCGTGAATATGGTTCAAGGGGGAATGGTGGATGGAATAATCCTTATGTATTCAAGGATGAATGATCACATTCTAACCTATTTACAAGCAAGGGCTTTTCCGTTTGTCATCATTGGGAAACCCTATGATTTTATTGAGGAGATAACGTATGTAGATAACGATAATGTCTTGGCTGCCGAACAGGTAACAGACTACCTTATTCAGTTAGGACATGAAAGAATTGGATTCATTGGAGGGGATATAACCTTTGTGATGACTCTAAATCGTTTATTAGGGTATGAACGTGCATTGAAAAGGGCTGGTATCGTTCCAAGAAGGGAATATACCATACATGAGGATTTTTTATATGAAGGTGGACAAGCAGCTGCAAAAAAAGTACTATCGATTGACGAACCACCAACTGCGTTGGTCATCAGTGATGATCGTATGGCACTTGGCGTCGTGCATTCTCTTCGAGAAGTGGGAGTACAGACTCCTAAGGAAATGTCGATTGTCAGCTTCAATCATGTCCTTTTCTCTGAACAATCATTACCTGCCTTGACTTCTGTAGACATTAATATTTTCGATTTAGGCTATCAGGCCGCAAAAAGTATCTTAGAAAAGTTGCAAACTAGAGATACTTTTGCTGGGTCCATCATTCCCCATCATTTTGTGGAAAGGCATTCATGCAGATCAATCAAACAAGAAGCGATGGCCATGACTTACTAACAAAAATAGCCTTGCATAAAAACCATGCTCTTTTGTTAAAATTGCACGCACGCTAAAACTTTTAAATGTATAGACACCGTAAAAGTACAGAAAAAGATAAAGAAATCAATTTAAATTAATTTGTATCTATATTATCAACTTCTTTTTAATTTAACGCATCAGATATTTGGGAAATTTCAACTATTTTTAAATGGTAAATCATTAGGAAATATGTACATTTATATAACTAAAAAAGGAACCTAATAACAAAAATTTGATAGGATTGATTGGAAGGAGGAATTATTAATGCAGAATACAATTCGTGTATTGTCAGAAAAAGATTTAGAAGAAGTATCAAAGATTTTCACCAATGTTTTTAGCTCTAATCCTTGGAACGAACCATGGAGTTTTCAAACATCTTACAAACGATTGTTAGATATAAGTAAGACTCCTGGCTATATAGGAATAGGTTATTT
The DNA here is from genome assembly GCF_038008245.1 of Peribacillus sp. FSL K6-5616. Classification (NCBI taxonomy): domain Bacteria; kingdom Bacillati; phylum Bacillota; class Bacilli; order Caryophanales; family Bacillaceae; genus Peribacillus; species Peribacillus sp. FSL K6-5616. Next base: position 91,813 of record NZ_JBBOYT010000003.1, on the reverse strand, counting down.
TAATTCTAATAATCAAATGATTGGCTTTTTAGTCGGAAATGAAGAGCAATGGGCTGATAGCAAGAACTTTTACATAAATGAAATCTGCGTTCTAAATAATATCCAACAAAACGGGGTTGGTTCGAGTTTACTAAAATATTTAGGGAATATCCTTACACAGAGAAAAGTCGATGCCGCATATTTATCAACCGAGAGAGGCAAAGGTAAACCGGAGTTATTTTTTAGAAAAAACGGCTTTGTGACAAACGAGTCTCGAATATTAATGACAATGAACGTTTCTTGAATTAAATACAAAAAACTTTAATTCTTCTTCAACTAACGGGTGTCTTAAAGGCAGCTTTTTTTATGCAACTATCGGGCAGTTTAGTTGAATAAGAAAATATGTAGACTTAATTTACGAAAAATTCAAAAAAAAGGAGTTTTAACTTTGAATACTTTAACAATAAAAGAACTTAAATTACGTAATGAGATAATTGAAGCATTTCCAATTATGAAGCAGTTACGAACTCATCTTGACGAAGGTACTTATCTTGAATTAGTAATGGAAGCACAAGAAGTAGATAGATATAAAATGTTGGCTTTATTTGATGATCATAAAATTGTGGCGGTTACCGGTTTTAAGCCAATGACAACACTGTATTATGGAAGATTTGTTTGGGTTTGTGATTTGGTTACGGACACTAATATACGGTCAAAAGGATACGGTGAAAAACTACTTACATATGTTCATGAATGGGCAAAAGAAAATAAGTATGAAAGTGTTGCCCTATCTTCAGGGTTACAGCGTACAGATGCACACCGTTTTTATGAAGATAAGATGAATTATGACAAAGTAAGTTATGTGTTTAAAACACCTTTAAAATAAGTAAGATATTAAACTAAAGGGTGCGTTAGCTAAAGATCAGAGCTGTCTTTAAGGCAGCTCTTTTCTTATGGAACTAAAGGGGCAGGATAGCTCAATAAAAATAAGGAGTAGCCAGTTAATGTAGCTTACCTATCCATTGATACATGCCCTCTTTAACCAATAATTCACAATTATGGTATGATTGTTTTAATTATACATAATTTTTCAAGGGGTGGTGCAAGGGATGCTTAAACGAATACTAACTAAATACGAACACGAAGGTCTGACCCCGGAGGAAATTGAGCATTTAAATACTATAAAAGGACAAAATCCTTATGGGATGCTAACTCTATTATTAGGTCTAATTTCCTTTTTGTTTGGACCACAGTATATAATTATTCCTATCGTAGCATTGTTATTTGGTTTTATTACTTACCGGACCTTTGATTATGAAAAAGAGGATAATCCTTGGACTTTTTACATTGGACTATTATTTGCTTTTGCAGGATTAATATTGAACTTTTTACATTATGTACACGTATTGGGGTAGAGTCAGGAAAATGCCCATTTACAACGATAAGCATTTTGATACAAGTCTTATGAGACATTATAAAGCCTAATTTAGAGGTAATTTGAATGTGTCTCAATAGGTTCTACTCTATTAAGATTGTGAAGGATTGTACTTAAACTAACGGGTGCGTTCGTATTATAAGGTCGACCAGTAAAAATTACTGGTTGACCTTTTTTTAATAGAATCTATTATATCAGTAGCCAGGGTAGGACGTACGGGTGCGTGGGACTTGATCCCGTGAACTAAACTGTCCGCCCCCTACTTGTAGAAACATGTTTGAGGCTGGTTGGGACGCAGATCTCGAATAACAAGCGAAGCTATGACACTACATGGAGGACTAGGGGTACTGGTTAGTAAGTAGAGGAGGAAAAAACAATGAATCCAGTTGTTGGTCTGGATGTGGCAAAAGGAGAGAGCCAAGTTCAGGCATTTTTAGATCAATCTAAACCGTATGGAAAGAGCTTTTCAATGAAGCATATCAAAGAGGAGTTAGATCATTTTTTAGAATTTCTAAAAGAAATTGAAGAGGTGACAGGGCAAATGCCTATGGTCATTTTAGAATCTACAGGGCATTACCATTCTCCTGTTATTCAATACCTGGAGGAACAAGGGATTCCATATATCTTACTAAATCCGATTATTTCTTATCAGGCAAAGAAGTCCAGCTTACGGAAGGTAAAAACGGACGCTATCGATGCGTACCAGTTGTGTGTGCTGTATTACAAAGAGGATTTAGAACCTCATAAAATTAGAGGAATTCAGCTATTAGACCTTCGGAATTTGTCCAGACAACAGGAAATCGTAACGAATATGTATGTGGAAGCTAAACTTCAGTTTCACACCATTTTAGATCAAGTGTTTCCTGAATACCGGAAGGTTTTTGGGGATCTATATTCAAGGGTTTCTTTATTGATATTAAAGGAATATCCCACTTCAGAGGCGGTATTAGCAGCCGGGGAAAGTAAACTAGCAGAGAGTGTTATAGAGTTCTGTCCTAGCAGATCGGGTCAATGGGCATGGGAAAAAGCAAAAAAAATAATGGACTCCGCGTCTCGAAATCCATTTCAAATAAACGTGTATCAAAGTCACGTAATCAATCTTCGTATGTATATTGAGTTGCTTTTTCATTACCAGGGACACCTCTCTGAGTTGGAAGATCGTATAGTGGCCCTGGCAAATGAACTGGAAGAATATAAGATCATCCAATCGATTCCCGGTATCGGAGAAAAAACCGCAGCCACGATTATCTCTGAAATTGGTGAAATCGATCGGTTTAATCACCCGAAAAAACTAGTTGCCTTCGCTGGAGTAGATCCAAGTGTTCACTCATCGGGTAAGTTTACGGCAACCATTAATCGTATTACTAAAAGAGGTTCGAGCAGACTACGTCATTCTCTGTATCTTGCCGTACTATGTGGCATAAGAAGTTCAAGGAACAAAAAGCTTAAAGCCTTCTATGATAAGAAAAAATCAGAAGGAAAACCGGCCAAAGTGTCAATCGTTGCCTGTATGAATAAGTTGCTTCATTGGATTTACGCTTTATTAAAGAGAAAAGAAGCATTCCTAGATTTAGCCTGATTAACGATTTTGTGAAACAGAGAAAAATCCTTCCAAAAGGGTTTTGGAGGGTTATTTGTCATGAACAAAAATAGTATATCATAAGGGAAATGAAAATTTTAGAGAAAGATATTGACATCCTATTAGCTGGTTTAGTTCTATAAGGCACTAAATTATATTTAAATCTATATAAAAAACAGTTAGTTATTAAATAAGAAAAAGTAAAAAAAACCTACTTCCTTGAACAGGATCGTAGGATTTTTTGCTTTATTCTAAACCAATACGTGTAACATAATAACATTGTGTTACATTTAGCTATACCAGATTAATCTCAAAACTCAACTTCTTTTCAAGTTTTTGGTATTTGATTTTAGGAATGAGTTTTGGAATAAAACATTCTCTGATTATGATCATTTTTATAAAAATCTATTTTTGTACCACATCTGACCGTTTATGGTACTGTTCTTATTAACGGATCGTGATGTTGACGAAAGAGGGGCTTTTTCAATTTTTCTTCTTTGTCTTTTTAAACGCTGGTTAAAGGAGATGGTCAGGGTGAATAAAACAACAATTGAAAACATAGGTGAACGAAAAGAAATTTCAGATGAAGCTTTAGAAAGATTTGTTGAAGTTTATCTTAAAATGATCAAGAAGAACGAGATAAAAATTAAACGATTACTGGAAGGGGTACCCCCAACAATTTAACATAAAAACCACTCGAACTCTTTCTGAAACTAATAAGAAATGAATTTAAATGCCGAGCAGGTAGATATAAAAGGGTAATTAGGGCTTTTATGTAGAATGGGGTAATAATGGTGAATTAGATAAAAAGGAAGAGATTATCGCTAGTGGTTAACTTCGTTGGCCTATTGCTTAATGAATTAAAGTTGCAGATTAGTAGAAGATGAAATAAAGGTTTTGAAATTCAATATTATAGGAACGAAGATAAAACTAAAAAAGGAGGATAAACATGCTAAAAACACAATACATTGGTCCATTAATTAAAGAAAAGGTAGATGAAATTAAATTTGCTGCATTATATTTTGATAGCATTGAAATCATTGAACATGTTTTTGGAGAAGTTGAACCACTTGGCGCTTACACGTCTGTTCCAAAGAAGGATTTGATAGGAAAAAGGATAAGTGCAAAGGTGACAAAAATTTTCACTTATACTGATGATGAATTCAGTCGTCATACAGAACTGTTATTCCAAGAAGGAATACTATCAAGTAGAATTGATAACCTACGAGAGCTCAGTGACGATTTATTAAATCAAATTTTTAGCCAGACATACTCTATCGTCGATCAAACTAAAGATTGCTTTATAAAGAGAACAGAACCGAGGAAGAGTGAGAATGTTCGGGATAAGCTGGTTGAAATAAAATTTGCTGACCCTGAAATTCGTCAAATTTATGAAACATTTAAAAATCCCATTGATGAAAAAACGGTTTTTGATCTTCGATTTGTTAAGGAATATTATCATGACTTACTTAGTTCTATTCTGGCAGCCACTGCTTATGGTAATCAAGTCTTGACTACAAGTAACGTACTTAATAATTTAATGAAATCCACCTATGATAATGAAGAAGTTTTAATTAATCGAAAAAAAATTGCTGAAAGTATACATCAATCCCCTTCATTAGCTTTTGAAGCAATTAAGCTTAACCTTCCAGATGTATCACAATTTTCTATGGAAGATGTTCTTGAAATAAGGTACCAATTAAGAGATGAATTAGAAAATTTTCGTTTTGAAATGGAAAGAATAAATTTCGAATTACTTCAGGATTTTGATACAAAATATATTGAAACTCACGCTAAAGAGCTTGTTAAGTACAAAATTAATCCTTTAATCGATGATTTAAAGAAAAAAGCCGACAATGAGAAAATTCAAGTCTTAAAACGATTATTTAACGATCTAAGAGACCCAAAAGCTTATACTCCATTAATCGGTACAGTAACGGGACAAATTCCTGTACATATAGCTGCAATGTTAAGTGTAGGTTTAATTGGTATATCTGCTGCATGGGATTATGTTCAAAACAACAAAGATATTCGAGACAATGGTTTGTATTATTTAATTAAACTAAATAAACTTCGATAAACAATAAATATCAAAAATCCTGTGTTGCAGGTTTTTTTTGTTCAGTAAACGGACCATATTCTTGAGTAACACTCCACAATTAAATTGGACATTAATGCTAAACTTATAAATAAGGTTGTATGTAGTTTAGTTGAAGTAGGAATTTCAAAAAAGTGCTCCCATCTGGGAAATGACTGCATAGCTAAGTCGAAATCGAAAAATATCAAATGGTTTCACATTTTTAAATAAAGTAAATATTGAGAATTTGATGAAACTGGGTTAGATTGGTATAATAGTATTAGTATAAAAGGCATTCATTACAGTTGTCCTATTTACTTTGAACCGTAAGAGTTTAGTTCGATGAACAATCCAGACTATCTAAGAAATGAGAAGGAAGAATCATGAAAAAAAGATTTTCTAAAATGAAAGATTTGTCAAAGAATTGGAGTTTTTGGCAAAAAGCAATGGCTGTTCCAGGTCTATTATTTACAGTGGTTATGGCTATTTTAACGTTTTTTGAAGTAAGCTATAATAAATTTTTATTTTTTGCTTTAGTAATTATCTCCATTATTTATATTATTAGATATTTCATTGTTACATCAGGTCTAAAGGAAATAACTTTGAATGTTGATGGTTCATTAATTGAAATTACTTCTGGTGATATTTTCGAACAGGATGATTGCTATAAAGTGATTGCTTTTAATGAGTTTTTCGATACGAAAGTAGATGACAAAATAATTTCTTCAAATTCATTAAATGGAATCTATTTGTTAAATAAATATCCAACTGCTAGAGAAATTAATTCATTTGATAAAAGGGTAGCAAAAGAACCAAGATTGAAAGCAATAGAAGAAGGCGTGAGCAGAAGGCTTGGTGGAAAGACAGCAAGGTATGAACTTGGGAGTATTTTTCAGGATAAAGACTACTTTCTTGTTGCATTTTCAAAATTTGATGAAAAAAATGAAGCTAATTTGAGATTAGCAGAATATGCAACATGCCTATTAAGATTTTGGGATGAAGCCAATTCTTTATACAATCAAAACCCGATTGCACTACCATTGTTAGGAACAGGTATAACTAGACATAAGGATTTTAAAGCTACCAATCAGGAATTACTCGAAGTTATCCTCTGGACGTTTAAAATCAGCAAAGTAAAATTCAAAGAACCGTCTAAGGTTAAAATTCTTATAAGGGAAAATCAAATAGAAAACATAGATTTTAATAAGCTAAGGGAATTTGAGAATAATAGTATTTAGTCAGGGGATTTAATAATTGCTGTGATATGAAGGGGATTAGAATGATATGGCATACAGAAGTGGTAATTATTCAGCGTTTTATGTCAGTGAACCGTTTAATGAAAGTAAACTGGGTGCTTTCGCTACTAAAGATTTTGTATATTACAATTTATTAAGGGCTTGGAAATCAGCAGATAGTACCTTTCCGTTCATAGACTCACATGATAAAACCTATAATGTGCGAGATGGTAGTGATTGGGAAAAGACATTAAAACCGAGGCTGCGTCAACGACTTAATAATTCAAAGAATATTATTTTGTTTTTAAGTTCAGCAACCAAAAATAGTAGGGCATTACGGGAAGAAATGAGTTATGGTATCGTTACAAGTGGGCTACCAGTTATCGTTGTTTATCCGGAATATAAAAATAAGAGTGACATTATAAATTGCAGTTCGAAAGAATTTAAACAGCACATAAAGGATTTATGGGATAACTTACCGGCCTTTCGTGATTTTATGAAAAATGTTCCAACTCTCCATATACCAAATAATAAAGATCTTATAAGAAAAGCTCTGAGTGATACTGACTTTATGGTTAATTCAAAGTGTAATGCTAGTAGATATTTTTATCCTTGTTAAATCAATTAGGATTATTATTATAAAAAGTCAGGTTGTTTATAATAAAGTTTGAGCAATACAGGTAGAAAATGTTCAACTTTTTTATAAAAACGAAACTTAAATCTGCTGGAAAAGAATCCATTTTGATCAAACTTTTTTTCAAAATGGATCCTTTATATTTATCGTAAAGTGCTGGTTTGTGAGGTATTATGATCAAACTTTATTTAAAAGCAACATAAGCAAGAAAAAAAGCCTACGATCCTTGAACAGCAAGGAACGTAGGCTTTTTATTATTTAAATTCACTTTTTACAACGTCTTTCCCTTTCATAAATTCATCATCGGAATAATAATCATCTAATTCATCTATCGTCCATTGTTTAGATTTTTCATCATACGTTGCCACGACCAAATATTCTTCAAACACTTCTTCTAATGGATCGCCTTCATTAAATCCATAGTATTCTTTTTGTTCACTATGAAATTCTACTGGAAGCTTTACTCGATATTGATCTTTTTCTTTCGATAAGGTTATATTTCCGAAGTCAATACGTGTTCCCAGGGCTATCCCTTTCCAATAATTTTCATTTGATTTAGCGAACTGGATATCTTCTGCGTATGTTTTTACAATATTGTCTGAAGCTGTTTTAATAACGGAAGCATTTTGTTGAACTAACGCTTGAACTCGTTGTTTAGCAAAATCATTGATCACTTGTACAACTTTGTCTTTATTTTCTTTCTCTCCAAATGGTTTAGGTGTAACATCCACACTCACTGTATCTTCATCTACCGTTAGAGCGTCACTTGTTGCAGCTCCCCAGGGATAGGTAGCTTCTCCATGGACCTTGATTGAACCATCCGTTGATACGGGCCCGAAATTTGTTTCCTCGTCATCATCACTATTACCAAACAAGCCTCCCTCATCCTCTTTAATCATTTCGGCTTTTTTTTCTGTGGTTTTCCCATTTACAAATATCTCAACATTTTCAATGGTTGCTTCCACATCAATCTTTTTCCCCTCTACATCCAATTCAATTTCACTTTGACGTTCTTCATCATCGAAAAGAGACACTTCTTCTTTTGTTTGTATATTAACAAATTCATATTTTTTTGTTCCAGTAACGGTATATTTACTTGGCGCTAGTCCATTAATATTCTTTTCAAGTTGACCGTTTTTTGTTTTAAAAACTTCTTTTCCATTTAATTTAATCACCGTATCCGGTTGATTAGCTGATACTTTAAGGGAGTACGGACGAGCATAAATATGATAACCTCCGAACAATCCACCGTCTTTTTCAAGATAAAAATCTCCTGCATTTTTGATTTCACCTTCGGTAGCATTTTCAAAGAGAGGGTTTTGTAACCTTGCTTGATTATCTTCTTCTAGAATTGCGCTTTGTGCATGTAGGATAAAAACTTGCTCTTGGGCATATTCATTATTATCTTTGGCATATGGGGTCCTACCAACAAAAAGCGCAAAACATACGCTAAGCAAATTTCGACATAAATAAAGCCGATATTTCCTACGCTAAGGAAATCTTCGGCTATTATTTTTATTGAATAAGAGGGCGCAGCGAATGTAAACTTGCTATTTTCTTCATATCAAAGGTGTATTCACCAAGAAAATTGATATGCTCCCATCCCAATGGAGAAGTATGTTTTAGTAAGTCTTCCCGTAAATTTCCTTTTTCCTTCAACAAATTTGTTGCTTCGGTAAGATATACGGTATTCCATACGCTAATGGCGTTAATTATAATATTTAAGGCACTTGCACGTTGAAGTTGGTCTTGCAGCCCTCGTTCTCGTAACTCACCCCGTTTTCCAAAGAATAATGCTCTTGCTAAGCCATTCATTGCTTCCCCTTTGTTCAATCCTCTTTGAATACGCCTACGAAGTGTTTCATTAGATATGTAATCTAAGATAAAAATAGTTTTTTCGATTCTTCCCATTTCTCGCAAAGCAGTAGCTAACTTGTTTTGCCTTGCATATGATCCTAATTTCCCCATAATAAGTGAACCGGACACTTTTCCTTCTCGAATAGAATGGGCTAAACGGAGTACATCATCAAAGTTTTCTTGAATAACCTTTATGTTAATCCGTCCACGAAGTAATTTTTCTAGGTCAGGAAAATCACTTGGTTTTTGAATGGTAAATAGTTTGGCATCGGCTAGATCACGCAGCCTTGGTGCAAAACGAAATCCTAACAAGTGACTTAAACCAAAAACTTGATCGGTATAACCAGCTGTATCAGTATAATGCTCCTCAATATTTAATTCTGTTTCATGATGAAGCAAACCATCGATGACATGTACGGCATCTCTTGCATTTGTATTAATGACTTTCGTATAAAAAGCCGAAAATTGATCACTTGTAAACCGATAAATGGTTGCCCCTTTTCCTGTGCCATAATGGGGATTTGCTTCAGCATGCAACGATGAAACACCAACTTGTACACGCATTCCGTCAGATGAAGATGTGGTGCCATTTCCCCAATAAGAAGCTAGAGCAAGCTTATGCTGAAAATTTACCAAAGTTGCCTGTGCTCGATTTATAGCATCATCATACAATCGCCATTGTGCGGCATTGGCCATCTGGTGATAAGTAACTCCAGGTGTAGCATCTGCCATTTTAGTCAATCCAATATTCGTCCCCATTGCCATAAGCGCAGCCATTAAAATTACCTTTTCTTCTCCCTTTGGAGGGCGATTGGTGGAAGCATGTATTAACATTTCGTCAAATCCTGTCCAGTGCGCTACCTCCATTAAAAGATCAGTGAGCTTAATTCTTGGAAGCATATTATATAAGGATAAACTGAAGGTTCGTGCATCTTCTGGGGTATCCTTTTCCAAACGATCTACCCTAAGTTTTGCTTTTTCTATATTTACTCCTTCAAGACTATCAAGGTTATTTGAAACCCATGTAAAGCGTTCGGCTAGGGCACTCCTTCTTTCCTCAAGGTATTCCTCTGCTGATGAGCGAACTGCTAATCTAGTATCTGTAAGATTGGTTTTTGTCCATTCATTTTTAGGAACAAGGTATTCCTCAAAGTCCTTATGAAGCCTACTACCTACTACAGATACATCCCCTGAACGAATATGATTTTTTAATTCCGTTAGGGCAGCCATTTCATAATAATGTCGATTAATTGTTCCTTCTTCATCGTACACATGCTTTTCCCATCGTTTTGGGACGAAATCTAATGGTGCTCCATCTGGTACTTTTCTTTTTCCTGATTCATTCATCTCATTCAATGTTTTTAATGCACGTAATAATGGTTCTGCTGCATTTGTAGAACGAAATTCTAATGATTTAAGAAGAGTAGGGGTATACTTTCTTAAATAAATAAATCTATTCTCTAGCAAGTCAAGGTAATCATAATCCATTGGTCGTGCTAACTTTTTTGCTTCTTCAACGGAAGTAACGATTTTATCCCAAGGCATTACCTTTTCAATGGTGCTAAATGGATCAAGCCCTTCATCTCGTGCTTGAATAAGCGCAGCTCCAATATCTGCAAAATGAACAACCTTTTCATTAACTGCTTTTCCATTTTCCTTTTGCATTTCCTCTTGTGATTTGCGACCTTTCGATTGTAAAATCATCATTTGCCGATCATGAATTTCAATTGCTTGGTCAATTAAGTCCTGACTTAGTGTTCCTAGATATGCTACAAGGATGGCATATTTCTTATTTTCTTTAAATCTGCGAAACGAATGAGGTTCATAACGTGCTCCGATACGTGATAATTGAAGCAATCGATTGGGATGTACTTCATGTAAATTTGTCGGAAGTTTCAAGTCCCGAATATATTCCAAACGCTTTATTACTTTTAGAAAGGAATCAGGTGATGACTGGCCGGGAATTTCCCTCAACCATGCTAATGGGGTTTTCTTGCTTTCCACTAGTGGATCGATAAATTCATCCAACTTTTTCTTTTGCCAGTTTGAAAGGGTCCCGGCTAAGGATTTAAAAATCTTTTCCTCTGCTCTCCGACGAGTTTCCCAGACAAGTCTCTCTATTGTAGTCATTCCAGGAAGAATTATTTTTCGATTCCGTATTTCTTCTTGAACAGTTCGAAGTAGATACATGGAATTGCCATTTTGAAGAGCATGTTTCAAAAGATACTGAGCTAATTCCCGATATGTACTTACAGAAAAATTCTGGTATCTATATACCTGTCGGATTTCTTCCATATGTTCATGCTTTGTTGGGTCACGTTGGGCATATAAGGAAAAAGAATCGGGATTAGCATTTATCTGTTTTGCTATATATTGGATTACATAATCTGGTATAGGTTCAACATCTGTAAGAGACCACCCCGGATAGCGCAATACACATAATTGGACAGCAAATCCCAAACGATTATGATCTCTTCTATGCCGTTTAATAACGTCCAAGTCATATTGCGAAAAAGTATAATAGGTTTCCAGTTCCCTTTCGGTCATATCGGATGGAATCCGTACTAATTCAGCTCTTTGGTCTGCTGTAAGTAATTCTTTCCCTCTTGATGCCATTTCCTCCCCATCCATCCTTTCGTATTCAAAGACTTACTTCTTTTCTAAATACCGATAAACAGTTGTTCGGGAAACACCCCACCTTTGAGCAATATCCGTAATGGGCGTCCCATTTGCCACTAATGTCTTTAACATTTCTAACTCTTTCTTATCTAACTTCTCTGGTCTTCCTCCTAATCGTCCTCTGGCTCTTGCTGCAACACGGCCAGCTGCTGATCGCTCCTGAATAAGATTACGCTCAAATTCAGCAAAGGCTGCAAATAGATGAAACATAAGTTGCCCCGTTGCACTAACCTTGTCCATCGTAATGTTTTCCTGCAAGCTGTGGAAACTAATGCCTCGGTCATTAAGGTCATTCACAATTTTAATTAAATGCTGCATATTTCTACCTAATCGATCTAAGCGCCAAACTACTATCGTATCACCTGAGCGTACAAATCGAAGGACTTCTTCCAATCCTTGTCTTTTATCTTTGGCGCCACTAATTTTATCTGTAAATATTTCTTCGCAACCATGTTCCCTAAGAGCATCTAATTGTAAATCAAGATTTTGAATGCCTGTTGAAACACGAGCATATCCTACCTTCATTAATTTCTCCCCCTCTGTTTTTTAATTTTCTGTTTTATCGTAACATAACTTAATGTTAGGGATAATATCTGAACATAGATTTCTTTACAGAGTTTATGAACACATATAGTAGATAGAAAGCTAGAAAACTACTTAAATTCTTCAATGTACAGAAATTGATGACTTTCTGTACAGGTAAACTATATAATTATTCAAAATATTAAATAAGAACTTCGTCCTAATCTAATAACTTCAGCAAATCAAAATCATGCACTAAAAGAAAGCCGATTTTAACTATCCAAGAGAAAATCGGCCAGAATCAGTTAAATCGTGTCCCGTTTTGCAAAACTCCGCAAACCATAAAGCAGTAAAACTATGAAGGTTCCAATTAGTAGTGCATAAAATAAGAAATAAGATTGAATAGGGGATTCATCTTCAGGTGACATCGCCAGCATAGGCTGCGTCCATGGATAAATCTGCCCTAATGGTGTACTGGCAATAATAATAGCTGGAAGAGTAAAAATAATACTAACAGCTAATGGTATGCCAAATGTTTTAGCCCTTATGGATATAATTAGTTGTAGAAGAATCAATGGCAAGCACGCTAAAATGCCTCTAATCATGAACCAAAATATAGTAAAAACCGGAAGACTGCCTTCGACTCCTTTTACATAACCAAATCCTATAAAAAAGATTAATAAGATTATCATTGTAATAATTACCATTTTTACCACCGTTAGAAATTTCCCTAAAAAGATCTCTGAATGTTTGATCGGTAAAGCTAGTAGTTGCTTCCATCCACCCCCGACATGTTCACTTCTACAAACAATTGCTGCGTATATCCCAACCAAGATTGGTAATACAAAAGGACCCATAAATAACGCTACCTGTGTCCACACTTCAATCCATGCATTATCTCCAGGCTGCATAAAAAGATCATAGTTTTTAAAGAAGTTAATATAAGCCAGGAATACACCTAATAAGGGACCTATCAAGTAAAGTAACCACAACTTGGAGCGTTTTAACTTTAATCGTTCGACATATAAGACATTTTTCAAAATAATCCCTCCCTACTGGACATTCCGTTTAGCAAAATGCATAGAACCTATAAACATTAGGATTATACCTAATATCAAATTGATAACGAGGTAGGCTGAAAAATCTGGGTTATACCCTATACCCTCATACTGCAATATAACCGTTGATGATTGGATTGGATAAGCTAAAGGGAACCACCTTGTCGTTTGAGTAGCTGCTAAAAATAGACCCATAATAGCAGAAACAGATCCAATAAGAATCGAGAAAGCCTGATTTTTAATGGTCATAGATAACCAAAATTGAAAAGCCATAATTGGTAAAACGGTAATCAACATACCGTAACAATCGCCTATTAATAAGCCCCAAGGAATACCACCTTCAAATCCTAGAGCCTTTCCTAGAAAAACCATACCGGTCAGAAAAATAGTAGTGGAAAGAAATAGACTAATAGTTAGCCAAATAAATTTACTCAAATAAATTTTTCCCCTTGATATAGGCATTGAAAGGGTTTGTTTCCATCCATTTGCCTGATGCTCAATATTTGCTATCACTGATGCAGCAAGTGTGACGGCTAATGGGAAACCTAGGCCGAATAACAAACTATTGTCATACAATAAAAATATCCACATAGAACCAGCACCGAACATCTCAGCTTGTTTTTCCACAAACTCAGCACGATAGGTGAGATTTACCAACTCATACGCCAAGATAAGTAACGGAACCAATAAAATGATAATCAAAAACGACGAACGTTTTAATTTTAATTGATCTGCCTGTAATAACTTTTTCATAAGCTTCCCTCAGTACCAGTTAATTCTAAAAAGATATCCTCAAGTGTTCTTTTCACTTCCTCAAGTCGATATACAGATACACCCGAATGGACTAGAATAGAGTTAATTTCTGAAACAAATGCCGGATCCGTTTGAGATAACCACAAGAAATTGTCTTGTAAATCAGCCTTTAATTCTCGTTCTTTTAATATTGCATTTGCTTTCATTACATCATTAACTCCAACTTTTAATAGAGGTTTTCGTTTTTGTCTTAAGCGTTCAATCGAATCTTGGAAAATCATTTTTCCATTATTAATGATCCCTACCTGTGTTGCCATTTGATCTATTTCACCTAACAAGTGGCTGGATACAAGGACACTCATTCCAGCCTCCGGCAACTCCTTAATCAACTCTCTGATTTCTTGAATACCGGATGGATCTAAACCATTAGTCGGCTCGTCTAGTATTAATAAATCTGGATTACTAAGTAGGGCAACAGCAATACCGAGACGTTGCTTCATTCCAAGCGAATATTCTTTTGTTAGTCGGTTTGCCACTTTGGTTAATCTTACAATTTCCAACACTTCGCTAACCCGTTTTTCCGGAAGATCCCGTAATCTACGAACAGCCTCTAAATTTTCACGACCAGTTAAGTTTCCATAGTACGTTGGAGACTCTACTAACGATCCGATTCTTTGTAAAATTTGTAGCCGGTTTTTGTTCAGGTTTTGACCAAAAATTTCGATATTTCCCTTAGTTGGCTTAATTAATCCTAGCAACATTCTAATCGTTGTTGTTTTTCCAGCGCCATTAGGTCCAAGAAAGCCGTAAATTTGTCCACGTTCAATTCTTAAGTTCAACCCGTCCACAGAAGTATGCTTCTTATACTTTTTGGTTAGCTCATTTGTCATTATTATTTGATCATTCATCTGTTCCTCACCTCATTTCAATCGTAAACGAAACTTTTTTAACATGAACGAAACTCTTTCTAAACATTTACTTAACGATTTGCCCCGAAAATTACTTTCTATTTATGCCACATCCTCGTAGTATCAAGGGTTACGTAATGGTTTGACTATTCTGAATCCTAAACAGAATATAAATTCTTTCCTATAACAACTACTTCAACTTATGTTTAATGTAAAATAATACTAAGATAGAAGGGAGGAACAAGTGTGACTTTCAAACTCGAAGATCATAAAATTCTGATTGTTGATGACGATCAGCATATTCTAGATTTATTAACTGTCGTCTTTGAAAAGGAAGGATTTCAAAATATCTTAAAAGCCAATACAGGAGCCGAGACTCTGGTAAAAACTATACATGAAAATCCTCACATTATATTGTTAGATGTTATGTTACCGGATATTGATGGGTTTACTCTATGTAGCAAAATTCGTTCAGATACAGATGTACCTATATTGTTTTTAACGGCTAAAACTACAGATTTAGATAAATTGCAGGGATTTAGTTTTGGAGGCGATGACTATATTACAAAGCCTTTTAATCCTTTAGAAGTAGTAGCTCGTGTGAAAGCCCAATTAAGGCGTTCTACTCAAATTCCATCACCACATTCACGTAAAAAGGTATACGATTATGGCTATTTAAAAATAGATCCCAATACTGGAAGGCTTATTGTTGATGGTGTAAGGATAGAATGTCCTACTCAGGAAATGAAACTTTTATTCTATTTTTGCGAACATCCTAACCAGATTTTGAGTAAACATCAAATATATAAAGATGTATGGGGGGAATTTTATGGTGGAGATAGTACGGTGATGGTACATGTACGACGTTTACGTGAAAAAATAGAGAAAGATCCTAGTAGACCTAAATGGATTAAAACGGTTCGGGGATTAGGGTATATATTTGAAGTAACAACAAATGAGGACTTGTTGTGAAATTAAAAAATCGTGTCGCATATTACTTTGTATCACGACTTTTCTGGTTAATGCTTATTTGGGGTTTACTCATTGTGATCAGCATCGTTCTATTCAGCTTCTTTCTTGGACATAACAAAACAGAAACTCCACAATTATCGATTAGCAAAATTGTTGAAGATACGGTTGTTGTTGATCAAGGCCTTTCAGTAAGCTCGAAAATAAAAGAGGATTTAGAAAAAAATAAAATGTGGATGCAAGTATTGGATGAACAGGGTGATGAAGTTTTTTCCTTTAAAAAACCAAAAAATGTGCCGGATCATTATATTCCTGGGGAACTAGTGTCTGATTACCTGTACCCTGCTAAAAAGGGCTATCAGTTGTCTACATGGTATAAAACCATAGACAATCAGGATCTAACATGGGTGTTAGGGAAACCAATGGCTAATAATAATCCATTTTTTTATTGGATGAATAATCTATGGATTCTTTCCATTATTATAATTGGAATTTTAATTGCTTTATTTTTTGGAAAACAATTAGGTGCTCCTTTACTATATATTGTATTTTGGATTGACAATCTATCTAAAGGTAAATATGAAGAACCCTCTTATTATTTGAAGTTTCATTCCAAGAAGAGCCGCCGGAATAAAGCAGAGTATAAAACGTATCAAGAATTAACTCAGGCTCTTTCAGGGCTAACAACAACCCTTAAGAAAAACGAGGAAGAAAGGAAGTTATTAGAAAAAACAAGGGAAGAATGGATGACAGGCGTTTCTCATGATTTAAAAACTCCCCTATCTGTTATTAAAGGATATACTGTCTTATTATCTGCACAGGAATATGATTGGGAACAAGAAAAAGTACGTCACTTTGCTAAAACCATGGAAGAACGTGTGGAATATATGGAGCAACTAATAGAAGACTTCAACTTAACTTTTCAATTAAAAAATGATGCTATTCCGATACAACTTGAACAAAAAAACCTAGTAAATGTTATCAAAGACATTTTGGAACAACTCAAAGGATTGCCAGAATCAAAAAACAAGATGTTTTCATTTGAAACAAATAAAGAAGAAATTTTTCTTAAAATGGATACGAGATACCTAAAGCGCGCATTTGAAAACTTAATTGCAAATAGTATTAAACACAATCCTCCCGAAACTAAAATTAAAGTCATAGTTCATCAAGACTTGTCTCATCTAAGACAAATTCGTGTTTTAATCGAGGATGATGGGGTCGGCATGGATCAAGAAACTGTTGATCACTTATTTGATCGGTATTTCCGAGGAACAGATGCCTCTTCTAATAATTCTGGAACTGGATTAGGGATGGCTATTGCAAGACAAATTATTATAGCTCATGGCGGAGATCTTTACATAGATAGTAAACCTCAACTAGGAACCCAGTGTAGTATTATTTTTCCACTCGAACTAAAAGAAAGAATTTAGTGAACTATTGTATAAGTGATTTACAGTAATAAAAGCCGATACTTCCTTAACGTAGGAAAAATCGGCTTTCTTTATGTCGAAATTTGCTTAGCGTATGTTTTTCGCTTTTTGTTGGTAGGACCCCTATAAACTATATGCTTGGAACAATAAGGAGATTCGTAACAATCAAAAAACTTCATAAAATTATACTTCTCCGAAGTTTTTTGAAATTTTTAATTTAAAGTAAACTAATAATCTATCTTTTTAGTTTGTACCGAAGTTCGTAAAAGTACACTTTTACGAACGGGAATTTTTTCAATAAAATCCTCTTTTTTTTACGTTCGTTAAAGTTTAAAAACACTTAGCGAACGTTCTTTGTTTTGCATACACTTTTACGAACGCATTTGATAGAATAAGAGAAAGAAAAGTAGATAAGGAGTAAAAAAATGGATATTCGTAAATTTGGGTACATACGAGTCAGCAGCAAAGATCAAAATGAAGGACGACAACTTCAAGCCATGAAAGAAAAGGGCCTTGATGAACGAGATATCTTTATGGATAAACAAAGTGGGAAAAATTTTGAACGAGTCCAATATCAATTATTAAAACGAATGATCCGGAAAGGGGATGTTCTTTACATTCATTCACTTGATCGTTTTGGACGGAACAAGGAAGAGATTCTTCAGGAATGGAATGACATCACAAAAAACATCCAGGCAGATATCGTGGTTATGGATATGCCTTTGTTAGATACTACTCAATTTAAGGATAGTTTAGGAACATTCATTGCAGATCTTGTTTTACAAATCCTTTCCTGGATGGCGGAAGAGGAACGAGACCGTATTCGAAAACGGCAGCGTGAAGGAATTGATGTGGCTTTAAAAAACGGTGTACCCTTCGGCCGTCCGAAAGCTCAAGTAACGGAAGAGTTTAAAGAAGTCTATGATTTATGGAAAGCAGGGGATATGACAGCTGTGAATGCCATGGCGGAATTAGGCGTTAAAAAGACAACTTTTTATAAGTTGGTTAAGGAATATGAAAAAAGACTTTAAAAAGATCACTATATAATAGAAGAAACTCGTCAAACAATGAAGCCTTTGCTCAAATAAAATAAGAGTTGCTGCGGAAGCCTTTTTCTTGTTAACCATGAAAATAAGTTTCTACATAGCTGATGAATTAAATTTAGCAGGAGACATTATTTCTACAAATATGTT
Organism: Peribacillus sp. FSL K6-5616; assembly: GCF_038008245.1. Taxonomy (NCBI): domain Bacteria; kingdom Bacillati; phylum Bacillota; class Bacilli; order Caryophanales; family Bacillaceae; genus Peribacillus; species Peribacillus sp. FSL K6-5616. The sequence continues at coordinate 73,502 of NZ_JBBOYT010000003.1, read as the reverse complement.
TCTTATAATTTTTAGGGTTAACCATTCTTAATTCGTTTATTTTAAAAAGAAAAATAGGAATATTAGTGCTGAATAAATAAATTTTGTTCTTAAGTAACAGGTGCTTTAGCTGAAGATCGGAGCTGTCTTTAGGGTAGTTTCTTCTTATGAAACTTTCGGGTTAGATGGTTCCATAAGCGTAGTGTATTCGGACTGTGCAACAAATTAAACCAAAACAATGTTTAAATATTTCAAAATGTGTCCACAATGGTTAATACAAGTCCTATAGTTTTGTCGTTAATTCGGATAATGGAACAAACTTGAGTGTTGTTTAGTTATCATAGAGTGAGTGAACTTAATCGAATTAACCCTCTGGAACCGTCATTGTCAACTACTGATAACTAGATGGCGTGGAAAGTTGAGTTGAAAGACTTATCAACATGGCAACTATAGAAGGCATTCGCCTAATACCTAAAATCTTCAAATGCAATATTTGAAGATTCTGCCCGAATTCCTTCTTGGATTCGGGTTGTTGTGCTGCACTGTTTGTGATTACATTTAGCGAATAAGAAAAACCCGTCCATTTTTGGTCGGGTTTTTTATTTATAGTAAGGATTTTTTTATCTTTTTAGCTTTCACTTTTTGAAGTGTATTTTTTAAAGTGAATAGTGAAATGTTAAAGAAAAAGGGTTGAATATTGAGAATTTAATATTTATAAAGCTATCATTGTAGTTGGTTTTGCTGTCCCATTTGGCCAAATTGTTGCTGCCCTTGTTGATTCCCCATTTGTTGGCCAGACTGTTGTTGCCCTTGTTGATTTCCCATTTGTTGGCCGGATTGTTGTTGCCTTTGTTGTAGATTAGAAAGTGAACTTTGCAGACTATTTAATTGATTTCTAAAGTCACTTAATTCTTGTGCAATTTCAATATCCACACTTTTTTTAACCTCAGATTCAATTTTTTTCTTAGTGTTATTATCCATAAAAAAATCCCTCCAATTTTGAATTAAACCAAAAGGTCCTTTAATAAGATGCTCAACCGGGTAACTAAATATGCAATATAACTCTTCAACTAAACTGCTCCTTAGTTCATCAAGGGTAATTTTTCACTTGGATATGAATGTATGATTTTTTAATTACCAATTTAAAGTTCGACGGATCAGTAGCAACACCTCCTTGTTTACAATGAACTGAAGCCTTTATGCACTTTTTATATGAATGTTTCAACACACAAACTATGCATCACAACAACCCGAATCTAATAAGGAATTCGGGTTGTTGTGATGCTGGATTGATCTTGGTCATTTATTTATGGGAGCCATACCCTTTATAGGCTTAAGTAATGCTACGAATAAAATTGATAAAATAAGGGAATGGTGATATTTGACATAATGAAAGGAGTATTGACATGCTTAAAAAATTTCCACATTTACTAGACGACCTATTAATCTTATTTGGAATCATCTTTGCTATTGGATTAATCTACACAAAAGAAATATACATACATGATCCATTTGGCAACCCAGTAAATTTGATTCATTTACTCATACTAACCACTATATTAGTAGCAATAAATAGATCATTTAGAGCGAAGCACGAGGAGAATGATGAAGAGATAAAACATAAGTAATCGCGGTTTAAACTTTCTTATCTAAAAGTTTATTCTCCAGGAAAAGGCCAGGTAGTATTTAGAGAAAACCACTTTAACTCTGTAGCTGGGGCCCTTTTTTTATATAAAGTGAGTAACGTATTTTTCACTATGGGCATAGGATATATCCTATATAGGAAAACATGAAATCTTTGCAATATCTTCCGACGCCCCTTATGATATTGCCTAATCATGAGGGGGGTTCGTGTGTCCTGGAAACAGTTTGAATAATAAAGCCGGTTCGGTGGCACAGTATTGGTACACCTAAATGTCTTCTACTCCTGTTTCCAGCAAGGTGGGTACAGGATTTCTTTGTTGTTCTGGTAAGTTACAATGTGAGAAACACATTCAGGAGTGGGATGGAAGCCCTCCCTGTATCAAAAATTGGTACATGGGTATTTCTGTTTACTTTCTGTCTCTCCTAGCATAAGATAGGTTCCCTAGCACGTTCACGTATACGTTCTCCATTTTTCTCATAATATCTTTTTGTATATTCAGGCCTTTTTTCGCTGTATTTTTTACCGTATTCAACAAGACATGGTTTTCATTTGCTACGCGTACCGCCTAAACATTAGAAAAGTGTTCTAACTCCTTCATTTCCCTACAACCACTACAGCGCTTTGCAATAATTTCACTATGAGCCTCTATGTATTCGTACCAATTTTATTTTTCTTTACGACTTGATTTTCATTCACGTCGACAACATACCTCCTTGTCCTTCTAAATTAGGGGGTGCCTTTTTATGTCTTGATTCTGGTAAGTCACACTTATTTGCCCCCCTTAGTGACATCATACCAGCAATCCTTCAACTATTTCACTTTCTTATTGATTGGAGTGAGTCCAAATCACCCCCGGAAAAAGTTTGTTTAAAAGACAGTTTAGTTAAACAAGCGTAGTGTATTCGTACCGTACTGTTCATCAAACAGTTAATAGTTTCACCTTTCAAATATTGCTGCATATACTTACAATATCCTTTATTACTTACAATATCGATTATTATTGAAGTAATTATTCCTGGCCGGGGAATAATTACTTTTTTGACTTTGACAACCACAGTTTGTGTCAACTCTACTCTCCATAAAATACCTGTACCATCGCTTGGTTTTAACAAATATAATTAGGCCAAGGTGGTGAAAAAATGGGGGACAATACTAAAGAAGTTTTGTTTGAAGCTTTCATACAAATACTTCTTCATATTTTTGAAGTGTTACTTCGGATCTTTTTACTTTAATCCAATTGTACAATCCAATGCTCGATATTGGATTGTCATGAATGACAAGTAAAATTATATAAAATCCGAGAGTAAACACTTCCCCCATTTTGTCGAACTGCTTACTAAATTATTGACAATCATTGCACCATCTCGGTTCTCCTGTTTTAATATCGTCAATGATTTTACCGCATTACCCACAACAATCAGGTTTAGCACTCCTTATCATTCACTCCTTCACAGTTTGTGTCAACTCTACAATAAGTCTTAAGAAACTACCATTAAAATAAGGGGTGACTGGATTAGGTCAGTACCAGTATTGACACTTCCTAACCAACCTCATTCTTTGTAGTGAATCGCTGATTTTTGCGATTCATGGGTGGCTAACGGGGGCGTTAGTTGAGAACCGTGGCTTCCATTTGGTGGTATTTTTGCTTAATGAACTAGAGCAGGTTAGTTCAACAAGCATCACGCCAATTAGGTCGCTTGTAGTTGATTTCAAATTTGAAGAAGCCGACCAAAAAAGGTCGGCTTTTTTCATACTCTTTTTAGCAGAAACCGCTATATCCATGAACGGGGGCAGGACAGCATTGGTCAACGCCACCGAAACAGCTAGCTCCAACAATGATTAAGAGTATAAACAAAACGACTATAAAGGCGAAACCTCCACCAAATCCAAAACCGTGGTCACAATCGTGGTCACAATCGTGTTTACAACCTGACATATAGAAACATCTCCTTATTTTCAAGGAGGAATTAAATGGGTAATATCACTTTATGCTCTAATTAGGAAAATGACACAATAGTCTCCTCATCTCTGTTCATAGGATAAAATATTGGAGGTACCGCATGTAGGAATTTTTTCATTTGAAAGCATTAATAAAAATGAAAAACCTCCCCCATTAGACCTTATTAAAAAAACTAAATGGGTTTTTTAATAAGGTCTAATGGGGGAGGCCAATGTCTAATCAAAAAATTATAGAACAACTAACAAGAAATGCTGACGCTGTAGAAAGGATCTCCAAGAGTCCTTACAATAAAAAATCCAAATACTAGTCAGAAGGGTTTTATGGGTTGAGAATTCCTTATCGTTGTGTATCCGCATTTTCCTGAAGCTACCCTATGCTGGAAGCAGCAAAAAACCTGAAAATCAGATAAATCTTCAGGTTTTTTATACAGCGCGTATTGGTAATAGATTAAAAAAGGATATTCCCTAGAGATAGCTATCTGAATTTAATTGTCTCTATTATCTTCATCTTGGAAATCTTTTGGATCTTCTATTGGATCTTCTGGATCGGGATCGTTATCTTTTTCATCATCTTTATTCATGTTGTCATTCTCATCAACGCCAGGTGTACCATTTTCATCAACGTCAGGTATATCGTTTTCATTATCTGCCGGAGCATCTACTTCAGGTGGAGCAGGATCAGGATCAACGTTACATCCTGCTAACATAACAGATAAACATGACCCTATTAGGCTTAATGACAGGGTTTTGCTCTAGACCGCAAAGTAAATGTGGAGAAATAATAAAATACTCCTTATCAGTTTATTTCTCCTAGTTTTCTTCGATTGATTACCCTATATAGAGAACCTTGAGATATTCCGGTTGCTGAGACTATCTCTTTTATAGAATATTCTTTACTGTCATACATCCGAAGTGCAACAGCAAGCTTTTCTGTATCTAGCTTGGGTCTACCTAATGTTTTTCCACGCTTTTTACTTGCTTCGAGTCCTTCCTTTACTCTCTCAGCAATAAGGTTTCTTTCTAATTCAGCAATTACGCACATCATTTGGAACATTGCTTTGCCTGTAGAGGTTCTTGTATCCATATTTTCCTTTAAAGAAATGAATTGCACTCCTGTCTCTTCGAACTGTTGAATAATGTTGAGGATATCCAATGTTTTACGTCCTAAACGGGAGATACTCTCCACTACAACTGTATCTCCATTCCTGATTACATCAAACAGTTGATGAAGTCCTTTTCGATCTTTAATAGTACCAGTAAACTTCTCTTTTACTATTTTTTCACAACCGTATTCATTAAGAACACTAATTTGACGATCTAAGTTTTGGTCAATAGTAGAAACACGTGCATAACCAATAATCATATATAACCTCCAGTAAACTTGTATATTTTCATTTTACTAGAGGTGCCTTTGTTGTAACGGTATTTGGTAATCTTTTTGGTAATTATTTTTGGTAATTGAAAATCTTAATAAAATCAAAGGCAAGTGAAGCAGTAATCAATCGTTACAAAAATACTGGTTTTTGGTAATGGCGTGTATTAGCATGGTAATAGGTTATTCGGCAATCGGGCCATTATCCTGAATAACATTTAATAGAGAAATTGGACATTTATTGGGATATTAGCATTTATTGATGTTGGTTTAAAATTAAGTTCGATTAAAAACAACTCACAAACCAATTATAACCAGGGTCAAAAGGTTGCAACAGAACTATTATTAAAGCAAATCATTTACAATGTGAAACTTTTCGCGCAACAAAAAGTTAGTCAAGAAAAGATTGAAAAAGAAATAGTCGTTTAATTTCAAAAAAATTGCCTTTTTGAAATTGGACGAGTGTTTTGGACTTTTTCAAAACATGAATTATGAAATTGACTCAATTAAAAATACAACTATCGTCAATTTGCCTATGATGGAAAAATGTGGATTGCACTTTTAATTTGTAAAGCCTTCTTTCGGAGTGCGAAAGAAGGCTTTTTTTATATTATTACTGAGGTAAATCAATGGCGTGTCCGAAATACATCAGTTCCCAAAGTGCCTCACCTTTTTCAAAGTCAACTCGGTTTTCGTTTACGAAATGTTCTATCGTAACATAGCCAGTAAATCGTAAATACGCACCGTCTTCGCCTGTTGCTTCAAGTTTTGCACGTTGTTCAGCTGGTGCTTGGTCAATAAATTTAGAGGCCAAAATCGTTTTTTCCCGTTCAAAGGTAACGACATAACGGTTATCGCCATTGCGCGTTTCATATTTAACAATGTCCCCAACAGGTTTTCCTGTGGCTTCATTGACTTGCATTTCAGCCAGTGAGAAGGTAACCGCACTTTCATCATCTGCCACCACTTCGCCGTCTTTTGCCAACATAAATACTATTTGCGGGATATATTCAAATTCTTCCGCCGCCGTGATGTTGGCTGCTATGACGGTGAAATTACCTATCTCCGCACGGCCCCAATACCAATGGTGAATCAGGGATTTGACAGGGGCATCTCCCCAGTTGTGATCGTGGTAACCAACGCCCTCTGAGCTAAATTTCTCATCGCCCACCGTGAACGTCGCTGACACCTTCCCTTGTGGTACACTTGGGAGCCAAGCGAATAATTGTTCGCTTTCTTTTTCCCCGTAATACATATGCCCAGATTTTGGTCGCCAAGGGCTAATCTGTCCTTCTAATTGGACGTCTACGGAAACTTCATCAAGTTCAGCTTGAATGCTGTAGTGCTGAAGATCGCCATAGAATCGATTGTCTCCAATTTTGACATCGCAGGTTTCTCGCGAGCTGCTGAAATCCTTCGCATCAAACGTCTTAATTTTTTGTATAGAACGACCGTCTGGAAGTTCAATATTGAGTCTGATAAATGGTGAGAGAGGAAGATGTGGCATTGTGTACGGCTTGGTGAAGAACACCACAACCATCTTCGCACCGTTATCCAAGTGTGCATCAAAATACCACCATTCATAAGTTCCCTCTGCTCCGTCCATTCTCATACCGTCTTCAAAGGATTTGACGATTACAGGGTCGATTCCCAGTTGTTGATAGTCTTTCGCACTATTGGCTAGACGCATTAAAGTGTGATTTTCATTTGTTTGTTTAGACATTGTGTTAACCTCCGTAATAAACTATTGTGTATTTATAAAAAAAAGCAAGATTATATTAATCTCATTGAAGGTTAGCCAGTAGCTAACCAGACCCTTGTAGCGGGTAAGTGTCCGACAAAGGCGCTCGTAAAACTCCAGCAGCCTACGCCGATTGCGCCAATCACCGTAGGTCTCGATAAGGTGCATTGAACAATCAAAGTGTGTAGTCGTCACCAGTGTTCAATACCCTGTCGCTGACATTCCTTGAAAAAATTCTCGTAAAAAGCTAGCCCGGCTTCGTTCGGCTCAAGCTCATCACCTGTCGGAAAAATCCAACTCCAGGCGATAGAGAGGCGAAAAGTTTTAACCCCATCTCAGCAAGCAAGGCGTTATCTTCCTTGTAATGAGGGTAAAAATCAATGGCTTTTTTGCTGGGAAGAACTAGCCCGCTTCAAAGTCTGTTATCTTGCGTTCGCCAACGATGATTGCCAAGCGTTCGTCACGTCAACATTGGCGGTCCACGCCCTTCAACATCATATGCTCCCTCACATTGATTGATTGGCAACTGTTTTTTCGCCCCAGAGAAAGTCTTTTAGAAACAGTTTAAGAGTAGTCATATAGCGACGCTCTTTGTTTATTACGCTCACCTCCTTTAATAAACATGATGAAGTCTATTTTTGGGGACTCTAAATATTTTTAAGAGACGGATCTTAACCTACTGTTCATATTCTTTATCTAATCGTCATGACCAATAAGTCAAACCATGAAGAATTTAGCTAACGACATAGAAAATATGTGATTTCTTCTAGGTTAGGCTTAATTTAAAGAAATTCATATAAGAAAAGACGTTACTTTGTTTGATGTTCGAGTTATCGTTATGCTGCTAATTTTTGCTCCGTGTTCTCTTTTGATTTACGTTTTAAAGCAGTCCCCAGTATGATGAACATGCTTACGACTCCAATCCAAACAAGGGCAGAAAGATCAGTGTTCCATGTTAAGCCTTCTCCAAAGAAGAATATTTTCCGAAGACCTTCTACCATAAATCGCATTGGTAACCAAGAGTAAATCCAATCTTGGTAAAATGAAGGCATCATTTCAGGTACAAGTGACAATAAAGGTGCCCCGAAGAAAAGTAATAAGGCAAATACACCTATACCCTTTATTCCAACCAGCGAAAGTACAGCAGAAATCATTAAGAAGAAACTAAAGGACGTAATACTTAAAAATAAGGCTATATCGAGGTAATCTGGTATGCTCAGTCCCACCATTCCCTCTGCTATCCAAGTAAATCCGAATCCAATTATTAGTGCTACAATAGCACCCATTACAATTTGTCCTACCTTTGTGACAAGACTTTCTTTTCGAGTGCCGATTGGCATTTTACGAATAGCCATAAATATGATTGCCGAACTAGCTAAACTTGCCATCCATAATGGTTGAAATAAAGAAACAGGAGCATTGCCATTCGCACTGTTTGTTCCAACTTCATTTACATTTATAACGTTCTTTGTAATAGGCGTTACTAAATTCGAAGCCTGTTCTACTGTTAAAGTAGTACCTTGTGATTCAAACCTTTTAGTAGTTGAGTACGAACATTAGTGTTCATATTATTAACTGCACCATTCAATATTTGTCCTGCCATGGTTGAGGCAGCTGTATTCATTCCTTGATTTATATATATATTGATTTCAGGTGAAGAAGGTTGAGTTGTTCGTAACGTAGCTTGCTTTGCACTAAAATCAGCAGGAATGACTAATGTAGCATAATACTTTTGGTCATCTAAACCTTTTTGAGCTACCTCTTCATTCTTTACTTCCACCCATTTAACAACAGGTTCCTCATCTGTTTTTGATGATTTTTGTACCATATCAACAATGTTTTGCCCCATATTTACTTTAGGCTGATTAGGGATTTCTACTCCTTGATCCTCATTCACAATGGCAATAGGCAAGTTTTTGGGTTGAGGTTGTACCGTTGGAAATAATGTTAGTGAAAAGATAAAAATAACGACTAGTGCAATGACTGGTGAAAAAATAAAAAGTTTGTTTTTTCACATTTTATTTTATCCTCCTTAAATTTAGGTTATAATAAACATCATGTTGTTTATGTATTTGAATTATACGTTTAGCTTTAATCTTATTCAATAATCAAAAATCGTAAATGTGTCCGTTATAAGACACAATCACTAAATGTGTCGGGTAAAATTAAGGAGGAAAATAATGTGAGAGATAGTAATATGGATTTGCGGGTCATTCGCACAAAAAATGCAATAAAAAATGCGTTAGTGGAATTAATTGAAGAAAAAGGTTTTGAAGCAATTACAGTAAAAGATATTACAAAGATAGCAAACATAAATAGAGGCACTTTTTATACGCACTATCAAGATAAATTCGATTTAATGGCGAAATGCCAAGAGGAAATCACGCAAGAAATGTCTAGCATTGCAAAGCAGAAATTCCCGGATGTTATTGCTGAAATTGGGACAAACTCTTCATCAACAGCACCCTTTACACTTGCTGTTTCCATTTTTGAATTTCTAAATGAAAATAGTAGGTTTATGAAAGCTGTGTTAAGCCAAAAAGGAGATTTATCTTTCCAAATAAAGCTTAAAGATTTCATGTGGAAAACTCTATTTGAAAATGACAAAAATTCTCTCATTAATGAGTGTGATTTACTCGTTCCAGGCCAATATTTAGCTTCTTATATGGCATCTGCTCATATAGGAGTTATTCAGCAATGGTTGAATAGTGGTAGAAAAGAAACGCCACAAGAAATGGCTCATATCTTATCAACAATAGCCGTTAATGGACCGTTTTTCGCAGCTGGACTAAAGAAGTAATCCATCAATGAAAACAGATATTATCTAAGAAAAAACAGATATTGTCCCTTTATGATTGGGATACAGTCAGAAGAATGTGGATTTGATTTCTAGTGAAAAGATTTGGTGGAAATGATGGAGGAACGAGGCTTATCTATTGCTCATACAGCCATCATGCGTTGGGTACATCAATATGGGCCTGAGCTAGACAAGGGAGTTCGTCGTTATCTTAAGCAAACAAACGATTCTTGGCGAGTCAATGAGACATATATCAAAGTAAGAGGACGATGGATGTATTTGTATCGTGCTGTTGATTCTGAAGGAAATACCATTGAGTTTTATCTAAGTAAAACAAGGGATCACAAGGCTGCAAAGCACTTTTTCAAGAAAGCTTTGCGGTCTTTTCATGTTTCAAAGCCCCGTGTTATCACAGTAGACAAGAATCCAGCCTATCCTATGACGATTGAAGAGTTGAAGAAAGAAAAAAAGATGCCTGTAGACATCCAAATAAGACAGGGGAAATATCTGAATAACATAGTAGAACAAGATCACCGGTTTATTAAAAAGCGAGTTCACTCTATGTTAGGTTTGAAATCTTTTCGCAAAGCTAAATCCATTATTTTAGGAATAGAAGCGATGCATATAATCAAAAAGGGCAACTTGCTTTACAAGACAAGCCTGTCCAAAATCAAGTGAAGTTCATCCATCATATGATTATTGGTTATGCTCGTGTATCTACAATTGATCAAAACTTAGATCGGCAAATTAATATACTTACTGAATATGGATGTGAAAAAATAGTAAAAGAGAAGTTTACTGGTACGATCAAAGATCGAAAAGGACTTAATCAATTATTTGATGTAATCAGACAAGGCGATACAGTTGTAGTAGAAAGCATCTCCCGTTTAGGACGTAAGACATTGGATATCCTCAACATTATTCAGCAGCTGGAAGGAATGGGGGTGCAATTTATATCTTTAAAGGAAAATATGGATACAAAAACGTCTACAGGTAAAGCCATGTTCCAAATGATGTGTGTCATTGCAGAATTAGAAAGAAACCTTATTGCTGAAAGGGTAAAGGAGGGATTGGAAGCAAGTAAAAGGCGTGGAAAAGAATTAGGTAGACCTAAATTAGATAAAGATAAGCTTGCTGTAGCGTTGCGGATGTACGACAGTAAAGAATATTCTATAAAGGAGATAGTCTCATCAACTGGAATATCTCAAGGCTCTTTATATAGGGCGGTCAATAGAAGAAAGCTTGAAGAAATAAAAAAATAAGGGGCATTCTTCTCCCGTCCGATTACTTTGCGGTCTAGAGCAAGAACCCTGTCACTAAGCCTAATAGATGGATTATTACATCATGAATCTGACCTTACAATTGAAGAACATTACACTGATACGGCCGGTTACACGGATCAAGTTTTCGGATTAAGTCATTTGTTAGGGTTTCGTTTTGCACCAAGACTAAGAGATATAAGTGATGCTAAATTATATACCGTTTCTTCTCCTAACGATTTTCCAAACATAAAAGGCATACTTCGAGGTAAGATTAACACAAACGTTATTAAAGAGAATTTTGATGATGTATTAAGGCTAGCACATTCAATTCGAGAAGGAAGAGTTTCTGGATCATTAATCATGGGGAAATTAGGTTCGTATGCAAGACAAAATAAAATAGCTACAGCTCTTCGGGAGATTGGAAGAATTGAAAAAACAATCTTTATTCTTGACTATATTACGAATGAAACATTAAGAAGAAGGATACATCGTGGACTAAATAAAGGAGAAGCCATGAATGGATTGGCTAGAGCTTTATTTTTTGGTAAACGTGGTGAATTCAGAGAACGGGGCATACAAGATCAACTACAAAGAGCTAGTGCATTAAATATATTAATCAATGCAATTAGCGTATGGAATACTGTGTATTTAAGTGAAGTAACAAAGGAATTTAAGAAAAATAATATTCTAAGGGAAGAATTGCTTCCACATATTTCACCTTTGGGATGGGAACATATTAATTTTCTTGGAGAATATAAATTTGATTCGCATCGATTACCCACAAATTCTCTAAGACCATTAAATAAAAATTAACCTATAACATATAAAGCCAAATTCCTTAACGTACAGGTATTTGGCTATTTCTATATCGAATTTTGCTTAGCGTACAAAATTTCCGAAATGTTGGCTGTACCCCTACCAGAAGAGTTGCCCCCATATCTGAAATAATGGCAATCCAAAGCGTTAACCAACCCGGTATGACCAAGAGTAAGGCAATTAATTTAATAGCTAGTGCAAATGTGATGTTTTGCTTGATTATATTTAGAGCTTTACGGCTTAGTTTCACAGCAAATGGAAGTTTTCTTAAATCGTCTCCCATTAGAGCAACATCTGCCGTTTCAATGGCTGTATCTGTACCAGCTCCACCCATCGCTATCCCAACCGTAGAGGCCGCCAACGCAGGGGCATTGACACCAGCTCCACCCAATGGCTACGTTACCATACTCGGATCTCAATTTGTCCTGTGCAACAGTTCTGCCTGAATATCCGATACTCCGACATGCCCGCCGATAGCTTTTGCAGTACCCTTGTTATCACCTCCCTAAAATCTCACAGAAGCCACAAAGATATTAAAAGCAAAGGGACTATTAAAAGAGGAGTTATTACCTCACATTTCTCCATTAGGTTGGGAACACATTAATTTGTTGGAGAATATACATTTGATGTAAAAAAGGTACCCTCAAATGAATTGCGTCCATTAAAGACATAAAGATTAGGCTGATTTTTCCTTAGAGTTCTAAAAGAAATTTATTTGCATATGGCCCTTCATTTTGCTAATGGTTACCGTTCCCTTAATCCAAAGAATTCTCTTTTCGTACTTGGTTATCCTTTTCCCCAGAATTAGGAATTAATTGGAGATACATTTATTGTACGTAAATTGTAGGGTGTTTTTAAACAGCAAAAGGAAACCTCCCCTAAAAGTTTATATCATTGCCTTTTGCCTGGATGGGGTCTACAAAGTTAGAGTTTTGATTTTTTAATTTTGGGGGGCAAATGTCTATTCTTAGGAAATTGAGGAACATAAGATAAAATTAAATATACTCAATATAAGAAAGGGAGTTAATAGGTGTCCCATTATCAATCACATGTCTTTTATCAACCTCAATATTCCAGTCAGTTTCCGCAATACCCTGAGTCAGAGATTTGGGCAGAACAACAAATCAAACAACCATTATATCCTTATTTGAAATCACAAGTGTTAAATCTTATTACCCCTTTTGTAAAATATGGATTAGAAGAAGCAAAAGATACTTCTTATGTCCATGCATTGCAGGAAGTTGCAGCCATGACCTATTTGATTGGTCATGGTATGGATCCACAAACCGCTTATTTAACGGTAGAATCTTGGGAAATTAACGACGGCGAAGGAATGATTTATTAGAAGGACATTGCTTTTTAGTATGTTCATTAAATTAATTGGTACCGAAGGAGAATACACATATTAAATATGATAATAGGCAGCTTTAAAGCTGCCTATTTTACTAATATAAACCCTGAAAAAATTTCAATTTTTAATTCGTTGGACGACCTTTGAACTTTCCCTTTTCTTTAGCAATGGCAATTCCTTCTTTTTGTGCTTCTTTAATTCGTTTTCGTTCTTCCTCTACCGTCCATGAAAGTACAGTAAGGAAAATATCAGATACTAATTTACCTATTCCTTCAAACTCTTTATATTTTGCGGTATTTAAAACAGGCATGTTTAGCACTCTGATATCTGCTTCTAGTTCAATAATCTCTTTCCATTCTTTGAGTATCTCTTCTTTATTACGTCCAAACCTAGAAAGATCATGAATAACCAACTCATCATCAAAACGGATTATATTTTTCATTTTTTGATACTCTGTACGTTCAAAATCTCTGCCAGAAGCAATATCTATAAAAATTTTATCGCAACCATATCCATTCAGTTCTTTAAATTACTGGTTTAGTTCAAAATGAAACAGAATTCCCTATCCTTTATGTTAGATAAACTAACATTATTAATTTATAAAACGCTTTCATTGTCTTTAAAGACGTAAAAATAGTCTTTTAATACAATTATATAGATTTATTTCCCTTTTCATGTAATAATTTATTACATGAATAGAAGGTAGAAAAAGGAGGCGAAATAAATGACATCCACCATGATGCCACAATGGATAATTTGGGTGTTTATTGGGGGGCAGGCAGCTTTAATGTCCGCCATTATCATCTATTTAGCAAAGATTAAAAAAGAAAATACCTCAGAAAGTTACCTAACGGCTGGCCGATCTGTAGGCTTAGGATTGGCTTCAGCATCAATTGTTGCTGAATGGACTTGGGCAGCAACGATAATGGTCGCTTCACAACTTGGATACGTTTTAGGTTTTTCAGGAGCATTTTGGTATGCATTAGCGGCTACACTTCCATTTTTTCCATTTGCCTTACTCGCTTTGAAATTGAAACAGAAATTTCCGCAAGCCAGATCTTTTCCTGAGTTCTTCTATTACAGATTTGATAAAAAGAATCACATTTTGCTATCTGTCTTTGGCTTTATAGTAGCCTTAATGGTTTCTATTATGATCGTTGTTGGTGGAGGAATTACTATCTATCAATTTTCAGGTATGGATCCTATCTTAGCCATGTTTTTAATAGTATTAGCCTTCTCTTCCTATACTGTGATCGGCGGGTTATACGGTACAGTTTTCAGTGATGCCATGCAGGGACTGTTAATTTATGTTGTTTTTGGGATCGTTGTTGTAGGAATGGCGGTTACGATTGGGCCTCAAGAAATCTACAATGGTTTGCTTAATATGGTTCAAGGCAACAATCCGGACTATGTTTCTCGAGCTTTAGAGAATGGTATGACTCGTGAAGCCTTGGAGGACTCTTTAAGTATATTATCGGTACCAGGATTCGTACTTGGTATTGGATTGATAATTTCAAATTTTCCTGCTGTATTCGTTGAACAAGCATTTTGGGGAAGATCAATTGCTGTAAAAGACACAAAAATTGCTACAAGAGCATTTATTATCGGTGGTTTAGCTTGGTTTCCTATACCAGCCGCTGTTGGATTAGCCCTGGGTACAGGTGGGGTGGCACTGGGTATGTTACCGGCTGGAACCTCTCCAGATTTTGTTGCGCCAGCAACCGTTCAAAATGTTTTAGGCATGACTGGTATGATCGCATTTTTATTTGGATTGATTGCAGCAATGTTAAGTACGGGGTCAGGAGAGCTAAATGCCGCCTCAACTATATTTTCAAATGATTTATATCGCCGCTACTTTAAGCCAAATGCATCAGATAGTCAAATTCTACGTGCAGCGCGCATTTTTGGGATCGTATTTGCAATTGGAGTTTTAGGAACTTCTATAGCTGTGTTTAAACTCGGCTTATCTATGTTAGATGTTTACTTAGCTATGGGAGTGTTTGTGGGATCTGCATGCGTACCAATCTTTTTAGGGATGCTGTGGAAACGATGCAGCGCAGATGGTTCTTTTTATGGCACTATTGTTGGAGCAGTGCTAGCCGTAATTATCTTCCTTATTTATGGGGAAATACCAGCAACTATTGCTGCTGTTGTAGTAAGTACAATAATCACTGTAGTGCTAAGCTTCGTGCAAAATAACAACTATGATTTTGATCGCATGATAGATATTGACGTGAATAAAGTTAATCGAACTTCTATGAAAACTAATTAAAAATACGAGGTGAATTCTATGTTTCAAGAAATAATGAGTTATGGAAACTTCTTATTTTGGTACTCTTTCATCATTGTATGGTTCTTTTTGGCTGCTGCAGCTATTTATTTCGTTGTAGTTAAAGACGGACTCAGCGCTATACGTTCAAGAGTCGAAAACAAAGTATTTGCTGAAGACTTAACTAAAACAGAATTGGTTAAAAGTAATATAAAATAACCTTTAATTTCAGATTTTTCAGTATTTTTATCGGTGAAAGTAAGGAGAGAAATCACTCTTCTTATTAACATAATAATTTAACATTTTTGAGGAGGATTTTTTATGGGTAGCATTGGAAGTATGGTAAAACCAACAAACGGATTTTTAACTGCTTTAGTTCAGTATCCAGTACCGATTGTAGAATCAAGAGCTGATATTGACAAACAAATCAAAGAAATTGTTCGAACTCTTCACTCAACTAAAGCGGGTTATCCTGGAGTAGAGTTAATTGTTTTCCCTGAATATAGCACTCAAGGATTGAATACAAAAAAATGGACTACAGATGAGTTTTTATGTACTGTCCCCGGACCCGAAACTGATACGTTTGCTCAAGCATGCAAAGAAGCAGAAGTATATGGAGTCTTTTCGATTATGGAAAAAAATCCCGATGGTGGAGATCCCTATAATACAGCGATCATTATTGATCCTCAAGGGGAGATTATTTTAAAATATCGTAAATTAAACCCTTGGGTTCCTGTGGAGCCATGGAAAGCCGGAGATTTAGGGTTACCTGTTTGTGATGGACCAGGAGGAAGCAAACTAGCAGTTTGTATATGCCATGATGGTATGTTCCCTGAAATTGCTCGGGAGGCTGCCTATAAAGGAGCGAATGTCTTAATTCGTATTTCAGGGTATAGCACACAAGTTAACGATCAATGGATTTTAACAAACCGTTCGAATGCTTGGCAAAACTTAATGTATACTGTCTCAGTTAACCTAGCTGGTTATGATGGAGTATTCTATTATTTTGGAGAAGGGCAAGTGTGTAACTTTGATGGGACAACTTTAGTACAAGGTCACAGAAATCCTTATGAGATTGTTACAGCAGAAATCTATCCAGAATTAGCTGATCAAGCCAGAATAGGTTGGGGACTTGAAAATAATATTTATAATTTGGGGGCTAGAGGATACGTATCTACTCCTGGAGGAGTAAAAGAAAATCCATATACATTTGTAAAAGATTTAGCTGAAGGAAATTATAAACTTCCTTGGGAGGACAAAATCAAAATAAAAGATGGATCCATTTACGGTTATCCGGTTAAAGACGAGATTCATTCATAAACATAAAAATTCCCTCCATTACAGAATAGTGGAGGGAATTTTCTCCGCCAAAATATTAATATTATTTTTTACAAACGAGAGGATGAGGAAATTGAAAGTGCTAAGACCTTTAGTTTAGTATTTAATTTTATTACATCTAATCCCAGCATTAATACTCTGATTTCATTTTTAAATTTTTTAACAAAAAAGCTCCGAAGCACCTACCCCATGCAGGCCTCCAGAAACCCTATAGCCTCCCCCACCAAACATTCCACCAGCATGGAATGTTTACATAAAAACATCGCGAATGCTTCAGCAAGATATTCTTGACATGTCAGAAAATATCATCTTGTACCATCCTTCTTTTCTCACTATTCTTAAATATCCAAGTCTTCACATTCGACTATAAACTAATTATATCACTGAAGTGTGCAAGCTTATGCAGGTCCAAATTGACAGAACCTTGCTCTCCTTTCACTTGCTCCGATTTTAACTAGTACGGTTAGTAAGATCTACCATTCCAGGTAAGATTCCGCGTGGTATCTGCATTTAGATACACCTGGGAATTTCATAACAATTATTGTCAATCATCACCATTTAGGAAATGAAAATAAATTGCATGTCGCGGCAATAACTTTTTGAAGAAAAAGGAATCAAGTTCTAATCTTTTTTCAGAAATAGAGGGAGGACACTCGCCGTCACAGCCTGACCGTCTCGAGTAGAATTTCATTACTTCACAGTTTGTGTCACCATCCGACTGCTTTTTTTGATTACCCATCCTTCCGAAGTAGCTTACGGTTTAATTTCCCCTTTTTAGTTATTGGAGTTTTTACCTATTGATGACAAGATCATTTTTGGATACTTAATGAATGTTACCATGAATATAACCAATAAAGAATGGAAAAAAATGAAGGACGAGAGTCAGGGAGATGAAGTGTTTCGGTTGCCCCTGAGCGTTTCGTCCTTCGTAGTTAATATACTCCAATTTTGTAAAAGATATACGAAGATTGTAAAGTTCGTGGTATGCGTGTAAGATTACTGGTTCCTCGGAAGGATGACACGGAGAAGCCAGCAACATTACTAAACTAAGACCAAGAGTCCCCGGGGCAGCTTAGCAGGCCTCCGCCTTATGAATAGACCGAACGAAGGAATGTAAGCGCAAATGACGCTAAGAGACATGGGAGGGTACGTCATCATAAGTTTCGCAGAGATCTATTGTGCATCACATAGTGGAGAAAATAGCTAATGATTTCCATTAGTTTTAGCGAAGCGTACGCACGATTTATATAGGTTCCTACATGTTATTCAAGGAGTAACAATACCTGGGTTTAGTGTTATATTATGGACAACCCAATTAGAAATTTCTCTTTTCCCCTGTATCAGCCTGTAACGGAAGCTGTGCAGGGGTACTCTGTTGTTATAGCTTCTTTTACATTGAATAATATTCTGGTTTTGCGGGATATTAGTGATACACCTGTTATAGTTGAAAGTAGCCCTTGTACCAGCCTTAAAGAAGCTGTACAGGGGTTCTTTGTCGTTATGGCTGCCTTATTTTAGTTACTTAAACTACCGCCCTATCGGTTGCTGAAGGACTGTCATTCTTCTACAACCCAAACTACGAATCCTTATAATAGTAAATATAATGTTATGTAGTTGTGTTGCCTTAACCTCCGTTATCTTAAAAGTAATTCTTTCAACTATTTTAGAAGGTTATCCTTGCTTTTGTTTTAGGGTTTGGCCTGAATGGTTGGCTAAGCGTGGAAAATGGCTGGACATAGTAACCGTAGCAAACTGTTTTAAAGAAAACAGCAAACTACTGGTTACTTAATACTACTGAATGTACAGGAAAGCTATTGTATCCGTATGTATCACTTTGTTTAGTGTGGCTTTCACCACAAGTATCTTTCTACATGAACAGTGTCTGACAATGCCAATCATATTTACCAGCCATAAAACGCTAGTTACTGATACTTACCCTTAACTTAAAGTTCAAGACACTCCACCCAATCACGCTTCTTTTTGTGGTCAATTCCACAAGGCATCAACAGATTATGATTCCCTTAACCCTCACGAAATAGCGTAACAAGGAAACGCTACGCTATATATTCGTTAGGCTGGTTGTGGCATTACCCTGCATTGACACCAGCTGATCTGTCATAGTTTTTGATATTTGGAGGAAAAACTTTGGAAGAAGTTAGTATTAGTTTTAGTTTATTTACAATTAAAACCATCGTAGGTTTTGTCACAAATGGAAAAGTTATTAACATATAGTTCAATTTGAAGCATAAAAAATACCGTTTGAAAACAAACGGTATTGAAACATATTGCTGTTGACCTATTTAAATTATTATTCATCTTTATTATCTGCGTCGTTTAGATCTTTAGGATCTTCAATTGGATCCTCTGTATCAGGGATTGCATCATGATCATCTAAATTATCTGGGTCAGTTGCATCTTGAGGGTCTTCAATTGGTTCCTCTGTATCAGGGACTGCATCATGATCATCTAAATTATCTGGGTCAGTTGCATCTTTAGGATCTTCAATTGGATCCTCTGTATCAGGGATTGTATTAGGATCATCTAAATTATCTGGGTCAGTTGCATCTTTAGGATCTTCAATTGGATCCTCTGTATCAGGAGGAGCTGGATTATTATCCCCATCTGAATTATTACAACCCATTAACATGATTGTAGAAAGAAATACACTTGTTAATAGTTTTAACCACTTTTGATTCATTTTAATCGTCCTCTCTACATTTATTACTTGCAATATTACCTTCTCCTTTTTAACTATTTTTATACAATTTACAATTATTGCATCAACTTTATCTTCATTCTCAGGGAATTTACGATGTTTATAGCAGTTAAATACAACGGATAGGAATAAGGAAAGGCATTCAGATTTTGCACTCTATTTGGTTTCCGAAACCCGGCTAAATGAAATCAGGGCTGGTTATATCAACATCGATTTCCTAATTTTTTTAAATGGATCCTGAAGTTCTTAGCTTTATGATTCATTTTTTAAAAATAAAAATAAAAACATTCTTGATGGATATATTAAAAATGTTTTAAAAATAAAAAAGGAGCTACTGATATGCGGCTAACCGAAGATTTTAAGAATTTTTTAGGAGTAAATCCAGCAAGGCATAAAACAGAAGGGTTAAGTTTAGATCCAAACTTTTCACATCTTATTATACATAAGGAGATACATGGGGATAAAGTATTCGTACCATTAGATTTAAAGAAAATTTGGAATCGTTAATAGTCGTGAAATATAGCAACCGTGTGGATATAAAACGGTTGTTATTTATATTTTTAGGAAAAAGGATAGTAACTTATTTTCAAACATTACCTTTGATTCTTAGTTAAAATGGGAAAAAATAAAAGGGATAAAAATCTCTGTTTTCACCATTCTAAAAGAGTAACAATTTTTTTAAAAAAATAAGGAGGAGACAATCATGACAGTAATCAGTGACGTTAAGACAACTCTTGCAGGTTTGAAAAGTGCACAGGCTAGCTTCGAAACCTTTTCACTTGGTACAGAAAACAAACAAGCAAAGCAGCTTTACCAAGATGCTGCTAAACAAACTCAATCCGTTATAGACACCATTGAACCACGTATTCAACAAATCGAACAAGAAGAACCCCAATATAAACAACAATAATAAAAAAAGCTAGAAAAGGTTGGTTGAGTAAACCAACCTTTTTACACCTTCAAACTAAAACAAAGGGGTGATTTCATGAAAGACAAAACGAACAAATTTATCATTTTTCTTTTATTACTAATTGTTATCGGATTAGGATCAGGATGTAATGGAAAACAGAATCAGTTGGGTGATGACAATGAGGATTTGAGTATTTCACAGGTACATACAAGCAAGCCAATCAATCAATCGGTTGCCAATCAAGCAAAAGAGAAGGTCATCATGGAGGAAGAGATTTCAGATGTGAAGGCTGTGAATACGGATAAAGAGTTGTTAGTAGCGATAAAAGTTGATCAATTTGATCGTTTTCGATTAAAGAAAATCAAAAAGAACGTGAAATCAGACTTAGAAAAAATGTATCCAGATTATAAAATCTTGGTTTCGACCGATCAAAAAATGTATTTTGAACTTGACCAATTAGAACAAAAACTCCAAAAGGGTAACACGAATATGAAGAAATTAGAAAAGGATTTCAATAAAATCAAAAGTCTTATGAAGGAACAATCGTAAGGAGAAAGAGGGCTGGACCCATGTCGAATAATAAAAAGAAACAATTGACTCCTGTTCAACAAGAATACCAAGGTATTCAAAAACACCGGGAAACCAAAAGACCAGTGGTTAAAAATTGCATTAAAGCATTTTTAACGGGGGGGCTTATTTGCCTTATCGGTCAGTTTATTTCAACGTTTTATATTTATTATTTTGATTTTACCGATCAAACGGCTGGAAATCCTACGGTAGGGACTTTAATTTTTATCACGATGCTTCTTACAGGTTTCGGAGTCTATGATCGAATGGCTCAATTTGGAGGTGCCGGTACTGCTGTACCAGTTACTGGTTTCGGAAACGCCGTCATTTCAGCAGCCATTGAACATCGAACGGAGGGGTTGGTATTAGGGGTAGGTGGTAATATTTTCAAACTCGCAGGTTCGGTAATTGTATTTGGCGTCTTTTCCGCGTTTGTCATTGCATTGATTAAAACAATTCTTATAAAGTGGGGTGGTTTGTGATGTTAGAAGGTCATCGTACATGGGTATTCGAACAAAAGCCTGTGATTATTTCAACAGGTACAGTCGGAGGACCATTCGAAGCAGATGGAGCTATCGCGGAAGATTTTGATCTTCTGCATTCTGATTTATGGCTCGGACAGGATTCCTATGAAAAAGCTCATAAAATCTTTTTTGAAGAAGCTTGTCAAAAGGCAATGGAAAAAGGGGGGATTCAAAAGGAACAGGTTCAGTTCCTCCTTGCAGGAGACCTAATCAATCAGATTACCCCGACAAGTTTCGCGAGCCGAACAATTGGAGCCCCTTATTTTGGGTTGTTTGGTGCCTGTTCTACCTCTATGGAAGGATTAGCTTTAGGGGCCTATATTGTCAATACAAACGGAGCCAAATATTTGTTAACAGGGGCTTCCAGTCATGATACAGCCGTTGAAAAACAGTTTCGTTATCCAACGGAATACGGTGGACAAAAACCACCTACTGCACAATGGACAGTGACAGGTGCTGGTGCGGCTTTACTTAGTAATTCTGGGGAAGGACCACGTGTCACTTCTGCAACAATCGGTCGTGTGATTGATATGGGATTGACTGATCCATTTAATATGGGAGGGGCCATGGCTCCAGCTGCGGTCGATACCATTGAAGCTCATTTAAAGGAACGAAACATTGATCCATCTTATTACGATTTAATTGTCACCGGGGATCTTGGCCAGATTGGACAGGAAGTGTCACTTGATTTATTTAAAAAACATGGAACCCCTATTCGTGAAGATCAGTATCAGGACTGCGGATTAATGATTTATCGGGAAGGGCAACCGGTTTTGGCAGGAGGCAGTGGAGCGGGGTGTTCAGCAACAGTCGTCTATGGTCATTTATTGAACCGAATGAAAAAAGGTGAATTTAAAAGAATGTTAGTCGTGGCAACAGGGGCCTTATTATCCCCCCTATCCTTTCAGCAAAATGAAACGATTCCTTGTATCGCCCATGCGGTGTCGATTGAATACGGGGGTGAACAATAGACATGATCTATTTTTGGGCTTTTGTCATAGGTGGTTTGATTTGTGTCATTGGGCAAATTATGTTTGATGTGTTTAAACTTACACCGGGACATACGTTAAGTACCCTTGTAGTGATAGGTGCCATTTTAGATGGGGTAGGTTTATATGAACCATTAATTGATTTTGCTGGGGCAGGAGCTACCGTTCCTATTACAAGCTTTGGGAATTCACTTGTACACGGGGCCATGCAAGAAGCCGAAAAACACGGGTTAGTCGGTGTACTTACAGGGATGTTCGAAGTGACAAGTTCCGGCATTTCAGCTGCCATTATTTTCGGCATGTTAGGAGCTTTGATTTTTAAACCAAAGGGATAAGGGGGATGTAAGATGACCATCGGATCGGAAGTAAAGCAATGTCTTGCCAGCCTAAAAGGCGTAGAAGCTAATCTTTCCAGTTTAGCATTACGTACACAAGATAACGAATCGAAACAAACCTTACATGAAACGATGATGGTAGTGAACGAAGTAGTGACAGATTTGAAAAAAAGGGTGGGAGAGTTGGAGAGGGAGGAATTCCAGTATAAAGGGTTTTAAATAAAGTATATAGGAGGTATTATATAGTGCCTGATTGGTTAGATGTATTTGTACGGGCTTTGTTGTTTCTCATTATCCTTTTTTTAGTAACTAAAATGCTAGGTAAAAAGCAACTATCTCAAATTTCTTATTTTGAGTATGTTACTGGTATAACCATAGGAAGTATTGGGGCAGAAGTTATTACGGGTCTTGAACGAAAAATTACAGTGGGGATTATAGGAATTATAACCACTGCCGCACTACCTTTTA
The DNA here is from genome assembly GCF_038008245.1 of Peribacillus sp. FSL K6-5616. Taxonomy (NCBI): domain Bacteria; kingdom Bacillati; phylum Bacillota; class Bacilli; order Caryophanales; family Bacillaceae; genus Peribacillus; species Peribacillus sp. FSL K6-5616. The sequence continues at coordinate 50,464 of NZ_JBBOYT010000003.1, read as the reverse complement.
TAGTTGGACTTATTTCTGAGAAAAGTAAAAAGTTTCGGGACCTTATAGAAGGAAAAGGAACTGTTTTTATTAAAGATGGAAAAATCATGGAAGATAATTTGAAAAAGGAAAGATACACAACGGATGAATTGTTAGCATTACTTCGAAAGAAAGATGTCTTTCAGGTGTCTGATGTAGAATTCGCGATATTAGAGGCAACCGGAGATTTATCCGTTATGTTGAAGAAAGAGAACCAGCCTTTAACCGCAAAGGATTTAAACTTGACGGTCGCTTCAGTCAAGGAGCCTCAGACTGTCATAATGGATGGTGAAATATTGGATGAACCACTTTCGACGATTGGACGAAGTCGAGGTTGGTTACACACTGAATTAGAAAAATTAGGGGTCACAATTGAAAATGTCTTTCTTGGACAAATAAATTCTTATGGAGAACTAACGGTGGACCTTTTTGATGATATATTGCAAGTACCATCTCCTCAAGAGAGGCCTCTACTTCTTTCGACTTTGAAAAAATGCCAAGCAGACTTAGAATTATTTGCACTAGGAACAGAAAATAAAGAAGCCAAGCAGATATATGAAAAAAACAGTGAAAAACTACAAAAAGCGATTGATAACGTTACCCACATCTTAAAAAATTGATTGTATGATCCGTTGTTCATGGGTTATTTTATTCGTTCTAAAAAACATAGGAGGCAGTTAAATGCCTCCTAAAACTCACCCAAAAGATGTCAAAGGTAATGCAGTAAAAGGAGATTATATATGTATATGTAGACAAAAGGGAAATTCAACTTGTCACGCCCCTTTTTAAAAAGATTGCTTTCAACTAATTACACATCTTAGCCTCATTCTGAAATCATATGCTTGTACATATATTAGCCATAAACACATGATAAAAGGTGATGTATATTTTTCAGAAAATCACGGCTATTATTATAGGAAGTCTATTATTGAGTATCGGAATAAACGGCTTTTTAGTTCCCCATCATTTATTAGATGGAGGGATTACAGGCATTGCCCTCATCATCCATTATTACTTTGAATTTCCGACAGGTTTAGCTATGTTCCTTTTAAGTATCCCTCTGTGTATATTCGCCTGGATCCATGAACGAACATTTTTTTATAATAGCTTTCTCGGTTTAATTGTTGCTTCTATATTCATTGATTGGCTAGAGCCTTTAAGAAACCAATTTTCTCTTTCTATTTTTCCGAGTATGTTAATAGGAGGGGGATTGATTGGAATTGGAGTAGGGATCATGCTTCGATATGAGGTAAGTACCGGAGGAACCGATTTGTTAGCCCAATTTATATCGAAAGCTATGTCCGTAAATATAGGGGTCGTTATTTTCATAATAGATGGTCTAATTGTAACGTCGGCGTTTAAAATGTTAGAGTTAAAAGCTTTTCTTTTTTCTGGATTAACAATTTGTATGATTGGAATCATTACATCTATAATGGCAAGGCCATCGAATAGGTAAGGAATGGAACCATTTTGAATGATTTCATTTCAATACACCTTCGACCGGTTGATTTTACTATTTTAATAAATAACTTATTTCATAAGGCGATTGATAACTTGACTTGAAGTTTATGGTCCTTCAATTGGTATACAAGCTGTCTACCTTGCTAAGTATGTTTTCATGGTTTGTGGCAGAATAGGATTTGTCTTTTTATTAAGAAGCATAGAGATGAGCCTTGTAAAAATGTTTACTTTTATCGGGAAGGTAATTCTGCTTTTTGGTCTAGTGATTTTGGCCCTGCGGTGTATGGGAAAGACTGTACTGGCTCAGTTGACCCCGCCTGATTTGGCGGCTATTGTGTTTGTTGTCACGTTGTCCGTCAGTCCTATCAAGACCAACGAAATTGGACAGACTATTGCAGGAATCATTACCATTGTCTTAATGTATCTGTTGTTTTCTAAATTAAGTCTTTTTCGCTGGTTAAATCAAATGTTCATTGGCCATCCAAGCATTTTAATCAAACATGGGAAAATTTCCAAAAAAGACTTGCGAAAAACTCGCTTTTCTTAGTAAAGTCAATAGGTGGCAAGTGTTCAAAAAGGGTGTTCAATGGGGGGGATCAAAATGAAATACATAGTTAAAGCATTTGATTCAGATGGGAAAGAGCATGGATTTTTGAGTACGGGAATGGAGGAAGAAGGAAACGAGGTTTCCTTTGATAATAAAAAAGCAGCTGAAGCATTTATCGAAGGAATTAAAATTAGTTTGCCTAGTACTTTTCAATATAAAATCATTCCGGAACCTCGGCCGTAATAAAGAAGAAATTCAGGATGAATGGAAAAATATGCTTGATAAAGAAATAGACATTGTGGTCTTGAATATGCCGATTCTGGACACTCGGAAATATAAGGAGCTTGAAGGGATCGGCCAGCTTGTTTCTGACTGCCAAGTGAAGGTATTGCGCTTGCGAAACAAAAGGGAATTTATAAAGGTGGCTCAAAAAATATCATGCAGGTGCAACCGGTCAAGCAAAAAATTATCTATGATGAAGTTATCCGGCTACTAAAATCTGGTCAAAGTATCCTGGGGATTCAAGAGAAAACCAAGTTAGCAAGAAACACAATTTATTCGATTAAAAAGGATGAAAAACCAAACAAAGAAGCAAAAAGTCGAAATGATGGAAATGGAGTGATAGGATGGAATTTGTGAAAAGTACGTTTCACTGTAATCGATGCGGTCGTGTTCATGAAGAGAAAGAGGTCTCTGATTTTTTAGGGAATTTATTTCATAACATGCAAGTCTACTTTGGTTATGCGAGTCCTTTTGATGAGGATATTGTGAAGTTTAGTATTTGTGAGCTCTGTTTATTTGAATTTTTCAGGAGTTTTAAACATCGGCCAATTGTAGATGAGCAAGATCTAGTCGATTGTTTTGACGTCTGTAGAACACAAGAGAGTCCTTATGTTGGAAGAGCTCATATTGAAACTTATAAGCGATTGGAAAGTCTAGAAAAAAAATAAGAATGATCAGTGGAAAAGAGCACCCTTATTTCAGGTGCTTTTTTGAATGTTGTTATGGAATTATAGCATTCTGACTCTAAGATACTACTTCATTTTATTTGTGAGGCTTCTTATTGGGTACTGCCCCCAACTCTTTAGCAGCCTTTTTACCAGCCTTTGCAATCTTTAATGCTAGTTCTTTATCTAACTTTTGTTTGGCCATTATTCAATCTCTCCTATACATGGTTTTGTAGTACCATTATGGCCTTTATGATTTTGATTTATACGTGGTCTACTCCTCCCCCCTACCTCATACATTAAATTGAGTAGAATTATGGGATTGTGATTCTCGGAAATTACTAATTTATTTATAAAACAGAAGCGGGGGGAAGGAAGATGAAACACAAACCGATTGCTCCATTATTGATAGATCCAAACAAGGAACCCTTAAAAAAACCTTCAAATGTTCATTCTAAAAGCTCTTCTGGTGATCGAAAAACAAGATTTGATAAATCTGCTCCCATGAAATTTCCTGTGACTGAAGATGAAAATAGGCAATTCAGGCGGTTGTATCAGTCTTTAAAAAACGAATTACAAGCAGAAAGTATCACACAATTTTTCACAATGCTTGTCAGGTTTGGATTAAGACATCCTGAAATATTAGGGAAACCCTCTACATACAAGAACACGGAAACACATAAAACGGTTAAACCAAATCAAATTGAAAAAGGGTTGTTGACTAGTCTCTCTATTGAATGGAATGTATCCGAAAGGAAAACTCTTCACGGGGTCGTATTCTCTGTATTACGTTATATCGAGAAAGGGGGGCATTTAACGCGTGAGAAAGTACAGCCGTTTAGACCTAATAAATAATGGTGTTATCGATCATGCCGGTAGTCTCATACACCGATTGTTTGAGTCAAAGCATGCTCGGTTGAATATAAAGGTTCCTCTTTACGATTTAAAGCGCGCACAGGTTTTCGTAGGGACCATTAACGAGATTATTGAGGATGAAGTAGATAATATTTTTACTTTAGAGGAATTAATTTATATGTTCTATTTAGATTTCCTTCGTCAAATTGATCGAGGAATGAATCTTGACACATTGGCTAAATGGATTAGAAGTATTCAAAAAGATGAGATCGATTCAGACCTTGAAATTAACCATTACCTTCAGGAGAAAAAAGAATTAAATATAGAGGATTTAAAACAGCATTTCAAAAAAAGAAATACAAAGAAAGAGGAATATACGTATATAAGTGTAAAAATAGAAAAGCAACATGTACTTAGAGGGGAAGTACTTCTTCATGATTTGCACGAGCTTTATCCTGACCTTCATTTGGATGTGGAAGAATTTTTAACTTTACGATTCAAAGACATTATGAGTCAGATTAAATCCGGTGATTATCAAATATTAAGAAACATTGTAGAACTTCTTACTAATTGATGTGTGATGTATAGTGCAGCACAACAACCCGAATCCAAGAAGGAATTCGTACAGAATTTTCAAATTTGTACGTTTGAAAATTTTAGGTATTAGAACAGTGATGTGTTCAGAAAAGGACACTTTTGGAACAAATAATTGCGTTTATGAAATTATCAACAGGTTGGCTTTGGATAAAGTTGTTTTTAGTAGTGGGAAATGTAAGTTTATGGAACTTTGGCTATTGATTAATATGGCTTTTACAATTGATGGTTATTCAAGAAACAAACTTATAGCTCACAGTACGACTAAATCATGACATAAAAAAAGTAACTATTCTCGGAAAAATAGTTACACAATGAAAATGGAGATTTTATTAAGGTTTATGAGCAATGATTTTCTTTTGATCCAGTTGTTTTATCACCGCTGCGAGACTTCAGCGACTATTTTATCTAATCGTTCATTAAACTTTTTATCTCGTTCTTTTTCATATTTAGATTTTTTTTAAGACGCTCCATTAAAACGCGGATCAATTCGGATTGCTTTTCTATGGTTTTGTTTTGTTGGTCCATTCTATCCGTTACAGCTCGTTCAAGACGCGTTATATCAGAGGGTATAAGTGTATCGGTAGGGAATACAGAATTACTTTCATATATTACTACAATTGACTTTGCGGCAGATTCAAGGGTTATGCCAGGGCGGTTCCGTTGCTTTATAAGTTTTTTGAACATCATAATGTTTGAATCGGTATAAGTACGGTTCCCTTTTTCGTCTTTCTTGAAGTTATAGCCGTTTTGTTCCATACTTGGTTACGGTTTGTCTTTCTATACCTATATAATCTGTGACTTCCCCAGGAGAATAAAGCCTTTCTATTTGATCTATACTGTTTATACGTTATAAATACCATTTCTTTTAATTACAATTAGGATTATAACATTCTACAGCAACCGTTTTTTCCTCCTTCATTGGTTCATTAACTAATGCTCTCTATAGAAGATAATGGACAGACACAAACGCGACAAAATTCGTAAGGCAAGGGTAAAGAGTGGGGATTTTTGGAGTAATTTTCTCTGAAAAATACTACCTGGCCCTTTCCTGGAGAATAGCAATTTTTGTTTTGTAACGAGAACCGGGGGTTTCTTTAAACCATTTAAGGGAGAGTTTATATGAGTTTAGAAAAATATTGCTTGTATTGTCAGAGAAGATTCCCACAGGTTGAATGGCTAAAACCTCTTTATAGTTGGACCAATGTGGATCTTGAAGGATATTTTTGTGAGCAGCATTATTATCAAGTTAAAGCTTTCAATGACCGTCAAAAGAAAGCGTATGAGGAATATAATAAAACAAAATAAGGGCGTCATTGTTCACTTTCCGAAAAGTCGAGCAATGAAGCCTTTTTTTTCTGTTTTTTCTGCTTCTCTTTCTGCTTTAATAGTTTCTATTTCCTCCACAGCAGCAGCCACTTCTTTTTTAGTGGATTCCACTTCTTCCTTGGCCATTAATAAAAGCTGTTCGTCTTTCTGTTCCAGCTTCTTTACCACAGCAGCGGATACTTCAGCGACTATTTTGTCTAACCGTTCATTAAACCTTTTATCTCGTTCTTCTTCGTATTTAGATTTTTCGTTTAAACGTTCCACTAAAACACGGATCAATTCGGATTGTTTTTCTATGGTTTTGTCTTGCTGGTCCATTCTATCTGTAATATCTTGTTCAAAACGCGTTATGTCAGAGGTTAGGGTTGTATCGGAAGGAATTATACCTTTACTTTTATATATTGTTACAATTGACTTTGCGGCCCCTTCAAGGGTTATGCCAGGGCGGTTCCGTTGCTTTATAAGTTCTTTGAACATCATAATGTTTGAATCGGTATAATTTCTATTTCCTTTTTCGTCTTTATGGAAGGTATAGCCGTTTTGTTCCAGCAGCCGCGCATACTTGGTTACGGTTTGCCTTTCTATACCTAGATAATCCGCGACTTCTCCAGGAGAATAAAGCCTTTCTATTTGTTCCGTATCGTCCATAACGTTAAAAATCCCCCTTTCACTTTAAATTACAATTAGAATTATAACATTCTATTGAAAGAGATTCTTTTCCTTCTTCTTATTATGAAAAGAAACGTCCGAAAATGGCAAGTTACGCGGCATACATGGTAAGGTGCGCGAAAACGTTAAGTCGTTCTTATTATCTATTAGGCGTCCGAAAACAGTAATTTGTGCGACATATATGGTAGTTCGGGCGACATAATAAGTAAGGAGATGATTTGGATGTATTTCAAGTACAAACAAAAATAGGAATTAGTATTATGTTAACTAGATTTGTATAGAGTATTCATTTGATACTTGAGGATATTGGAATAAAGAGAGAGGTTAGTCAAAAAGGAATTGTATGTGAATTGGTTGAAATAATTAACAAAGGCAGAGAAAAACATCGTCTTTATAAATGGGGAAAAAGGGGGATGAATATTGAAATGGTTTACTTCTTGTATTCTTTTATTTTTGTTTGTTTTAGTGGGCTGTTCGAATGAGACAGAAACAGTAAAACAAGAGGATTGGAAAGTAAGTCCGACGTTGACCAGAGAAATCGTTGTTACTGATAAAGGAGATAAAGGTGAATTTGTTTTTAGCATAGAAAATAACGGAAAATTAGGAGTACAACAACCTGATCCTGATAATTCATTTATTGTGGGTAAACCTAATAAATACTTTTGGATGTTTTGGGGAGATAAAGAAACATTAACAAAGCCAATAATGATTGTTGGTATAAGTAAAAAATCAGGAGAATCACTAAACGTTTTTGAAATTCCTCAAGGACAATCATCATTAGCACCACTTTATGGAGCCGATCATACAATGCCCTCTTCGATAAAGCTGCCAGAAACAGGTTTGTGGCGATTAGAAGTTCATTTTGGTGAGGAATTGGAAGCATCATTGTTAACGTAAAGGAAAAATAGAGTCTGTTGAACTAACGAACAAGCAGCGAAAAGGATCTTCCAGCTGATTCTATAACGATGTTTATGTAACCTAGATTTGTATAGAGTATTCATAAGATATTTTGGGGTTTTGTTCAATTGAATATTCGAAATTTTAAATAATTGTATAAAGAAAAAGGCAATTTTGTTAGGGAAAAGAAATTGTATAAATACAAAAATTTTAATGGAGGATTTAATATGAGTGCAAATGTGAGTGAAGTATTTCAAGCTATCGAAACAAATGATGCTAATGCATTGAAAAAAGCAATTATTTCTTACCCAGCCTTAGTGAATGCTGAAAATGAGCAAGGATTAACTCCTCTTGGATTTGCGTCGCATTTTGGTAATAAGGATTGTGTACTAGTCCTATTAAATTACAATGCAGATTTTAATGCCGTTTCACATTCTAAGATAGAATATATCCCTTCAAATACAGCTCTTCATGCAGCAAGTGCAGGAAAACGGAATTTAGAAGTCATTGAACTACTTTTAAATAATAAAGCTAAAACGAATATATTTGATAGCAACGGTCACACAGCTCTACCATACTGCTGCATTTCATGACAATAACACAGAACTGATTAGTCTTCTTATTACAAATCTAATTTACACAATGATTCTTATTGGCACTGAAAAAAGGATTTTCCAATGAAGATCCTTTTAGCTACTTGTTCAATTAAAGCGTCCATTCGTGAAACAAGGGAAATTTTATTAAGGTATTAGGCTGGTTCAACATACTGTCGTAATTGTTCAGCTACTTGATTGTTTCCTTGTTCTATTGCTAATTCCATTGCAGTTTTTCCGCCATCAACCTTTGCATGAACAGAAGCTCCATGTTATAGAGTATTCATGTCTAAAGGCCATGTTTAGGATGAATTAACTTTTAAAATAAAGGAAAACTAAAATATCCAAAAAAAACGAGGTGATTCTAATGAAAAAGTTAATTATATTATCTTTTGTAACAATGATTGTGTTTTCCACTAGTGTAACTGCTAATGCAAAAGAAGCTATTCCAGAAAGAGTAGACGGGTATTTCACAACACAGGACATTTTATCGGCTATTATTGAACCGAAATTAAACAAGATTGTTAAAGATCAATACGGGAGAGAAATGCTTGTTACCCCTATGAAGGTAAACGAGGTTTATTTTATGGATAAACTTAAATCCACTAAAGGTAAGGATACATATGAAGGTTGGATAGAACTAGATATGTTTATCATGGTCGGTGAACGAAAAACGGATGAGAATTTTAAGATGGACAGAGTTGTATTAAAAATAGACGCACCAAATATCGGTGGAACAGCACCTCATTTAATTAGCGATGAAATAGAAGGTATTCAAGTTGAGTTAGCTAAGTATTATAAACATAAATAGCATAAAAAGGATCTTCCTGTCGGGAAGATCCTTTTTCAATGCCAATAACATCTGATTATGTTTTAACTATAGTCCCTTACAAACGTGGTTTAGGTTGCCTTAAAGGCAAGTAGTATATCTTTTAGTTTTTCCCCCTTGTTTTACTAAAGGGGTACGCGACAAGTTCTGTTATAAGCGCTTTGTAGCGTGAAATACAGGAAGTTTACTTGATTAACTTCAACTTTACAACGGAGGATAGGTATGATGGAACTATGTTTCCTGAAACTATCCCATCAATACTCCTGCGTGCGTCATGATTGTCAGGTCATGGGGTATGAAGCACAGGTGGATTCGGTTGAACGAAGGCTGAAGCCATTCCTATGGAAAAGGTATGCTGATGGATAGACCGCATGGATGAAAAACTAGACAAGGTGAGAATGTTCCACCAGAAGGGACTGACGAACTTCCGAACGTACGGGTCTAAAGTAGAACATAGGAAAAGCCAATGTACCATCCATCGATGGGGTGAGTGGTGTTGAGTAAAAATGCGCCCTCTGAAATACGCTATACCGAACAATGGCGGTATCCAGCTACTAAATCACAAGAAAAGAATTCATTTTGATCAATCTTTATTTCAAAGCTACATCTGCTTCAAAAAAAACGGCGTCTAAAAGTTATATATTTTCAACAAATGCGTCTTATAAGGTGTGTCAGGAAAATGGAAAGGCTAAAAAGTTGCATCTTCTAAATATGAAAATAACTAATACATTATATAAACTGGAGATTGTACTAAAAGATAGAAAGGGTGAAAAGTAAGTATAAAGAAAAACAGCCTAATGACTGTTTTTTATGAAATTTTTAAGAAATGAACCAATACAGAGAAGAAGCATGAATATAGTGTGAACCTCAACTTAGATGATAGTTGTTTCCTCCTTATTTGCTTACTGTGATTTTACATTAAAAAGACATAGCCCAGGTAACAAAAAGTATTGTTCCATTGCCATTATTATTTGCTTTTAAACGATTTGTTGAATATAAAATAATAATTATAAGAATCCTAAGGTATATAAAATTAGTCCAGGAGGAGTTTAATGCGAATATCAAAAAAGAAATATTTTTTTGTCTTATTTTCATCTTTAATTATAGCTTTAACTTGCTTAACACAAATTACAGATGCTCAATTTTCAACTAAAGAGAATATTGCTAAGTTAAACAAAATTAAAAAATCAACTGATTTTAATCTTTTATTGCCTTCTGAAGACATATCAAAAGAATGGGTATTGGAAATTAAAAACCCTGAAAATGAGTCTAATAAAGTAAATTTTGTTCATTTGAATTATCTAGATAAAACAGATACGTTTTTAAAAGTTTCTATAACCGAAACTAAAGCAAAAAATGATTTCAAAGAATTAGATGATTATGGCGAAACTGTAAAGATTAAAGATATGTTGGGTGTTTTTCATGCCTTAACACCAACTGAAAAGGAAAAAGATGTACAAGGTGGAACTTTAAGTTGGATACAGGATGGAACAGTAATTACAATTTTCAGTTCAAGACTATCTAAGGAAAAGCTAATTGAAATCGCTTCTTCAATGGAAAAACCTAAATAAATAAAAAAGATGTATAGAGCCACATTTGAAGTGGCCTATACATCTTTTTTATTTATAGTCACAAATTTTCAAGTTTAGATATTACTTACCAAATACTACCTCCGTTGCTAACAACATAATACCAACCCTCTGTATCATTATTAGTCTCAGATCTCCATGTCAGAGTATAATCACCTGCTGGTATACTAGTCATGCTAAGTGTAGAGTTAAAATCACCGTTCACATATTGGGTCCTCACTACCTTACCAGTATTAGCATTTTCTAAAGTCCATTTTGTATATGCTTTTTGACCACTATGTATACCCTGTTGGAAGAGGCGTATGGATATAGTCCCACCCTGATGGTTCTCAATAGTGCAGCCAGACCAATCTCCAATGCTGTCTGGTCTGACTGGCCATGTCTTACTGACGGCTGCATCAGCGGAAATAGGAATAAAAGATAGCCCCATTAGCAAGACAAAAAACACAACGACATTCCTTTTTAATACTTTCATAAGACCATCTCCTCTAATCTATTAATATATTTCCAATTGTAACATAATATACCAATTTGTAAAATTATTTAAATATCAGTAACATTTTTGTAATATCAAATTTTACGTACACCTTTTTTTACAAATGTCTAAAAGTTAAAAGTTTTAGACGATTCTGTTTAGTAGCAAGGGGGATACCCCACCAGAACCGCAAAATAAGTAAAGAATAAGTACTAAAATTGCAAAAATGACGAAAAAACCGCATAATATTAATATAAATAAAAAGGCTTAAAGTGTCCCTCAACACTTCAAGCCATAAAATTAAACTGCTAAGTTGATGATAGAGATAATAACAGTTAAAAGAGCGCAGACCGCAATTACTGTATCTTTGTCCATTTAATCACCACCATTCGTGATAATGGTCTATGTACTAGATAAGTGCATAGGCCTTTTTTCTATAAATTAATTATAAGGTACAAAAAACGCTAATATCAAAGTGATAACTAAAATTATATTATTCTTTTTGGCATTTGTATCATATTGCGTCGTCAACTTTTAGAATATTATTCTCAAACAGTGGTAAAGGCGGAGTTCTGTTATTAGGATTGTAATATACTTTCATTGTTGTCCTTTTTAAAAATTTTATACATAAATTTGCTCATTTTGTTATTGATTAGGCAACCTATAGTAAGGCTAACAATTTTAAGTTTTGGATGTTTCTATCCACAATAAGAAGAAGGAAAAGATTCATTTTAGATATAATGTTATAATCCTAATTGTAATTCAAAGAGGAAAGGTTTTTTTTCCGTTATGGACGATACGGAAAAAATAGAAAGGCTTTATTCTCCGGGGGAAGTAGCTGATTATCTAGTATAGAAAGACAAACCGTAACCAAGTATGCGCGGCTCCTGGAACAAAACGGCTATACCTTCCATAAAGACGAAAAAGGAAACCGTAATTATACCGAACAAACATTATGATGTTCAAAGAACTTATAAAGCAGCGAAACCGCCCTGGCATAACCCTTGAAGCGGCTGAAAAGTCGATTGTAGCAATATATAAAAGTAAAGGTATAATTCCTTCCGATACAACCCTAACCTCTGACATAACGCGTTTTGAACAAGATATAACGGCTAGAATGGACCAGCAAGACAAAATCATAGAAAAACAATCCGAACTGATCCGCGTTTTAATGGAACGTCTAAACGAAAAATCAAAATATGAAGAAGAACGAGATAACAGGTTTAATGAACGATTAGATAAAATAGTCGCTGAAGTATCTGCTGCCGTGGTAAAAAAGCTGGAAAAGAAAGAAGAACAGCTTTTATTAATGGCAAAGGAAGAAGTGGAATCCACTAAAAAAGAAGTGGCTGCTGCTAAAGAGGAAATAGAAACTATTAAAGCAGAAAGAGAGGCGGAAAAAACAGAAAAAAAAGGCTTCATTGCTCGGCTTTTCGGAAAGTGAACAAAGGAGCCCTTATAGCTTAAAGTCAAAATGGTTGTTTAGCATCATCTTTTATAAGTAAACCAAAACAAATAGTACGAGTTCCTTGTTTTCTGCTAGCGATATGAGTTGTGATATAAAGACGATACCCTTTTAGGTCTTGTAATGCCGATAACTTTTTGATGGTGGGAGTGTTGAGTATAATAAATTCAAGTGTTGTATCTCTCGTCGGTTTTCCAAGAGTATAGAGATCTTGTTGTACATATAGCCTAGGCGTTAATTGTAATTTTTTTAATAGATCCTCTCTCTGAAAAGTTGTCAGTGTTATTAAAGAAAAATTAGCACGTGGACTTCTTTGTTGAACACTTTTCAACCAATGATTTTTGGTAAAGAACCTTTCAATCACTGCTTCGTTCTTTTTAAATTCGTATAGGATATTAACTTCTTTTTGGAGGTAATCATCTGCGATGTCTATTTTATCTTGAAAAATCCTCACTTTCTCATCGTGAATTTTTTGATTTTGTTGATGCTTTTCAGTATGAATCTTATTGATTTCACGGTCTTTTTTCTTCTGTTTTGCTCGTTGATCTACATACTTAGATACCTCTTTATAAAAGATTTTTGAAAACATCTTTTCGAAACCCATCAAAACATCTCCTTTCTAAAACGCATTTTACACAAAAAAATTCCTTAAAAATACTAACTAACCAGAACGCATTTTAGTGAAGGTCTTGTTTATTTTTTTTGTAATCTTCATAGGCTTTCTTTTGACGGTCATTGAAAGCTTTTACCTGGTAATGGTGCTGCTCACAATAATATCCTTCCAGCTCACCATTAGTCCAATTATGAAGAGGTTTTAGCCATTCAATCTGTGGGAATCTTCTCTGACAATACAAACAATAATTTTCTTTACTCATATAAGCCCCCTTAAAAGAAAAAACCTCCAATTAAAGTTACAAAATGAAATAGCTATTCTCCAGGCAAGGGCCAGGTAGTATTTTTTAGAGAAAATCACTCCAAAAATCTCCATCCTTTACCCTTGTCTTACGAGTTTTGTCGAGTTTGTGTCTATCGCCAAGCCGAACATACCCAAAACGAGGATTAAGATATCCGGCTTGCTCTGCCAATCGTACCAAGCAACGATTGCAGGCCCCGTATTAAGCTTAAAGGCTAGTACGGGGTTTTATTTTGCCATGAATAGAATTCGGGTTCCCGGTACAGTATTTAGTACACCTAAATGTCTCCGCCCCTGTGGGTTTGCAGGGGAATACTTATTGTACATGCCAAGTTACAGTAGTAAACATATTCAGGAAGGCCCGCCCCTGTATTAGCTGTAAATAAGCTGGTGCAGGGGTTATTTTTTATTTACCCTTTGAAACCAGGAGGTAGCTGCGGAATCTCCGGCACTTTTCCAAAGAATATGAACTCATCAAGCATTTCTTCAATGATTAGCCGGACGGAAACCGGATCTGCCAAGTGATTGCCGTCTAAGGGACAATACATAATGTCGCCGACTGCGTTGCCTTTATTAGCCGCCAATTCCTCTAGAATACATTGTACAAGCATCTTTTCACCAATTAGTACCCCATCGAAGTAATTTAACCAACCAGAAATACCGTTCTTTGTACCTTGAACCAACATACTGAAACCTCCTAGAATAATAAAGTTGGTACGGGGTTATTTTGTGTTTAGCTTCCCGTTTTTCTTAGCATAATACTCCCTAGCACGTTCACGTACCTGTTCCCCATGTTTCTTATAGTACCTTTTGGTGTACACAGGTCTTTTCTCATTGTACCTTTTCCCATATTCAACAAGACATGGTCTACATTTGCTACGCGTACCGCCTAAACCTGCCTTTAAATTAGGGAAGTGTTCCAACTCCAGCATTTCACCACAACCACTGCATCGCTTTGAGATAATTTCACCATTAGCCTCGATGTATTCAGTGCCTCTTCTATTTTTCTTTATGACTTGATTAACTTTCACATCTATTTCATCCACGCTGACACTCTCTCCCTCCCTGATCTCGCCAATCCCAAATCTTTTCCTCTTATCATACCAACAATCTTTCCATTATTTAGCTGATAATGCTTGACTTAGGTTTTGAGGGTTTTCATACTCGGGCTTCGAGGACAGGAATACGGCTGGTAGACAGACTAACCCCTGTGAAAATTATGAGGTTGAAAGTCTGTCTATCATACTATCAAACTCGTTGTGATTGAGTTCAGGTATCCGTATGTTCAGACGTTGTATAGACGTTTTAGCGTTATGGACGATACGGAACAAATAGAAAGGCTTTCGGGCATAACCCTTAAAGCGGCTGCAAAGTCTATTGTAGCAATATATAAAAGTAAAGGTATAATTCCTTCCGATACAAGACTACCCTCTGACATAACGCGTTTTGAACAAGATATAACGGCTAGAATGGACCAGCAAGACAAAACCATAGAAAAATAATCCGAACTGATCCGCGTTTTAGTTGAACGTTTACGAAAAGTCTAAATATGAGGAAGAACGAGATAAAAGGTTTAACTGACCGTTTAGATAAAATGGTCTCTGAAGTATCCGCTGCCGTGGTAAAGAAGCTGGAACAGAAAGACGAACAGCTTTTATTAATGGCCAAGGAAAATATGGAATCCACTAAAAAAGAAGTGGCTGCTGCTAAGGAGGAAATAGAAGCTATTAAATCAGAAATAGAAGCAGAAAAAAACTAAAAAAAGGATTCATTGCTCGGATTTTCGGTAAGTGAAGACACAAACTGTGCAGCACAACAACCCGAATTCAATAAGGAATTCGGGCCAAATCTTCAAGGGTTCTTTGAACATAACTTTCCCTTATTGGGTCCTGCCAGCAAAAGCGAATAACATACGTTACAGCCTTCACACCCCAAAAGAAGGGGAAAGGTTTGTTTTAACAACTTAATTACTTTCCTCTTGATCGCCTTGTTCGTTAAAAAAATGCAATGCGATATACTGTGACCATAAGCCATACCCAAAATAAAAAAGCATGGACTTCCAGCCTTCCGACTCAGGAAAACCT
Source organism: Peribacillus sp. FSL K6-5616 (assembly GCF_038008245.1). NCBI lineage: Bacteria > Bacillati > Bacillota > Bacilli > Caryophanales > Bacillaceae > Peribacillus > Peribacillus sp. FSL K6-5616. The sequence goes on along the minus strand of NZ_JBBOYT010000003.1, from coordinate 35,199 downwards.
ACATTTGGATAAAACATAAGATGAAAACCTATCAACACTCCATTAAAAAGCGAAAGTGTGGAAGCTGCTACAAAAATCCCTTTGACTATTCTCTTATTCATCCAATACCACCTTTTTATATCCTAGGGGGACAGCCATATGAAACAGGTCATCCCCAAAACGATAAATGCTACAAGAAGTCCAAAATTGCGTTTTGAGTGTGGATAAAATTTAAATTTGATAGCGATGTTGTGGTACCCGCATTAAGTAAAAGTTAATCGCCTCCAGCGACACGTTATTTTGAAGAAGAACCACTACTATTGGAAGAACTAGAAGAACTAGAAGAACTAGAAGAACTAGAAGAATTGGCTGATACTGCAACCGCACCAGCACCACTTGAACTACTTGAACTACTTGAAGAACCATTAGAACTACTGCCTGAACCAATATTAGAAGAACTGGAACCATTGGTTGCTGTTGAATCCTCACCTGTACCACTTGAACTTGACTCAGATGAAACTTCAGAACTACCTGAACCTATATCATGAGAGTTTGTTTTCTGTTTATCATCTATTTTACAGAACCACCAACACAATAAAATATTAAAGCCTATTCCAGTTACTAATAGAAATACAATTCCAAATTCAGTATTTAAGAATTTCTGATAAAAAGCTGTATCATACATTTCATCACCCATTTTAGTATGTGTAAAACATGTATTTTAAATAAATGTAAAAATATGGTATGAATGCTACTGTTGGATTAGTAGTTTAACGGAAAAGGTTTTTTGGCTCATCTGACGAATTATTACTATAAAGAAAAGAGGTGAACGCGGTGAAAAACGCTGAAGAATTTGGTTATTTTGCGAAGGACGTTGCAGCAGATATTGAAATTACAACCTCAACATTAAGGAGATGGTCAATCGAATTAGAAAAAGAGGGATATACCTTTCAACGTAATGTCAAAGACCAACGTATTTACTATGAGCGCGATTTTAAGGCGTTCAGGGAGTTAAAGAAAATGCTAGGAAATCAGGTTCCGTTCGTAGACGCTGTAAAAGCTGTTTCATCAACGGATTTATCAAAGAAAAATGCCTTAAAGTCGCCTAACGTTTATACGGATGAATTGCATTTATCAAGGCGTGAATTAGAAGAGATTGTGACCCAATCTGTAAAAGAGGCCATAAAAAGGGATCGAGAAAACATGTTTCAACTGTTTGAGAAGAAACTTGATAATACGATTGAGCGCCGGGATAACTTTTTAATGGCAGAAATCCAGAAAGTCCGAGAGGAAAAAAAGCAATTGATTGAAGAAGTAGCAGCTGCAAAAGAGCAAGAAAAAAAGCCTTTTTGGAAAAGGCTTTTCACATAAATCTATATCATATTAGTTTAACTTATAATAAAATGATTTTTTATATGAGTATCGAAAGTAGAAATAGGGTAACTAAAAATGATTATGTGAAATAAGGGGGATAATGATGGAAAATAATACGATAGCTGCTTTTCATGTTTTGAGCAAAAAGGACGGAATTATAAAATTATATACCAAGAAAATGTACAATTGGCATATACCTAAATTTTTGAGAAAAGAGCCAATTCAACAAGGAGATATTGTTTTAGTTCGTACTGCAAATGGTGTAGCACGTGTGTTAGTGATGCAGGCATTTCGAGAAGAATTTGAGGAGACACAAAAGCGATATAAAAGAGTGATCAAAGTAATAGAAAGAGCACCCAAAAAAGAACCTGTTAGTTAAGTAATGAACGTGATTTTAAGAAGTTCAGAGAGTTGAAGAAGTTGTTAGGGGATCATGTCCCGTTTGTAAACGCTATAAAAGTAGTTGTATCAACGGATCTATCAAAGAAAAACACTTCGCAAACCCAAGCGTTCAGACAGATGAATTGCGTTTGACAAGGCGTGAATTAAAAGAGATTGTGAGCCAAGCTGTTGAGGTAGCCGTGGAAGAAGATCGGGAAAAAATGTTTCGAGTATTTGAGAAGAAAATTAAATAACGCAATTGAACGCAGAGACAACTTTCTAATGGAAGAAATCCGAAAAGGCAGTGGGAAAAAACTTATTGAAGAAGTAGCAGCTGCAAAAGGGCAAGAGAAAAGCCCTTTTGAAAAAGGCTTTTCAATTAAAGGGATTAAAAATCTATATCATATTCCTCATCGATGGATCCAGTTACTTCCTCGGTGGCTAGATCACCTTCTTTTATATCCTGCTTTTCTTGAAATTGAATGGCTTGCTGCTCGTTGGCCACAGCAAAAATTTTTTGATCGATTTTTTTGCTGAGCTCTTTAAATTCTCTTTCCATTTGTGCTTTCATTTCTTTCATTAAATCATACATCGTTTTTTTGTCTTTATCTTCGTTCATATCCCGTTCAATCAACTCAAAAGCATAAGATCGAAAAGACTTATCCGGCATTTGCTTTAGGCGTTTTTCAACGTAATTATACATTTCATCGGACATCTGACTTGTCCGACAATTGAAAACCGGTTTTCGTTCCATCTGTTCTTACCTAGACCCAACGGATTGGGATTGATTTCTTTTTGCTTCTTCAGCACGGCTAAGAATTTCTAGGCCGAATAAATTTACTTTTCGTGCTTCAGGGTGAACGATGTGATTTGTTTCCGCGATCTCACGGCCGTAACGTTCTTCAGCTACTTCTTGAATGGCTTCCTCGATCACAGGAGCCACACCGCCAATATAGACGTATTTATAAACGCTGTCTTTTGGAGCTGGAAACGCACTTTCGCTTTGAGTGATTTTAATGGTTGCATATTCTTTCAATGATTTTTTTATCGTATCCGTTAGATCATATGTTTTACCTGTGTTTCCGTCACGGCGCTCAAGCTTTGATTTATTGATATTCGTATAAATGAATTTTTCAAGCGCTCTTACTTCTTCGAAGTGCTCAATTAACTTACTTTTACGTAAGTCCTCTAAATGGCTAAGGAATGGAACATTCGTGAAGTAATCGAAAGAATCACGGTTTTTTGGAGCCTTTAAGCCGGCGGGTAATAGTACTAGGTCGTCCGTTCCTCCGCCTAAATCTACTAATACGACATCATAATTTTTGAATTGTTCAGCTTCCTTGTTATCTTCGAGATCGAAATTCTTTTTAATTGCCCACCTTGCAACTTCAGACTCAACTCGACATTTAGATGCCTTCACTTCTATTTTGATTTCTTTTTCCATTCCGAAAGTGAGAATTTTTACTTGATGTTCTCCGGAAAAGCGCGAGGCCATGTTTTCTTGCATTTCACTGAATTTGTTTAATTTCTTCAGAAGCCAAATTGGCAGCATCGTTTGAAAATATTCGATCGTTACTTCGTTATCACTTTTTTCACCTTTAATAGCTTGGTAATAAGCTGTTGCTGCAAGGAATGTAACTAAAGGGATGTGAGATTCAACTTTATTATGTAATTTCTTGATGTGGTTGTTTCCTAAGACTTCTTTTTCTGCAATTTCACCAACTAAGAAAAAACGTTCTTTTCCCTCGATTGTAGTAGAGATTAAAAGTCTTTCTAAAAGCTCTTCTGGATCATCGATATTAGATGTGAAATACCCAGCTGCCTTTTCTTCTGAAAGCTCGACTACATTTGTAGGGATTTCAAAATAATATCCATCGATTAGATTCATATACATGCTGTTTCCAAAGTCTACGTTAAAACGTGAGATATTCATTGTAACCTCTCCTTTAGTGTATACGGTTTTTATTATATTATCATCTAAAAACCTAATTTTCAAGTTTGTGTATACAGTAAAAAATCCTCATTTTAAAGGAACTGTAATATGTTATTATCTATTATGTATACATTATTAATAAGTGAATACACTGATATAGAATGACGCCAAAAAATAGTGGGAAATATAATAGTCATGCTATACTAAGTGACAAGTTTGATGTAAAGGAGTTAATTTTTATGCCGCATTTAATTTCGCTTACGGGAAAGCCGACCGGTAAGTTACGGAAGAGTCGAGTAGGGTTTTCGTTTGACTTAGAAGAAGCTGGGGCTGCGGATGCACCAAAAGGCTTACCTAAAAGTAAAAAAATTACCTATACGGTATTTATGAATCAAAAACAGTTTAATAAATTAGGAGTCACACAAGGAGAATTTCACCAACACAGGTATGTGGTTGATGGAGAGCCTTATTTGGATTTTTCAATCGAGGATTGTCCTGGGGAAATAGGGGTAATTACCTTTACAATCAACTTAATTCCCGAAAAACTGAAGAAAGATCAAATTTATCCTGAAGGAACAGTTGCTATAATACCGATGAATGCTATTAAAATTCCTCAGGAGTTTAAGCAGAATCCACCTAAAGAGGAGAAAATAGAACAAATCATTGCTTTTTATAAGGAGCACCAAATGATAGATAAACCAATTCTAGTCACTAGAAATGGATTTAAACTTGTTGATGGTTATACTCGGTACATGACTTTACGAAAATTAACTCAACAAAAAGCACCAGTTTCTTTTGAGGTATAAAAGTGAGTCGAAGAAGTGGTTTTTAAATTTAATCTTGTCGAATGTTTGGATTTCCTATATCATTAGAGATGAAAACTTTACCAATTCAATTAAGTAAACGTTAACATACATATTTTTAGGCAAATAAAAACAGAACAGCGTTATTGACGCTGTTCTGTCTGAACTTCAAGCTTACCGAATTAAGCTCGAAGTCATGCCTGTTGTTTACAAGTTGCACATTTTATAGTGCATTAATGTAAACAGTATACCATCAGTATTGCCTTTTTTTCAAGGGGAAATACTGGTTACAGGCATGATTTTCTATGATTATATGGCATTTTTTTGCTACATAGAATCCTAGATTTCGAGATTAGCTGGTGGGCTTGAAGCCCACCAGCTTTTTTTATTTCTAGGAGGTGTATCATGCAATGAACGCATTAACAAGCATTTATAGGGATCAGCTATCCGAAGCACCAAAAAAGAAAAAGGATAAGAGCCAAACGGGTTACAGCAGCCATTTAGGATGGGTGTTTGTTTGCAATCGTTTCAATGAAAAACCGAAAGCCATACGTACATACCACTCTTTATACAGCGTGGCAGAAGCTTATACATATTTCACTCCTAACACGTTCTATCGCAATGATAGTCGGGAACAAGCCACTTTACGATGGGTCAATGCTTTGTCTGTTGATATTGACGTAAAGAACGGACAAAATGAACGCTTAACCGTACCGGAGGTATTGGATCAGGTGACAGCTGCGGGCTTAGAAACCCCTTCTTTAATCGTTCAAACTCCTTCTGGTGGTTTTCATGTTCATTGGTTCCTGGAAGCGCCTAAACGCGCATTCAAGCCAGTTATCAAGCATTATGAACGCGTTCAACGCCTGATCGCTACGGCCATAAAGGGGGATGTTCAAGCAGTAGGAGCTGAACGCTGGTTCCGTATGCCGACTGAACAAAATACGGTTTTCCAATCCGAAGCTCGTATTTCTTTTGATAGTCTATGTGACTGGTACTCTATTCAAGTGGAAGAGCAAGAGGAAGAAAGAAAGGCTATTTGCGTGAATGCGTCTAGCCTTCTTTCTCATCCGGCCATTCGGCACCTTCTGAACGGCGTAGAGGAAGGACAACGAGACAACACTTGCTATACGCTTGCTTTGGCTTTTAAAGTCGCAGGATATGACGAGATGGACACTGAAGGGCAGCTGCAAGACTGGAATACTAAAAATACGCCATCTTTGTGTCAAATTGACATTAAACGTAAGGTAAAGAGCGCGTTTAAACCAGGTGCACCGGCTGCGCCTAGTTCCTATTGGATTTGTACGCTTTCCGGAATGCCATTTGCGTATCAAACTTGGGAAGAAGCTAAGCCCCGTACGGAACGAAAATACAGTCATTACAGCGAATGGGAAGAGGATGTGATTGCTCACATCCAGTTTCGTGGTGGCTCTATTTCCGGTTCTCAACGGGATTTAGCTGAAGAAATCAGATCCTCGGCCAACAAAAAACAAACCATTTCCTATTCCACATTTAAACGGGTTATTGATCGCCTCGTAAATAGCGGTCAGATCGCTAAAATCGTTGAAGGGAAAGGCCGAGGTCAAGTTACGACCCTAACTATTCAGGAGCAATCAAACGTTGTAGAAATGACTTCTGTAGCTTCTGTTGAGGCGGTGGAAGACACCCCTAAAGAAAATGGGCTCAATTCAAATACATTTATAGATCAGGTGGTGGGTGGGGCCGCACTCTCTTCTGTTGGTGCTGGTGTTATTTTAAAGAACAGTCCCACAAAGACTATAGTTACGTATTCTTCTTCTCCTTTACTTGCGCCTATTCCTACTAATGTTCCTGATCGCTTTGTTAGTGCGTTATGGAATAGAGGTTTTAAGGATGGACGGTTTATCTTTGGTGCCTGGGGGAAAGTGCAACTGGCGTTTAAGGCTTATTCTATCCCTTACAAGGCGATTGCTGGTTCTGTTGACTATATGCAGCTTGTGAGTGAGGCTGTCGAGCTTACTGCGGTTAAAAAGGGTTCTAACCTAGATGGGGATTTCAATGATTCAGACAGCTTTTTCAAGTATTTATATGGCACGGTAAAAGGGCTTCTTGCTAACTATCGAGCTGAAGAACTGGCTTGTTTTGTTGAAAGTATTGAGGGCTTGTACATGGCCGAATTGCTTTCAATTGGATGCGATTTAGAAGAACAGCTACAGGAAAAGCAGGTCGTAGATCGAGGGTTACTTGAGGAAAAATTGTTTGAATTGGAGCGTGAGGAATCGGCAGTTAGACGCCGTGAAGTTGCTCGTAAAAGACGGGAAAAAGGGTTGACTCCTTTACTGTTTGATTGGGTTGAATAAGCAGGAATAAAGGGTTGAGTTCTATCCTGTTTTAGATTTTTCAGGCATAAAAAGTGCCAAAATCAATTAATGATTTTGGCCCAAAACTACAACCTGTTCAATCTCCACGATCTCATTTTACATTATAATTAATCTATAATATTAGGTGATGTTTAATGTATTATTTAATGCATAATATAGCCTATTATATATGCTAATTTTATCAACTAAAAGCAGTATAAAAGTAGCGTCTTTGGTGTTTTATGGTAAACATACCATGAAATTAGGTTTAACACCTTGATACATATGCTTTTCTTGTATATAATGGAAATAGGGGAAATTTTTAAGATTCTCTTACTGAGGATACTCCATATTAAACACTTTTAATAGGAGTTCCGATGTAAGCAGACGGCTCTTGATGCTCCAAGTTCGTCCAAAATCGATTATCCCCCCGGTGGCCCCCCCCCCCGGCCAAACTGGCGGAAATCGCGCTTGAATGTTCAACACCTATTACCCTCTTTTTTAATCAGCTTAGACGCTCTTACATCCCAGACTTACGTTCCTTGACAACTTGATCTCTCTCTCTTGCCTTCTGCTTTTCTGTCGAGTAGAGGAGGCGATCTATTGCAACCGAAAGAAAATAAAAAATCTAGCGACAATCTGTTTAATGATTTTATCGATATGATGCTGGATCACCCGAAGCGATCTTTTGTTTTTTTGCTTTTGGTTGGAACAGCAACTGGTGTATGGAAAAAGGAATGGGTCCTTTCCCTGCTCCCATTTTCAGAGCAGGATGTGCAGCGTTGGATTGAATTGGCACAGACTGCGTTTTTAATGGCTTTGATTACTTTTCTCGTTTTATGGGGCGTTCGCTATTTGTTTTATATTTTGAGGATTCAGCGGACCTATACGTATATTCAGTTGTTGCCTCATGCGGATGATGGTTCCTCCAAAGAGGATTTATCCAATTTAATGCGGCGTATTCACGGATCCAAACGAAAATGGTTTGAGCGGCTTTTTAAAGGGCGGGAATGGTTTTCTTTTATGATCTATCGCAATACCGAGAATGAAGGCACGAAGTATTGTTTTTATCTTGGTGCTGAACGCGATTATTTGGAAACTTTAAAGTTTACGTTTAAGACCGTGTATCCCCGTCTTGAATTTTTTCCTGTGGAAGAGCTTTCTATTCCAAGTAAAAAAGCGGTTGGTGGTCGGTTAAAACTAAAGAGTAATAGTTTGAAAAAGTCCTTGCCTTTATCCCGGTATAAAGGCGATCAGCTGCCAGCGGTTCTTTCCATGATGGAGCGGGATACCTGGCTACAAGTTGGATTCAGTCCGAATGATGGCTGGAATCTCCGAAAAGCGATTGAAGAACTTGAAAGTGACATTAAAAGTGATGGGAAGGCTAGCGAGCGTTCGACCTTTGAACAACAAGAGTTAAAGAGCTTAAAGCATCGCTACTCCGGAAATGAGGTGGCTTTTGACTGTACAGTGTCGATGGCTTCTGAGTACCATCCTGGCGTACGGGTGATAAAAAGTGTAGGGAATACCATCGCCTCCATCGTCAATGACATTAATCAGCTGCGATATAAAAAATTGCGGCGATCCGTGCAATGGTTCCCAACTTCTTTTCCTTATCGGATGGTGTGGACTGGTTCGGAGTTGGCCAATCTCATTCATTTGCCGAATTTTAAAAATGACACGATGCATAATCTTTCTAACCTGGTGATCCATGCTGAAAGAGGGACAGAATTACTTCCAGAAAATGTTTTGAGCAGTGAGGGAGGTATTTCGATTGGTCATCTTTATCATCCTTTCGTGAAAGACCGTGAGGTTTGTGTACGTCCGGATTCATTAGGAAAACACTTTGTTGCTACTGGTTTAAATGGATCCGGAAAATCGTCTCTGGTCAATAAACTACTGATGAGTTTTTTTAAAGAGTTTTTAACGAAAGACCTTTCACCGGGCGTTTCATTTATTGATCCAGCAGGCGAAACGATTGTGACCCTTTTAAATCAGTTAATGAAGGCGGAAGCAGATGGCCATACGGTGAATTGGGATAAGGTCCATTGGATAGCCTTACGAAATACTGAATATCCTCCGGCGATGAACCTTTTGCAGAAGCTTCCAGGAGAAACGAATCAAACGGTGACCGATTCGGTTATGCGGATCATTCGGGAAAACTTTCAAATTGCTCCACAGGCAGAACGCCTACTCCGGAATTGTGTTCATTCCCTTGTGATGGATCCGGGAGAAACGCATACGATTCTTGGTGTTAAGCAGCTTATCAATGATTATGTATTCCGGGAACGTGTCATTTCTCGATTAAAGACGGTTCCAGAAGCTTTCGACCTTGTGGAGTTTTGGCGTAATGAAGCACCTGATTTAATCGAAATCAGTAAAATCCCTTTATTTAACCGGCTTGATACCTTTACCTCTAATCCTTTATTGCGGCGGATGTTTGGCCAAAAAGATTTTGGTTTTCCGGTGCGGAAGTGGCTTGATGAAGGTCATATTGTTTTATATGATTTCAGGGGTTTAGATGCTCAAGTCACATCCTTAATTGGAGGGTTTTTAACGTACTTGTATTATCGGGTCGCAGACACACGAGACGAAAACGGGGATCCGTTGCTGCATCAGTTTGTGATTGATGAAGCACCAAGGCTTCCTTCTTCGATTCTTCCTTTTATCATTCGGGAATCTCGGAAAAAGGGATTAAGTCTCGGGACCTTAACGCAATCTTTAACGCAGCTGACCCCTGATTTTCGGGATGCTCTTAAAGAAGCCCAAGGGAATTTCTTTGTTTGTAAACAAGGGAAGGAAGGCGCGAAAGAAGCAGCTGAGACGTTTAAAGTGACTGTAGGCGGCAAAGATGTGCCGATGTATACCGAAGCCCGGTTTAAGAGTCTTCCAACCTTGGTCGCGGCTATTCGTACCGAAGATACGATTAACGGTGTGAGTCAAACGGTCCAATGCCTGGTAGAAGCACCTCCACTGGATTTATACTTTCCGGATGGTCAGAAAGTTGATTTTGAAAATAAACCGGCACGAGCCGAAGCGAAACGACTGACTCATGAGAAAGCAAAAGAGCTTTCTTCCAAAAATGGATTTCATGAATCGGAAGTGGATCTATTGATTCAAGCGTATTTGAAAGGTGAAGAATATGTGCCGAATGAAGGCGGCAAGGTAAAGCGGGTGCGAAAAGCACCGATTACCCAACAGCCGAAAACACCTGTTCACCTCATGAAAACAAAACTGGTGGCAGCGGCAGCCGAAAAAGTGAGTGAAGAAGAGCAAGGAAAACAAGTTTCACCTGTTTTACAAGAAGTACCTGAACAAAAACAAGCGGCAGAGAAGCAAGAAGAGAGAGAAGAGATGACTATGGCAGCGTCGGGTAACCGGAATTATACAAAAGGTTCCATCTTACAACGACTTCAGCAGAAGGAAAAGGAGGATCATGAGTAAGGGGTGATCGGATGAAAAACATACAACCTGCCAACCTCCCCGATATAAAAACAGATAAGGGGAATCAAGTAAAGATGAAATATTTAGTTTTGACCGAACATGACAAAGATTTATTAGTGAAGTTGCATGATTTTATTTATTTAGACTCTGATTTTATTCAAGAGTACGTCATCACGGTATATGCGAGTAAATCAACCCTTTTGCAGCGTTTGAGGGCGCTGGAAGAAGCGGGATATATCAAGAGTTTCAATGTCCCTGTAGAAGGTGTTAATCGGGCTATAAACGTCTATACGCTGAGCCCGTTTGGAGTAGAAATTGTAGAACAGATTCAAGGTTTTGTGAAATGGAATAATCGGTGGTCTAGTCGGGTTCTTCCTTGGTATCAACACCAACTGATGTTAAACCGTGTGGTTATGAAATTTTCGATTCAAGCAGAAGAAGCGGGTCTTCTCGTCAAGGAGTGGATTCCTGAAGCACGTGCCACTTGGACCTATACCAAGAGTAAAACCGACGTCATTAAGCCGGACGGCATCTTGGTTATCGGAGCTGAAGGAAGTCGGGATAACATTGGGCTTTTTATAGAATTAGAACGTAGTGTGGCCAAACGGCAAAACACGATTCAAAAGGTAATCCGGTATAACGATTTTTTAAATCGCGATCAGCGATTGTTTGATGATTATGATATGTATGTGGGTTTTGAAGCGCCCATATCTGATTGGCGGGTTCTTTTTATCGGCGGAAACGAAGCGAACACGAGAAAGACCATTCATGATATTTTAAGCATTAAAAATATGGAGATTGAAGCGCCTGTTTTAGTAGCTAGTTTAAAAGATGTAGAAAGTCAGGCGTTCGGTGAAATTTATCACCACGTGCTAGATGAAAAACCACTTCAAAAGAAAATGCTTTAGGAGCGATTGGCTTTATTTTCAAAGGAGGTTGAAAACGTGGATGAAAAGGGATTTTTTCTAGGGGATATTAAAACTTCTAATACGATAGTTGTTCCTTCAATTAAAAAGAAAAACGAAAATAGTCTTGTTACTGGGAAAGTCGGTATGGGAAGAAAATGGGGAAGAAAATGGAAAAGTAAAGGGATAAGGCGCTAGGGAGGTTGCATCATGTTGCGTTCTCTGTTTAGAGGGCTCATATACATTGCCGGGATTTTGTTTTTAGGGAGTTTTATCCTTCAAACGTTCCCGGAAACCAGAGGGGTTTTAGGGGCTGCAAAAGATCAGGTCTCTTTTTTTTACTCTCTATCACTGGACAAATATGGGTTCATAGGAACATTTGTTATTATTTTGGCCGTAATCTTCCTGGTATCAGGAAAAAAGTAGAGGTGATGAACCATGAATAAATGGGGAAATAAACGCAAGGCAAAGCCGTCCACCGACAAAAAACAGTCAAAAGAATGGATTCAAGGATTTAAAGATCAAATGGAAAAACGCAAACTATACTCACCCAATAAATTGAAGAAAGATGAACAAGAGAAAGCCTATCAAATTAAAAAGGAAAAACGAGTAGCTCTGAAAAAACCAGTAGCTCAACGAATCGCGAATGCTTCCTTTCTGGTTCTCTTTCTTTTATTGATACTTGGGGCGTTCAATGCGTTTCGGCATAACGGTGAGATTTCCAGTTTAGAAGATCAAGTGTCGGCCGTTTCTTCTGGAGAAACGAAAAATCAGGAAAATTATGCGAGCCGGCCAGGCGTGAATTACTTTGTTGAAAACTTCATGAAAACGTATATGACTGTTAGACCTGGGGAAGAAGAGCAAACCAAACGCCAAGAGGAATTAACACGGTTTTTAGCAAACGGCCTTGATAAAGATGCGGGGATTGATTACAACGCCTTAAAAGGGGAGCAAATCTATACGAGTAGCCGTATCCTTGAGGCGGAAGAAGTGGACCAGAATCAAACCGATGTATATATGGATGTCAACTTTACCTTTATCTCTAAACAGGATAAGAAGGTGAAGGAAAAGAAGAAAGGCAAGGACGGAAAAGAAAAGGTCGTTGAAAAGACTGTTACGGAAACAAAAGAAACGGCAGGGAAAGCGTATTATGTGGTCCGGATTTATAGTGATGAAAAAGGCTATACGGTGATGGATTTGCCGCAGCCGTTCATTCCGAAACAACATGAACAAAAATCGGTTGAAAGTGCCTATGCGAATCAAACAAAAGATGAACATGCGGCTGGGAATGTTCGTTCCTTTTTAGAATCATTTTTTAAAGCCTATGTTTCCAAAGACCGCAGCAAGGATATGAAATTTTTCTTTGAACATTCCGAGGATGCACAATCGCTGAATGGAGCTTATCAATTTGTTTTGGTGGATGATGTGGACGTGTATCCAGGAAAAGGGAAGGATCAATGGATTGCCCGCAGCCATGTGAAGCTGAAAAACCCAGTTACTGGTGTGCAAAGTAGCCATGGATATGAATTTGTGTTGAGGCAAGAAGGATCTGACAAATTTGAAATTTTGTCCATGGAAAACTTAACGAATAACGTGGAATAACGAAATGGAGGAAACATCATGCAAACAGTATTTGATCTTTTACTACTTGGAAACGTGAATCTCGAAGGGATTTCAAACGAAGGAAACAGCAATGTTTTAGGGGTTATTCAGACGATCTACATTTGGGGTCTTCTGGCGATCTTAGTCATGTTGATTATCTTTAAAAAGTTCCGTGCGGCGTTGGGTGTTTTGGTCATGGGTGCGATTTTAGGAGTGTTTATATACGGTCCAGATAATATCGTGAGTTTGGGAGAGAGTGTATTAAAATTCCTGGGAATCATGAGCTAATTCAAGTTTGGTAGGTAACAAAATGAATTTACAGGAGGGAAATTAATGAAAGGAACCGAAGGGGTGTTTATATGGCGAAGATAAAAGGCAGATGCACAACCGCGGTGTTTAACATTCCTAATGTCATTCGTGGACTTGCGGGGGGAAAGGAAGGGATTTCACTTCCCTTTTCGGCTACAGTGACACAAGTCATGTTAATTCTAGTCTTTTTCCTGGTGAGTTTGCCCGTACAATCTCTTATGGCCGTCGTATTGCCGATTATGCCAGCTCTTGCAAGGGTGATGATTATTTGTGTCATTATTCCTTGCTTTCTCGGTTATATGATTGGGATAAAAAGAGAGGAAGAAATGAACATCGTTCGATATTGGTATGTGAAAATGAAGACCAAATATGAGCCGGCTGAACTGATTCGATTTGAGGAAGTGGAACAATCCAAAACGATTCATTTTCAACAAAAAATTCGCATGAAACGGCATGTTCCTATCAGTAAAAGAGGTGAAACAGAATGAAAGTAGAAAGTGATATCTTAGCTGTTATTGGGAATGTGATTCATACAAAAGATAAACGAAAACAAGCCTGGTTTGAATTCAAAGGGTTCCATACAAGCTTTGATTCTGAGGCCCAATTAACGAAGCATTTCGAAGATTTGAAACGGTTGTTTAAGGACCTGAAAAAGGAGCTCCATTGTCTTGTGGTTCCGGTTCGTCAATCATTAGACGATGTTCGCCAGGATTATATAAAAGAGTTTCGCGGCAATTTAAAACATGTGGGTAAAGAGCATACGAATTCGATTTTTAATTTCTTGAAGTCCAGTTCGGAGCTTGGGGCCGAAGAAAACAAGGTGAAGTATTATATTGGCGTTGAACTTGACCGTAGTACGATCATGGAGCAAAGTGCTGAGGAGATGACGTATTCAGAGATTTTTTCCATGTTGGGTGAAACTTTTCAACGTTGGATCAACAAGGCAAAGGGGCAAGAGTCGATTTACTTAAGCCGTGACATGTTGGAATCAGCCACCCGCAGCGCAAGGAGCGTTGAAAATACATTGAATGGATTTTCGATGAATTACACGCCATTATCTTGCGATGAAATGGCCACGATTCTTCCTTGGGTCTTTAACTTTGGGATTCGTCACCTTCCGAATCATGAAGGCTGGAGCGATCGGTTTACACCGGTCTATGGCAAAGGCGGGGAGATTGTTGCACGTGTTCAAACGGAAGAGGATGTGCTGACCCTTCAAATGACCGGGATTGAGAATCCGAAAAGCCGCCGCCATTTAGTGCTTCACCAAACCGATGATAACGGCGTGAATCACGAAACCAAGATTGCTTTTCTTCATATGACCAGCATGCCGGCGGAAATTCACTTTCCTGAAGTAAGATGGCTGGAACCATTGCGAAGCATGGATTTTGGCGTAGGTGTCAGCATGAAAATGAGTTATCAGGATGTAGACAGACGTTTAGGGAAGTTAAGACGAAAAAAATCAAACTTAGAGGATCAGGCCAACCACCTCCAGCAATTTGGAGAAAGCGCCAGTTCCAATGTTTATGATGGTATTTCCATCGCCGACGAAACGATTGCCGAAGTAGAAAAATCGAGGGAAGCGAGTTTTTTAATGAGTGCTATTTTCATTGTGAGTGCTTCCACTTATGAAGAATTAGACAAACGAATTAAAGATTTGATTGAAGTATATGCCAGCATCGGGATTAAGCTTCAAAATACGTATGGATTGCAGCTGCGAAGTTTAATGGAATGTCTACCGGGTTCCCGGAGATATGTGACAGAATTTCTGCAAGACGTGGACATTAATGCCGTTACATCGAGTTTTTTCGGAAACCTTCAGGAGCTTGGCGATGATGTCGGGGCTTATCTAGCAAGAACGACAACGGGTGAACCGGTCTTTATGAAGCCAGGACGCGCTGCGGCAGCTAAAAACATGAATCAGTCGCTTGTTACGACTTTCTCCGGGAAGACTGGAACCGGAAAATCGATGGGAGCCAATCAGTATCTATATGAAAGTGCCTTGTACGGTGCAAAAATATTGCTGTTGGACCCTAAGAGTGAGAGAAAGGACCTGTGCCATTGGGATGAGAAATTAACGGAACTTGGTACGGAACTAAACTTTATTTCTTTTACCACGCAGGATGAAGATGCAGGGAAGCTTGATCCGTTTCTCATTTTCGAAAATCGTCAGGATGCCAGCGATGTTTCAAGGGAGATTATCAATTATTTATTAAACATTAGTATTCGGAAAGACAGTGCAAAAAGTGCGCTTGTAACATCTGCTGTGCGCCGTGTGGCGGAACGCAAGGAGCCCTCTATTCGTTTTGTGAAAGAAGAGCTCAGGAACTTGGTTCATGAAGATCAGGAATTATCTGAGGAACATCGTCAGATGGCTAAGGATTTAGCAAACATTCTGGAACAGTTTGAAAGTGTATCGTTAGCCCGTCTATTTTTCGCAAAAAGAGCCAATAACAACAATCGGTTAGACTATACCAAACAATTTAACATCTTACAGGTGAACAATTTGAGCTTACCAGCAAAAGACGCTGATCCTGATGAATATTCCGAACAAAATATTATATCCGTGGCGATTTTATTTGGCCTCACGGCTTACATGATGAAATTCATGCGGATGTTCCAAGATGATTTGACCGTTATTGCGGTTGATGAAGCCTGGAACTTCTTCCAAAATCCAGCTGGTGAACGTCTGATGGGTAAATTATTCCGTGAAGGAAGAGTCTTACTTTCGCCAGTTGTGATCATGACACAAAATATTAAGGATATCCCGCAGGATTTACGCGGACAGATTGGAAATGCCTATTGCTTCCGGGCCGAGGATAAAGAAGAAATTCATACTATTCAGGAATTAATGGGGCTGGGAGATACGGAAGGTGTTGAAAATCTGATGCCGACTCTTCCAGCAGGTTATGCTTTATATCGTGACTTAGATCATCGAACCGGCGTGATACAGTTTAGAGTGCTTCAGGATCATTTATATGATGCCTTTGATACCTCTCGGAATCTTAGTGAAATGATGGTGAATGCATAATACATTGGAGAAGGAATTTCCTTCTCCCATTTGAAAGGATGCAGTGAAATGAAAAAAATGAGTAGTTTGGTTGTTGTATTGGGATTGTTGCTGTCAGGATGTGGTGGGAATGAAGAAGCTACCAGCAAGCCCAAAACATGTGAAGAAGTAGATCCGTGTAAAACAGCGTTAAAGTATGTGACATTTGAAAATCAAGGGGCTAATGACAAGCTTTATACACTGGAATTGGATGGTGAAAAAGGGAGGTCTTTTGGGAGTTTACAAGAAGCTAAAGATTCAATTCCAGAAGATTATGAGAGTGTCAAAGATAAAAAAATCGAGAAGTATGCCATTTTAGAATACGAGGTTATTACCGGAAAAGAGTTTACGTACAAAATTGAATTTAAAGATTTAAGAACAAATGAAAATGAAGCTACTAATGTAAAAGTTGTAAAACAAGACGGTCAATATCTAGTTGAAAATTATTATAGATTTGTAGGGAAATCGGATGTTGAAAAATCGAACGGTGAAGTGTCTCCACCGACCAAATACTACTCAAAAGGATTGAGTCAGGCAGAAAAAGATGAATTGGAGCCAGAGCCTGTTGAGATTAATTAGAAAGGGTGGGGGAAATGGTAAAAAAATATGGACGGCTGTTGTTGCTTGTTTTTAGTTTGTTTTTGTTGCCTATGCCGACTGTCTCAGCTGCCCCTAATGTGATGGATGAATTCACACCTGAAAGCGACCTTCCAGAGACGTCAGCGCCAGTGGTTCGCTACAATGAATTTCCAATCGATCATTATCAAATGGATGTTTATATGAAAAATAAAAAGAAGGAAGAAGGCTTTTGGTCTTCAATGAATCCTTTTCAGGTTGACGACAAAATCATGGACAGCATTTCAACCTTTCAGCACCAAACTCTAAACGGAATTTGGTACGGTTATATAGTTTTGGTGAATGCGGGTATTTATGTGATGGAACAGGCCTTTACCTTTGATCTTATCGGGTCTATGCTTGGCCATGTAGCAACATTTATCAGTGAAATTGGTGGACCGTATGGTATGGGTCAGTTCATGTCCTTTATCCTGATTTTGACGGCAGGATGGCTCGTTTATGTGTTTGTGAAACGGCAATTTCGCCATGCTTTCGGTGGACTCATTATCGCAGCGGTCTTATCCGGTGTTTTTACACTTTATATTCAGAATAGTGAAACACTGCTTGGGTGGATGAATGATACTCGAAATCAACTTTCAAACAGTGTGTTGAATGCTTCTACTTATAACCTGGACACATCAGGAGAAGAACAAATTAAGACTGATAATGAGAAGTATGATGGTGATATTACAGATGATAATACGGTTCGATACGGTTTGTCTCGTATTCGTAATTTAATGCATGATTTACTGATTGTGAAACCATACTTATTACTTGAATTTGGTAGCACGAATTTAGCTGTTATAGGAGGCGCACAAAACCAGAATGACTATACACAAGCGAATATTCAGGCTGGTAAGGATAAAGTGAAAATATTACTGAAAGCAAAGCTTGGAAGCGCCGAAAGAGAAAAGTTTATCAAAGATAACAAAGCCAACTCTATGTTCGCCGTAGACAAAATGAGCCAACGAATTGTCTTAGCACTTTTGGTTTTTATTCCGGCTATTGCTATTTTAGGCATGACAGGCTTTATGGCCGTCCTGGTTCAGGTCTATGGAATTGCCTTCTTAATTACGGCATCTATCGGCGTATTTATCTTAATGCTGAGTATTTTCCCTGCTTTACGGTCTTTTGCATTTCAGTGGGTTGGAAGATTGTTAAGATTCTTACTTATGAGCGTAGCGTTTACCTTTGGCTTGGTGTTAATGTTTAGTTTTGTAAACATCATTTATAAGGTGGCCGAAAAAAACAATTGGAATTATGTACAGATTATCATTGCTGTGCTCATTGTCGTAGCTACAATGGTCTTCTTAAATAAGCTGCTGTGGGGTTATAAGGTTATGAAACAAAATATGGACCGGATCAAAGCTCATACGCAAAGTCAGGTAGATGCAATTACAGAGCGAAGACGGATTCGTCAAGAGCAGGAAGAGTTTGCTACATCTGGCGGATATCGAAGCCCTGGAATGCAGCCTGTAGCCCGGAGGGGTTACCAGGACCGAGCAACCAGCCGGATTATGGAGGCTATGCAGAGACAACATGCTCAATCTGAACATGGTCCAATTAAGTCAAACGGCAAAAACACGGATCCAGCAATTGCAAGAACCATTCAACAAGCCAATGCTAAAAAGGACGATAAGGGTGGCGTGCTGAAAAAACAACCGCAGTCAGAAGAAAAAGCCGAAAATCCAAATTCGAATCTTGCTGTGATGAATCAGATTCAAAAGCAGCAAGGTAATGAACCAGAACGTATAAAAAAACAGCCTGGCGGTGAAGAGAATACTCAAAATCCGGCTGTAGCTTCTGATCAAGGTTCCGGCCGATCTAATCAGGATGAAATGAAGAAAATCCAAAAGCAACAGGCGCAAGAATTTACCCGTATTAAAAAGCAACCTCAAACGCCTGAACAATTGAAACCAGAACGAGAACCCTCCACAAGTAAAGGGCAGAATCATCAGGAGTTGCAGAAATTAAAACGTGCGGAAGCCAAGGATAAACAGGAACAAGGATCCTTGCAAAGTAAAAACATTATCACCTTCCCAACTCGGCAGGATCAGGTAGCACAAGAACAAGAGGTACAAAGGCAACAGCAGTTTAATGAACATATGAAGGCCCGGAGGGAAAGTGCGGCTGCATCTAATGAAGACGAAATCAAAAATCGCAGCCAGGACCGGCAAATAGAACAAATTCAAAAACAGCAATCTAAACAGGACAACAAGGGGTGATAAAGGGTGAGTGTTCAACAGAAAAAGGTGATAACCATTGCTGTAGCGGTTGTCCTGATGGCTGTATTCGCCTTTGTGTTCTATTTTGATAATAATAAGCCTCCTTCTGCTCAAAAGAAGGAGGTTGCTACAAATAACACGGAAACAAGCGATATGGAGCCCCGTAGAGAGCTGGAAACAGATTCTGAAATAGAAAGTGAAAGTGCCAGAGAATCCGAAATCACCTCAGATCAAACGAAACGCCTTTCTGAAGATGAAGTAACGGAATCACAAAAAATAGCGGTTGAGTTTGTAAAGCACTATGCGGCATTTGATGCTTCCAATCCTACTCAAAATATCGAAAATGCCAAGCCGTTCATGAGCAATGACATGTATCAGGATTATATTAAAAACCCTGAACGAGGGACCCTTACCAGGGTTAAGGTCATTCCCGAATCATTTGATTTAACGAATGTATCAAATGATGATCCGGAATTGATTCAATGGAATGTCATTATGAGAGGTAAAGTCCTTGATAACGAAGGGAACGAAAAGCCGGAGGAAGATTGGTATTTGGTCACGATGCAAAACGTATCCGGTGAATTAAAGGTGGTGGGCGTCCGTGTCAATCTCCCAAATTAAGCCGATTGAAGCGCTGCAAAACACGGGAAGAAAAACAGGTAAATGGATTTTTGTTGGTGTGGCTGCCCTTGCTGCGTTAGGCGTTATATTGGCCATTGTTCTTATGATGGGAGTTTTTTCTGTCCTATTTCCAGAAGAGGAGGCAGTACCAGAGGGTGGGTACAGTAATATTGTTCTTTCTGAGATTGGAAAAAACGAAATCCCGGCGGATTATATTCCGATTTATAAGGCGGCAGCTGAAAAATATGATGTCCCGTGGACACTTATAGCTTCGATTCATCGCATTGAAACAAAATTTTCAACGATAAAAACCATGGTTTCACCAGTCGGGGCCGCCGGTCCGTATCAGTTCATGCCTTGTACTTTTGTAGGCTGGGGACATCCAAGCTGTTCCGGAGTGGGGAAAGGGAATATTTCCGATAATGAACGGAGTGATCCGGCCGTTATTAAAAAGTACGGAGGGTATGGAGTAGACGGAAATGGCGACGGCAAGGCTGATATGTGGAATCTAGAAGATGCAGCATTTTCAGCTGCAAACTATCTTTCGGCCAGTGGAGCTAGTTCAGGAGAATTCCAGAAAGCGATTTTTGCTTATAACAGGGCTGATTGGTATGTGGATGAAGTCATGGAATATATGAATCTATATGCGGCCGGTGGAGCTATTGAAGTAGATATAACACCTGGAGGGTCTGGTGGTGGTCCAGAAGCTGCTGAGAAGGCCATTGCTGCAGGAATGAAGCTGGTCGGTAAAAGCCCGTATAACTGGGGTGGAGGGAGAAACCCGGGGGATATTAGCCGTAAATCTTTTGACTGTTCTTCCTTTGTTCATTGGATGTTTACGCATGGTGGATTGACACTTGGAAACTATCAATCTGTTGTCACGGATTCTCTTGTAAAAATGGGAAAACCGGTCAAAGCTTCTGAGATGAAACGCGGAGATCTTGTGTTTTTTGATACGTATAAAGTAAATGGGCATGTTGGAATTTATTTAGGTGAAGGAAAATTTTTGAATGACAACAGCTCAAAAGGTGTATCGGTGGATAAAATGGATAATCGTTATTGGAAATCAACCTTTAAAGGCGTGGTACGGCGTGTTGCAGGGTGAAAGGAAGGAGATCAAGGTATGAACCTAGAAGAAGAATGTCAAAAAGCGATTCAAGGTCTTAAAAGCATGGCGGAACGACATTGGCTCATGATTTTAGCTGGTTCGGTTCTATTGCTATCCTCCTGGATGTATACGCTCACGTATAGCAATTTCTTATGGCCATTCATGTTTTTCCCAATGTGGTATATTTCAGCTGTAGCGTTTAAGAATCGTGAAGAGGACCGGGCGCGGGCGCGGTCCCAGAAGCAAAGCAGAAGAGAATCTATTCAGTTGTTCACCGTTTATCGTGTGTACACGAATGATTCAGATTTTTCAGATTACATGCACGATGAAACGTATTTTAATTCTCAACTTGTCTATACGGAAAACCGGGCGTTGGATTTGTCTTATGATATGCGTTCACAAATTCCGTTTGTTGAAAGAAAAGGGTATCGATTTTGTTATCATCTTGTCCTGGACCAGGACGATGAGCTTTATTTTGCTGGAAACTATGAGGTCTGATAAAAAGACTGTTGCTGAGGGCGATTCTAAGCGAATTAACTTTTGTTTGTAAGGGTATTACCTTCTCGTTGCAAATAAGAACTTTTTAATAACAAATACAATTCTCATACAGAAAAGGAAAGTGAAGGAATGACAGGAAAAACTCATATTATGGGCGGTGTAGCAATTTGTGTTGCGTTAGCAAGTATCACAAACTATGATCCGATTCTTTTAACAGCAGCTGGAGCAGCCGGGGGATTAATTCCGGATATTTGTCACCGAGGAAGTAAGATTGGGCGTAAGTTTCCCATTCTATCAAAAGTGATTAGTGTTCTTTTTGGCCATAGAACCTTTACACATAGTTTGCTTTTTTTAGTGATTGTTGGTGTACTACTTTCCATGTTCGTTCCTATCCAAGCTGTTCAGGTAGGCGTATTGGTTGGGATGGTCAGTCATTTAATTTTGGATGCTGCCACGAAGAATGGAATTAAGTTGTTATATCCTTCAAAAAAAACTGTACGGCTGCCATTTACAACGACCACCGGTGGAACCGTTGAGTATATTATCTTAATTGGTTTAACTATGATTGTTGTCTATTTTGGTCAAGGTGTATTCACTAATTATCTATAACGAACTAGCCATTGTTTTTAATTTCAAAATTACTCAAAGGGGATGTTGAATAATGAAAAGTACAGGTATGGTTCGTAAAATTGATGATCTAGGTCGTATTGTTATTCCAAAGGAACTTCGTTCTACACTTAACATTAATGTAAAAGATCCAATAGAGATTTTTGTGGAGAGAGATAAAATTATCCTTCGGAAATACGAATCTGCTAGAGCTTGTCAGATTACAGGGGAAATAACAGAGGATAATTTTCTCTTTGCTGACGGAAAGATTGTACTTAGTCGAGAAGGCGTTGATAAGCTTATTCAGGAACTGAAATCCCTAGCTAGTTTTTGAAAGGGGGAATGGATATGAGAAAAAATGAAATTGAGCGCCTTTTCAATGAAGAGATTAGAGACAAAAAGAAAACTGGATCAGGATCCTTCAAAAGAACAGGAAAAGGCGTGAAAAATGGTATTAGGGGAGGTATGCGTTTTCCATATCAAAATCTATCTAGAAAAGAACAGAAAGAATATACCAAACCAGGGGAAGTGAAGGTGTTTAATTTGAATGATGTATTACCAATAAAATCATTGGTCAATAAACCTGAAAAGGAACAAAGGGAATTATTGGAGCGTTGGAGGAATCTCTATACGAATGAGGTCATTTATAAAAAGATGGGAACGTCCCAAAATAGGTATTATAAGTTGCTTAAGAAATTGAATGTAGAAAAAAAGCCAGCCTTTTCAGGGAAATCAAAAGAAAAGAAAAAAGTTGAGCTGAGCCTACTTGGGCAGTTTAAAGAGGATATACCAGATTATCAAACTTTTTTAGGAATTGAACGTGCTCAGCAAATAGAATTAATGGCTCATTATGATAAAAAATACACGGTTGAGCAACTAGCTGAAAAAATGGGTACCCTTGCAAAAACCCTTTATCAATTACGTTATCGTATAAATAAATTCAATGAAAAACAACCTACAAAAGAAAATGAAGAAATAAAATCAGACTCAATATTTGATGTATTTGAAAACCCAGTGACCAATTCAGAAGTTGCTGCGGGAGAAGATCATCATGACCATTCAACTGAAAATGTAGCTGTTCTTAAGCCTAATGTTAAAACCTCTTCTATAAAAAATGACTCCCAGCAAGAACAACTATCCTTAGAACTCGAGGGGAAAAATAATCTAGAACTCAAACAAACCACTACTTATACAATAAATGGTTTGTATTCAGGCACTGAAGTCAGTGAAAAATTGAAAAAAGTGAGTGATCTTCTCTTAGGTGAAGCAAATCAATTTGACATTCAATTGACTATACATGAAATTCCCAATTCCAGTAGGAATCCTGAAATAGATAAAGAAAAAATCCTAAAAGCGTTACTTAAAATGTTATCTTAAAAATGCTGAGAATAATAAAAGGGGGAAGCTATGTTTAAAACATGGAGGAATATTCTATTTATTAGTATTGTTAGTATCTTTGTTGTTATGATAGTTTGCTTTCCGGAAGAAGTAAGAGAAGTTTTTCCGACTATAGGTGGCCCTATAGCGCCTGCGGGGAATTAATACGTTAAAGCCCCCAGGTACTGTAATTTCCATAGTATCTGGGGATTTATCTGTTTATATACGGTTCGGAGACTTTAGTCCATTTCCAAATGATGAACAAGTTCTTTCAATTCTAGGATGTACTCATAATATTTTTCGCCCATGTCATATTCATCAAAGTGTTTCTTGTCTATAGAACAAAGTAAAGACATAACCGCTTTAAATTTTAAATCATGATTCCAACTTGGCATGTTGGTATCGCCTTCAACGGTAACTTTGGTTATTATCTTACCTTTTTCATCCATAGTTGTCATGTCAAAACATGTCTTTTCTAAACATCTATTTTCCATATGTGTCACCCATAATCCATTTTAGTAAAAATATCCCATAACCCACTCTAAACCAACAAGTAACTGCTTGTCCATTAAAAAACACATCATACCCTGTTCGTAAATATACATTTGCGAACGTTCATTGTTCATCTTATATGTTTACGAACGTTTAATGGACGTCTTTAAAATGGTTGATGAACAGAAACATTAAAAGGCTTTGAAAATCGCTTCAGGCTTTCTTTTTTTTGGGGAAAAGAGATAGAATAATAGACAGAAGGATTTTATTTTTAAGTAAAAATTCAATGAGGTGAGGAAAAATGGAAAATCCATCAGTTGAAAAACAATTTGAAGATGCGTTGAAATTCATTGCGCGAAATTTAGAGATAAAGAAGTATATTCAGCAGTCTTCTGAACTTTATCCATTATTTCAGAGATCAGCTAAACGTTTTGTAACAGGCGAATCAAAAGAAGACGGTATATCTGTTGGTGACCAACTTATACATAAGGGATACCGCATTTCTCTTGAATTCATTGGGGAAAACACAGTTAACAGAGAAGAGTGCGTTCAAGCAAAAAATGAGTTTATAGCTTTAATAAAAGAATGCGGAAATCGAGGTTTAAATTCCCGTATTTCCTTTGATTTATCTCATATTGGTTTGTCATAGATCCTGAACTTGCCTTTCAAAACTTGTTAGAAATGGCTGAAGAAGCAGAGAAATATCATTTGTCTCTTATGATTAGCATGGAAGAATCGGGTAAAACGGATCAAATACTATCGATTTATAAAAAAGTTGTAGTCAAATATACAAACGTCGGAGTCACGCTTCAAGCACAATTGCATCGAACGCTTAACGACCTCAAAGATTTACTTAAATACTCCGGTGCGATTCGTATTGTGAAGGGAGCATACCAAGAGCCGCAAGATATTTGTATTCCTCGATCAGAAAGGTTGGATCAACGTTATCTTGAATTAGTGGATTTATGTGTAAAAGCAGGTCATCATGTTTCAATTGCTTCTCATGATGAAGTTATTTATAAACAAATCATCGAAAGTGGTTATTTACAAAATCCATATGTAGAAGCAGAAATGCTATATGGTATTCGTCCTGAACTCTGTAAACAACTTAAAGATGATGGACTCCCTGTTCGTGTTTATTTAACATATGGTAGTGAGTGGTACTTATATCTAGTCCATAGGATAGCTGAATATCCACCAAATATTTATGTCGCCATTACAGACATGATTCGGGGGGCTGAAGACACCTCGGTACTTTATTAAACAAAAGGGCGCGTTGGTTGAAGGAAAGATTGTATTATTCTCATAAGAAAACTAGTAAACGAGGGATATAACATGATAGAAAAAGCTAGTCAAAGTGATTTAGAGGAGATTCTAACAAAATCAGTCGATGCCCTGTTTGAAGGAACTGCTAAGACTTTTAAGCCTTCTGAAGAACGAGCAGAACAGATAGTCCGTGCAACCTTGGAACAAGGAGGATACTATCTTGTACTAAAAGAAGATGGGGATTTAAAGGGCTGGGTACTGATAGGAACCAGTAAAGATTACTTTTCTCAAGAAAGTGTAGGCTTTATTTATGAAATGTATGTTTTACCAATTTGTCGTGGTAAGGGACTCTCAAAGATTTTAATGAAGGCTGCAATTGATGAATTGATTACTAAGGGTCATAACGAAATAAGACTGAATGTACAGGCTAAAAACTTTGCTAAAGAATTATATAAAGAATTTGGGTTTGTAGACCGGCAGATTTCGATGAGCTTAAAGGTTTAACAGTTACCTCCTGAAAAAGTATCCTTCTTCAGCAATAGGGCGCGATTATGGAGTAACATAAATGATGAGTGTTACAAAACTAATATTTTAGGAAACTTTTGAAATTCCCTATTTTATCAACTTATTGGGGTACGGCAACGATTAGTTTCTTTTCATGTCAAAAGAAAATATTTTCCGTATGCAGTGTGGATTTTAAAAAAACATACCAAACGAAATTGAAAGAGGTGTAGATTGAATGAGTCATGAAACGGAGAAAAGTAAACTCTTACATATGATTTTTGAGAACCTCAATCGTTCGTACTATAAACGGATTGAAAGTAAAAAAATTAAGATTAGAAAAAGACGAGGGGAAATCAAAACGGATGAAATGATCGAAAGATACCCTAAACTAAAATACTTCCGGTACCTTTTTCTAGGGTATTTTTCAACAAAAAAAATCTTTAAGCTGGTAGCACTTATCCCCATTGGGATCTTGTTGTTTTCTTTTGTAACGCATCACTTTTCTTTTGAGCCGATTAGCTCTCTTATTTATCTTCTCTTTATTTATGGGGTATTGGCTGCCGGAATCGGTGGGATTATTACTGGATATCAACGAATATTAGCCTTTTTAAGCAAAGGAAGCGAAATTGAAACCTATAAAAGGAACCTGGTTAACCATGTAAATCGTGTGATGGATTTGGTGGAACACTATTCGTTCTTTACGGGATATGATCTTTCTTATGATTCGGTTGATTGGCTGACCATTAAATTTTACAAAAAGAGTAATAGGCAGGATCATGACGTACTTTCCTATTATGTTCAAGCGTATTTAAACACGGGTGTATACGGATGTACAGAAGACCATGACCAATTACGCTTCAATTTACAAATCAATGGGAAAGAAAAATATTCTGCTGCCGAAAGGGGAAAAGAACTAACGTATCTTAAACAACAACTCAATGAATGTAAACAGGTTGAACCTCAAGTGTATTCAGAAGGGGAAGGAAAACCGATGGACGTTTCTTCCAAAGAGGAACACGAACAACTCAAAATCGAGGAAATTAATTCAGAATCGCTATTAGATGAATCTCTCCATGAGTTGGAGAAAATGACGGGATTAGAACCGGTGAAAGAAAAGATCAAGGAATTAACCGATATGATTTCGTTAGAAAAGGAACGAAATAGGATTGGCCAGTCCCTCTCTAATCAAAGTCTACACATGATGTTTACTGGCAATCCCGGTACGGGCAAAACAACCGTTGCACGAATTATGGCGAAGATTTTAAAAGCCATTGGGGTAATATCCAAAGGACATCTTGTTGAAGTGACCCGGCAGGATCTCGTCGGAGAATATGTCGGGCATACAGCTCCTAAAACACGCCGCATTATTGATAAAGCCATTGGTGGAGTGTTATTTATCGATGAAGCGTATTCCTTATCTCGCGGCAGCAACGATGATTTCGGAAAAGAGGCCATTGATGAATTGGTCCGTGGGATGGAGGAACATCGGTCGGATTTAATTGTCATTCTTGCGGGATATACGAAAGAAATGAATGAATTTTTGAAAACCAATAGTGGTTTAAAATCACGAATGCCTAATGCTATTGAGTTTCCCGATTATAGGGGTACGGAAACGATTCGCAGATTGAGGGGCCACTATGGAAAATAACGGAAGATGCAACCGAACCTATCAAAATGATAGGTTTTTATTTTATTATAAATATAGAATTGTAGAAATCTTTAGATAAAGAAGGGATAGAAATTGCCAAGTATTCAGGATACCATTTACCCCAGGTTTAAAAGTAATCTGACAGAGAAGGACTTGGAAGAAGTATATACCCCAAAAATAAATGAAATAGAATGGGCAGAGGCCAAGTCTAAAGGTACCTTACAACAATTAGCATTATTAGTTTTAGCCAAAACCGTACAGAAGCTTGGATTTTTTATACATATTGTCGATGTTCCAGAAGCGATTGTTATACATATTGCGAAAAAGGCACACTTGCCTTTGCCTACCAAAGAAGAGTGGAAAACGTACAGTGAAACGAGAACTGCTAAACGCCATTTTCGCTTTGTTCGGGATTTTCTTCAGCTTCGACCATTTGATCATGAGGCCCATCATATTCTAACCGATACAATGAATAAACTAGCATTTAGCAAAGATGATCCGGCCGACTTAGTCAATGCTGCAATTGAAGAATTAATACGACTACGATACGAATTACCCGTTTATAATACCTTAAAAGATGCAGCAAACGATGTTCGAAATAAATCATATCGTGCCATCTATCATCAGATTGACCATGCACTAAATGATGAACAAAAAAAGAACATAGATCAACTTTTTCAGATACCTGAAGGCGCTACCTACAGTCCTTGGAATGAAATAAAAGAGGACGCGAAAAGAGCCACTTTATCACATCTAAACGATTTAATTGTACGCCGGAATTGCTTAATAGACCATCACATTCCTACCGATTTGCTTCAGGACGTTCCTTACATCAAAGTGAAACAAATGGCAGCTGAAGCCAAAACATTGGGCGCTTTTCGTATGTTAGAAATGGAATCTAAAAAAAGATATGCGCTTACACTTGCCTTTGTATCTATGCAATTGTCTAAAATTTTAGATGATATTGGAGAAATGCTCATTAAAAGAATGATGAGTATCCATAAAAAAGGCCGTCAACGTTTAAAGGATCATAAAGAAAAGACGCAAAAACGCACAGATTCGTTAATATCAACCCTCCATGAATTACTGCTTGCTTATCAAACAGAAGGGAATCCTGAAGATAGAATTCAGGCCATGCAAAAGGTACTCAAAGAACAAGAAGCACAGGTTTTACAAGATTGCGAAAACCATTTAGCTTTTAGTGGAGACAACTACTATTTATTCTTATGGCAATTTTATAAAAGTCACCGTGCTACATTATTTAAAATTCTTAAAACTATTCCACTCCGTTCAACTACACAAGATAAAGCACTGGAAGAGGCGATTTCTTTTCTCCTTACACATCAATATACAAAAAAGGAATTTATACCAGTCGTTCACATCGAAAAGAACGGAAAGTGGCGAAAGGATTGGGAAGTTACTCCTTTATTAGACCTATCTTGGGTTCCAGATTCCTGGTGGCGTTGGATCAGTCCTAAAAAGAAGAAAGAAAAAATGCCTGATGAAATCAATCGCCGACACTTTGAAGTATGTGTCCTTTCGCAGATTATGTTAGAGCTTAAGGCAGGTGACCTATATATAGAAGGAAGCGAAAAATATGCAGACTATCGAAAGCAACTCATTACATGGGAGGACTATGAAAAGAATTTAGCTGATTTTTGCAAGCATGTGAATTTGCCTGTTTCCGGGGTCGATTTTGTTAGAAAGACACAGCAAGATTTTAAACAAGTCACAAGCCAAACAGATCAATCTTTTCCTCGTAATGAACAGGTACGGATTGAAAACGGTGAAGTGGTGATTGGAAAGTTAAAGAAGAAAAAAATCCCCCTTGGTTTAAAGAAGCTTGAAGAATATATAGCCGGAAATTTAGAGCCCATTAATGTACTGGATATGCTAGCTGATACCGAATACTGGTTAAACTGGACTCGTTTTTTTGGTCCCATTTCAGGACATGAGGCGAAATTAGACAAAGCAGTTGAACGATATATAACGAATGCCTTTTGCTATGGTTGTAATTTAGGACCGACACAAACAGCTCGATCAATAGGAAGTTTAGACAGAAAACAAATAGCATGGATTAATCAACGTCATGTAACTATTGAAAACTTAGACAAAGCGATTCAATATATCATTAATGCCTATAACCAATTTGATCTTCCAAAATATTGGGGTGATGGAAAGAGTGCTTCAGCCGACGGAACCAAATGGGATTTATATGAGCAAAATCTTCTATCCGAAAACCATATTCGTTATGGAGGATATGGCGGGATTGGCTATTATCATGTTTCCGATACCTATATTGCTTTATTCAGCAATTTTATTCCTTGTGGAGTATGGGAAGGGATCCATATTTTAGACATTTTGATGAATGATAAAACCGAAATTCAACCTGAAATTCTCCATTCAGATACTCAAGGGCAGAGTACAACAGTATTTGGGCTTTCTTCTTTATTAGGAATTCAGCTGATGCCTAGGATACGTAATTGGAAAGATTTAAAATTATTCCGTCCCTGTAAAGAAGAGGTGTATGAACATATTGATGAACTTTTTTCAGGAGAAATCGATTGGGAGCTCATTGAGACTCATTATCCAGACATGATTAGAGTTGCTATGTCGATCCAGTCAGGTAAAATTACTCCATCTACCATTCTCAATAAACTAGGGACATACAGCAAAAAGAATAAGTTGTATCAGGCGTTTCGCGAGCTTGGAAGAGTAATACGAACTATGTTTTTATTAAAATACATGGCTGACGAGGAACTGAGAGGAACGATTCAAGCAGCTACCAATAAAAGTGAAGCCTTTAATGGGTTTACCAAGTGGCTATTCTTTGGTGGTGACGGGATTATCGCTGAAAATGACCGGGAAAAACAGCGTAAGGTCATTAAATATAATCATCTAGTAGCCAATTGTCTTATCTTTTATAATGTGTTCTCTCTATCTCGTATTCTCCATGACTACATGCAAGACGGAAATGATTATGATGAAGAGCTGATTTCCTATTTAAGCCCCTATGTTACAGCTCATGTCAATCGGTTTGGTAAATACCGTATTGATCTAAACCGTAAACCTCCTAAACTTCCGTTTGAGATGCCTGTAGCAAGAGAAAAAAGTATGCCTTTAACAAAGTGAAGGAGTGACCTTAATGCTAGATATTGATAAAATTCGCTGGATGATGAACCGAAGAGATTCAAGATGGTGGGAAGAAGACTCATGGGAGATTTATACTAAACTTCGTAATGATATGTATGATACGATGGACTTTTTAAAATCCTGTTCAACCCATGAGTTGGAGACTATTGAATGGGAACTTAATGACTTAATGACTTAATGGACGATTTTGACGATGAAAATGGCGAAGGGGAATTTATTGAATTTCTTGAAGATCTAGGAGAAAGGAAATCTGACAGTTTGCTAAATCAGTTTGGGAGTTCAAAAACAATAAAAAAGAAGAAGCTGTTGATTAACAGAAATGTATTTATGGCTTGTTCAGCAAACGGGCAGATTGTGGAAGATTGAACGTAAAGTGGGGAACTATTTTTGATGTAAGTAATGGAATACAATTAAA
Organism: Peribacillus sp. FSL K6-5616; assembly: GCF_038008245.1. Classification (NCBI taxonomy): domain Bacteria; kingdom Bacillati; phylum Bacillota; class Bacilli; order Caryophanales; family Bacillaceae; genus Peribacillus; species Peribacillus sp. FSL K6-5616. The sequence goes on along the minus strand of NZ_JBBOYT010000003.1, from coordinate 4,553 downwards.
CTAAAGGAGCTTAGTGCAACAAGAAAGCTTGGCATCTCTACCAAGCTTTCTGAAACATTTATACTTCCTTATCAAATCCAAAATGTTCTTCAACTTGCCTAATTAGATGCATTGGATCAGTTCCGAGAGTTTCTCTTTTAAAACATTTAAATCCACTTTCTTGAATAGCATTTTCTAACTCATCTGCTTTATGAAACATCGTACGGAATACATTTTCAAATGCTGCCTCTGAATTTTTTAGTCCTTTTATACATTCGTACATATCTCTTTTATCGGCACGATTAAAATAATCATGGCGTACCACTTTTTCTGATGAAATTAAAAAAACAACTTTGCTGTAATCAGATATTCTTTTTAGTAATTCCACTGAGAAGAAGCCATCCACTATTATTTTTTTACTGCCTGCTCTACCCGAAATTCTTAATAAATCCGTTACCACCATCTCAGTTTGTTCAAGGAAGGTAGCATCTAGCCATTCTGAATATTCTTCTACTGGTCGCATGAAATATTCTTCCCATGACGTAAAATTAGGACGTTTACTCATCGCTGGTTGATATTCAGAGCTTGCTATTTCTTGATATTCACTATGATGTTCGTCCCAATTGTATAAGATAAAGTTATATTTATTTGCAAGGTATCTAGATACTGTAGTTTTTCCACCACAAGCACCACCAGTAACAATATAAATATTCTGGAAATGGTGTTTAATAATGTTATCAGCAATAAGCATATATTTAATCCCCCATTAATTAGTATTTTTATTAAATTAAAGGGGTAAATTGTCAAACATACGTAAACCTCCTTTCAGAGAGTGTTTTTAACTATAAAGTAAATTGTCAAACACAGCTAATCCCTCCTTTACATGGAATACCATATTAATTCTATGCTTTTCTAAAATATTCCTTTACTAAAAAAAGGAATTCATACTTTAATATCTAAAAAAATATGAAAAGGGTTTAACTTAAACTAACCCAGCTAATAGAAGATCAATTGTATTCCATTATAGGGCGCCTTTCTTGAATAAGAAGATGTCTTTTCTTCTAAAAAGGGGACCAATTTTCTATATAGAAATAAGTAAAAGCAAAGTAACCCTTTTTTATAGAAATACAATGAAAATATTAATAAACGGAAGTGATTTCAAAATGATTTCAAAAATAAAAATATCGGAAGAAAATTTAATAAAATATGTTCAATTACATACTGGAATGAAACATATTGTTCTTGGTGATTGGTCATGCACATCACTTGGATGGAAGGCCTCTAATGACGTTACAGGAGGGGTTTACCGTGTTAATGGAGTAGCAAATACTGAAGAAAACTCTATTAAATGGTCGTTTATATTAAAAGTTGTAATCCCTTCCCCTAATTATAACGAACCAAGTCGCTACAACTATTGGAAACGGGAAATTTTAGCTTATAAATCTGGACTACTTGATAAACTTCCTAATATAATACACGCTCCACGTTGTTTCGGTATTGATGAACAAGAGAATCAGGTTTGGTTATGGTTTGAGGAGGTAAGTGATTTTTACCACGGTGATTGGACACATAATCAGTATGAAAAAGTTGCACGGTTACTCGGAAGATTTAATGGAGCTTATTTAGTTGAAAAAGACTTACCAACTGAAAAATGGTTATGCAAGGAATGGTTATCTTCTTGGGTGAGAGAATGTGATAAATTTGATGATGGTACGGCCCTTAAAGAAGAATTTTGGGATGATGAATACATTTCCAGTATGTTTCCACCTGACATGTATAATCGATATTGTAAGTTCCATGAAAAGAGAACACAACTATTAATGAGACTTCGAGAACTACCAAAAGTGTTTACGCATAACGATGCATGGGCTCCTAACCTTTTTCTCCAAGAGAATGAAACCATTGTTGCTATTGACTGGGCTTTTGCAGGTATAACAGGAGTGGGTGAAGAGTTGGGGCGATTTTATGGGCTCTGCTTACATTCTGGTATTGACTATTATGATATGAAACAATTATCAGAAATTCTTTTTGAAAATTACTGTAATGGTCTTTATGAGGCTGGGTGGACTGGGGATAAAAAACTTGTTCGTTTTGGATTTACGACTTCTGCTGGAATTCGTTGTGGCATGATTATTCCAAAAATTATTAGAGATTTTTCTAAGAATAAAGAGAATGGGGAGTTGAGTTCATGGATAGGCTGCAAAATCAATGCAAAATAGCCATTCAATTGCTTAAATTAGCAGAGGAAGCAATTTCTTTATTAGAAGCTCCGTTGCTAAAAACTTAGTAAAATAATTATTTATAGACTGATAGGTTTTTACCGTTCAGTCTATTTTTATCAATAAGGTACACCCTATTGATAATATTTTGGCTCCTTGATAGTATTAGCTTGATAGACTCTCAATAACACCTATCAAAAATACATATTAAAAGAGGACGAAATATGATCTATGGATATGCCCGGGTAAGTACACAAGAACAAAACCTTGATACTCAAATTGAAAAACTTACAAAATTTGGAGTTGACGAAATTGTAAAGGAGAAAATCAGTGGTGTTTCTAAACATAAGCAACAATTGGATGAGCTTCTTTCCAAGATTGCTACTGGTGATACCTTAGTTGTGACTCGGATGGATCGTCTTGGTCGAAACACTGTTCAGTTGCTGCAATTAGTTGAACAGCTTCGTGAAAAGAACATTCATTTTGTGATCCTAAACTTAGGAATTGATACAAGGACACCTACTGGTAAGTTCTTTTTAACAGTAATGGCAGCATTTAGTGAGCTAGATCGTGAAATGATTAAAGAAAAGCAACGTTCAGGAATCAAATTGGCCAAGCAAAAGGGCAAATATCGAGGAAGGGTAAAAAAATATACAGATAAACATCCAGGAATGAATCATGCCATTGAATTACGAAAAACAACAGATAAAACTGTTAAGGAAATCTGTACAATTACAGGAGTCAGTCAGGCGGCGTTTTATCGAAAGTTAAAGGAAATGGAGGAATAGTAGGGATAACTGGAAATTATTTCATATGTGACCCCTCAATCCTCGAATCGTTTCCGTACCCCAAATAGATTTTAGAAGTGGTTACATTCAAGGCGAAATGTCTGCTTATCAAATGATCAGAGAGGAAATCCAGGTTGTTTTTAGAACAGAACTAATCTAGAAAATGTAGTGCTTTTAATACAAAACGTAGCCTAAAATAGGGGAGATTTAATGGATTTTTTAAATTGGTATGACTGGATTCAACCAACTAATCCTTATGCATCAATATTTTTCGGAATTATTTTCACAATTCTAACGGGGTTAATTGCGTGGTTTGATACGAAAAAAATCAGAACATTCGTCTTAATAATAGCTGGAGGATTAAGTTTTACCATCATTGGCGTTATAATCTTAAACTCCGTCGGTTATTATGGCTAATACACTTCATCCTTAATGAACTAACGGGTGCGTTAGCTGAAGATCGGAGCTGTCTTTAAAGGCAGCTCTTTCCTTATGGAACTAAAGGGGCAGGTTAGATTTATGAAAAAAAAGAAAAAGAGAGGGCAACAATGCCTTCTCTTTCTTTTCATTCATGTATTAAGGAGTGAATATCATCATAGTTAAGATGTTCTGTGAAATAGTTCATTCCCTCTAAAATTTCAATCCCACGTTCACCTAAAAATTCATGTTTGGTATTTAATTCTTCAGACGTTCTTTTAATATTCGGAAGGAAAGTTAATGCTTTTTTATCATTTCCTAATTTGTGATACATATACATAATCCCTATAGCTACAACAGCTGAATGGTATGCTTTGTCTATGGATCTTTTTGTTGTTAAAATACTTGATATCGTCATTGCTTCAGGGCTATTTGCTACTTCTTGATTAGGAAAAATTGCATATATCATGTCATCTAAATATAAGCAATGATGAATAAATTCGTGATAAATTGCTTCTGCATAGTCTTCTATTTTCCAGTGCTTTGGTGGATGTAACCAAATTACACCGATAGAACTAGATACAGAGCCCCCAACATATCCTTCTACTTTATAACATGCAATTGCTCCAATGACTTTTCTCATTGTGTTCATGATACTAGGATTTATAGTATTTAAAAGTTCAAAAGCTTCTTCAATATTTTTCATAATCTCTTGTTGTTCGTCAATTGAAAAAAGATGATCTGTAAATTTAACATTCTTATCTTTGAGTAAGTCTTTAATAATTAATCTATTATATAAATCTTCATGATCAAAAGTAACCTCAATTTTATCATTAACAGGTATAAAGTTCCCTTGCATGCTATTTAAAGCATTTATGTAATCTTTTTTATTATAAGCAATCCTATCTTGTTTGAAAAATCTAATTAGTTCTTCCATATTTGCAATAATTTCTTTTGTATTGAAAAAATGCAACTTTTCATTAGGAGTTTGAACAGCTATATTTGTCATTAAATTCACCTCATTATTATAGTAAATAAGTATAGGAGAATAAAATTCTCCTATACTTATTTATAAAAAAAATCTTTTACTTTGCAGAAACATGGTTGTAGTGATCTTGTGATTTGCCTTCAGAGTTGCTCACAAAGTTCT
>NZ_JBBOYT010000002.1:0-137958 GCF_038008245.1 Peribacillus sp. FSL K6-5616 | reverse complement strand
GGGGCAGTTTAGTTCATTAACACATATGGGTTATTATGGTAGTATGAGGTTGTAAAGGAGGGTCTAAATGAAGCTGGTTTTTCAAGCATTTATTGGTTCAATTGCAATTCATATAATCTATTTAGTCGGTATGATGTTAGTCGGATATATAAAAACAAGGAACTATAAACCAGATATTACAAGTGCATGGGATAAAGTAGAAACACTTCAAAATGAAGTAGTTTTTGGTAAGGTAAATTCTCCTTTTCTTTACTTATTCACATTTGTAGGAGTAACTGTGATTTGTGGAATTATAATATTTTCATATAAAAAATTTTTTAACTTAAGGTTTCTTAGTTAAAGATGAGGGAGTTTAAAACTAATGAACGAAAAATACAGCAAAAGATCTGCGATATTAAGCATTATAAGTGCAATAACAATGTTTATTGCTTATGAATTTGCTCCTGATAAACCTGAAGGTATGATGGTTGTTTTCCTAAAAGTATTATTTTCTAGTTCTTTTATTACAGGTGTACTTAGCCTGGTTTTTAGTTATATAAGTTTTAAAAACAAAGAAGAAGGATTTCTAAAGAAGATAGCTCCTTTAATAATCTTATTGATTTTATTAGTATTTTCTTTTTCAATTATTGGGGTAGTAATAGGTTTAATGTAAAAAAATTCAATATCACTTATTGGATTTCATAAACTTTAATCCTTGTTGAACTAACGGGTGCTTCGTATTATAAGGTTAGCCAGTTTTTACTGGTTGACCTTTTTTTATTAGAATCTATTATATCAGTAGCCAGGGTAGGACGTACGGGTGCGTGGGACTTGATCCCGTGAACTAAACTGTCCGCCCCCTACTTGTAGAAACATGTTTGAGGCTGGTTGGGACGCAGATCTCGAATAACAAGCGAAGCTATGACACTACATGGAGGACTAGGGGTACTGGTTAGTAAGTAGAGGAGGAAAAAACAATGAATCCAGTTGTTGGTCTGGATGTGGCAAAAGGAGAGAGCCAAGTTCAGGCATTTTTAGATCAATCTAAACCGTATGGGAAGAGCTTTTCAATGAAGCATATCAAAAAGGAGTTAGATCATTTTTTAGAATTTCTAAAAGAAATTGAAGAGGTGACAGGGCAAATGCCTATGGTCATTTTAGAATCTACAGGGCATTACCATTCTCCTGTTATTCAATACCTGGAGGAACAAGGGATTCCATATATCTTACTAAATCCGATTATTTCTTATCAGGCAAAGAAGTCCAGCTTACGAAAGGTGAAAACGGACGCTATCGATGCGTACCAGTTGTGTGTGCTGTATTACAAAGAGGATTTAGAACCTCATAAAATTAGAGGAATTCAGCTATTAGACCTTCGGAATTTGTCCAGACAACAGGAAATCGTAACGAATATGTATGTGGAAGCTAAACTTCAGTTTCACACCATTTTAGATCAAGTGTTTCCAGAATACCGGAAGGTTTTTGGGGATCTATATTCAAGGGTTTCTTTATTGATCTTAAAGGAATATCCCACTTCAGAGGCGGTATTAGCAGCCGGGGAAAGTAAACTAGCAGAGAGTGTTATAGAGTTCTGTCCTAGCCGATCGGGTCAATGGGCATGGGAAAAAGCAAAAAAAATAATGGACTCCGCATCTCGAAATCCATTCCAAAAAAACGTGTATCAAAGTCACGTAATCAATCTTCGGATGTATATTGAGTTGCTTTTTCATTACCAGGGGCACCTCTCTGATTTGGAAGATCGAATAGTGGCCCTGGCAAATGAACTGGAAGAGTATAAGATCATCCAATCGATTCCCGGTATCGGAGAAAAAATCGCAGCCACGATTATCTCTGAAATTGGTGAAATTGATCGGTTTAATCATCCGAAAAAACTGGTTGCCTTCGCTGGAGTAGATCCAAGTGTTCACTCATCGGGTAAGTTTACGGCAACCATTAATCGTATTACTAAAAGAGGTTCAAGTAGATTACGTCATTCTCTGTATCTTGCCGTACTATGCGGCATAAGAAGTTCAAGGAACAAAAAGCTTAAAGCCTTCTATGATAAGAAAAAATCAGAAGGAAAACCGGCCAAAGTGTCAATCGTTGCCTGTATGAATAAGTTGCTTCATTGGATTTACGCTTTATTAAAGAGAAAAGAAGCATTCCTAGATTTAGCCTGATTAACGATTTTGTGAAACAGAGAAAAATCCTTCCAAAAGGGTTTTGGAGGGTTATTTGTCATGGCCAAAAATAGTATATCATAAGGGAAATGAAAATTTTAGAGAAAGATATTGACATCCTATTAGCTGGTTTAGTTGAACAAGAAAGGGGGAACGTTGTTCCCCTATATCTTCTTGTATACCTCTGCGTAAGCGACCTTTAATTGTTCTCTCAAACCTTTGTTTTCATCTTCTATTCTCTTAATTTTACGTTTTAATGATTCAATGAGAGCATCTTTGTTATTTTCATTCATTTCTCTTTTAATCTGTTTTGTAGTTGGTGCTTTTACTTGTTGCTTGCGAAGAGTTTCAATGCGCTCACGCAATTCAATATTGTTATATAGGGTTGCTTTTGCTACCCCAGCTTCACTAGCTACACTATTGAAATTAATGCTTTCATTCGATCGCACGAGCTTTTTAATCGCTTCATCTACTTTCTGACTGGTTTTTGCTTTTCTGTTTCGATGTACTTGTTTTAGCTGAGCCTTCCGATTATAGTCAGTCATTGTTTAACACCTTCTTTCGTTTAATGCGCTCTAAACGGCCGAAGATGATATTGCCACCCTCAAGAGTGTTCAAAATGCTTTGAAAACGGTCCAAATTCCTTTTATTCTTTTCCGCAATTTCACTTCTGCCACGTAGTTGCAATGCTTCAATAGTTTTTGTGGCCGTTTTAACTAACAACTCATACTTTTGAAGATCTAAGTTTGAAAACCCAATAGCGAGATCCTTACATGGACTACCCCCGTTACAAGTTAGGCAGGGAGGTTCTTCGGAGTAAGGACAGTTACCATTAATACGGGCATGACAGGTTCCATAGGGGTTGTCTACCGCAGTTAATTTCTGTTCCCTCCACAACATTTCTAATACATCGCTTGGAATGTCTTCATTGGGCTTTATTTCATTTACTTCACCATTCATATCAAAGCTAAAAATTCCTTGTTTAACAGCCTCCTCAAAGGCCTTACGCTTGGTGGTATCTAATAGCTTTGCATATCGCATTGTCATCTCAGGAGAAGCATGAGCTAGAAGCTCTTTAACCGTTAAAATATCTGTCCCATTGTTTAGCAGTTTAACAGCATATGTATGCCTGAATTGATGAGTTTTGAAGTGAAATGTTTTACCATCCTCGCCTAATATTTCTCGTTCAATCGAAAGTGCATTTAGATTCTGCCTAATCCATTCCTGGCTATATGGTTTCCCTTTTCTTGGCCCACGGTAACGAACAAAGATAAATTTTTCTGGATTATTCTCTTCATTGCTGCGCTTACATGAATTGTCAATAAAGACTGCGATAATAGCCGCCAACTCGTCATCAATAGGGATTGAATGCCCATTTACATACGTTTTTTGGATATCTGTGACTATCTGGTATTTGCCATTTAGTTTTACTAAACAGTCATGTTTCAAAGTGAGAACATCAGATATCCTTAATCCGGTTTTAAATGCAATCCACACTATTGGCTGTATTTCTTTATGCAGGTAATCGATTTCTCGAAACAACTGCTCTAGTACGAAATCAGGAATATAATCGACTTGATCATACGCCTTTTTCTTTTCTCTCGGTTTATCTTCAGGGAAGATAAGGATTCTGATATCTGTTTCTGGTGCCATGTCATATTGATAATTCTGTATATCTATCAGAAATTTTTGCACAATATGCAGAGACTGCCGAATATATCCATTGGGATTATTAGCTTTATGTTTAATAGTGTTTTTTGAATGTATGTGAAGCCATTCCATAAACTTAAGAATATGTACACGTCTTAGCCGTTTTAAATCAAGCCATTTAGGCTCGAGTTTGGAGATGACATTCAAAAAATTAGGAATATAAGTCATATAATTGACTGCGGTCCCTCCAGAAAAGTTTTGCTTACCTAGCAACCGATGTTTAAAATATTTTTTTAGCCCATTTCTAAAATGCGGATTATGTACCTTGTCAAAATTTATAAAATAATTATTTTGGGATTTGTTATACTTTATGCCATAAATATTATTCAACTTTCGGATATCCCATGACTCCTTGTCCCATTCTTCTCTATCATCCGTTATATCTTTTAATGTTGTATAAACCTTTTTAAAGAAAGTTGCGATATTTGTAGAATGTATTTCTGTCTTGTAGTTATGTCGTCTGTTTATAGTTTGTGTCAATCTCTTTCCATGTTTCATGAGCCATGCATGCCATTCCTGGTTCACCACATCTAAATCCAGATCTAAAATTGATCGAATATTAGGATATTCCTCATTAAGAAAAAGCATAAGATTTTTACAATCATAAATTGTAGACATACACGTATGTATCGTCCACTCTTCCCGAAATAATTTAGAGAAGAATAGGTATTTTAGTTCGGTTTTTACCGTTGGATTGGAAATGGAAAAGTGTAAGTTTTTGAACGTCCTTGTATACTTTGAAACAGGCTCCCTGAAATTTTCTATAGTGCCGATGTAATCCAAATTCCAAATGTCATTCTCTAAAAAGTATGAGTTATCAACTCTAGAGATCGTAACTGAGCCATCCTTGTTTATGATTTTTACGTAGAAATAGGAAAGTTCATTTTCCAGCCTTGCGTGAAAACCTTTGATTGCTTGTTGTGGATTAAGAATCTGCGTCATTTGAGTCCTCCTCAGGTTGAGATTTACCTATTTGAAAAGCATCTTGAGCCTTTTCCCAATTCTCACGAATTTCTTCAGCTGAAGGATGAAGATATAAATTCATCGTAGTTTGAATTTGTGAATGCCCTAACCGTTCTTGAACTTGCTTAATGTCCTTAGTTTGCATGTAATACATTGTTGCGTGTGTATGACGCAATAAGTGTGGATGTACATTAATACTTGTTTTTCTTCTTAATCTCTTGAATAGAGCTGAAACATCCTGGTAGTTCATCGGATGACCTACGTTATTGCCACGCAATTTAACAAAAACAAAGTTCGTATCCAGTTCAAGTTCATCTATTATGTCGTACAAATAATCGTCGTATAAATCCATTAAGGCTTGTGATATAAATATTTCTCTCTCCCCAGTCTTCAGTTTGGCTCCATTCTCCAATTCCCCTCGATTTACTAGCCGAAGATGATGACCATTCTTATGATCCAATTTGAAGTCCTCTATGAATAGTGACAGCACCTCTCCAATTCGCAACCCTGTTTCAAAGAGAAGTTGAATTAATAACCTATCCCTAACATTTGATGTAGCATCCAATAACCTGTGGACATCCTCTTTTTCTAACACCTGGGTCTTTTTCTTCGGTTCTCTTATTTTGAGAATATTTCTGTTTGACGGGTTTCCCTTGTTAACGTGGTAGAGAAAATCCTTGTATTTTTTCCGGCCCCCTGTAAATACCTGTTTGAATAGTTTATCTTTCAAACTATTTTTAAGATCCTCATTTCGGTAAAGAAAGTCATAAAAATTTGTTACAACTGTAATCGTAAGATTGATAGTCTTTTCTGTCCTATTAGCTGAAGTAGGTTGTAAGGGAGTTACCTTTATTGTTTGATAAGGCTTTCTTAACCATGCTACAAATTCCACCAAATTATTGAAATTCACATCTGTGTAATCTTTCTCTTTTTCTTGTAAATAAGTAAAATAATGCTTTAAAGAATAGCAATAGGTCTTTTGTGTGTTACTGCTTTTTCCCGTTGTATCCAAGTACTTTAGATATTTCATTACAGATAGTACAGGGAGTCCCTGCTGATCCAATAACATATATCTTTTTTTGTTCTCTTCCAGGATAACTTCTTGTACCTTCACGGGATTTACACCTCCTATATTAACAATATATTACTCTCAGTCCTTTCGACCTCACTACGCCTCCCACTGAGGGCTTTGTCCTCCTACAGTAAAACAACATTATGAACAAAGTATACATAATTTTCTAAATATATTTAATAATTCTATTTTGTATAAAAAATAGAGGATATATGTTCATAGTGAACATATTATCCTCTATTAATTATAGTATAGTTAAAATAACCTTAATCCAGTCATGTGATCGTGAACCGATCTGATATTTCGAATTTGCTTTCTTCTGGACGATCCCTTCAAGTCCTTGCTGTTTTACAAGTTCAAAAGAAGTCGGGCCATTACCATACATCCATTTTACCTTACAAATTAAATTGGAATCTTCCACTATTTCTTCAAGCAGCTCTTTTCTCTCGTGTAGAGGTAAATGAGTTACCTTTTGACCCTTATGATAAATTACGTCAAACACGCAATATTGTATATTATGTTCTGATTTCTTAGATTGAAATCTTTGCATCATTGCCTTTATTTATACCACGAAAATACACCGTATTAATAGTAATCATAAATAAGTTTATGTGGGGGGATTTCTACGGTGTTTAATCGTTATATATATCACGTGGATATAGTTACCAAAGTAGACAACGATTATCATAATTGATACTATATGGATTGGTGATGCATATGAAAGTACATGAAATAACAATTGATACAATTGATGGTGAAGGGACTCGTTACATATTAGTTGACGGTGAAGGTGAGCCAGTCATTCCAGTAATTAAATACTTAAAGTATATGGATAATATAGGAAGATCAGTTTTTACCTTACGATCTTATTGTTATCACTTAAAATTATATTTTGAGTATTTAGTGGAAAAGGAATTATCATACGAGTCCGTTTCCATTGAAGATGTAGCTAGATTCATAGGTTGGCTAAGAACTTCTCATAAGTCAGAAAAAATCACTACGATAAGGCCAATTAACTCGGTTCGTTCTGAGAGAACAATCAACACTATATTAACCTGTGTAATGTCCTTCTATGATTTTTTAGACCGGTTGAACATGCTTGAAAATGGATTAAAGGAATCTAGCACTAAAAAGATTTCCTCACGCAATAGAACCTACAAACCATTTTTGCATCATATATCAAAAGATAGATTAATAGACAAAAATATATTAAAGGTTAAAGAAACAAAAAGGCAGATAAAGACATTAACGCAAGGACAAATACAAACTATACATGACAATTGTACTAACGTAAGAGATGAATTATTAATACGAATATTATATGAGGGTGGCTTACGTATAGGGGAAGCGATCGGGCTTGAAATCGAAGATTTTAATATTATAAAAAACACTATTAGAGTTAAAAAGTCAAAGACTGCTGCTGGTGAAAACAGAATCGTTTTTGTAAGCGAAGAAACGATGAATCTATTCCAAGACTACCTAATTGATTACCATGCAAATGAAGTAGACTCCAACCATGTATTCATAAAATTACAAGGTCCTAACAAAGGATATCCACTAAGCCGGAACACCGTAGAATCGATGATTAAAAGAATAAGGAAAAAGACGGGAATAGATTTTACCCCTCATATGTTCAGACATACTTTTGCATCAGAACTACATGCAAAGGGTGTAGAAATTTCCGTCATACAAAAGCTATTAGGTCATGCACAGGTTCAGACCACCATAAATACATATGTACATATTAACGAAGATCAACTTCGAGAAAGTTACACGCAAGCAATAGAGAACAGGAACACCAAGAAAGAATAACAGTGAGAGAAGGATTTTATGCATATAGATACTTTTCGATTAGCTATACAAGTCCGTTACATATTAGAAAATCTAACTGGTTATTGGGCCGAAGATGTATGGAATATAGAACAATGTCCTATCAAGTATTCAGGCCAGATGAAATTTAAGGCGAGAAATATGAATTTTGCAAAAATGAAAAATCCTAACATCCGGAACGAAGTAAAGTTTTATTTTTCAGTGAGACTACAAAATAAAACCTATCGCCATGCATCTCTTTGGGACGGATATTATCCTGCCGTTAAAACATTGGCTGAATTTATTTCTCTAAAATACCCCAATTCAATTTCGATTCTCGATATCAACAAGGATAAATTTCTTTTAGAATATCGCACATTTTTAGCTTCGCGAAATTTACCCATAGTTTATCAAGGAAAAAACGCAATAGGTAATAAAAAATACATAAAAGCTTCAATTTATATCAATCTCTATAATCAAATATACGAATTTTTTTCAGATTATTATGATAATAGAAATGAAATCGAAAAAGACCGATGGGATGTCCGCAAATTATCCATTGATTTTAACCAAACCAGAGGTGAATACACTATTTCTTTCGGAACGGTTGTCACACCGTTTCGAAAATGGGTTAAAAAATACCTGGAGCAACGGATGGTCATACAGCAAAACTTAAGTTTCGCTCGTTCAAGAAGTATAATCTCTCCCCTATCAGCATTTTTTAAATTTATCGCCGTAAGATATCCTGAATGGGATGACTTGAGTTTATTGTCACGTAATGACATCTTGTCTTTTATGCAGCATTTACGGACATTGCCACTCAAAGGAAACAGCAAAAACACCATCGAAGAACAAATGAAGAACAGAATTAGAGTATATTTGTACGAAGTTCAAGCCTACATATCTTATATCCAAAGGCTGGAATGGGATTTTTCGCCCAAGAAGCCGATAAATCACTTGATTTTCCCGGAAGATTTTCCTAAGAAGGAACGGATGAAAGCCGAAGATATCAAGTATATACCTGACGATGTCTGGGAACAGATTCTTGAAAATCTTTCTGAATTAAATGCTCATTATGTGCCAATTCTGTTAGTACTTGAAGCATCTGGGTTCCGTATATCCGACACCCTTTTATTGAAGAAAAACTGTCTAGAAAAGAAAAGTGACGGCTGGTGGTTAGTCGGAGATCAAAGAAAAGTGAACTATACTAATCATAAAGTTCCCATCACTGATGATATAGCAGACGTAATACATGCTCAAGTCAAATTAATGGATACTGAATCATCAGATTCAAATCAAAGAGACCTCCTTTTTCCAAATATAGACGGGAGGAGAAAAAGTCTTCCGATTTCGGCAAAAGTGTTTAACGATAACTTGAACAAACTTACCCATCGTTGTCAGATTAGGGACAGTTCAGGAGAAATCTTTCATATAAAAAATCATGCCTTTAGACATAGATATGGAGTGAACATGATTAATAACGGGATGAACATCCTCCATTTACAAAAGTTGATGGCTCATGCAAGCCCAGAAATGACACTAATTTATGCACAAATTCATGATAATACATTAAGGGAAGAGTGGGAGAAAGCGCGATCTAAAGGGGCCGTGATGCTCTCTCCTAATGGCAACATTATTAAAGCAGATTTAGAAGGTCAGGCAAAAGAAAATGGCTTAGAACTTGAGTGGATACGACATAACATGGACTCTATTAGGTTGGATCATGGTTTTTGTATTAAGAGTCCAAAACTAACTTGTGACTTTTTGGAACAAACGTTGGAACCACCCTGCATAAAAAATAATTGTAGGAGTTTCCATGCGGACCATACATTCTTGAATTACTACAAAGAGCAAATTTCAAAAATTATATCTGACATTGAGATTTACAAAAAATCGAATAGGCTTAGATCCATTGAATTGATACAGCCGAAGTTAAAACGTTATAAGGAAATTGCATCTTCGCTTGAGGCAGGCGATGGTATTTATGGTTTAAGCAAGGATCGTAGGGAGTATATGAAAAAAGAAAGAAATGAGGTTTAAACGACAATGGGCAATCAAAAGCCTAATGTATCTGGACTTATAAATAATGCGAAAGAAAAAAAGGAAAAAACACTTAAAAAAGTCGAACAGTCCATAAAACAAATGATCAAAACTCAACAAAAAATAAATTTCAATTCAGTAGCAACACACTCTGGGGTTTCTAAAACCTACCTTTATAAAAGCCCAAATCTTAAAGAAAGGATTGAATATCTTCGTAGCCAACAGGAAGGTATATTGAGCATTAAACAAGTCAAAAGAAATGTATCAGAAGAATCAAAAGACGTGATAATTGCTAGTCTACGCAAGAGAGTTAAAGAATTAGAAAAAGAATGTCAGGAACTAAAAGATAAGGTTAAAATCAACTACGGAAAAATTTATAACAATATTTAAACATTACTGTTACTTACAATGTTCCCTACTTTAGCTAAACTGCCCGTTTAGTTGAGTAGGATTATTAATATGACAGAGGATTAAGACCACAAAAAATGTGGTCTTAAGTGAATTACAAGGCAATTCTACGATTGAATAACTTATTAATGGCTAATCTTATCTTTTCTCTAGAAACTCCTACATCACTCAATACCATTGCGTAATAAAGCCACTCTAAGACTAACAAGTCTAGAATAACAATAGAATTAAATTCTTTATCGATATTACCATGGGCAATATTATTCCTTTGTGTTTGAATTCGTTCGGAAATTTCCGTGTATTTTACATCTGTCAAACCATTCCAGCTGTATATTGGATTAATAAACACCTCTAACACATCATTAAATTCCGATAAAGCCCAATTAATTTTATCTGATAATGTCAAGTCACTTTTTAACAACAAATTTTTATAGCTCTTAAAATACTTTTTCCTTTTACCAGTGTTTTGCTCAATTCTTTCATCCAAAAATGCTAAAATCTCTTCCTTTTGTTCCTTGTACTTATCTTCACTTCTATTGCTTATTTCATTATAGAAGGATCGAAATTGCCATTCGAAACCGGCGGTTGCCATAATAAAACGAGAAGTTGTTATTCTACTGTTCTCAACTGAATTTTCAGGAATGTGTGATATATATATTGTATTTTCCGCCAGTCTTTCAAACAGCTTCCCTAAATTATCCTCTATAAGGGGTAAATCAATTAATCGATCTTGAATCAATTTTTCCTCTTCAGAACGTTCCGTATTAATTTCGTTTATGTAAAGCTTACCAACTTTTTGATACTTACCTGTTTCTTCAATTTTCTTTTTTAAAATGATTGGTTTGAAAGTAGTATTTTTTCTATATGTAATAAATTTTAGAAACCTATTAGAAACATTTATCAATCTTTCTACAAAATTAAATTCATTTGTAGGTTCAAAATAAAAGTTCATATCCGTTTGCAATCGGATTGGCATGGTAGATATAAACGAGAAATTTCTTGAGACATTTAAATTAACTTGTATAACCTGATTTTCAAAATTAAATTTAAAACGTTTTTCGGTATTTTTATAAGGTTCAATTCTTACTTCTGATTGCCCCGAATCAGGTGCAATTGTAAATGAATACGATTGTTTAACGTTATGGAACCAATTAAGTTCGTCCGAATTGATTTGTACCCCATCAAAGGCAGTTTCTTCTTTCTCATACAATATATATGAATGTAATGAAGCACTGTGTGTTTTAGCTCCGGTTTGATTTATGCTCACAATACTAAAATGTATCTGGTTTCCATTTTCGAAGTCATTTCCTTTTAAAACATTAGGAACATCTTTTTTAGATTTAGTATCATTAAACAAAAAATCCAAATCATCAATATATATACTATCTCTATTTTCAATTTCTTCGATTTCAAGGGTGAAGTCTTTTAGTTTAAATACACAATTTTTGTTCTTATATTTCATTAATCCTATTATCAATTACAAAACCCCTTCAATTGAATTTCGGTTATAACCAACCCATTACTACATTCTACAAGTAATTGGCATTCCCCTTTGTTTTCTTATTTGATAAACGGGGCAGGTTAGTTTAACAAGACAACATTAAATTAATAACGTTATTTAACCATAAGTGTTAAAATAAGGATAAAAAGATTAGGAGAAAAAAATGAGTTCCTTGAATGTTTTTATTGCTTTTGGTGCAGGAGTTTTATCCTTTATATCACCGTGTTGTCTGCCCTTATATCCTGCATTTTTATCTTATATTACTGGTGTTTCAGTTACAGACTTAAAAGATGAAAAAAAGAAATTTAATCAAAAGTCAATGCTACATACCTTTTTCTTTTTGGTTGGTTTTTCTATTATTTTTGTAGTTTTAGGGTTATCGACAACCTATCTTTATAGCCTTTTTTATCAGTATAGTGACTTAATTAGGCAATTAACTGCAATCTTAATAATAATTTTCGGTTTGATTATTGTAGGTATTTTAAAACTAAAATTCTTGATGGTTGATAGGAAAATATCATTTAAAAATCGTCCATCAGGTTATTTAGGATCTGTTTTAATCGGACTAGGATATGCAGCTGGCTGGACTCCTTGCGTAGGACCGATATTAGGTGCTGTTATGTCCCTTGGTTTATATACTGGTCAGGGTTTATTATATATGACTGCTTATATACTTGGGTTTTCTATTCCGTTCTTTATTATGTCATTCTTTATTGGCAGGTCAGCGTGGATTAAAAAATACAATCGAAGTATAGTCCAATTTGGTGGATATTTAACAATTATTATGGGTTTTGTTCTATTTTTTGATTGGATGACTATTATTACTTCATTTCTAACAAATAACTTGTTTAGAGGCTTTACAGGGTTTTAAATGAATTAAACGTTAATTCCATTAGGAGGTTTCTTAATGATGAAAAAAGTGATTGCAGCAGTTCTGTTAATTACTTTATTTACAGTAGCGATTGTGAAAGCAATGGAAAACAAGATAGAACCCGATAATACGAGTCAAAAAACAGCCAATTTTAGGAGTTTTAAAATGGGTTCCATAGCCCCTGATTTTGAACTAAAGACACTATCTGGAGAAACAGTAACACTATCTGAGTTTAAAGGGAAAAAGGTAATACTGAACTTTTGGGCAACCTGGTGTAATCCTTGCAAGGTTGAAATGCCAGAAATCGAAAAATTTCACAAAAAACATGGTAAAGATGTTGTGATTTTGGCAGTCAATATTGATACTTATTCAGATGTCAAAGGTTTTGTCAAAAAAAATCATATTACATTCCCAATTCTTCTTGACTCAAAGAATAAGGTAAATGAACTTTATCCAGTATTTAATATTCCTACTACCTTTTTTATTGACAGTAAAGGACTTGTTCAGAATAACTATAGTGGTTCAATGAGTGTTGATATTATGGAAAACTTATCTAATAAACTAAATTAAGCAATACATAGAAAAAAGGATTTCACTAATTTTTGCAATGTTTTGGGTTGATAAAAGAAGCAGATTGTGAAGGATTGTACTTAAACTAACGGGGCAGGATAGTTCTATAAGGGGCAACGAAAGGGAAATGCGGATTTACAACGATAAGGAAGTCTCGAACATAAAAAAGGCGATTTCCAGTTTCTTAAGAAATTGCCTTTTTATTTGGTTTTACTAAAGCTACCCGTTAGTGAAAATTTTTCTTGTATTCGAACTTTTTTAATTGATATTTACTCCTTTCGTAATTTCAATAATTTAAATTGATAAGAAAGGTATGGCAGGCCGGGGAAGATAAGAATGATAAGTGAAATTATCCCCAATACTTGAGAAAAGTTCCCAATACTTTCAGGTACCCATCCCCAATTACTAAAGACACTAAGCAACCAAAATATAACGGTAGAAATGAAGAATGGAAGAGAAGCTTTCCCCATATGATTCTTTTCTCGTTCATATTTTTCAACAATAGTGGGTCTGTCGGTATAGATTGGCTTGGTTCCTGTAGGGGCACTAAATATATGAATTTCATTACTTACAGAACATACATGTGACCATCCAGCAACTTCAAAGAAGGCTAAATATTCATCATCTACTTCTTTTTGATAATCCAGTGAATACTCAATGTTTTTACGTTTGCCTTTTCTTAGCTTGTACCCTATCCCTGCAAATTTTTCTAAAACCCATCCCTCTTTTGCATATTCCGCAAGCTTTTTCATCTCTTTTTCTTCAAAAAAAGCTAAACCACCACTAGGAATATATTTAACTTTTTTCATGATAACTGCTCCCCTCTTCTTTTAAATACTTCTTCTGCATGTAATACCATTTCCCATCTTCGCTTTACTTCTTTTTTCAAAAGTTCAATGCCCTTTTCTGTTGCAATATAGGTTTTTCTTTTCGGATCATGATCATCAAACAGTTGAATTAATTCAGCAGCTAACAGTTTCTTGATTGTTGTATACATAGAGGCAGGTCCAATTGAAAATCGCTGATTAGTCATTTCTTCAATAGTTTGCATAATGAGGTAACCATGCTTCCCATCGACTAAAGACAATAAAATATAGTAAGCTGTGTCCGTCAGTTGGCCTATTTCTAATGAGACATTTCTCCCCATGATATTCCTCCTTTTTATATCATTAAATGATATATCATTTAATATAATGTATCGTTTAATGATATATAAGTCAATGGGATATCGTAGATTATTGATACTAAGGAAGTTAAACAAAAAGTAGGTAAAATGAAATTGTAACTTGGTGTATAGTAAAAAGAAAAATTCCCCTTTATATCAAAGGGTGGGAGGATCTTCAATAAGTAAGGTTGCGGAGGCACTCTTTTCTTATGGAACTAAAGGGGCAGGTTAGTTCCATAAGGATTACCTAAATATTAGATCTAATAGTAAAGTTGCGAATGGTGTTATCCATAAAAAAGTTTTTTTTGGACAGAATAAAAAGAAATAGGAATGAAAGAGGATCGGTATTATGGTTTCTTTTTTTAAACAAAAAGGACAAAAAAGCAAGAAGCAAAAGACAGACGAAAAAGATCAATCAATAAGTAAAATAACCCAAAATATTGACAGCTCTATAACAACCAATCTGGATATCGTGAAGCAAAAAACAGGAAGCAGCCCGGATATCATTATCCGAACGTTGAAAATCAGTCAAAATCCTCAAATTAAAACAACTATTTTGTATGTGCAGGGTCTGGTTGATAATCCAAGCGTTACAGACTTTTTAATTGAGTCCATCATGAAAAATCCTCATCTAAAAGAAAAGGTACTTCCACATGAAGCGCTGGAAGTGATCTCTAAAGATGTGGTTTCACTCGGCGGTGTAGAAACCGTCATGGACTGGGAAAAATTATTTTTGTCATTATTATCAGGTGATAGCATCATTTTTATTGATGGCATAAACATAGCCCTGGTTGCCAGTACAAAAGGGGGAGAAAGGCGTTCCGTTCAGGAACCAAGCACAAATTCGGTGGTCCGCGGGTCAAGAGAAGGATTTACGGAATCGAATGCAACAAACATAGCCCTGGTACGCCGCATCATTAACAGTCCGGATTTATGGATAGAGTCGATGAAAATAGGCACTGTGACAAATACGGATGTTTCCATTATGTATATAAATGGGATTGCAAAAAAAGGAATAGTCGAAGAGGTCAAAGAGCGCTTAAAAGGAATAAATATCGATAGTATTCTTGAATCAGGATATATTGAACAATTGATAGAAGATCAGGTCATGACCCCATTCCCTACCCTTGATCATACAGAAAGACCTGATAAGGTCGCTGGAGGTCTCCTTGAAGGAAGGGTAGCCATATTTGTTAACGGAACGCCTTTTGTCTTGTTGGTGCCTGCGTTATTTATTCAGTTCTTTCAATCTGTCGAGGACTACTATGCTCGCTTTGATATAGCCTCATCTATACGTTTTTTACGTATTTCTATTTTTTTATTTCGCTAATTGCCCCGGCTGCCTTTGTAGCAGCTACAACCTATCATCAGGAAATGGTTCCAACAGATCTGCTCATCATTCTTGCAGCGCAACGGGATCCCGTTCCTTTTCCGGCAGTTATCGAAGTATTCATTATGGAAATAACATTTGAAATCTTACGAGAAGCAAGCCTACGGATGCCCAAAGCCATTGGGGCGACTATGTCCATTGTTGGTGCTCTGGTGATTGGGCAGGCGGTAGTTCAGGCTGGACTTGTATCACCGGCAGCGGTCATCATCGTATCGATCACGGCCATTGCAAGTTTTGCGACCCCTGCCTATTCCATCGCAATTTCTGCTCGCTTGCTGCGGTTCGTATTTATCATTTGCGCAGGTACAATGGGTTTTTATGGTTTGATTTTAGCTTTGTTTGTCGTCGTAGTTCATTTATGTAGCCTACGTTCATTCGGAGTTCCTTATATGTCACCACTAGCTCCACTTAACCCGGAAGGACTAGGCGATACATTCTTCAGGAGACCAATGTGGGCGTATAAAGACAGACCCAAATTTTTAAGCTCCAATAATAATTTGAAAAGGGAAGGCGATAATCAAAGGCCACTGCCTCCTAAATCACGTGGAATGAAGACTTCTAACATGAAGAAGGGTGACGGCACTGAATCGTGACATGCTTTTACAAAACGGGTGAGTTAGCTGAAGATCAGAGCTGTCTTTAAAGCAGCCTTTTCTTATGTATGGAACCATCGGGGAAGGATAGTTTCACAAGCACAGTGTATTCGGACTGTGACTTGAATTTTTTCATTGTCTGAATAATAACAAATTAAAATAGGAATAATAAAAATTCTGCAATTTATTAGAAGTCTTATGTTTAATGAAAATTTTTCAATTTTATCAGCTGTTTATTGATATTATGAGAGGTGCTAAACCTGTTTTTAGTTAAAATAATTTCACTTTACATACTTATATTTCACTTTATTACTGCATCTATTTATATCTTTCGTTACTTTTCCCTTTAAGGGGAACTCGAGGTGATATTAATGTATGATACATGGGTTTATAAAAATTTCATCAATACAGGGTACTTCGTGATCGTAGTGATTGTCGTATGGATAGTACTATCCGTTCTCTTTATTAATTTTGTAACTAAAAAAGAATAATTCGTTATTTCATGGACTCCTATCTGCACAGTTTGTGTCTACTGTGTATTAACATAACATTAAAAAGGGATCATGTTTATCGCTCTGATAAATCCATGATCCTTTTGTACGTTGTATGGTGCAAATTAAAGAATAAAATCAAGCAATATTAAACATAAAATATACCACATATTAGGCTTCTCTAAGGCTTGATACAGGGCTTTGGAGTTCCCGGGAAAAAAAGCTTAACATTACTATGCCACCGAACTGGATTTACTATTCAAACAGTTGTCAGAACACACGAAAATCCCCGCAAGATTAGGCAATATCATTGGGGGGCTTCGTGAAAATAAAAAACTATGAGTGGACTATATCCTATGCCCATAGTGAAAAATGTGTTACTCACTATACACAAAAAAATAGGCCCCATACAGAATTAACTGCAGGAGGATGATGGATTCCATAAAGGACACTGTATCTATATATTCCCGGATAACAGAAAATATGTCCCTACTACAGAGAGTTAATGATTGGTTTTCTCTAAAAATACTAACCGGGTCCCTTGGGACGAACAGTTTAGGTGTATCAAAAAATATGCCACCGAACCCAATTTATTATTCAAAAGCTCCGCAAGATTAGGGGGCTTCGTTTCATACTTTTCCAATGCAAAAAAATGTGATGAGAAAATTCCAACAAATCTTCCGGTATTGTTTTTTGTTTTTCTATTTCCAGCATCTCCGTCAAAACCTCCCCTTTAGTGATCACCTTTATAAACCACAATTTTAGACTTTGATCGATGACTATCCTGGGACTAGTCATTCACCTAATTATTCTAATACTCTGACATCAACAGTTCCCAAATTATAAGATACCCTCAAAAGAACTAACTATTAAACGTAATGTTTTGAGGGTAAAGATAACAAAAGTGGAGGCGAATTGTCTTGGCTATAATAGATATTGACCAATTGCTTTTAGCTACTGAAGAAATTGGCGAAGAGTCAATTCCATTCCATCTCGATACATTTGACATTGATGAATTATTAGATAAAACGGATAACTGGGAAAAAAGCATCCCCTCAAAAAGGAGGATAAACATGACAACAAAAGAAAACAGATATCAAGATCTTCCTGAAGAATGGATTGAATTAGTAAAAAAAGCAATGAAATCAAATATAACTAAAGAGGAATTTAAGAAATTTTTAGAAGAAAAATTAAGAGTCAATAAAGACTAACTATTTTTAAATTCTCTCGAATAATCAGAACAGTTTTTATATGTGGCCCCAATATTAAAAAAAGGAGACTGCAACATTTGGAGAAGCGATATAAGATCTTTATAATGGCCTAATTGGTGCTATGGTCGATTGTTTTTAATTAACCATACTCATGTTTTGTATGGAAAGTTAGAAAAACGAAAACCCCCTATCCAAAAGGACAGGGGGTTTTCGGGGTAAATTAAGTGTTTTATTCAGATTTTTGGGCTGAAAATGCACTTTGCACTTGGCTTACTGCTGTTTGAGCTTGCGCAATCTCATTAAAAGCTTGTTTGATTGCTTCTTGAGCTAAAGTTGGGTCTGAAGATGATTTCTCAATTGCTTGAGTTAGTAAACTTTCTGTAAGGGTCACATTTGCTTTAGCTTGATTTAATTGGTTTACGTCAATTTGTTGTTGAGCCATTAGAATCTCCCCCTTTATAATGATTGAATTTATATCTTTACCTAGTTCAGTCTTTTTATAACCGGGAATATCCCCAAAAAAGTTTGTTTTATTTGACCAATTTTTTCTCTTCCTGTAGAAAATAGGATGTATATATATTACGCGTTTTAATTATCGGTACCGGTGTCAACGATTAAAGAATGATCTTTATCCGTTACGGCCGCATAAAAGATGTTATTGATTTCGTGAAATCCTTGGGTTAGAAATTCTTCCTGAAGCCATTTTTCATCCTTTTGGATTAACTTTAAATTTTTATGTTGGATTTTCCCTTCGACGACCATGGCAATCGGTAGTCCTTGATAGTCCGTTTCAATATTTAAGTGTCTAGGCGTTAAATTAACAACAGATTGGTTGGGCAATATACTAAGCTCTCCATTCGGTTCCAGAATCACATAATCGATATCCCGTATGTTCGGATATCCTGCAGCTCGAATGGTTGACAATAGCTCAACGAGAGAAAAGCGCGTTTTCCGTAAGTCTTTTTTGGAGATTTTCCCATGTTTGATCAAAATGCTTGGATGGCCAATTAACAGTCGATTTAACCTTCGAAAAAGACTTAATTTAGAAAACAACAGATACATGAAGACAATGGTAATTATTCCTGCAATGGTCTGTCCAATTCCGTTGGCTTTGATAGGACTGACGGACAATGTTACAACAAACACAATGGCCGCAAGATCAGGCGGGGTCAACTGAGCCAGTACAGTCTTTCCCATACAGCGCATGGCCACTATAACTAGACCAAAAAGAAGAATTAATTTCCCAATAAAAGTGAACATTTTCCAACCTCTTTTTTATGCTATCTAATCATACTGCCACAAAACCATGAAAACATACTTAGCATGTTGGACAGTTTGTATAAAATTGAAGAAAATCATACCTTCAAGCCAAGTTATCAAGCGTTTTATGAAATTAGTTATTTATTAAAATAGGAAAATCAACCGGTCGAAGGTGTAATGCAATGAAATCATTCAATCTCTAGGTCTACATGGTTCCATTCCTTACCTATTCGATGGGCTATCCATTAAAGATGTAATCAATCCAATCATACAAATAGTTAAGCCAGAAAAAAGGAAAGCTTTTAACTCTAACATTTTAAACGCCGACGTTACAATTAGACCATCTATCATGAAAATAACGACCCCTATATTTACGGACATAGCTTTCGATATAAATTGAGCTAACAAGTCGGTTCCTCCGGTACTTGCTTCATATCGAAGCATGATTCCTACTCCGATTCCAATTAATCCTCCTCCTATTAACATACTTGGAAAAATAGAAAGGGAAAATTGGTTTCTTAGAGGGGCTAACCAATCAATGAACATAGACGCAACAATTAAACCGAGAAAGCTATTATAAAAGAATGTTCGTTCATGGATCCAGGCGAATATACACAGAGGGATGCTTAAAAGGAACATCGCTAAACCTGTTGGAAATTCAAAGTAATAATGAATGATGAGGGCAATGCCTGTAATCCCTCCATCTAATAAATGATGGGGAACTAAAAAGCCGTTTATTCCGATACTCAATAATAGACTACCTATAAGAATAGCCATGATTTTCTGAAAAATATACATCACCTTTTATCATGTGTTTATGGCTAATATATGTACAAGCATATGATTTCAGAATGAGGCTAAGATTTGTAACTTAGTTGAAAGCAACTCTTTTTAAAAAGGGGCGTGACAAGTTGAATTTCCCTTTAGTCTACATATACATATAAAGTCTCCTTTTACTGGGAATACGTTTGATAACTCTTTGGGTGAGCTATAGGAGGCATTTATCTGCCTCCTATATTTTTGTAACTATTTAAATAAACCATGAACTTATAAAACCGATCATACAATCAACTTTTTAAGATGTGGGTAACGTTATCAATCGCTTTTTGTAGTTTTTCACTGTTTTCTTCATATATCTGCTTGGCTTCTTTATTTTCTGTTCCTAGTGCAAATAGTTCTAAGTCTGCTTGGCATTTTTTCATAGTCGAAAGAAGTAAAGGCCTTTCTTGAGGAGATGGTACTTGCAATATATCATCAAAAAGATCCACCGTTAGTTCTCCATAAGAATTTATTTGTCCAAGAAAGACATTTTCAATGGTGACCCCTAATTTTTCTAATTCAGTATGTAACCAACTTCGACTTCGCCCAATCGTCGCAAGTGGTTCATCCAATATTTCCCCATCCATTATGACGGTCTGAGGCTCTTTGACGGAAGCAACCACCAAGTTTAAATCCTTTGCCGTTAAAGGCTGGTTCTCTTTCTTTAACATAACGGATAAATCTCCGGTTGCCTCTAATACCGCAAATTCCACATCAGACACCTGAAAAGCATCCTTCTTTCGAAGTAACTCTAACAATTCATCCGTTGTATATCTTTCCTTCTTCAAGTTATCTTCCATGATTTTTCCATCTTTGATAAAAACCGTTCCTTTTCCTTCTACAAGGTCCCGAACCATTTTGCTTTTCAAAGAAATGACTCCAATTAAAAAAGATATGGCCGCAGTAGTTACAATTCCTATAACCCCCACTGAAATATTTCGTTCAAGTCCCGTAATCACTTCTGCCCCAATACTACCTATAGTTATACCAACTACATACTCAAAGTAAGACAGTTGAGATAGCTGCTTTTTACCTAACAATTTAGTTACTAAAAAAAGGATAACAAGAAATAACAAAGCCCGTATAAATACATCTAACCAATCAGGCATTACTTAACCCCTCCTTTTTATACGTTATTTTAAAACCCTTTATACTGGAATTCCTCATTCTCCAATTCTCCTACCCTTTTTTTCAAATCTGTTACTATTTCGTTCACATCCATCATCGTTTCATGCAAGATTTGTTTGGATTCGTTTTCTTGAGTTCTTAATGCTAAACTCGATAGACTAGCTTCTACGCCTTTTAGGCTGGCAAGACATTGCTTTACTTCCGATCCGATGGTCATCTTACATCCTCCCTTATCCCTTTGGTTTAAAAATCAAGGCTCCTAACATGCCAAAAATGATGGCAGCTGAAATGCCGGCACTGGTCACTTCAAACATTCCTGTAAGTACACCAACTAACCCGTGTTGTTCGGCTTCTTGCAAGGCCCCGTGTACAAGTGAATTTCCAAAGCTAGTAATAGGAACAGTTGCTCCTGCCCCAGCAAAATCTATTAAGGGTTCATATAAACCTACCCCATCTAAAAAAGCACCAATTACGACAAGGGCACTTAACGTATGTCCCGGTGTCAGTTTAAACACATCAAACATAATTTGCCCAATAACACAAATTAAACCACCTATGACAAAAGCCCAAAAATAGATCATGTCTATTGTTCACCCCCGTATTCAATCGACACCGCATGGGCGATACAAGGAATCGTTTCATTTTGCTGATAGGATAGAGGAGATAATAAGGCCCCTGTTGCTACCACTAACATTCTTTTAAATTCACCTTTTTTCATTCGGTTTAATAAATGACCATAGACGACTGTTGCTGAACACCCTGCGCCACTGCCTCCTGCCAAAACCGGTTGTCCTTCCCGATAAATCATTAATCCGCAGTCCTGAAACTGATCTTCCCTAATAGGGGTTCCATGCTTTTTAAATAAATCAAGGGACACTTCACGGCCAATCTGACCAAGATCCCCGGTGACAATTAAATCGTAATAAGATGGATCAATGTTTCGTTCCTTTAAATGAGCTTCAATGGTATCAACGGCAGCTGGAGCCATAGCCCCTCCCATATTAAAAGGATCCGTCAACCCCATATCGATGATACGGCCAATTGTTGCAGAAGTGACACGTGGTCCATCCCCTGAATTACTTAGTAAAGCCGCACCAGCCCCCGTCACGGTCCATTGTGCAGTAGGTGGTTTTTGTCCCCCGTATTCCGTTGGATAACGAAATTGTTTTTCAACAGCTGTATCATGACTAGAAGCCCCTGTTAATAAATATTGGGCTCCGTTTGTATTGACAATATAGGCGCCTAAAGCTAATCCTTCCATGGAGGTAGAACAAGCACCAAACAACCCAAAATAAGGGGCTCCAATTGTTCGGCTCGCGAAACTGGTCGGAGTAATTTGATTGATTAGGTCTCCGGCAAGGAGAAACTGAACCTGTTCCTTTTGAATTCCGCCTTTTTCCATGGCTTTTTGACAAGCTTCTTCAAAAATTATTTTATGAGCTTTTTCATAGGAATCCTGATTAAGCCATAAATCGGCATGCAGAAGATCAAAATCTTCCGCGATAGCTCCATCTGCTTCAAATGGCCCTCCGACTGTACCTGTAGAAATAATCACGGGCTTTTGTTCGAAGACCCATGTACGATGACCTTCTAACATCACAAACCACCCCACTGTATAAGAATTGTTTTAATCAAGGCAATGACAAACGCCGAAAAGACGCCAAATAGAATAACCGATCCTGCGAGTTTAAACATATTACCGCCTACCCCTAATACGAACCCTTCAGTTCGGTGTTCAATCGCTGCTGAAATGACGGCATTGCCGAAACCAGTAACCGGTACAGCCGTCCCAGCCCCGCCAAATTGAGCCATACGATCATAGACCCCGAAACCTGTAAGAAGCATCGTAATAAAAACTAAAGTCCCTACGGTTGGATTTCCAGCTGTTTGGTCCGTAAAATCAAAATAATAAATATAAAAGGCAGAAATGAGCTGTCCGATCAGACAAATAAGGCCTCCTGTTAAAAATGCTTTTATGCAATTTTTAACCACTGGTCTTTTTGTTTCTCGATGTTTTTGAATCCCTTGATATTCTTGTTGAACAGGTGTCAATTGTTTCTTTTGTTTATTCGACATGGTCCGACTCCTCTTTCTCCTTAGGTTTTTTCTTTCATCAGACTTTTGATTTTATTAAAATCCTTTTCTACTTCCTTCCGATTTGTGTTATCCTTTTGGATTTTTTGTTCTAATTGATCAAGTTCCAAATACATTTTTGAATCGGTCGAAACCAAGATTTTATGATCTGGATAGTCTTTTTCCAAGTCTGATTTCACGCTCTTTTCGATTTTCTTTAATCGAAAACGATCAAAGTTTTCGACTTTGATCGCTATCAATAGCTCTTTATCCGTATTCACAGCCTTCACATCCGAAATGTCTTCCTCTGTGATAACCATCTTTTTTGCTTGATTCGCCACGGATTGATCGATTGACTTGCTTGTATGTACCTGTGAAATATTTAAATCCTCATGGCCCTCATCGGATTGAGGATTTCTATTACAACCTGAACCTAATCCGATAATAGTTAGTAATAAAAGAAAAATGATGAATTGGTTTATTTTATCTTTCATGAGATCACCCTTTGTTTATTATCATTGAAGGTAAAAAAGGTTGGTTGACACTCAACCAACCTTCCTTCTTAGCTTTTACATTATTGTTGTTTGTATTGGGGTTCTTCTTGTTCGATTTGTTGAATACGTGGTTCAATGCTGTCTATAACGGATTGAGTTTGTTTAGCAGCATCTTGGTAAAGCTGCTTTGCTTGTTCGTTGTCTGTCCCAAGAGAGAAGGTTTCAAAGCTAGCCTGAGCACTTTTTAAACCGGCAACAGTTGTCTTAACGTCATTAATTACTGTCATGAATAACACCTCCTTGTTTTATAAAAGGTTATTACTCTTTTAGAATGGTGAAAACAGAGCTTTATATACCTTCAAAATTTATCCACATTTTACATTTAAAATCCGCCATCAGAAGTAATTAAAAATAAATGACAAAATATATAAGAGCAACCGTATTCAAACGGTGCTCTATTTTATTGCTATAAACGATTCCAAACCCTCTTTAAATCTAATGGCACGAATACCTTATTACCATGTATTTCCTTATGTATGATGAGTTGTGAAAAGCATGGATCTACACTTAACCCTTCTGTTTTATGCCTAGCTGGATTTATTCCAAATAAATGTTTAAAGTCTTCGGGTAACTGCATAACATTAGCTCCTTTTTTATTTTTTATAAAGAACAATTCTTAATATATCCATCAAGAATATTTTTAGTGCAAATTTGAGTGAACAACACATCAATTTTCCCAAATAGTCAAAACCAACCAATAAGGGGGGTGAAAATTGAACAAAGTACATTTGACATTTATTGTTCCTTATGTGGGTACGTTAACCAGGACCACATGCAATATTGGAAGTATTCAGGCTAATGCCTAGTCCATGATAGTAATGGAACATAGTATAAAATTGTGGTCATTATAAATGGGGAAATCATAAAGAGGAGGTTTTTTGGAAATAGAAGAACAAAAACAATACCGGGAAGATTTGTTAGAATGGTCTAATCACATTTATTATCATTGGGAAAGTATGAAGCCGAGGTTTTCAAAACTCTTTGATATAGAAAGCTTAGAGGAATGGGAAGAGTCTTGTCGTGAATTAAAAGTAAAATTACAGGAAGATTTAAATGTGGATTTCGATGACTATCAGAAAGCTAAAAGCCTATATGAAAAGTGGGAACTGCTACATGGAGAATCACAGGGTTATGAAGAAAAAGAAGGGGTACTCGATGTGAGAAAGGTAGCTGAGCCACATGATTCTGATAAGGGAATAATAATGGTAAGTCAGGAGGTAAACGATACAGTGGAAGAACTTGATAAAGAATGGGTTGAACTTATTCAAATGGTTAATAACTTGAAAATACCGATACAAGAAATCAGAAATTTTGTATCAGACTATAAATGGGAATAAAGTTGATAAAAAAGAGAGTAACATCCAGATAACTCATGTTTTTCATATTCTTATCATTCATCTAAAACCATAACTGTTCATTTTTAGTGATTGATTGTACCAACTGATAAATACTTATCTATAAACAACAGTGAAAAGCTTTACATTTTTTCATTTTTCTAATAGTCAGTTATACTAAAATATTAAGAAGCATACATTAAAAAACCCCCGCCTGGATTTGGGGGCTGAACCCAAGATGGAATGTTTGAATAATTAATTGGGGTTGGAGAGATATTATTTACTGACCTTTCATCACCCTGTCTCAAGCCTGGAAATTTGATACAGGGTTTTATTTTTTTCCAAGGTTAGTGTGCAGGAGTGTCCTGGTCCCCCCGTAAGTATAAATAACTATTTAAATACTCGGTGGCAGGATATTTTAACATAGAACTTGGAAGTACAAGTTGGAGTTGTTATGTATATTTAAAAAAATTAAGTGTATTAAGCTAATCTTAAGTATTTACGTCCCTTTTTATGCGAGTAAACAAAAACTTAGAAATGTTTATTCTACGGACAGGATTGTGAAGGATTGTACTTAAACTAACGGGTGCGTTAGTTCATTAAAAACGGTTTTTAAACGACTTTATTATAGTTGATTTTGATAAAATTAGTATAGTATAAGGAAATATTTAACATCGTTCACAATTACTTGAACGGTGTTATTTGTGTTTAAGATCAAATTAAACAACTTTTATTGTCACTAAACAGGTGCGTTTTTCTTTGTTTATATGTGAATAAAGAATGGACAGTTATCCTATCACTCTTTTAGTTGTTTAAGATAAAGATAATTGCCTCAAAATCAGGCTTTCCTTGTTGGTCAGTTACGACAATTTCACCGTCAAGTACAGTTCCTTCCTGAATATTTACCTGAAGCAATTCAGAAAATTTAGAACTGACCTCATTGATGTGACGAGTGTACAACTTTACTCGATCATCAAACTTAGAAAGTATTAATCTGATACCATCAAGCTTGAGCTCAGTTATGAAATTATTATCGTCCTCGAAGGGTTGCTCTGTTTTGTGCAATAGCATAGGAGAAATAAACAAAGATACCACCTCTTAATAATTGTAGCATTGTTCGTTGAATAATTTTTAAGGTAGATAATGTAAAATCAAAAGACACATTTTCTAGCTAGTGATTAGCATTATTGGAAAAAGCAAGGTTCAAAATAATTCCAATCTAATGAAAAATCATCATAAATATACACTTATCTCCATTTCACTAACTATATTAACTGATTTATCATTTGACAATATTAAAACATAATCAACAAAACACAATATATAGTAGATTAAATATTTATTACATACCACATATT
The DNA here is from genome assembly GCF_038008245.1 of Peribacillus sp. FSL K6-5616. NCBI lineage: Bacteria > Bacillati > Bacillota > Bacilli > Caryophanales > Bacillaceae > Peribacillus > Peribacillus sp. FSL K6-5616. The sequence goes on along the minus strand of NZ_JBBOYT010000002.1, from coordinate 111,479 downwards.
GTTTTTTAAGTTTCACTATGTTAAATTTAGGATAACTTGTTAAGCGAAACGGACATGTAAGACTACATATTGATTTTTGCAGCAGGAACGGATCTTGAACCATTTCTAATGAAAGGAGAAAATCGCAAATATTAGAATTGATAACGTTAGTTTATTTAGAGATAAATTAATTTAAGTTGGAGGGGTATAATGTCAATTCCCAAAGGTACTTTAGAAGCTTGGTCAAATCAAGGAGCAACAGCTACACCTAAAGCATTAAGAGAAAAAATAGAGAAAAAGTTAACAGGTGAAAAATCTAAAATTCAACGTAAAAATCAACTTGAAATATATTTACAGGGGTCCTATCGGAACAATACAAACATCTATGGTAATAGTGATGTAGATATCGTAGTTCAATGTGACTCAACTTTTTTTAGTGATTTATCTGAATTGAATACCCATGAAGTAAGTTTATATAAGAGCGCTTTTTCTGATGCTACCTATACATGGTCGGATTATAAACGTGAAATCATTGAAACATTAGAAGACGCTTTTGGGAAAGAAAGTGTAGAGATAGGAAACAAATCCATAAAAATTGACGATGGAAGCTACGAAGCTGATGTAGTGCCGTGCTTTGAATATAGAAAATATACATCATTTGGAGAGCTTGGATCTCAAAGAGAATATATCCCCGGTATTAGGTTCTTTACAACTAATGAAAACCGATCAGTTGTTAATTATCCTAAAGAACATTATTCCAAAGGTGCTAAGAAGAATCAAAGAGTAGAAAAACGATTCAAACCAACAGTTAGAATCTTTAAAAATATGAAAAGAAAGTTAATAGAAAAGGATATGATTAACAAAGAAGAAGTACCATCCTATTTTTTAGAAAATTTACTTTATAATGTACCAGATGAACTATTTGATAACAGTGAAACTAATAATAGAGTTTACAATATTCTAAAATGGCTTGGTGACAACAGATACTCACTCTCGGAATTTATCTGTCAGAATGAGCAAATTCACTTATTTGGCTCAAGCCAAGAACAATGGAATGAGGCAGATGCACAAAAGTTTATCAATCAAATCATCATACTATGGAATGAGTGGAGTTAATGCATGAGTATAGCATCGATGTAAATCATAACAAAATCATTTATTATTTAGCAGCATTATCCATTGGAATTTCTACTTTAATAACTAAAGTACTCAATTATTTTTTCCTAACCATACCATTTATTGAATTTACAGTATCACTTACTGCAATTTCTGTATTTGGTTTACTTTATACCCTTTTCGATAAATTTATTTGGAAATGGAAATGGCTTAATAAAATAGGGGTTGTGCAAACTCCTGATTTAAATGGAACTTGGAAGGGAACTTTTGTTTCCTCTTTTCACGATTGGAAAGAAAAATTTCCGGCCACTCTTATCATTGAGCAAACTTGGTCCGAAATATGTATTAGTGGAAAATTTAATGATTCTACATCTTCAAGTTATACAGCTTCAATTAAAGTGAGAAATGGGGGAGGTGTAAAGGTTTTCTATTCTTATCGAAATGATAAGAAGCCTGAGCGATCCGAATCAGTTTTTTCTGATCACAAAGGATATGGCTCTTTAGAATTAAATAAAGAGGAATTTATCCTTGAGGGGCAGTATTTTAATAATCCTTCAAATAACAAGAACCATGGAAAATTGAACTTACAGCGCATCTCTTAAAGTACGTCTTCAGTAATCCCTTTTATTATCGGGATAATTTGTAGCTATTTTATTTTATCGCTAATTACTATAAAAAAAGTAAAAACAAGTATAGGAACGTTCAAACTTTATTTCTAAGTTACACATGCCTAAAGGCACAAAGCAGGGTTAACCCTGCTAACGCCTTTAGGCTATTTATTATTCTTCAACATCCAATAATTTAATGATTTTCTTAATGACTTCCGTAGTATCTCCTTTTCTAAAGGCATCAATAAAATCCATGTAAAGGAGTTCAAGCACCCTTTCAATGGTGAAGCCATGGTTAGGATAAGTTTCCTCCATATCTGCCAGTATGATTTCACCACGAAGGGCATATTTCCGCCTCATCCTTACATGCAGGGGTTTTAGTTCCTCATGTTGTTCTTTGTGAATGAGTTTAAAAATGGAGTCCGATTTCTTTTCCAAAACAGCAGTCTTTCCAGATTCATGTTCTAATCTAGTGAGCACTTTAAAAATCTTCTTTAAATCGGGGTTTATCTTTGCCTCATAAAGAAAATCTTCGTATAGAAGCGTCAATAAAGTTCTTTGATCAAATGGTGTTTCAGTTATATCTTGAATATCTTCACAGAATACTTCGGCTCTTAAATAACTATTTAGGGGAACCTCTATGGATAATAAGATCATGGATGATTTATTCATTTTATGAAGCATTTTTCCGATAAAGTTAGTTGAACCTATAAGGGATAGTTCTTCATCTATAAGATTTACATGACTATATTTCCCCATCTGTTATGCCTCCTAATTGTTTCTTCCTTATAGCTTCCATAAAAATGCGATGTGCTGCCTGTCTGGTACTACAATTCCATTCCGTAGCATGTTCCCCTATTTTCTGAAAAGTCTCATGATCCACCTTACAATGGACGGTGGAGGGATGGTCTATATAGGTGACGTCAGGAAATACAAAAAGATTTTCAAGGCCGAATAAAATCAATTCTGTTCCTGTTTTGGTTTTAGACCCATGCCAATGTTTCCTAGATTCACGCAGTATAATTGTATTCATTGTTTCAGAAACAGGGATTTTGATATCATGCAGCTTATCAGACCGGACCTTTCTTTTTTGAGGTTCCGGGTTTCTTTTTTTGTTAGGGGAAAGGCTGGGATTCAAAGGCTTATCTCTTCTCATTGGCTTTCTCCTTTCAAAAAGCGTTTTACGTTTGGGTAGGTTGGTAAGTTGGTAACTCTATCCTCTAATAAAGAGGGGAGGGAGGTATATTATAATGGCTAAATGGCAAGGCTCTTGGTATGTGAGGTGATAGGAAATGAGTAAAGACATACCCAAGGAATTAGCTCAAGCATTAGCGAATAAAGGAGCAGCATCCCATGCTATTAAGAGTGTCAAGGAACAAAAAAATAAATAATCATCCGATAACGAGTTTAATGCCACCTTGTTCAATGATTTTGACCTGGGGCGTATCTTCTTTTTTAATATAGCTTTGTTCCTGCCAACATTTCTCTTCGTCTATCCTCCATGCTGGGCAGGGGAGAGGGACGTCACCCTTCTGATATTTTTTAAGGATATCGTTATATTCTTTTGAATGGGCGGCTATAAATAAGGCCAGACGGAAAATTTGGTTGCGATCTAATGAAGTGGCATTATGAACTTCACTTACATAGTCCTGATAAATGGACGGATATCTTACCGTAGGTCGGTATGTCATTTTGAATTACCCCCTTTATAAAAGGTATGACGTCAGTTAGTTAAAATGCTTGTAGATTAGCTATATATAAGTTTTTTCAAAACAAAAAACCAGTATCATTCGTTTGTTCGTATGTTTTTAAATTTAAAAATGGCCAGTAACAGAAATATGCTCTGTTACTGGCCAGAAGTTTAGAGATATCAAACTTTATCGAGAATATAAACAATTTTTTTATTCTTTCTTCCCTCTAAAACCTTGGAGTATTTCATATTACATGCCTTTAATGCATCTTCTAAAAAGAATTGAAGATCGAGATCTTCCAAAGGAACCGATATTCTTCTTTTCTCTTTTAGGTTATTAAAAGAATCCGCAATTACGTCAACTGTTAACATGATCAATACCCCCAGTATAGAATTTATTTATACCAATACAAAAGGTGCTTATCTGCTTTTTTACGGGAACAAATGGATTTTCACCTTCATTATCATAAGCGAAATGTTCATCTACTTCATTTCCTAAAAAGTCCCTGTCTACGTCCATATAACCGAAACAGCATAGCGTAATCAGATCAGTAGCAACCTTTCCATACAAATCATTAAGCACTTTATCTCTTGCTATCAATCAATGAATAAAGCTAGCTCCATTATGTTTATGTTTATCTCTATCTCTTAAATGAAGGTTGAAAAGTTTTTCTGGATCCTATACCCCAAATAATATTTAGACTCTTTAGAAAAATTAACACCTACATGTTTGTTACTAATTAATTCTTTATTAATCATATAAATTCCCCCCCCTATAAAATAAAGTTAATATAATCGATAAACTATACACATACGGGGTGAATAAGGGGTACGAAAAATAAAGCCTGTATCCAACGATGATCAGGCTACTTTTCTACTTATAATCAGTATTATGTAAACTGGCTTTCAGGTAGGTACAACATATGACGAGGATCTACTAAAATAAATTAAGTGACTACCGTCAGTACAATAAGAAAAGGCTATCAAAAAGTAAGTCATGTTTTTCCGCTAATGCATCCGTAAGTTTAATTCTGCCCCATTTAGTTACAATTAAAAAAACCACCGCTTGGTAGCTATATCTATACATTCTAAGATTACATTATTGAACTATTAAGGGCATTAAACTTATATTTAATTTAACAATTTCAATGAATAATATTTTTTTCCATTAACGAATACATAAGCACCAATGTTACAATCTTCAGGGGATTTGCTCCCTACAATGATTAAAATAGGTTCAGGACAATTATATGCTTTGTTTTTCGAAATTTGTTTCATTTCAGATATATCGTAACTACTTGGCGTTGGAGCACCATCTGGATGATAATGCCATTCTCCTAAGTAAAAGTCACCTTGTTTCTTCCAGACGTCATCCAACAACTGTTGCAATCCTTTTGTTCCTCTATGAAACCATGTCTTACCACCTTTTGAGTCTGTAGGTGCTCCAGTTACTATAGTAACTACAGCTCTTTTTAAGTCAGGAGAATAATTACCAATTAATATTCCACCTGTTTCTTTTGGATAGGATTGTCTACACATATTATAAATAATACTAATCAATTCTTTTTTAATTTCCGCACCGAAAGAGCCATCTTCATTTACGTACAATAATTCACTCATCCAACTCCTCCCGACTAACAAGAGAAATACCTGTGAAATATTCCCCATCCCATTGTTGTTCATAAACAATAAGCGTTGGCTTATTTACTTTTGGCATAAAAGCTAGTTCAATCGATTTAAATGCGGTGGATACCATTAGCCAGACATCATCAGCTCTGGCTGGAAATACAGGATGCCAACAACCTAATCCTTCCCGAGGAAAAACAATATTTGCTGTATCATTTTGTTCCTTCTCCAACCATGGTTGCATTAAAGTAATGTAAGCGGAGTGATTAAATTTATACCCTTTTGAGTAAAAAACAAATAAACGCTTAGCTCCATAACCTAAAGATATCGATATAAAAGTCTTTAGATGATTGAATTCATATTGTGACAAGTAAGCCATTGTTTCGTCTTCCCCAGTACAATCCAAAAACAACTCAAAATCCTCTGGATCAATTGAATCAACTATAGTGGAGAATTTATCTCGATTCCCTTTTATTATACTTTGGGATGATATACGATTTAATCTTTCCACTAGAGAATCAACCTTGAACTGCAGTGAATCTTTTAAGGTTAATGTATGACGTACTATATTGCCAGCCTTCAAAATGTCATCGTCCATGATAGTTATTTCTTTTTGTCCACCTCGTACTAGCAATTCTGAAATCATAGATCCAACAGCTCCGGCTCCCAACTGTAGAATGGATATATTTCTGATATTGCTATTAAGTCTGCCTCTGTTAAACATTTCATCCTCATGCCAATTTTCTGAACGAAGCCAGTTTATTTGTTTATTAAACCTAAATACTCTCTTTGTATCTTGAAACCAATTATGTTTCTCAATATCCCGAAAACCATTGAGATTCTTGGTTACAGTACTTAACTTAGGTACAAGGATTGGTTGCCAATAGATTAACTCAGGAATACCTTTCACTTTTTCAGAAATAGGAAAACCAATTAAAAGTACATGAGGCCTACCATCACGGAGCTTTGGAGCTATTTTAGACAACAATTTCAATAACTCTATCCCCTGCTTTTTACATATCAGATTCAGTTCTCCCCATGACATAGGTGCCTGCCAAGGTAATATAAAGGGTAATTCTTTCAAAATCAACCAAGCCCCAATCAATGTTTTTGTTGAGGATTCATCACCACTAATAACTGTGCGCAAAGAAGCTTGGGACACTACTTCTCCATCTAATGTAGAAAATTTAGTGGGCACCATAATAACAGGTTCTTCCTTTTTATATAAAAAAAGCTCTAAAAGTCCATATGTCTTTTTACTTTTCTGCCAATTTATAAACGATTCGTTATTCTCGTAAAATGCAACAGTATCTAGAGAACTTTCATTAAAGTCCGGCAATTCAAATGGATCTCCAGAAGTACTTAGTCTCCCTTTTTCAGCTTCCTGTAACCAGTTTAACGCTCTTTCAAAGTGCCAAAGTAATCGGAGATGAGAATCAAATGGCTCGTTGTCTAATCCCATACTCTTAAATTTTTTGTTAGTAGTTTCTAAACAAAGATTACCATTTCTCCATGGAGACTCCTCTTTGCCTTCCCCATTATAATTCTGGTGTGGAAAAGTTCCTTTTAGTCCCCCTCTCTTAGCAGGTAAAAATTTTATATTACCCCATGGATATGAATCATCAATATGAACATACCAATTTGTGGTTTTTGGAATTAATTTACTTGATTGATTTTTAAGTGTGAGGCTGCAAAGAAGGACCCATTTTTCAATTAATGAGTCCCATTTTAGATCATCTATAATTTCAACACTATCTAATTCTTCAACCATTCTCCTTGCCATTAGCAATTCATCTTTAGGTCTATATTGTCGTCTATTAAGCAAACCTATTTCCTCCAATAGTAGTCTTATCAATCCGTTGAGTAAATCCAGAATTTTCATTACTACCTTCAGTTTTAGGTTTCGGAGGTTCAGGAAATTTGCTTCCAAATAAGTCTCTCCAAGCAATAGCACTATCATAAACCGTTTCAGCATCTAATGCTTTACGAGCTATTTTGGCTGCTTCCTTCACGCATTCATAAAAAGATGCATATTCTTCATCTGTTAACCGATCAAATACATCATGTTCAGGGACTCCATGATCGGTCATTTCTGGTTTTGTGGGATAACTATCAACAATCATCTCAAGTGTTGATGTAACCCCATTAGCAACTGAAACAATACCGTCTGGACAACATAGGCCAATTAAGTGTTCAAAAGGATAACTTTTTGGGTGACTTCCTTCTGGATCGTCAATACGCCTCCACCATTTTAAAGCTTTCACAACATTAACGTAATGCTTATTACACTTTTTATTTTTATCCCATGTCCATTTAATTTGTGCTAAGGGATTAGTAGGTTCCCATATTTCTGCATCCCTATTTGGAATAAACAAAGGTTCTGTTTTCCACTCTGCTTCATTAGCTGCTCTTTCAAAAAGCAAAAATGATTCTGAGCGAATATCCTCTGGAAAGGTGATTGATTTTTGCAAATTCCAATCCATTAATTCAGCAATTGTGTAATCAGTAGCGACGCCTTCTTCTTCCAATATTTCTTTTTGACTTTCAGAAGGAGCTGAAGTTACCACTAAATCCAAATCAACGTAACTGAGCTCAATACCCAAAGATCGTCCTTGAATTCGATATTTATCCTTATAATATTTGTCTAAAAAAGGAATAAAAAGATCATGAGCTTGTTTCGGAGTGTATTCTTCTTTATCAAGATTCGTTACTACAACGACATCCACATCCGAACGTTTACCGTTTTTCGGTCTAACTGCAGTTGCGCGACGGTAACTCCCTTGCAAGAAGGTATTAACAATAATCTTAGAAAGATCTTCATCTTCTTTTAGTCGGTCACGCAACGTTGTGTGACCTGTGATTAGATCGTCAATTTGATTGTCTGTTAAGCGTATATTTGAAAGAAAGTCATTAAAATATGTCGGTAAAGAAGCCATTTTATTCCTCCAATAAATTTATATTTTACAGGAATGAACATAACCTGTTCCATCATACTCAAACGTTTGAATTGGACATGTAGCAGTTAACCAATGTCCAGTAATAACAGCCAAACTTAGTGGAGCATTAATAAACATTAAAACCTCTTTTATCCCTTGAGATTGTAAAGAATCGATTGTTTCTTTTACTTTAATTGCATATGCCACTGCTTGTCTTTCATTTTTTATACTTTCTTGTCCCGTGCCATTCGGTGGGAGTATGTTAACAATTTGTTTGTATTGAGTATCAGCTAATCCTGAAAGAAAATCCTTTACTTGATTTTGAATATTATTTGTAACACTTAAAATCACTACTGCTGTATTGCTTTCATCACTATTTCCAACCGAGTAATTTGGAGTAGCTTTAAATGAGGGATCTGAATCATTTCCTTTCCAAATTGCGGAATAATGTTCGACCTCTAGCTTTACACCTTTAGTCCGCGAGAATCTGCCGCCAACCAGTAAACCCCCTGTTAAGCAAAACTTACCATAAAAACGTATCTTCCCGCCTTTATGAGCCCACTTCTCATTCCACATATCCAAAGCTGGTTTAATGGTAGGAATTAAGTCTCTTTCCCATGCATTAATGTCAGGAAGTTTTCTTGGTTTTGAAGTAATATCAAAATAATCACTCCAATCGATTGTATAGTCTGCACCTTCTATTGTTCGTTTATCATAGCCATTAATTCCTAAAATCATCGTTCCTTTATCTTCATTGATAATGTTTACTAGTAACTTCTTAATATGTTTAAAAGTCGGACTTCTCTCATCACCTTTACATAAAGAAGTATGAGTATCATCCACTTCAAAAACATGCTCAGCATCAATGTGAAAAGGGTTTGAGGAATCAGGAGTTACGACTCCATCTCGTACACCTATAATGGATAATCTATGAAAATTATATTGCAGATCCAAAGAAAGTGAAGCAATACCACCTCTAGTAACATATTTTTGCCAATTCTTTCTTAAATCTAAAAGTAACTGATTATCTTTTCCTAAAGATTTTATTTGCTTGTTAAAAGGAATTTTAGCCCATTTTGACCCTTCAAAAGGAACCCCTAAAAATACAATTCCCTTAATTTTATTTAAATTTTGTTTGTCAAAAACTTCGTACCGATCTAGAATATATTGCTGTGCAGCTAAGCCTCCCATGCTATGAGTTACAAAAATTAGATTATGATTTGGAATATCTGCTTGAATTTTTGAATACAATAATCCTGCAACCGCCTTAAAGTCATATTGTTTAATAGATAAACCAGTACCGTAACCAAAAGAATAAACATCAAACCCTCTTAATTCGTTATCATGTATGACTGCTTCTATTAATCCAGTAGAATTTCTATCTTTTCTCCAAGTATCTTCATGGTGACCAGTAAACCCATGAATAAAAATAACAGCGTATTGATTTTGACTAGATGATCTTTTAAATAAATTTGCTATTGTTCTTCCCACTTTGATTACTCCTTCTATGTTTAACCCATTATAGGTAAATGGCAGTGTCGACCTATTTTTAATTGAGGATAAACGAACGTTAGTTCATACATTTTAACCTGATTAGTCAGCAATAGTCAAATATTGTATAAAATATAAATACTACAAAAACAAATCCGAAATACCTACGCTAACACAACCTTATTCACATCAATTCATAATATTTTACTAGCCTTTATCATTTTCGCATGTTTATCAAAAAGGTTTCTATATACGGCGATATAAATAAAGTTTTTGTTAACCTGTCCCTGTACACTTACTACAATAAAAAAAGGCAATCACCTACCTGAAGAATAACTTCTATAAATTTGAAAAGTGTTCGTAAATCCCATTAATTGAATACTATAGTACTATTCAATTAAATATATAATTGCTCATCAGAAACCTTTACCTCAACTCAGTAATAATGCCGAGCCACTTCTGGTACTAAAAAATACAACCGCCTCCCCTTTCTCCCGTGGAAAAAGCTACTTTTTTTGACGAGTTTCTTCTATTATATAGTGACTTTTTTAAAGTCACTTTCATATTCCTTAACCAACTTATAAAAAGTCGTCTTTTTAACACCTAATTCCGCCATGGCTTTAACGGCTGTCATCTCTCCTGCTTTCCAAAAATCATAGACTTCTTTAAACTCTTCCGTTACTTGAGCTTTCGGTCTGCCGAAAGGCACACCCTTTTGTAGAGCTACATCAATTCCTTCACGTTGCCGTTTTCGTATACGGTCCCGTTCCTCTTCCGCCATCCAGGATAGTATTTGTAAAACTAAATCAGCGATAAATGTACCTAGGCTATCCTTAAATTGTGTAGTGTCCAACAATGGCATATCCATGACCACGATATCTGCTTGGATATTTTTCGTGATGTCATTCCATTCTTGTAGAATTTCTTCCTTGTTCCGGCCAAAACGATCGAGTGAATGAATATATAGGACATCCCCTTTCCGGATCATACGTTTTAACAATTGATATTGAGCCCGGTCAAAGTTTTTCCCACTTTGTTTATCTAGGAAGATATCTCGTTCATCTAATCCTTTTTCTTTCATGGCCTGAAGTTGACGTCCTTCATTTTGATCTTTGCTACTAACTCTTATGTATCCGAATTTACGAACTTCCATCTTTTTACTCCTTTTTCTACTTACTTTCCTATTATTCTACCAAAAGTGTTCGTAAAAGTGTATGGAAAATCACGAACGTTCATAAAGTGTTTTTTAACTTTAACGAACGTGAAAATGAGTTGATTTTATAAAAAAAAGAACCGTTCGTAAAAGTGCACTTTTACGAACGGGGTATGTAACTACTTTGAACAACTCAACCGAACAACTTCAATCTGTTTTTCGAGTATTACAGGGTGTACCATATGGGATACCCTCTTTCATAAAAAACAATGAATTTTCTATCGCCAAATTATTTTCAATATAATTTATAAATTAAACTGCTTCTTCCGCTTCTTCAAAATTTATTTCAGGCGGTTGCTTTTTAAAAAATTTTGTTAAGAACAGCAAATAAATAAAACCGATAGCTGCCCAGAGACTGCCAAGTATTAAAGCGTTTTTATCCAGGTTCAAAAACAACCAAATATCAAGGGAAGCTCCGATGGCTGGTAAGAGTAAATAAAGCACAAAATGTTTCCCTCCGCGTTTTTTTCCTTTCACATAATAATGGGCAATGACAGAAAGATTTACAAATATAAAAGTAGCAAAAGCTCCAAAGTTAATAAAAGAAGTCGAGGTCGTAATATCAAAGGTCAAAGCTAATAAAGCAATACAGCCTATAAAAAATAAATTAAACACTGGTGTATGGGATGCTGGATGAATATATCCAAAAAGCTTTTTTGGAAGAACAGAATCTCTTCCCATTGCGAGCATAAGACGAGCCGCACTTGTTTGAGCTGTTAAACCGGAAGCAAATTGTGCAATGATTAATCCTGCGAGGAAAAGGGCACTAAATAAATTTCCACCAATTAGACGGGCAATCTCAAAAGCTGCGGAATCAATATTTTGAAATTCTGTATAGTGGGGGAAAACAAGATAAAGAAAGTAGGAGGAGAAGATGAAAATCCCTCCACCGATAAACGTAATGAGCAAAATCGCTTTTGGAATTGTTTTTTTCGGATTGATCGTTTCTTCTGAAAGAGTGGAAACTGCATCAAACCCTAAAAATGAGTAGCAAGCAACAGAGGCTCCTGCCAATAATAGGGAGAACGATGCATCACCGCTCATAAATGGCTCCATAGAAAACAGCGTTCCTACTCCCGTGCCTTGGATAATATTCACGGAACACAAAACCAAAAATAGGAAAAGAACAAGCAATTGAAAAGCCATCATTAAAAGGTTTACATTCTTCATCACTTTTGTTCCAATTAAATTAATCGTTGTGGTGAGCACTATAAAGGCAACGATCCATACCCAAGATGGAACAGATGGAAAAACGGCGTTCAAGTAAACGCTTCCAATCAGCCAGATTACCATCGGCAAAAATAAATAATCCAATAAAACGGACCAGCCTATAAGAAAGCCGAGTTGCGGGCTAATTGATTTCCTTGTATACGTATAAGCGGATCCTGAAACAGGATAGGCTTTCACCATTTCACCATAGCTGTAAGCAGTGAAGAGCATGGCGGTTAAAGCAATGATATAGGCAACAGGTACAATCCCTTTTGTTAGCTCAGCCATTACCCCATATGTCCCAAAGACAACCATCGGTGTCATGTAAGCAAGGCCAAATAATATAACATGCGACAATGTTAATTTTCGTTTAAATGAAACCCGTTTCTTTTCCATTTAAAATCCTCCTTTTCGTTTAAATAGCCTTGTTCTTTTAGAAGAGACTGTTTTTAAGATTGGGTAGACGTTTGATGTAAATTGGTCAATTTTGAGTAGATTTGTTTGTTCACATTGCCAATATAATTCAACCGGGGATCTTTTTTGGGTTTTACGTCAATGTTCTCGGAAACGATACCTTCCTTACCTTTTGCATCAACCATCACACGGCCTGTATGGTCAACAATCATGCTGCTACCGAAAAACTCTAACTCTTCTTCTCTTCCAATTCTGTTACAAATGGCAATAGGTATTTCATTTTCAATTGCCCGGCTTTTTAAGAAAATGGATTGGGCTTCTTCGTATGGTTTCATATTGGCTGTGGTAATAAAGAGAATTTCAGCTCCGCTTGTTCGTAAAATTCTTGCCACTTCCGGAAATTCAAGGTCATAACAGATCATCATCCCCACTTTTCCAAACTTGGTAGAAAAAACAGGGTAATCCGTTCCTCTTGAAAAATAGTCTGTTTCCGTATCGAATAAATGTGTTTTTCGATACTTTCCGAGAATGTCTCCATTTTCATCAATATAAAGAACAGATATATAGTAAAACTCCTTTTCTCTTTCAGGAAAGGAAAGAACCAGTGCGAGCGACAACTCTTTGCAAATTGCCTGTAATGATCGAATGCTTGGACCGTTCTCCTCTTCCGCAAATTTGCTAACATCATCTTTTAACAAATAACCTGTCAAAGCCAACTCTGGAAACACAATCACATCGGCCCCAGCTGTTTTGGCTTCCTTCATATAGGCTTCTATTTTTTGTGAATTCCCTTGTTTATCTTTTAGCTTTGGTTGGAACTGTGCTAATGAAATTTTAATTTTCTTTGAAAGGAGTGGGCAACTATTGGAGCAAAGGAATAGTTTTAGCTGTTTACTAAATGACCATGGGATAATTATCAAAATGTTTGGAGATATGAGTAAAGTGCTGGAAGAAAGCAGCCATCTGCTAGCAGAAGGAATTAACTTTTCCCATGTGAAATGGCAAGACCTTTTTCTTGGAGGATATGACCTAAAGCAAGACGTCCAGCTTCTTCAAACTCTGCAGGGGACAAGTGTGATCGTTCATTCCATTTCTCTTTTACTTCATGATGCTTCAAAGAAAAACAAGTTGGTTACCTTTATTAATTTATCGAACGTTAATTTGTTGGTCTCCAAGCAAAAACGACCAGTATCCGAGTTGATTATTAATTCCCCGTCCATGCAAAAAATCATCAATATCATTGAAAAGGTATCTGATGTTAATTCTACCGTTTTGCTGCTGGGAGAATCAGGAGTTGGCAAAAGTGCGATTGCCAAACTGATACATCAAAAGAGCACAAGGAATAAAGGTTCTTTCATTTCCATCAATTGCAGTACGCTGCCTGAAAATTTGGTGGAGTCTGAGCTGTTTGGATACGAAGCCGGCACATTTACAGGAGGAAAAAATAAAGGGAAAACAGGTTTGTTTCAAGCAGCTGAAAAGGGAACCATTTTTCTTGATGAAATAGCAGAATTACCGCTGAATGCTCAGTCTAAATTACTTGATGTTATTCAGGAAAATCGAATTCGGAAAGTGGGAGGGACGACGTTTCAAATGATTGATGTTCGTCTCATCGCAGCAACAAATAAAAACCTTTCCACTTTAGTCGAAAAGCAACTGTTTCGAGAAGATTTATTTTATCGATTAAACGTAATTCCATTAACTATTCCGCCTTTAAGAGAGAGGAAAGAGAGCATCCCTGAACTTGCTCAAAATTTCTTGCATAATTTCAATCGGAAATATAACCGAAACTACATGTTGGATCAGCAATTGTTGGAAGAGTTTATGGATTCTGATTGGCCAGGAAATGTCCGGGAGCTGGAGAATACAATAGAAAGGCTTGTGGTTACCAATTTGTCAGTCTTAGATACGCCATCCCATGATGGCAAGGAAAGCAACCCGCCTCCTTTCACCTACAATCCTGATCGCTATCGGAACGCCGCTTCCTTTTCTTCTTTAAAAGAAGCAAAAGAAGCGTTAGAAAAGGATCTTATTTTACAAACTTATCATGTCTTTCAAAACACATATAAAACGGCTCGGTACTTAAATGTTGATCAATCAAAAAAACTAAAAAAATATAATAGTGAAAATTGATCTGACTATAGGAGGATAGTAAAATGGCCAGGACACTTCGTATAGCACTTGCCCAATTAAAGTGTGAACTGTTGAATAAAGGATACAACTTGAAAAGATCTTTAGAAACGATAAAAGAAGCAAAACAAAAACATGCAGATTATGTGCTGTTTCCGGAATTGTTTTTAACAGGGTATATTATGAATGAACAAATTAAAGATTTTGGGGAAACAGTCGAAGGAGAGAGTATGCAAGCAATTTGTGCCTGTGCGAAGGAGTATCAAATAGGCGTCATCTTTGGATTTCCAGAAAAACAAGAAGATTGTCTATATAACTCGGCTGTTTTTATTAATAAAAACGGAGAGATTGTCGATGTGTATAGAAAAACGCACCTTTATCATGAAGAACAAAAGCACTTTACATCAGGAGATCGCTGTGAAGTGATTGAGGCTCCGGAAGGCAAGTTCGGTTTATTGATCACCTATGATCTCGAGTTTCCCGAAATGGCGCGATTGCTGGCACTGCAAGGCGCAGAGATCATCTTTATTTTGTCCGCCAATATGGTTCCCTACCAAATATATCAACATGCTTTTGTTCATTCTAGGGCTATTGAAAACCATCTATTTACTGCAGTGACAAATAAAGTCGGGTTGCATATTGATAACATCTTTTTTGGTGAAAGTCAGGTGGTTGCACCGGATGGGAAAACAGTATACAAGGCAGGTAACAATGAAATACTGCCTGTGGTTGAAATTGATTTAGAAGAGAACGAACGGTCGAAAGGAATTTTGAATTATTTGTCCAACAGAAGGCCGGAGTTTTATCGCGGTCATGGTTTATAAACCAAAGACACTTGGGTGGAGTTAATTTGGTGGGCAACCAAGTGAAAATACACTACCAGGATTTCCCTCGATAGGTACGTGTTACTTAATATAGCAATTATGATTAGCCTATTAGTGCTTTTTATGCAAGTAAAGCATGTTTCTTTTATAAAAGGGCTTTACTGATTTACTAAAAGCCCGTATTCTCCACCATCAATTTAACTTGCTTCACTACCCGTCTCCATAGCTATCTTCCGCAGATCAAGTGAAAAATCATATTTTTCCAATAATAGTCTGACGGTAACTCGTTTTTTAGTACAGCTGATACTAAACATAAAGTGATGGAAATATACGGCGGCATAGCCATGTGGTAAGGCCAAGGTCTACAAAATCTTTATCATTGGTTCGATCCCAATTGCCGCCTCTAAAATAAACCTCCTACGGTTCCAGAGGTGTCTTTTTATTTTTCGTTATACTGTGGTTTCATTCCTCCCACTCATAATCGGGATTAAATTCTTGCGGCTCCATTTCTGCTTCTTTATATGTAACGGACTTTTCATTTGGTAACGTGACAGTTATTTCGGTTTTTTCTTTATTTAGTTCTAAGGTTAGAAAAGAAGTCTTGTTCTAGATATTATACCGGTTAGTTTTGATCCAGTTGATTCTGATAACTGGCTTTAGGATTTTCCCTTTTCCCTTTTTCGGGATTTTTTCCAGTGTAAACTTGGATCTATCCTCACCACCGGCATCGTCACTTTTGATAAGTATATAAGATTCATCGTTCATCCAACCTCCATATATATGATACCTTGGTGCTTTGTAAGATGGCACATTGTCTTCTGGTGTAGTCTTTTGCACCTCTTTTTTTTCTTGTACATCTACCCTTTCAGGTTTGATGACCATTTCCTGTTCGTTGTCACAAGCAGCGAGACTCCATATAACCAGGAAAGTCCTGAGTAATCAGGTTTTACCATTCGTCGAATATCCGTAAATGGCTTCGTGCCCCCCCATCATCTGCTTAAGCTAATTACAAAAAAAGAACCATTTCATTAAGAAATGATTCTTCCTAGACGAAAATATCTAAGGGGGGAGCTTGCGTGACACACCACCATATTCTAATAATGTATATATATATAGGAGTTTTTTTAAAATTCAATTTGTTTTCTGTTACTGTAAACAATTATTAGTTTTTATCATCTTTTGATTTTTTTATAAAATGAAATCACGGATTTCAAAACAAACTTGTGCTGTGAAGTGGTTGGAGACGTGCTTTCGGATCCAAATATGCCTTTGCGTTGTTAACGGCAGTAGGTGCTTCTCCGAAACCACTTGCGATTAGCTTCACTTTGCCTTCATATGTACAAATGTCTCCAGCAGCATATATTCCCTCGATGTTTGTTTCCATTTTGCTATTTACGACAATAGAATTTTTCTCGATTTCTAGACCCCAGGTTTTGATGGGTCCTAATGAAGAAACAAATCCATAGTTCACAATAACATTATCAACATCCAATATTTCTTTACGATTTCCTTTTACTTCTTCTAAAACTACTTGCTCAATTCTTTCACCACCAGTTAATTCCTTTGGAATGAAAGGAGTACGTACGTCCACTTTTGAGTTATAAAGATTTTCAATACTATGTTCATGAGCACGGAACTTATCTCGTCTATGAACTAGTGATACTTTTTCGGCAATCGGTTCAAGCATAAGAGCCCAGTCCACTGCTGAATCTCCGCCTCCACATACCAGTACTCTTTGTCCAGCAAATGTATTCAGGTCATTTATAAAATAATGGAGGTTACTATTCTCAAAATGAGCAGCTTCCTCAAGTTCAATTTTTCGAGGTTGAAATGCACCGTTCCCAGCAGTAATCACAATCGTTTTTGAATAGTGCACTTCATTGTTTGTTGTTAATTTAAATACCCCATCTACTTGTTTTTCAACCGTTTCTACAGCTTGTTCAAGGCAGATTGTTGATTCAAACTTAGCCATTTGCTCCTTTAAATTATTAATTAATTCTTGTGCTCGGACCTTAGGGAATCCAGCAACATCATAAATGTACTTTTCAGGATATAATGCTGTAAGTTGCCCACCAAGTTGCGGCAAGCTTTCAATTATTTTCACACTCGCTTGACGCATTCCACCATAGAAAGCAGTAAACAATCCTACAGGTCCACCACCTATGATTGTTATATCGTATACTTTAGTGTCTTCTTTCACACATATCCCCCCATTTTAATAGTTATCTTGATAACAATAGTAACCGTACTCCACCAATTCAACTGTTGGATTCATAAAAGGCACCTGTTCTCAGCAGGTGCCTTTTTTTACCTCACCATTTTATAAGTATCTGTTATTCGACTACCGTACCGATTGACTCTAAAACGTAATTGTAAAATCGGGAAACATGATGTTCAATCGGAACTAAGATTCCACCATCTCTGTATGCTTTTGATCCCATGTTTTCTTGACACCATTGACAAGCTTCGAAATCCTGCTCATTTACGCGATGGAATAATTCAACTGCGTCCATTGGATCAAAATCTGGTTTGGCCATTTCATCCGGATCAAATAACCAATCACAAATCACAATCGATCGATTCGTACTAATCGGAATGATCCGGTGAGTGATCACATGATCCGGCGTTAAGTTGATGAATACATGAGGAATAATGGTCATTCCATAATAGATACGGTCATCTTCAGGAAGCAGCCCTTTTAACATTGGTCGATTTCCTTTTCCAGTTATGGAGAATGCCTCCAAATTTTCATTGAAATCTGCCCCTATACCGACTGCATTTTGTGTTCCAATACCTGTTTTGAATTCAGGAAGTGCCGCTGTCAGTTCAGGGTGAATGGCCGAACAATGGTAACATTCCTGAAAGTTTTCTACAATGATCTTCCAGTTTGCTTTCACATCATACTCTTTGCGATGTGCGACTCTTAGATTTTGAATTTGATATCTACCGAATGTCTCAAGTTCGCCGAAGCGATCAAAAATTTGTGAGTCTAATTGTTGTTCAACCGGCATTGGATTTTCAGAAAAATTCAGCCAGATCATACCGTGCCATGTTTGTAGGTTCACTTCTTCTAAACCGTAAGTATCATTATTTATTAACTCTTCACGGCATTCACTCGATTTTGGTACTCCCAGCAAGGAACCGTCAAGTCCATAACTCCACGAATGATATGGACATCGGATGATGCCTGTCTTTCCTGAAGGGTCACTGCAGAGTGTTGCTCCACGATGACGGCATACATTTAAGAAAGATCGCAGCACACGGTCTTTACCCCTAACAATCAGAATATTTTCGCCTTCAACCTTCGTTGTAATGTACTGACCTGGTTCCGCTACCTCATACTCATAGCCAACGAAAAGCCAAGATTTCGCAAAAATATTCTTTTTTTCTAGTTCAAAAACTTCCGGGGATGTATAAAATTCTCCTTTTAAGGTAGATCTGACTTTTCCTTTATCATTTAAGATACTCTGATCCATTGCCATCTATTATTCCTCCTTGGTCCTTTTGGAATCATGTAACGTCAGTCTGACACAAGGTGTTTTATCTATTGTCAAAAACTTACTGATAGGCAAAACGCTGCGGGCTGAATAAATCAATGGGATGATTTGTTTTTCCATCTATCACTAAATCTGCTAATATTTCCCCTACAACACTTGCAAACTTAAATCCATGTCCAGAAAATCCTGCTGCAACTGCCACTTGCGGATGATTGGGATGTGCAGAAATTACAAAATGTTCATCCGGTGTGTTTGTATACATACATGTTTTTCCTTGTAAAAAGCGACCGTTTAATTGTGGAATGCCTTGGGCCAGATACTCTCTCATCATGTCCACTTCATCGCTATGCACGTTTCGGTCAATGGTTTCTGGTGTACATGGTTTTCCCTTACGGAAAAAGGCGACTTTTGCTCCTTCTGCACCTATTCCTACAGAAGGGAAACCATATAATTGTACATTGTCATCTGCTTCCCATATATAAATCGGTTGATTTCCAACACGGAACGGCTCAATTCCTCTTGTTGGCTCAAAGAACATTTGAATATGACGCTCTACTTGTAAGTTTACCCCTAAGTCTTTCAAAATTTGTGGTGCCCAGGCTCCTGCAGAAATGACCACTTTTCCAGCTTCGTATGTCCCGTTATTTGTTACAACACGGACACCTTCACCAGAAGGGTGTGCTTCCCACGATTGAACAGATTCGAAGAATCGAAGGTCGGCACCATGCTTCTCTGCATGAAGAAGATGGGTGTATACACTACGTTCTGGTCTGACAAACCCAGCCTTTTCTTCGTATAATGCGATTGTGTTAGGTGATGGGTTAAACACCGGGAAACGTCCGCGAATATCAGTTGCCTCCAGCACTTCGTAAGCAAGGTCCCACTGTTTCGAACTTTTAATACTGCCGGATACAGTTAAACTATCTGGAGGCCCCATCATTAATCCTCCCGTAACCGTCATAATCTCTTCCCCGCTTTCTCTCTTAATCTCATCCCATAATTCATAGGCACGAAGTAATAATGGAACATAAGCTGGATCTTCAAAATAAGATTGTCGAATGATTCGTGACCCGCCGTGGCTGGATCCTTGATCATGTGCGGGACCAAACTGCTCAAGGCCCAGAACACGTTGACCTCTCTTTGCTAATTGATAAGCAGCTGTACTGCCCATGGCTCCTAATCCGATAACAATAACATCATAATGTGTTGACATATATAATCCTCCTGGCTGTTTTGATTTTATTGATGAGCCCTCACAGCGGATTGGGTCATTCTTGTTGCTGTATAGCGTTTTCCAAAGTATTCAATACTCAATTGGCTACTTTTATGGACAGTTTCAGGTGATAACAGGGCATACACAATCCCCTTACCAAAGTTGTATGCATAGCCAGCACTTGTTACAAAACCAGCTACCTTATCTTCATCAAATACTGGTTCATACCCCATAACAACCATTGAAGGATCATCCAGTAGTAATGGAGTTAACAATAGGTTAGGTCCAT
This sequence comes from Peribacillus sp. FSL K6-5616, assembly GCF_038008245.1. Lineage (NCBI taxonomy): Bacteria > Bacillati > Bacillota > Bacilli > Caryophanales > Bacillaceae > Peribacillus > Peribacillus sp. FSL K6-5616. The sequence goes on along the minus strand of NZ_JBBOYT010000002.1, from coordinate 91,244 downwards.
TTGCCTTGCGGTCAAGCAATGCTTGTTTCCCAATAAAAGTTGGTTTGTTAAGGTCGACCAAATGGTCGAGTCCTACTTCATAAGGATTATGTTCACTCCAAAAGTCCTTACCATTTCTTAGTGAAAGTGATTCGATTCGAAGACTTTCAAGTGCACGATCTCCTGCAGCAATGATCTGATAGGGGCGTCCTGCTTCAAATAAAACATCCCATAACTTTAATCCTTGATCGGATGTTGTGAATAGCTCCCATCTTTCTGTTCCGCCATAAGAATCGTACACTGCGAGAACTGGAACATTCCCGATAAATCCTTCTTTGGCTTGTCCAATCTCCCATTCACTTTTAACAAAAGCCTGGGAATCAAGAGAATTCATTATTTCGCTCGCCTTACCACCTATTACGCTAAGACCACACATTCCGTTCGTTAGATCTTGGATCACAACCCGGCTGGATACAGGTACTTGTTTTTTAATCCAGCTAGCTTCAACTGCTCCTGTGCAAAGAACAAAGAATGTTGAAGCTGCGGTACGAATCACTTTTATTTCATCTTTTATACCAGCTAATTCATGAAGCATCAGTGTACTCGTCACCTGTCCGATTGGAATATCAATTGTGCTTGTTGTGAGGTGTTGTAGAAACTCAAGCGCTCCTTCTCCACTTATTTCCAACCGTTTTTTGACTGCTGTCACATCATAAAGTCCAGCATATTGACGAGTATGCAGATGTTCAGCTTCGATGATTGGTGACCAATACTGGGCAGCCCACCCTTTGCGCTCCAAGATGTTTTTTTCATATGTTGCAACAAGCGAATCATTTGCTTCAAACCATTGTGGCTGTTCCCAGCCCGATTTTTCGTTAAAATAAGCCCCTAATGATTGTTGACGCATATAATATGGACTTACACGCATGTCTCGTGATGATTCCGGCTGCATGAACGGATGATGAATATCGTATACTTTTTCATAATTTTCAATGGAGCGTTTCTTATAATAAGCGGGGCTTTGTGCATAAGTGTCAAAACGATTAATATCACACAACTCCAAATCCAGGGTTGGTGCTCCATTTACAATCCATTCAGCCATTTCTTTCCCAACACCGGCAGAATGCGTTACCCATATAGCTTCTGCCGCCCAAAAACCACGAACTTTTTGTGATTCTCCTAGTAGTGGCATCCCATCTGGTGTAAAGGAGAATATCCCGTTTATTCCTCTTTTCACGCCGGCTTGTTTTAATGCAGGAATGAGTTCCTGAGCATCTTCCCATGGCTTTTCAAAATCTTCAGGTGTAAAAGGCTTTACAGATGGCATTTCTTTCGCTTCGCCATATTTTGTAATTTCACTGACCTCAACAGGCAATGCTCGATGTTGATAAGAACCAATTCCTATCCCATTGAATACTTGGCGATAATACATGGCACTATCCTGATGACGGATAATCGGCATTGATACTTCTTCGGTTTCAGCACCTAGTTCTTGTAAGTCATTCGAAAATACATATTGATGAGCGATTGGTTGAAGAGGAATGGTGACCCCTACCATTTCTCCAATGCGAGGTCCCCAGAATCCGGCACAGCAAATAATCAAGTCCGCTTCAAATCGTCCTGCACTTGTTTCCACTGACTTTACCTGGTCATCCACTACCTCGATGTCCGTAACTTCTGTGTGACCATAAAACTTAGTTCCACAAGATTTAGAGAAATGAGCCATTTGGTCAACGGCCCGAAGAGGTTTGGCAATTCCATCTGACGGTACATACAGACCACCATAAATGTTATCCGAGTTGAGTAACGGGTTTTTTTGGGCACATTCTTCTGGTGAAAGAACAAAAGTCTCCATTCCCCATGATTTTGCAACGCCTGCTTTTCGTTTCAAATCGTCTAAACGTTCCTGAGTATTTGCAACTTCAAGACTTCCTACCGAATAGAAAGAAGGTTGACCTTCATGACTTAACTCTTTGAACGCTTCTACTGTTTGAGAGGCCAAAGTTGTCAGCACTTTGGAAAAACCAAGTTGAAACACAAGCCCTGGAGCATGCGATGTGGATCCCCCTGTTTCAAATAACGGTCCTTGTTCAATAACAGTTATGTTTCGCTGCCCCATTTTATTTAAATAATAGGCTGTACTACATCCAACAACACCTGCACCTATGATGACAATTTTCTTTTGTCCCATAACTCTCCGACCCACTCCCCTCTTTTACCTTCATAGTAACTAGTTGGGTTTTTCTTAATCTGTTATAAGAATTACTATGTTCACATTCAAAACCGATCTCCTTGTACATCAAAAGGTATTGAAAATTGACCTACTAAAAACGTTGACTAATTTTTCTAATTGACCTGTTCGATTACACTAAAAAAATATTGTTGTACAATGTTCCTTCTTAAATTTTTTAATAGTGACATTGTTTACAGACTGATAGGCTAAAATTTAAGATGGGGAAGTTTGTAGTATCTTGAGGAAGTTGCAAGATGTATTCTAGGAGGATGGTAAACTACTTCACTTTGAAGATCTGCATAACGATGTACTTACACTTCTCATAAATAAGAAGGATTAGCCGCCACATTCTTAAAATAAACTGCTTCCCCATCACTTTCACCATCGAAAATAACTGTTGTCTTAGGAGAAAAGATTAAAACATCTCCAACTTCTGCTACATATTTATTCCCTTCGACATCACGCACTACCATTTTCCCTTTTGTAACTACTTTTATCTCTATGAAATTAAATTCTGCTGAATAATCTACTGAAGGTTGCAATGCAAAGTAACCCATTGTTAATACTTCTTTTTTGTCTGTGACAGGTGCATCAATAATTTGTCCCTTTAAATCCGGTGTTCCTCGCAACTCACTCAATTCATTTAAAATATAAGAACCTGCCTTAATTAACTTAATACCTGGCTTTTCATCTAAAAATTTTAACTCGTTTTGGGTCAAAGTTTTTTCGCTCATTTTAGCACCTCAAATGTTTTAGTTTTTTAAAGTTCCTAAATTTCAACCGACTTAAACGTAGGTTCATAAATCTTTCACAGGAAAGTATCTAATGGTACTGAGTGGTTTGCGGGAGTTTACTTTCCATCCTCGCTCGCCATAATAAATTTCATGAAAAGAGGAATATGGCAAATATACGCCGCACTCCTCTTTTTTTAATTTAACCGATTTCTACTGGAATTTTAGTAGTTTTAGTTTCTAATGTAGGTTTTTCCAAGTTAAAGCAACGACGGTATATCCATTCATATCCTTTTACATTAATATCTCGTGGATTACCAACCGTTTGAGGATCATTAAATGCTTCCTTGGCTAAGCGCTCAATCTCTTCAACAGGTACACCTTGTTCTGCAAGTGTTGGAATTTCAACGTCTTCAACAAGTTGATATACTGCTGTAACTGCGGCTTTTGCTGCTTCTTCCAAACTCATACCATGAATATTCACACCCATAGCCTGAGCAATACGAGCAAATTTTTCTGGCTCACCCATCCAGTTATACTCCATTACTGGTCCAAGCATGGCGGCAACACAAGGTCCATGAGCAACAGGATGAATGCCTCCAAGAGTTTGTGCCATTGCATGTGCAGCACCGGCAGACTCACTGCCATATGATAAGCCTGCAAGCATGGCTGCTTGTGCCATTCCATAACGAGCTTCAATGTCTTTACCATTTGAAACAGCACGACGTAAATATTTGGCTACGTATTCGATTGCAAGCAACGCGACTGCATCAGTTATTGGTTGTGAATAGTGACATGTATAACACTCAATTGCATGTGAAAGGGCATCAACTCCAGTGCCTGCAGTAATATGCGCTGGCATTGAGACATGGAGTTCAGGGTCAATGATTGTTAAATGTGCAGCGATTAATGGACCGCCCGTATTAAATTTAAATTCACGAACAGGATCAGTAATAACCGCCCACTGAGTTACCTCACTTCCTGTACCGGCTGTTGTTGGAATTGTTGTTAATGGCGGGATCCGTTTTTCAAGCGGTTTTTTACCTTCAGCTGCTTCATAGTTTAATACAGGCTCGCCATGAACGACCTCCACACCAATCGCTTTCGCTGTATCCATGGAACTTCCTCCACCGACAGCAACAAGCCCATCACAAGATAATGATTTATAAATAGATGTTCCTTTTTCCACTACATGAACAGAAGGGTTCGGTTCAACTTGGTCAAAAATAACAACTTCTATTTGTGCCTCTTTTAAACTTTTAACAACTGGATCTATTAATCCTACTTTTTTAACACCGGGATCCGTAACAAGCAGAACTTTGCTGACGCCAAGATTCTTGACCTCTTCACCTGTATGTTTGGCTGCACCTATCCCGTGTTTTAAAACGGTTGGAACTTCAAAGCTTTTTAATCTTCCCATTCTCTCAAATCTCATAAACATCTAGATCACTCCTTCATCTATTTTTATAAAATTAAGTATAGTAATCTTCTTATTTATACTAATTCGACTTTTGCATTTTCTTCTTTAAACCAGTGCATAGGTTCAGGATTTGTATTCATATATATATGTTTAATTTCTGTATATTCTTCAAGGCCCACATGGCTCAATTCGCGGCCAATACCGGATTGTTTATAGCCACCCCATGGCGCTTGCGGAAAGTATGGATGAAAATCGTTAATCCAAACAGTTCCCATACGTAGTTTTTTGACAATCCGTTCAGCACAATTCATATCATTTGTCCAAACCGCACCAGCTAATCCATACAAACTATCATTAGCTAGACGAACAGCTTCCTCTTCTGTTTCAAAAGTCTCCACTGTAATGACAGGACCAAAGGACTCTTCTTGCACGATCCGCATTTTCGTATGACAGTTTGTAAAAATCGTGGGTTCGATAAAATATCCCTTTTGTAATTCAGGTGCAGTCGGACGTTTTCCACCGACGACAAGTGTAGCTCCTTCTTGGATTCCAAGTTGAATATATTGTTCTATAGATTCTAAATGCTCGGCTGAGATAACAGGACCCATTTCAGTCGCCTCATTGAAACCGCTTCCAATATTTATTTTCCTTGTCCGTTCTACAATCGCTTCTACAAAGCGGTCATGAATTTTCTTTTCAACTAACAAGCGAGCTCCAGCAGAACACACTTGTCCAGCATGAAAGAACACAGCATTAAGTGCATAGTCAACAGCCGTATCAAAATCTGCATCAGCAAACACAATGTTTGGATTTTTCCCTCCAAGTTCCATCGAAATCTTTTTAAAGTTACCGCTCGCTGCTTTCATAATGTGTCGACCTGCTTCTCCTCCACCTGTAAATGAAATAAGGTCGACGAGAGGGTTTTCAGCCAACTCCGAACCGACTGTTGAGCCTGGACCCAATACAAGATTCACAACACCTTTTGGAAAGCCTACTTCTTCAAAAATCTCGCACATTTTAATCGATGTAAGAGGTGTAATTTCGGCTGGTTTTAACACAACTGTATTCCCAGCAGCCAATGCTGGAGCTAGTTTCCATGAAGCCTGAAGCAATGGGTAATTCCAAGGTGCAATCAATCCACAAACCCCAACCGGTTCACGTACCACTCGACTGACCGAGTTTGGATTAGGTGATTCGATCATCAGACCGCCGTCTTTATCAGCAAGCCCGGCATAGTATTGAAACACACCTGCAATCCCATCCATATCAGCAAGACTTTCTGTCAACGTTTTCCCTGTATTCAGTGACTCCAACTCTGCCAACTCTTGTTTATACTCTTTTATTTTTTGAGCAACTTGAAAAAGAAGATCACCTCTTTCCGCCGCCGTTAGGCTACCCCAAACCCCTTCATCAAAAGCACTTCTTGCTGCTTGAATTGCTTCTTTAGTATCTTCCCGGCTCCCCCGCGGAACCGTTTCAATGACTTCTTGATTAAAAGGATTGATAATCTCCCTTTTTTCATTACTCTTAGCCTCAACCCATTTACCATTGATGTACATTCGTTTCATTGCCAAATCAACACCCCCAAAAATTGGAATTCGTTAAAAAAATTTTTAACGTTTTTAATATATCGAAAGTATAGTACATAAAATATTGTCAGTCAATACGAAATATTCAGATTATTTTTACGTTGACATTCAAGCTTTCTCTGTTTATATTAAATTTATATTTTATGTATTATTTTGATGAAATAAGGAGGTGATATAATATGGTAGAGAGGGCGTGTGTCTATATGGAAGAACAGAAGAATCACATAGAAATTCTTGAAGAAGCGGAATCACTTGTGATTGATGCTATAGCAGAAACGATGGACCTATATGGGGTAACACATTCCATTGGAAGGCTTTACGGAGTTCTTTATTTTAGTGAAGAACCGATGACATTAAATCAGATGAGCAATAGTTTAGGAATGAGCAAACCAAGCATGAGTACAGGAATCCATTCTCTTGTTGATATAGAAATGGTCCAAAAGGTTTGGCGAAAAGGGGAACGAAAAGATTTATACAAAGCAGAGAAAGACTTTTTTGAATCGTTCCTTTCATTTTTTTGTAAAAAATGGGATCGGGAACTCTCTGTCAATATGCAAGCCATTGAAAAAGCAACTGAAAAATTAAATTCTCTATTGGACACCCCTGCTGTCCCCGATGCTATACAACAAAAAGCAAGAAAAGATCTTCAACAACTTCAAGATTCAACCCAATATTACTTGTGGTTAAAAAAATTGGTCCATGCATTTCGTTCGAAAGAATTGTTTAAAATGATTGAAGAAATTGATTGTGATTAATAGGTTCTCTACTCAAAATAGAGGAAAACAACGATGTGTAAGACATCTAATCTTTACCGATCTTTAGTGTTACTATCCAGTAATGCTTGGTCGGTAAAAAAATGCTGAAATCACCAAAAACAACTATCAAAACCACCTACTATCTATAGAAGAATGGATCCTATTTCTCCTTTGAATGTGAAGCCTAAAAGCCCCACGTTCATTAGGAAGAAAATGAAAGAGCAACTAAACAAAAAACCTCTAGTAGGTAAAACCTTACCCCTATAGAATATACTCCAATAGACAAAGAAGCTTCCACACCTTAAAGAGGCAACCTTAATTTTTTATTCCTTAAAAAGTAGTTTAGTAGTTTGATTCATAGAACTGTTTATTAGTCGAACCTTCCTGCACAAAAACAAATTCTTAATCTCAAAATTTAAATACAATTGGTGGGAAAACAGTTTTTGTGATATTAGTTGATACTATTAAAAAGATTTAGAACAAAGGGTCGAACGAAGTAACAGTTTGCAATATACATGTTCACCCCCTAAAATAAGATGTTCCTTGAGTCAGACCGTCTTATTTTAATATCAAGGTCGCACATTTTCTCCTATCCTTTCAAAAACATACTGAAAAGTAATAAGATGAAAGCGCTTGCAATATTAGGCACTATACCTAATTTTAAGAAAGCAGGGATGCATTTGAATGGAAATCAGGCCAGACAAGACCAGGAGCAGATAACTATTGATCCTTCAGTAAGTTCAAAGCGACAATTTTGGACTCCTTTAAAAACAACGATTGCCGGTTTTATTGTTTTTACAAGCTTTACGATCTTTTATTCTCTTATCGTTAAGAAAAGTATTTATTGGCCTGGTCTACTAATCATGCTGGGTTTATATTGCATTTTCTATTACATCGGTGCGACAGCAGTCGAGAAAAGGCGAGGGAAAACCGATGATATGCTTGTTGCTGGAAGGTCGATGCCGCTATGGTTATCCATGTTTACGATGACAGCGACCTGGGTTGGCGGAGGTTACATTGCCGGAACCGCTGAAACGATTCATTCTTCCGGAATTGTTTGGACACAAGGGCCATGGGCATATGGGCTTAGCTTGATTATTGGAGGGATTTTTTTCGCACGAAAGATGCGGCGTATGGAGTTTATGACCATGCTGGATCCTCTTGAGTCTCGTTTCGGATATAAGATGACTGGACTTCTCTACTTCCCTTCTCTTCTTGGTGAATTGTTTTGGAGCGCTGCGATGCTAACGGCTCTTGGGACGACATTCAGCGTTATTCTCGGTTTAAGTTTCACTGTTTCAATTATTATTTCAGCGATCGTAGCAATTGCCTATACCGTAGTCGGTGGTCTTTGGGCGATCGCTCATACTGATGTCCTACAGCTTTCTATTATGTTCTTCGGTTTGATAATAGTCTTACCCTTTGCCTTTTCCAATGTTGGAGGCTTTCAAGTGGCTTTTGATAATTACGCCGAAAACATGCAAGGAATGATGAGTCTTTTTCCTCCTCTAACAGGATGGAATGATCCTAATTGGGGAAATTCTTTCTGGTATTGGTGGGATTACACACTTTTATTAGTGTTTGGAGGGATACCTTGGCAAATTTATTTCCAACGCGTTCTATCTGCAAAAAGCGAAAGTGTGGCGATGTGGTTATCGATTTGGGCTGGAATTCTTTGCTTCTTCTGTGCGATTCCACCTGCATTAATCGGAATTGCAGGTTTTAATGCTGATTGGGCATCACTCGGGACTGCAGCTCCGGAAAACTCTTCAATGATCCTAACCTACGTATTTAAATATATGACACCTAGCCTTGTTGGTGCCATTGCCCTTGGTGGATTGGCTGCAGCAGTTTTGTCAGCAGTTGCCGCATCACTCTTGTCGGCATCAGGCATGGCAGCTTGGAATGTTTATCGTCCGCTTGTAAAACCAAAAGCAAGCCCTCGTCAACTGCAACAGATTATTAAACGCAGTATCATCTTGATTGGTATTGGTGCAACATTGATAGCTTTAAACGCTAAAAGTGTCTATGCGTTATGGTACTTATCGAGTGACCTGGTCTACTGTATCTTGTTCCCTCAACTTACCTGTGCCCTGTACTACAAATGGGCGAACTGGTACGGAGCACTCTCTGGATTTATTGTCGCCTTATTATTACGGGTCGGTGGTGGAGAACCGTTACTGGGATTACCTCCTATCATTCCGTACCCTTTGATTGAGGACGGGACAGTATATTTCCCTTTCCGTACCGCTTCCATGCTTGCGGGCTTAATTACGATTCTCGTCGTTTCTTATTTAACACGGCATAAATGCCCGCCACTACCACTGAGCAACTTACATGGAAAAAAGGATGAACAAAACCCTGCTAGTTAATATGTAGTTAATAGAGGTGACGTTTTGCCACCTCTTACTAAAATGGTAAAGGAGATTCTATCTATGTCACAAGCAATTAATGAACAACCATCTATAAGGAACGCTTCTTCTATTGAGAATCCATTCACATCTTCAGCAGTAAGCCAAGCGCAAATAGACGTGCTTAATCAATTGTTAAAACCGGAAGTACAGGAATCTTTGACTGTCCTTGTGGAGAATTTACCGAAATTGGCAGAAATGGTTCCCTATCTGACCAAATCCTATGATTTAGCGCAATCCATAATGACAGATCGCGTGCTCATTAATGATTTAGTTGGTGGTATACAGGAATGCGTAAAACCGCTGGAAGGAAAGATAAAGGAATGCGCAGCAACAGCTATAGAAGCAAATGATTGGGCCCAGGCAAATCAGGAAACTACTATCGGTGTGTTTGGTTTATTTCGAATGTTAAAAGATCCGCAAATACAAAAAGTGTTTCGATTTGCACAGGCTTACTTAGATTTAACATCTAAAAAACAGGAGAAACAGTAAAAATTTCTGAGGATAAAGTAATGAACGGAGGAAAATTATGGGTAAAGATATTTTAATTTTGGGCGGAGGTTATGGCGGTTTGCTAAGTGCCTTGACAGCACGACAACATTTAGGAACTGATGAAGCCTCCATTACACTTGTCAATCGCTTTCCAACCCACCAAATTATTACGGAATTACACCGTCTGGCTGCAGGGAATTTGTCCGAAAAAGCAGTAGCATTGCCGCTAGAAAAAATACTACGTGGTAAAAACATTGATTTAAAGATTGGAAGTGTTCAAGAGATATCCCCTGACGATCATCAAGTTTTTCTTACAGATGGAACGAAACTGACATATGACTTGCTAGTAATTGCGTTAGGTAGCGAAACGGCTTACTTTGGTATTCCGGGCCTTCAAGAGCACAGCTTTATACTAAAGTCAGTAGAAGATGCTAATCGTTTACGTGACCATGTCGAATCCTGTATTCGCACATATAGCAAAACCCATAGTAAGGAATTTGCAACGATTGTGGTAGGAGGTGGCGGACTTACTGGTATTGAATTGATTGGTGAGTTTGCTGATTTAATGCCACAATTATGTCGACAATACGGTGTAAACTCTCAAGAGATTTCCTTGCTTTGTGTCGAGGCCGCACCGACTATTTTGCCAGGATTCCCAGCTGAATTAGTGGAACGTGCACAAACTAGTCTTGCCGCACGTGGTGTAGAGTTTGTAACCGGGACACCGGTTACAAAGATGGAACAGTCCACTGTAGAGCTGAAAAATGGAAGAACGATTGAAACGAAGACGATGGTCTGGACAGGCGGCGTTCAAGGTAATTCTGTGGTTGCTAATTCGGGAATAGAAGTGAATCGCGGACGTGCGCTCGTTAGTGAATATCTTCAGTCTACCTCTCATCCAAACGTGTTTCTTTCCGGCGACAGCGCCGTTGTTATGGGACCCGAGGGACGTCCGTATCCCCCAACTGCGCAGTTAGCTTGGCAAATGGGCGAAACAGTTGGCTATAATTTGTTCGCTCACGTTACAGGCGGTGTGATGGAAGAGTTTAGTCCTGTCTTTTCCGGAACATTGGGCAGCCTTGGTCGTAAAGACGCAATCGGCACGATTGGGGAAAATAAAACCCAATTGAGAGGCTTGCCAGCATCATTAATGAAGGAATCAAGTAACATTCGTTATCTGTCCCAGATTAATGGACTATTCAGCTTAGCGTATTAATAGAGAAAATGATCTTAATCGAAGCTATGTTTACCCATCAACTAAGCTGCTTGAAAAAAAGTTAATGATGCTCTTGATACAAACATAAGCCTTATTTCTTGAATGATAAACTCAATATGCAAATTCAAGACTACAATCTCAACCCAACGTAAAGCCATCATGGAATATTTAGCAATTTCAAATTCTCATCAAACAGCTGATGAAATCTTTAATTCATTAACAAAGAAGTTGCCACATATAACAATTACAACTATATATAATAATTTGAATGCTTAAAAAAATTAGGCATTATAAATGAACTCACTTTTGGTCAGGCTTCCAGCCGTTACGAATGGGCAACCTCTCTTCATTACCATGTTGTATGTTTATCTTGTGGAAAATTACATGATTTTAACTATCCTACTCTAACAGAAGTAGAGCTATTGGCTGAAAAAAAAACGGGCTATACTATAACCCGACATCACTTTGAAATTTATGGAAACTACTCAGACTGTAATCATACAAATATAGCCCTTGAAAACAGTGAGAAAATATCGAACTAATTAATCTTAAAAAATCTTCATAGAATTCTTATGCTTACTAACTCATGCGCATTCACACATTGAGAATAGAAAAAAGTTATGCGGTTCTAGTGACTGAAGAACCAGTTGATAATTAGATCAACTTTTATCACAAGTTTGAAGAATCTAGTGGATAATGTCATTCTCTAGTTCCTAGTTGTTTCATCCAATTTCCTTTAGAAGAACATGGCCATCTATCTGTCAAACTAGCAATGTTATAAAATAAAATATATCCTTATACTAAAAAATCCATCTACCTCTTTTTAGAGGTAGAGTTTTTTCCCATTAATCAGGAAAGAGGATTATAAATTCTATGTAAGGATAAACAATATTAGAAAGAATTAACAAACAAAGCTTTAAAAAGGACATTTTTATTGCCCTGTTCCCTGTATCGGCCCCACCTACGCCAAATACTATGACGGCCACTCATGCCATCCAACCCACTTTCATTATAAAAGAAAGCGTTTACAATCGCAATGCCTAACAGGTAAAAAAAGTTATTTATTTTAAATCTTGTATGTTGCATATTGTTTTCTAGGGATATTTAAGATAGACAGTTAGAAGGCTAGTGCGTGTACTTACGGACAATTTGTGTTTATTTCTGTTGAGTAAAGCTTCTTCTTGACGAGTTTCCTCTATTATATAGTAATTCTATTTATTGGTTCATGCTGTTGGCGAAAAGGAATCCAGAAAAACTCTCCCTTTTCCGTTTACTGACTTCTTTAGTTTGTGAAGCTTGGTGTGTATTTGTTAATTGTTCATAGTAAAATCAACACTATTATTATTTGAAACTAAAAGTATATAAATTTGTATAACTGGCAATACTGATAAAGTATTCCCCCTATTCATAAAAGGCCTTTGCTCCAGTTGAGCAAAGGCCTTCTTTTGATGAGTTTCTTCTATTATATAGGTTACTTTAAACTCCCTTCCTACCATTGCCAAATAGAGTGCAACCTATTACAACTTTTCTGCCTATTGCCCAGTCAACTATTTAGAAATCCAGATGGAGAAAACCCCCATAAGAGATGATGAACATTGATAGTAAGCTACGTTTTATCGAATGTTGCCCTGTTTTACGAATTTTAGCTCTTTATTTTAGTTAGTTTATTGGATAAATCAAAAGAGTGAAAGCCCTTTTAATCCTTACTCTACTCGTAAATAAGTCATGGGAATCAGCACTGTTCGATATGACTTATTTCAACAAACGTATCACTAATTATTAAATGAATTACTGCTTAAGAAATTTTTTCTTTTTGAATCGAGGTAAAGTCTTCTTTGATCTCTTCCTTTAAAGCCTTGAATAAAGACCAACACATGACAATCATAATAATCGCAAAGGGAAATGCAGCTGCGATGGAGGCAGTTTGTAGTACCTGCAAACCACCTGCCAAAAGTAAAACAGCGGCAACCATTGACTGAATGACCCCCCACGTAATTTTAATCTTATTTGATGGGTTTAAATTACCTCTTTCGCTTAGCATACCCAACACAAAAGTTGATGTATCAGCTACCGTTATATAATAAATCATCATGACTGCAAAACCTACGATACTTAATAAAGAACTTGCAGGAAGATAATCAAAAAAACTGAACACTGATAAATCAACATTTGAAGTAATTTGTGTTGCTAATTCCTTTTGACCTAAGTTATGGATCATATTGAGAACCGATCCCCCAAAGATGGAAAGCCAAGCAAACGTACCAAGCGAAGGGACGAATAATACTCCAATGACAAACTCCTTTATCGTCCTTCCTTTAGAAATTCTGGCAATAAACATGCCTACAAAAGGTGCCCATGCAATCCACCATGCCCAGTAGAATAAAGTCCAACTCCCAATCCACTTACTGTCACCAAAGGGCTCTAAGTTTAAACTCATATCAACGAAATCACTTACATAGCCGCCCATTGTATTAAAAAACACTTTAAAAATCATAGAAGTAGGGCCCAGTACTAAAACTAAGAACATGATCAAAAACGATAGGATCATGGCCGTGTTGGATAAATATTGAATGCCCCTTTTTAATCCAGTGGATAAAGAGATTAAGAATAGAATGGTTGCAACAGCAATAACGATGATTTGAATCAGAAGAGTATTTGGGATTCCAAATAAGGCATTAAGTCCACCTGAAATTTGCTTGGCACCCAAACCGAGAGAGGTAGCAATACCGAAGATGGTTGCAAAGACTGCAAGGATATCAATGGTTTTACCAATCGGACCATGAATTTTTTCCTTTAAAAGAGGATAAAAAGCAGAACTCACTGATGCTGGCAATCCTTTGTTGAATTGGAAAAAGGCAAGGGCCAAACCAATGACCGTGTAAATAGCCCAGGGATGGAAACCCCAATGAAAAAATGTATACTCCATCGCTAAATTAGCAGCTGCTTCTGTATGTCCTTTTCCAGTAGGTGGACTCGTATAATGAAATACAGGTTCTGCAACACTCCAATAGATAATTCCTACTCCCGTACCTGCACCAAAAAGCATAGCCAACCAAGATCCTGTCTTAAATTCCGGTTTGTCAGTTTCCTTTCCCAACCTAATATGACCGTATTTAGAGAATAATAAATAAACAGAAAATAGGACAAAAAAGATGGCTGCCCCAAGATAAATCCACCCGAAGTAGTCAATGGTACCATTAAAAAAGGTAGTGGTAATAATTGAAAGGCTCTCTGTAAAAAAGATCCCCCAAATAATGAACGCGACTGTTAGTAGTACTGAAACATTAAAAACGATATTTTCGTTTTTCCTCTTTTTACTCATAATAGCTCCTCCTTTACTTCGATAAAAGTGGTTACTGAGTATTCTGGGGTGCGCTTCATCCATTAAACGTTATTGGATCCCTACAGAAGCCTATTTTGTAATTTAAACCGATTATTAGGATATAGATTTCTACCACATTATTTTTGGTTTTAGCTTTACAGTCTACAAATTTGATTGGTTTATAGCAAGCACCAGACCCATCCATGAGATAAAACGTTGGTTACATAACATCTACCAATCAGGGATGGGCCCTTGCAATTCTCCAGAAATTATTTAATCCTTGGGTCTAAATTATTTACGTTCCCTTTTAACGTCTATTTAACACTTGATTTTCATTTCTAATATTTGCAATTGCCTGACTTCGATCCTTTTGATTATATATGGCTGAACCTGCAACAAGGACATTTGCTCCTGCTTCGATACAAAGTTTTGCCGTTTCAATATTTACACCACCATCTACTTCAATTTCAACATTCAATTTTCTCTTTTCCACAATGGCAGCAATTTGTTTTATTTTTGGTAGAACAGAATGAAGGAAAGATTGTCCCCCAAACCCTGGATTTACTGTCATAAACAACACAAGGTCAACATCTTCTATCACATGCTCGATCATTGAAACCGGAGTATGAGGATTTAATACCACTCCAGCTTTCATGTCTTCAGATTTAATATGTTGAATGGTTCTGTGTAAATGATGACATGCTTCAACATGAACCGATAATAAATCGGCACCTGCTTTGGCGAACGCCCCAATATATTGATCTGGATTTTCTATCATTAAATGTACATCTAATGGTAAGTTTGTGACTGGTCTAATTGCCTCGACAATTAATGGACCAATTGTAATATTTGGCACAAAATGGCCATCCATCACATCTACATGGATGTAATCGGCTCCGCCCCGTTCAACATCTTTTATTTCTTCCCCAAGCCGTGCAAAGTTAGCTGATAGAATGGAAGGTGCAATCTTAATCATAATTTAATACCTCTACTTTCCTTTATGTGTATAGAAAAATTCAACCTAATAGAAAGAGTAGCTGTGATATTTTTTGAATATACTGATTATTTAATCTCTACTTCTCCTGAAATAAGACCCAGTAAAAATTTCCCTGTGCTTAATTTATTTATAATGCTTCATACGATGCTATTTTATTGACACGCCTCTCGTGCCTACCAGCTTCAAAGGAGGTTGTTAACCATGTTTTCACAATATTTCGAGCTAAATCCGGGCGAATGACACGCTCTCCCATTGCTAATATATTAGAATCATTATGCTCTCTTGTTACCCTAGCACTATACAAATCGTGCACAAGCGCACAGCGTATACCATTTACCTTGTTGGCTGCAATACTCATTCCAATGCCTGTACCACAAATTAGAATACCACGTTCTACCTCACCACTTGCTACCTTATTCGCTACTGGAATCGCGTAATCTGGATAGTCAACAGAGGATCTAGATTCACACCCTAAGTCTATATACTCAATATTCAGCTCTTCCATCAGGGAGATTATTTCTCTCCGAATATTCACACCACCATGATCAGATGCAATTGCTACTTTCATTTTTTCTCCTCCTATCTTATTGGGATTCCTTCTTGTAATTAAGATTGTAGTTCCCACATATCCCTCTAGAGCATTTCATAAGCAATTCTTATTTTTTCCTGATTTCCAATCATATCTTTTCTGTATTCAATATAAACAAATCATCCCTTTTATATAGAAAGACTTCTTGCTAAATGATAGATGGACAAATCAATGGTATGCTTATCTTTGGCTGCTTCCCCAAAAGATGAATGAATCAGTTTACCATTTTTCAACCCCACCATCACACCCTTTTCACCTTCAACCAGTAAATCGACGGCTTTTGCTCCCATCTGACTGCTCATCATACGATCGTAAGCGCTAGGAGATCCCCCACGTTGAAGATGACCAAGGATAGTCACCTTTGTGTCAAATCCTGTTTTTTCTCTAATCACTCTACCGATTTCTATCCCTTTTCCTACACTCCCATTAAATGCCCCTTCAGCGACCACAATAATGCTGTGTGTTTTTCCACGCTGATATCCTTGCTTTATACGGTCAATTACATCTTCCACATCATGGTCAGCTTCAGGGATAATAATCGATTCTGCCCCTGCACACATTCCTGCCCATAGAGCAATATCACCTGCATCACGGCCCATTACCTCAATGACATAGGTACGCTCATGTGAGGCTGCCGTATCACGAATTTTATCAATAGCTTCCACAGCTGTGTTCACAGCGGTATCAAATCCAATCGTATAATCTGTCCCTGCAATGTCATTGTCAATTGTTCCTGGTATACCAATGGTTGGAAATCCTTCTACAGTTAATTTTCTCGCCCCTTCAAAAGAGCCATTTCCGCCGATCACGATTAAACCACCAATGCCCTCTTTTTTTAATTGCGCTAGAGCCTGTTGCTGTCCTTCAGCTATCTTAAACTCAGAACAGCGTGTGCTTTGTAAGATGGTTCCTCCCCGGTGAATAATATCACGAACACTTCCAAGGTTCATTGAAACAAAATCCCCATCCATTAAACCTTTGTAGCCATTTTGCACACCAAAGACATCCAGTCCCTTAAAAATCCCTCTTCGAACTACCGCACGAATAGCGGTATTCATTCCTGGTGCATCCCCGCCACTAGTTAATACTGCAATCTTATTCATTAATGTTTCCTCCATATTTTTCACATCTTATATACAAGTCTCTATATGAATCTACAGTCCTACCCTGCTATTACCCTTGTAAATCAACGGGTTTAAAAACAAAAAAATAAGAGGATCTCTTCAAAATCTAGAATAAATACAGACGAAACAAATGTGTGTTTTTTTGGTTTGTTTATTTGTCCACCACTACTATAAATAATAATTTATGAAACTTTTTTAATAGCCTTCATTAATTCAAGAAAGGAAATATCCCTATTCCTTTTTTCTTCAAACAAAATTTGCTGATATTTATATAAAAGCTGATCCAATTCTTGACTACAGGTTATCGTTTTTTCATCCATATAATCTCCTGCCATAGCACTTTCAATCATTTCTTCACGCTTAGCGTCTATATTAACAAGTAATTTTGATTTTAATATTTCAATCGTCATCTTTTTCTCCTCCACAGACAATTGCTCCTTCGTTGGAAATAAACATAGTCTTTTTGAATGTGCTGCTTATTTAATGTCTTTCAGAGATTCACATGAAATAAAGTCTAAATCTATTTGAATGATTTGAATGAATAGTTCTATTTATAGATGTGATTCAATTTATATGTTAGAAAAAGGGCAGGCTCACCAACTGGTGCAGTCTGCCCGTAATCAAAAGGTGTCCATTCATAAAATAGACCGTTGAGATTAGTTACTTAACCCCCTATGTTTCAAATATATAAGGAAGCTATGTTTCTAGTAAATGTTTTTAAGCCCCACAATTTATTCGATAATAACCAGGGAACAACATTGTTTCTATTTTACAACTGAAAAAATCGATCATTTCTAAGTTAAACAAGGTAAAATTTAGAGTAGTTTTTTTAATTGAGAAATGACATTTTCAACTGTAAAGCCGTATTCCTCAATTATTTTCTCTCCTGGGGCTGAGGCTCCAAATTGATCAATGGTGAGGACGTGACCGTTATCACCAACATATTTACTCCAACCTAAGGAAGCCCCCATCTCAATACCTAGACGTGTTTTTACTTTTTTAGGCAGTACACTTTCTTTGTATTCATCCGTTTGTTTATCAAAACGATCCCAGCTTGGCATACTAACAACCGAAACAAAAATACCTTCTTTTTCAAGTGCCTTTTGTGCATCAACAGCAAGGGGAACTTCAGAACCAGAAGCTAATAACAAACCATCAAGATCATTTTTTGCTTCTGAGATCACATATCCACCTTTTTTAACACCCTCATACCCTTTTTCAGGATTTACAAGTGTTGGTAAATCTTGACGTGTAAGGACTAGAGCTGTTGGTTCGTCTTTACTCTCTAACGCCAACTTCCAAGCTGCTGCTGTCTCATTGCCATCAGCCGGACGAATTGTAGAAAGACCAGGCATTGCTCGTAATGAGGACAATTGTTCAATTGGTTCATGTGTTGGTCCATCCTCACCCACAGCAACGCTATCATGTGTAAAGACATAAATTACAGGTAGTTTCATTAATGCTGAGAGACGAATTGCCGGACGTAAATAATCAGAGAATACAAAGAATGTTGCTCCAAATACTTTCACTCCACCGTGTAGGGCCATTCCGTTTACAGCAGCACCCATTCCAAATTCACGAACCCCAAACCAAATGTTACGTCCGCCATAATTTGAACTGCTAAAGTCACCTTCACCTTTTAGCATCGTTTTATTAGAAGAGGATAAATCAGCTGAACCCCCAAATAACTGTGGAACGTTTTTCGCAAGTGCATTTAATACTTCACCGCTGGAAGAACGTGTCGCAAGTTTATCTTCACCCACACTATATTGAGGAATATCTGCATCCCAGCCTTCTGGAAGCTCGGCATTGATTGATTGCAATAATTCCTTTGCTAGTGCTGGATATGTTTTCTCATATTGGGCGAACAACTTATTCCAAGACTGTTCCTTCTGCTCTGATGCTTCTTTTAGTTCTGTAAAATGTGCTTTTACTTCTTCTGGAATATAAAAATCTTCTTCATAGTTCCAGTTGTAATGTTCTTTGACCAGTTTTATTTCCTCTTTTCCAAGTGGTGCACCGTGCGAGGCAGATTTACCCCCTTTATTCGGTGACCCATATCCAATTGTTGTTTTGACTTCAATTAATGTAGGTTGATTTTCGTTTGTCTTTGCTTTAACTAAAGCTTCCGCGACTTCATGAAGATCATTGCCGTCCTCAACACGAAGTACCTGCCAGCCATATGCTTTAAAACGATCAGCAGCGTTTTCACTAAATGACATATGGAGATCACCATCAAGAGAAATATCATTTGAATCATACAATACAATCAAACGGCCCAGTTTAAGGTGGCCTGCAAGTGAAGCTGCCTCTGCAGATACACCTTCCATAAGATCACCATCGCCACAAATGCTGTATGTGTAATGATCAATTACATTTAAATCATCACGATTGTACGTAGAAGCTAAGTGCCTTTCAGCCATTGCCATCCCAACTGCCATGGCGATCCCTTGGCCTAATGGGCCAGTTGTGGCATCAACTCCAGGTGTATGGCCGAATTCAGGATGACCAGGTGTTTTGCTTCCCCATTGACGGAAGTTTTTTAAGTCATCCAATGATAGGTCATATCCAGTTAAATGCAATAAGCTGTATAATAGCATGGATCCATGACCTGCAGATAACGTAAAACGGTCACGGTTAAACCAATTCGGATTGCTTGGATTATAGTTCATAAACTTAGACCAGAGTATGTATGCCATTGGAGCAGCGCCCATTGGCATTCCTGGATGACCTGAATTCACCTTCTCAATCGCATCGATTGATAGGGTTCTAATCGTATTAATGGCTAGCTGATCAACCTTTACTTTTTCTTCAATCATGATTTTTCCCCTTTCTAATAAATTAAGTTAAACTCTTTTCTTTTTGCTCTACCTGAGCTCTACCTGAAGAACCAAATTCGCGCATTTTACCTTTGACTGTATCTTTAATTGCTTCACGCGCTGATGCAAGGAATTTACGAGGATCGTATTCATTTGGCTTCGCTGCTAATACTTCCCGAACGGCTTTGGTAGCAGAAATTTGGCTCTCAGTATTGACGTTAATTTTCGCCGAACCAAACATAATGGCTTTTTGAATATCCTTTGTTGGAATACCTGTACCACCGTGAAGAACGAGAGGGACACCTGTTAATTCCATAACTTCCTTCATCCGATCAAATCCAAGATTTGGTTCACCTTTATATGGACCGTGGACAGAACCTAACGCAGGGGCAAAGCAGTCTACTCCTGTTTCACGAACTAATTGATCACATTCAGATGGGATCGCATAATATGCAGATTCGATATCAGCGATAATGTCATCTTCTTGTCCGCCAATACGACCAAGCTCCGCTTCAACAGATACACCAACAGCATGTGCCACTTCAACTACTCGTTTTGTTAATTCAATATTTTCTTTTAATGGATGATGGGAACCATCAATCATAACGGATGTAAATCCAGCATGTATGGCTTGTACACATTTCTCAAGGCTTGAACCATGATCAAGATGAATGGCAACTGGTACTGTCACTTTATATTCATCCATTAATTCTTTAACCATCGTGACAACCAACTTAAATCCACCCATGTAACGTGCAGCACCTTCTGATACCCCGAGAATAACAGGAGAATTCTCTTCTTGCGCTGCTTGTAAAATGGCCTGAGTAAACTCGAGATTATTGATATTAAACTGTCCTACAGCATACTTATTTTCTTTTGCTTGAATTAACATTTCTTTCATTGAAACTAATGTCATAATTTCCCATCTCTCCTTTTCCTCTTTATATAAATGCCCTTATAAAGGGCTTCTATTGACTATCTATTTAGACAATCCATTGACAGTAAACATCATTTTGTTAGTTTTAATATCGATGATACGCTTCAATGAATTGAATTTTTTCATCCATTCCTCCAACTGTAAGGAAAGAATGAGTTAGTATTGACCCATCTTCAGTTTTTCGGATACCCTTCATAAGCGTTCCATCCGTAATTCCAGTTGCTACAAAGAAGCAATCATCAGATTTTACAATGTCATCTATTGTTAATACTATTTCAGGATTTGATAATCCCATCTTAATACAGCGATCAAATTCTTCTTGGTTTTGAGGGGCAAGTTTCCCTTGGAAATCTCCTCCCAAACACTTCAATGCAGTCGCAGCAATTACTCCTTCTGGGGCACCGCCAGTTCCTACTAATATATCAACGTCTATTTCTTCGAGTGCAGTACCAATTGCTCCTGTAACGTCACCATCAGAAAACAACTTGACTTTTGCCCCCACATCGAATACTTGTTTGATCAAATGATCATGACGTGGTCTATCCTGTATCATTACCGTTAATTCTTTTATGTCTTTTCCTAAAGCATTTGCAACGGAAATCATATTATCTGTTAAAGATGCGTCTATATTGATATGGCCTTTTGCTTTTGGACCTACAGCTATCTTTTTCATATACATATCCGGTGCATGCAGTAAACTTCCTCTGGAGGAAACAGCAATGACTGTTATTGAATCATCCTGTCCTTTTGACATTAAAGTAGTTCCTTCAACAGGATCAACCGCAATATCTACATGGGGCCCATTTCCAGTTCCTAGCACCTCATCAATATAAAGCATGGGAGCTTCGTCCAGTTCCCCTTCCCCAATAACAATAACGCCAGTCATATCAATGAGGTTCATTCGATCGCGCATAGCTTTCGTTCCAGCCCCATCGGCTTCATTTTTTCTTCCTTTTCCTATCCAAGGATAGGACGCAATGGCTGCTTGCTGTGCTACAGCGAGAAAATCCATAGCTAACGACAGAACGGGCTCTTTACTAACGACTTTGGTTTTTAATTCACTCATTAGATCACCTCCTGTGTTCTTTGTACCTATACAAGCCAAACAAACTATTTTTTGTACACGTTTTACCTGTATAGAAACAATTATAATTTGTATAATATAAATTTGTAAGTATGCACTTTTTTAATACATAGTACTTAAAAGTATACTGTTTGTTTATACAAGCTATTTTCATTTGCACGCATTTTACACTTGTACGTAATAAATTATTGTGTATAATTTAAAATCATAAGTACATACCTTTTTAACATATAGTATTAAAAGTATACTGTTAATTTGACAAGCCGTATTATCTTTTATATTTGTTCTAGTATAATGCGTAAATTATTGGTACGTAAGTAAGCACTTTACAAACATATAGTATTAAAAAGTATACTTTTACATGGAGGCGAACCAATGAGGATCATTCGTGATAAGGAGTTTAGCTGTGAAAAAGAATTGTCACTTGCTGTTATTGGTGGGAAGTGGAAAATGCTTATTTTATGGCATCTAGGCAAAGAGGGCACCCAACGGTTTAACGAACTGAAGTCACTCATGCCGGGAATTAACCAAAGAATGCTGGTTAATCAACTACGGGAGCTGGAAGATGACCTAATTGTTCATCGTGAAGTCTATCCTGTTGTACCACCAAAAGTTGAATACTCACTGACCGAACATGGGGAAACTCTAATTCCTATTCTAGAATCTATGTATGAGTGGGGGAAGAACTACATGGACGTGGTCTTGAAAACTAATAAATAAAGAGACAAATGAACCAATAGTATACAAGCTACCTCAATTAGATTTGATGTTTGATCTAAATCGATTTGCGAGGATATTGCAGCTACCTTTAATGTCTTAAAAAAGGTTGCTGTTGCCTCAAAGATTGTCGAAGTTAATCATAAGATCATTGATAACCATAAAATGCCTCAACAACTAGCTCGGTAGCATACTCAATCAGATGAAGGAGCTAGTTTTTTCACCCAGGTGGATATCTGACCACCATTTCCCTTTTACGGGACCTCAATTAATTCCTTTCTTTGTGATTTTCTTTTAGTTTATATCTTTACGGTATACTTTTTTTCACTATATAACATAAAAGTGTGTACTTGTTAAAATTTATTATGTGTCTAATAATAACAATAGCCATAATCAATAAAACATGATGAAGTGAAATCTTTATAGAGTATTGATAAGAAAGGATGAGACTATGAAACTAAGGGTTTCAGCAGTGCAATACCATCTCCATACTATAAGTTCCTTTGAGGAATTTTCCAAACAAGTGGAACATTATATTAAAACCGCTGAGGAATTTGGATCAGACTTTGTCTTGTTCCCGGAATTCTTCACCACACAATTAATGTCCATTGGCAATAAACAGGGACAACCTTTGACCATTCAAGATCTACCCGATTTTACAGAACGATATCGGTCTTTATTTATAAATTTGGCGATGCAAACAAAGATGCATATTATTGGGGGAACCCATGTCATTCGTAAAGGTGATCGATTGTACAACGTCGCTCACTTATTCTATCCAGATGGTAAGGTCGCAGAACAGTCAAAACTTCATATCACTCCAACGGAAGTGAATGACTGGAAGCTGACTCCTGGTGAAAATTTGGAAGTGTTCAAGACTGACAAAGGCACAATTGCCATGTTGACTTGCTATGACATCGAATTTCCAGAAATCGTTCGGATGGCGAAGGCCAAGGGTGCTGATATAATTTTCTGTCCTTCTTGTACTGATGACCGTCATGGATTTCATCGCGTCCGTTACACGAGCCATGCGAGGACAGTAGAAAATCAGGTCTATGTCGTAACCACCGGAACAGTCGGTTCCCTTCCTACGATTGACTTTATGCGAGCGAATTTTGGGCAAGCTGCCGTCATTACACCAAACGATATTCCATTTCCTCCAAATGGGATCCAAGTAGAGGGCGAAGTTAACCAAGATATGATCGTAACCGCTGATTTGAATTTAGAGCTGTTATACCAGGTTCGTGAAAGTGGTTCCGTCACGACATGGCGGGATCGTCGTACAGACCTTTATCCAGATTGGGAAACAAATAAAGAACTCACTTCGCAAATATAAAGGAGGATCATTTTGTATCGAAAAGAGCTTTTTGTCTTCGACCATGATAAAACTGTCCCTGCCGTGATTCGAAATTATGAAGAAAAAGACTTTCCCGGCTTAATTCGCGTTCAACAGGAAAGTTTTCCACCACCATTCCCGTCTGAATTGTGGTGGAATACGGAACAAATGCATAATCATGTTACCATGTTCCCAGAAGGAGCCTTATGCATTGAAATCAATGGTGAAATTGCGGGTTCAATGACTGGATTGTTGGTTGACTTTGATCCCAAGCATCCGGAACATACATGGGAGGAAATCACGGACAATGGGTACATTCGAAACCATAATCCAAATGGTAATACGCTCTATGTCGTGGATATTGGCGTAAGTCCCTCCTATCGAAAATTAGGATTAGGAAAATGGCTGATGTTCTCGATGTATGAAGTTGTAGTTCATAAAGGATTGGAACGATTACTGGGAGGAGGAAGAATGCCTGGATATCATAAAAAAGAGTGTGAGCTGACGCCGGAACAATACCTTGAAGCTGTCGTAAAAGGCGAACTGAAAGATCCAGTCATCACCTTCCTGCTCCGCTGTGGTCGTACTCCCGTTCAAGTAGTGGCAAACTATTTAGAAGATGAAGAATCACATAATTACGGAACACTGATGGAGTGGAAAAACCCTTTTTTTCCATCAAAGTCAAAACAAAAAGGAGACTAAAATAAAAATGGAATATATCAGAATTACAAGTATAGATGATCCTTTATTTAAGCAATTGCATCAATTAATGCAAGACGTATTTCCTCCAGAAGAAGTATTAGAATTCGATCTTTGGAAAGAACCTTTAGAAGACCCAGGAATCCGTGTTTTTGTTGCCGTTCACAATAGGAAAGTAATAGGTGCTACGGAGTACCGTTATTATGAGGATTTTAATGTTGCGATGACAGATTTTACGATCATTGGTCAGGCTGGACTTGGCATCGGTCCATTTTTAGCCAATAAGAGATTAGAAGATTTAATTTACTTGGCCTCGATTAATGGCAATCGTTTATATGGTATGTTTGCTGAAATTTACGATCCATATCGAGTAGAACACTATGAGTTTGGCGGGGTTAAGCCTATGAATCCATATGTCCGCCGTGAAGTACTGTCTCATCTTGGTTACAAGCGTCTTGATTTCCCTTATGTCCACCCTTCCTGGAACAATGATGGAGAGGCTGTAACAGGACTCGATCTTTGTTTTCTTCCAATGGAAGCTAGAGTCAATGAAGTACAAACAGAGCTGATTGTAAAATTTTTAAGACGTTATTACTCTGTCTTATCTAACAAACCGGAATCCTGGCATGCAATGATTGAGAACTTAGGAGCAAACGATAAAGCAACACTATTACCCATTTAGAATAAAGGATATCTCCAAGTGATAATTATATCCCCAAAGAAACTGGAAACCCACCATTGGATTCACTCATCTAACACCTAAAGTGAAATATAACCTTTAAAGGTCTTTGAAACATCCAAAAGCTTCGGCGTAAATATGAAAACGCGTTCATATATTGGAACAATTCGAAGGTTGACCCAAGTTCCACGAGTTTGTGGTTGGATCAAATAAAACCTTAAGAAGGAGCATGGAAAAAAACATGGTAGATATTTTATTTGAGGAAAGCGGAAGCCAATCCGTCCATTATTATTGTATAGCAACGGAACATCATCGATATGACTTTTCAATCATATTTACAAATAATTTTTTTGGGAAAGCAATGGTCGTTTCTATTCAAAGTGGCACAATGGTCTTAATGTGCAATGAAGATATCGAAAACGATTGCTATTGGGCAGAAAAATTAGGCATCCATCAAATTGATGTTGATGAATGCCGAATCTTTCTTCAGATGATTTTAAATCAGAAACTTTTCGTAAATCAATATTAAACTCTACTTTGAGCGGTACCCCTTATATCAAACCGGAAGGAGATTACTTATGATTCAACATGAAATGGTTATGAGCTCTTGTTATGGAACCATCCAAGAAGTTTCCATTGAAAATCATTCACGAATATATGAATGGGAACCTTTGTTTACCATAGAAACTGGTAAAGGAAATCTTGAAACCATAAGTATTGGGATAAGTGGTGAAGTGTATTCTTTAGAAGTGCAAAAAGGGGATAAAGTAATTCCCGGAATGGTGCTTGCATTAATAAAAGAGGATTTGATTGCCAGTGGAAGCGACTAAATGATAATAGTTTGTCGATAGGTCCTTTTATTATTTATCGAGCAAGGGGTTTTGAGATTCTTGAACGGGAAATGTTCAGCGACTTGGTTTCTTCCTAATATCATTGTTTTATAATCTAAAAAGCTTAAATTATTCTAATCTGTCAACATAGACGGACCATGACTTCAAGTGAAGTGGTCATTTAAATCAATACCTTCATAACAAAGGGGGTAACCAGATGAAAGGGGGCAACACAATGATAAGGAAAATAGGCATTAGTGGCACGGGGAGAATCGGTCGGCTATTGATTAGAAAAATGTTATCCAATAAACATGACCAACTTAAGTTAGTGGCGATTAATTCCATTTATCCTGTAGAAACAGTAGCTCATCTATTAAAATACGATACCATACACAGATCTTGGAATGCAGATATTTCAATAAAAGATGGAAATCTCTTAATTAATGGTGATATTATTCAGGTCATTTCTGAACGTGAACCTGAGAGGATTCCATGGGGAACAATGGGTATAGACATTGCGATTGATGCTACAGGAAAATTCAATGACCGCCAAGGGGCACAAAAGCATTTATCAGCTGGAGCATCCACTGTCATTGTTACTGCACCTGGTAAGAATATGGATTTTACAGTGGTTATGGGAGTGAATGATCATCTGTTAGATCTTTCGAAGCACACTATTTTATCCGCAGCCTCCTGCACGACTAACTGTGTTGCCCCTCTTTTAAGTATCATGGACCAATCTTTCCAAGTTAAAAGGGGATGGATGACCACTATTCACTCTTATACTTCTGACCAAAATCATTTAGATAACCCGCATAAAGATTTACGAAGAGCCCGCTCTTGTACTCAATCCATTGTTCCGACGACAACCGGAGTGGGTAAAGCCCTTGTTGATGTTCTTCCGAATCTGGCTTCATATATTGAAGGAATATCAATACGTGTTCCTACACAGGATGTTTCATTAGTTGATCTCACTGTTCAAGTCGCCCGTGAGGTATCACTTGACGAAGTGAAATCAGTATTTCATGCAGCAGCAAATGGAAAACTGTCTCATTATGTCGGCTATATTGAAGAGCCGTTAGTATCCTCCGATTTTATAGGGAATGAAAAGTCAGCGATTGTAGATGGACTTTCAATCATGACAGTGGAAAATCAAATTAAAATATTGGCCTGGTATGATAATGAATGGGCGTATGCTTGCAGGGTCATTGAGTTGGCTCAAGCAGTAAACGAAAGGATGGATAAAAAATGGAAATCTCCAGTCGCCCTCAAGCATTAGGTACAGTTATATGTAAATACTGTGGAGAGCTCATAGACACTGTCGATACGGAAAAAGTCATGACTTATTACTCTAACTGCAAGCAAGAACAATGCCTCAATCAAGATTCAGAATTTCAACGCGAGGAATTATAGGTAGAATAAAGGTGTGTTGCAAAAAGCATAAGACGAGAACCAATGTGAATATCAAAAGATACCCTTTTATTCGAATATAAACTTTATGCCGAACTTTTCATGATAAAAACTAGGAAGTTCGGTATTTTGTTTTTTATTTGATAAAATAACTAGAGATTTGAACCAAATCTTTTTATCTATCAAAAAAACAAATAAAAATAGCCAAATCCAAAATCTTTTTAGGAGTATAATTGTAAAAATTTTCAATTTAGGGAAAGGGCTGAAACAATGAAATGTATTTCGATTGATTTAGATGGTACCTTATTGAATTCTCGACATGAAATATCCGGGGAGGATTTGAAAGCCTTAGAAGAACTGCAAGAAAAAGGACATACGGTCATTTTGAACACAGGTCGATCTTATGCAGATGTGGTAAAAATTAAACCTATACAAAACATGGAGGTTCCAATCTTTTGTTTAAATGGTTCGCTTTTATACTCGAAAACTAGAGAACTGTTGTACGAAGTTACTTTACCAATGTCTACATATAAAGAGATATTCTCCGTTTTGCAAAAATTAGGAGTTAGAATTCTCGTATATACAAATTATGGCGGTTTCCCTTCCACTTTGCCTCCATTACATCATAAAAGCAATGAGGAGCTAGACACTCTTTTTCAAACATACAATTACAATGAAATTCTAAATCAAGACAATCTTAAAATCTATAAACTAATTGCATTGGTACAGTATGATCAACTAGATAAAATTGAGGTAGTAAAAAAGACATTAGCAAATAAGTTTGATGTTTCGTTGGCTTCTTCCTTTCCTAATAACGTTGAAATCACTTCAAACGAAACACATAAAGGAAAGGCTATATTGCATTACCAACAGATGATGAATCTAGCCTTTGATGAGATTATTGCTTTCGGTGATGGGGGCAACGACCTCGCCCAATTCGAGGTAGCAACCACTTCCGTTGCGATGGGTAATGCCCCTCTGAATATTCAACAAAAGGCTGATTTAATAACACAAACAAATGATGAAGATGGATTCTCCCATGCAGTACGTCATCTTTTAGATTTACTAAATACACAAGGAGTCAAATCCGTGATTTGATTTTAAATGTTTTTCTAGTCGGCTTTTTGATAACATAACCAATCCCCCATAAAAAGTAATGTTATCTTTATTATACAAAAAAAGCTTGTAGACAAAGACCCTACAAACGGACTCTGTCTACAAACTGAAGCAGCCAAATGGCTGTTTTTTTATTATCTTTTCTTTGCCTTCCGAATCGTAAAACAGCGCAGTCCGACTAGCTCCAGCCCCTTAGTTTAATAATCTATAACCTCTTCTATTAATAGGTTCGATTAGAAAACTATACAATTAGGAAGAACCAAGACCATTAATCAACCTCTATTGAACATGCACTTGAAGCAAAGCTTTCTCCCACAAGAAAGCCATGCTCTTCTGTATAATCTATTTGTGTCTCTTCATCTAAATAGCGCTTTGTAAAACGATCGATTCGAATCTGGATATCACCATATTCAATAATCGTATCGTTTCTTCGTAGTTCTTCAAAAACAAGCGTAAACTTTATAGACATCCCACATCCACCTGCTATATTGGCATCAATCCGAGGAGATTGATCTTCTTTCAACTTCATTGTTTCCAGCTTGTTCACTGCTGATTTCGTTAGTGTTATAACCATCAAATCCCCTCCTTCTCTCCATTATCATGTTTTTAATCCTCAAACATTTTATTTTACACAAACATAAGCCTGGTAGGAGAACGATTGAGTGGATGTTGAAACCACCAAGAAGAAAACCCCAAGAAAAAACAAGTTCTCTCCTATTCATTACCGACGGACCATTACAACCTGAAATTAAATTTATTATGTCACCACTTCATTTTCTCTCACAGCTTCCTCTTCTTTTGTGTAACGCAATATAGGTTGTCTTGCTGCTTGCACTTCATCTAATCGTCCTATGATCGTTGTATGCGGTGCTTCTAGTACAACACCTGGATTTTCCTCTACTTCTTTAGCAATTTGAATCATTGTATCTGCAAAGGTATCGAGGGTTTCTTTTGACTCTGTTTCTGTCGGCTCAATCATCAAACATTCCTCTACATTTAACGGGAAGTAGATGGTCGGTGGATGGTAACCGAAATCAAGCAGCCGTTTGGCCATATCAAGGGTTCTTACACCCAGTTTTTTCTGTCTTGAACCGGATAACACAAATTCATGCTTACAAATTTGTGAATAAGGTGCTTCGAAATATGGTTCTAGCCTTTTGCGAAGATAGTTTGCATGGAGGACTGCACTTTCCGATACTTGACGTAGGCCTTCAGGTCCCATTGTACGAATATAGGTATACGCACGAACAAGAATCCCGAAGTTTCCATAATAACCTTTTACACGGCCAATGGATAATGGTTGATTATAGTTCAGTACATAGTGATCCTTATCTTTTTCAATGTGTGGCACCGGCAAATATGGAATCAGCTTGCTTTTTACACCAACAGGACCAGCACCAGGACCACCTCCACCATGAGGAGTTGTAAATGTTTTATGCAGATTTAAGTGCACGATGTCAAAGCCCATTTTTCCCGGTGTTGTTTTCCCTAAAATCGCATTGGCATTGGCCCCATCATAATACAGTAAGCCACCTGATTCATGCACCACTTTAGAAATTTCCACAATTTCTTTTTCAAAAAGTCCAAGTGTGTTTGGATTGGTCAGCATTAGGGCTGCTGTATCATTATCCATATGTTTCTTTAATTCTTCCAAATCTACTAATCCATATTCATTAGATGGAATCGTAACCGTTTTATATCCGGCCACTGATGCACTGGCAGGGTTGGTACCATGAGCTGTGTCTGGAACAAGTACTTTTGTTCTTGTTTCTCCTTTTTGTTCATGATAGTTTTTAACCATCATTAAACCGGTCCATTCTCCTTGAGCTCCTGCTGAAGGTTGTAATGTCACAGCATCCATACCTGTAATTACAGCTAAATCTTCCTGTAATTCATATAAAAGCTTTAGTGCTCCCTGCACCGTTTCGGCTGGCTGATACGGATGAATACGGCTAAAACCGTCGAAACGAGCCACATCTTCATTGATCTTCGGGTTGTATTTCATCGTACAAGAACCAAGTGGATAAAAACCATTATCAATCCCATAGTTTTTATTGGAAAGTGCTGTGTAATGGCGAACAAGCTGAAGTTCTGATACTTCTGGGAGTTCTGCTGGTATGTCACGAATCAAATGCATGGGAAGCTTATCTTTTAAATCGATTTTGTTGACGTCACTTTCTGGAAGGCTTGAACCAATTCGACCAGGTCGACTGATTTCAAAGATTATATCGTTGTATTCAACCATGTACAATCGCCTCCAATACATTTACAAATTGGTCAATCTCTTCTTTTGTCCTTTGCTCGGTTACCGCAATGAGCATTTGATGTCCCAAGCCGTAATCACGGTCTAAATCAAATCCTCCGATGATTCCTTCTTTTAGAAGCTTGTCATTGACTTCCTTAGCCGGAAGTGGGAGCTCGACAATAAATTCATTAAAAAATGGTGCTTGATTCATAATCTTACATCCTATTTCTTTAAGACGTTTTGCCATGTAATCAGCTTTATCGAAGTTTAGCTGTGCCATATGGCGAATTCCTTGCTTTCCAAGTGCGGTCATACAAATGGAGGAAGCTAGTGCATTTAACGCCTGGTTAGAACAAATATTGGAAGCTGCTTTATCACGGCGAATATGCTGCTCACGTGCTTGCAATGTTAGTACAAATCCTC
The DNA here is from genome assembly GCF_038008245.1 of Peribacillus sp. FSL K6-5616. Lineage (NCBI taxonomy): Bacteria > Bacillati > Bacillota > Bacilli > Caryophanales > Bacillaceae > Peribacillus > Peribacillus sp. FSL K6-5616. Next base: position 60,091 of record NZ_JBBOYT010000002.1, on the reverse strand, counting down.
TTTTGCCTTGTTCATCTGTTGTTTGACCCACGATACGTCCGGGTATTTTGCGCATAAACTTTTTATGAACCGAAAAGTAACCACAGTGCGGGCCACCAAAGCTCATTGGTATCCCTAAGGGCTGCATATCACCTATCACAATGTCTGCTCCAAGATTACCTGGTGGTTGCAAAAGCGCTAATGCCAGTGGATTAGCGCTAACGATCAACATAGCTCCTGTTGTCTCGGCAATTTTCTTAATTTCTTTCAAATCTTCAATAGAACCAAAAAAATTTGGGTATTGGACAATAACAGCTGCTGTGTATTGATCGATTTGTTCTTGCAGTTTCTCTAAGTCTGTACAGTCCGTCGCAAGATTCACCTCTTCCACTGCATACCTTTGACCATCTGCTACTGTCTGTAAGATGGCACGGGATTCCGGATGAACCGCCTTTGATACAAGTACTTTCGAACGTCTTGTCGATACAACAGCAAGGGATGCTGCTTCTGCAAGGGATGTAAAGCCATCGTACATAGAAGAATTGGCAACATCCATTCCTGTCAGCTCACAAACCATTGTTTGAAATTCAAAAATGGCTTGTAATTCACCCTGGCTAATTTCAGGTTGGTAAGGGGTATAAGCTGTATAAAATTCAGAACGGGAAATCATATGATTCACAACGCTTGGAATGTAATGATCATAGGTACCGGCACCAAGAAATATTGGGTAGTGATTGGCATGTTTGTTTTGCGAAGCAAGCTGATGCATCTTTTTCAAAAGATGTGGTTCAGGAATCGCATTAGGGATATTTAACTCCCCTTCCAAACGAATATCATCCGGTAGATCTTCAAACAGCTCCTCTGTCGAAGAAATTCCAAGAAAGGTTAGCATTTCCTCTTGATCTTGTTTTGTATCAGGAAGATAACGATAGGTCGCTGTCATCTTATTCCTCCCCTTCATTCACAAAAGTTTCGTATTGAACTTCATTTAGAAGTACTTGTAATTCTTCTGAATTTAATAGTTCCACTTCTACCAACCATCCTGCTTCATATGGCTGGTCATTGATCATTTCAGGCGCATCATCTAACTCCTCGTTTACACGAACTACCTTACCAGATACAGGGGTATAGATTTCAGAAGCTGTTTTAACCGACTCGATCGATCCTATTGATTCATTAGCCGTTACTTCATCACCCACTCCCGGATTTTCAACAAAAACGATATCACCTAATTGTTTTTGGGCAAAATCAGAAATTCCAATACGCACTCGGTTTTCGTCTAATTGTAGTACCCACTCATGTTCCTTGCTGTAAAGTAGGTTGGCTATCACTTTTGTCATTGTTTTTTCTTCCTTTCACTCATAAAATTTATTAATATTTACTGTAGGGTGCTTACTTTTTCGTGCAAGGTTAAGGGATTATCCTTTTTTATAGAACGGTGCTTTTACCACAATAGCATCAACCATCTTCTTACGAATTTCCACTTTAAGTTGTGTTCCTAGGTCAGCATTTTCTGCTGATACAAGCGCGAGACCTAAGCTTTTCTTTAAAGACGGTGAATGGGTTCCGGATGTAATAAAACCAATTTCCTCTGACCCTCCTGAAAACACTTTATAACCGTGACGAGGAATGCCCCTTCCTGTCATTTCAATTCCAACTAATATTCGTTTTACCCCTTCTTCTTTTTGTTTTGTAAGTATGGCTTTGCCGATAAAATTACTTTCTTTGTTCGTTTTTACGACAAAACCGATTCCAGCTTCAAGAGGGCTGATTTCCTTTGTGAGCTCTTGTCCGTATAGAGAAAGACGTGCTTCAAGGCGAAGAGTGTCACGTGCACCGAGTCCGCACGGCTTTAAGCCGTTTTCTTTTCCAGTTTCCAGAAGCTTTTCCCAAAGTGCTGGCGCCTTGTCCGCTGCTAAATAAAGCTCAAATCCGTCTTCCCCTGTGTAACCCGTACGGGATACAAGCACGTCCGTAATGCCATCCAGATTAATATGTTGAGTAAAGTGGAAAACGCCAATTCCCGATAAATTGATTTCCGTTAGCTTTTGTAAAATGCCTTCCGCCTTTGGACCTTGAATGGCGATCAGCGCGATGTCATTTGAAATATTACGAAGTGTCACTTCTCCTTTAACATGTTGCTTCATCCAGTCGTAATCTTTCTCAATGTTTGCTGCATTAATCACGAGAAGAAATTTATCATTTTTCAGTTTGTAGACCAATAAATCATCCACTGTCCCGCCAGATGGATAACACATCGCGGTATACTGTGCTTGATTAATGCTAAGCTTTGTTACATCGTTTGTAACAAGGTAATTAATATAGCTTTCTGCACCTTTCCCTTCAACAAGCACTTCCCCCATATGAGAGACATCAAAAAGTCCTGCTTCCTTTCGGACAGCATCATGTTCTTCTAAAATGTTAGAAAACTGGACTGGCAGTTCCCATCCACCAAAATCAATGACTTTTGCTCCGTATTTTTTATATGTTTCAAAAAGTGGTGTTCTCTTCAATCCGGTTGCTGTGCTCATTGCTACCCCTCCAATTAAGATCTCTTGCTAAATAACTGTTCTTTTACCCTTTTACCTGTTTCGGTCATTGCAAGACCACCAAGTGCTGTTTCTCTAAGTGTTCGAGGCATTTCCTTTCCAATCTTGTACATGGCTTCAATGACTTCATCACATGGTATACGACTTTCAACACCTGCAAGAGATAAATCTGCAGCTGAAAAGGCAATGGATGTTCCAATCACATTTCGCTTAATGCAAGGCACTTCAACAAGCCCAGCAACTGGATCACAAACGAGGCCCAACAGTGATTTTAAAGCAATGGCTGTTGCATTAACCGCTTGTTTAGGTGTGCCACCTTTTAATTCAACAATGGTCCCTGCCGCCATTGCCGTTGCAGAACCGACCTCTGCTTGGCATCCTCCTGCTGCTCCGGATATAAAGGACCGGTTAGCAATGACATACCCAAGGGCACTTGCGGTGAACAGCCCCATGACTAAGTCTCTGTAGGAAGTTCCGTCATTTTTGTGAAGCGAAAACAATACTCCGGGTAATATACCGGCTGCTCCGGCTGTCGGAGTTGCCACAATGACTCCCATTCTCGCATTACTTTCAGATGTCGCCAGTGAGAAAGTCATGGCATCGCTAATATAACTTCCTGAAAGAGAGTTACCTTGATTCACATAATCGTACATCTTAACAGCATCACCACCAGAAATGCCACTTGGTGCAGTAGAGGTGTCTTTTTTACCGCTCTCAACAGCTTCCTGCATTTTAAATAACCGTTCTTCCATCATGCTGATGATCGTCTTTTGATCTCTCCCCGATTTTTCTATTTCCATCATCAACATGACTTCACCAATCGTTTTCTGTTTGTGTGTACAAAATTCAATTAGCTCGTTCATTGACCGAATTTCCATCATGCACCCTCTAACGACGTTTTTTTCAAAACATATGAATGGTAATGTGTAGCAAGTACCGAAAAGTCATCGCTAGTGCTTAAACGAATATCAACCATTTTATCGCCAATCATAAAGATTTTTGATAAACCGCCTCCAAGGGATGCACCACCTACCTTTACCAGCCATTCCCCACGTTTTGCCGTAACGACTGTTGTATTCGGATGTTTAAAATAAGGGCAACTGCCTTCAAATTGAAATTCGTAATCTAGACCATGTTCTTTAGTCAGCTCCATGGCATTTTTAATCCTGGAATCATCTGTATCCATGCCAAGTAATCCGCCAAGTAGGGCTTTATCTGTTCCGTGACCTTGGTGCGTTTCAGCAAATGAATCGTAGAAAATAATGTTCGCCTCTTCCGGACAACCACCTAATAGTTCATGAATGAACTTCCCCATTGATACAACACCAGCAGTATGAGAACTAGATGGTCCTACCATGATAGGGCCGATAATGTCAAAACAACTTTGGAATTCCATGTTGTTTCTCCCTTCTTAGACCGTTATAGGCTGTTGAAACAAATGATATCCTTCACAAATCTCTTTTGTTGTTTCTTTTGCTTTTTCTAGAACAACTGTATCTCCATTGCTCTTTAAAACAGCCGCAATCACTTCTCCGATTTTAACCATTTCTTCCTGCTTCATACCACGTGTCGTTAAAGCCGCTGTTCCCATTCGAATGCCACTTGTGACAAATGGGCTTTCAGTATCATAGGGGATCGTGTTTTTGTTAACTGTTATTCCCGCCTCTTCTAGTAATCGTTCTGCTTCTTTTCCGGTTAAATTCCATTGGCGAACGTCTAAAAGTACGATATGGTTGTCCGTTCCACCTGAAACAAGAATTGCGCCTGCTTTCTTTAATGTTTCGCCAAGTGTTGCTGCGTTTTCAATGATTTGTTTGGCATAGATCTTAAAGCTCGGATGCAATGCTTCTTTAAAGGAAACCGCCTTTGCCGCAATAATGTGCATGAGTGGCCCTCCTTGAATCCCTGGGAATATAGCTTTATTTATTTTCTTTATCATGTCTTCATCATTTGTTAAAATGATGCCGCCACGTGGACCGCGTAAAGTTTTGTGCGTTGTGCTTGTCACCACATCCGCATATGGGATTGGCGATGGATGAAAACCTGCTGCCACGAGCCCTGCAATATGGGCCATATCCACCATCAGTTTTGCTCCAACTAGATCGGCGATTTCTTTAAAACGTGCAAAATCAATTGTTCTTGGGAAGGCACTTGTCCCCGCAATAATCAATTTTGGTTTTTCTTTTTTCGCGATTGCTTCAAGATCATCATAGTCGATCAAGTGAGTATCTTCTCTCACCCCATAAGACACAATATCAAACCATTTCCCCGAGATGCTGACGGGACTACCATGAGTTAAGTGTCCTCCATGCGAAAGGTTCATCCCCATCACTTTATCGCCCGGCTGAAGCAACGCATAAAAAACAGCTAGATTTGCTTGTGCACCTGAGTGTGGTTGTACATTTGCATACTTAGCACCAAACAGCTTGGTTAGGCGTTCAATACCTGTTTGTTCCACCACATCTACATATTCACAGCCTCCATAGTAACGCTTCCCTGGATATCCTTCTGCATACTTATTAGTGAGGACAGACCCCATGGCTTCCATCACTTCTTTACTTACGAAGTTTTCTGATGCGATTAATTCTAACGTATTATGTTGTCTTTCCCTTTCATTTTCCATGGCATTATAAATCTCTGAATCATAGTTTTGTAGACTCATATTCAAATATCCTCCTCGATTTTCTTCCAAGCTACCTTTCCTCACAAAAAAGACAGAGGAAAGGCAGGATAAATATCCCACCTTTCCTCTGTCCTTTTTACCTGAGAGATTACCTTGGGTATGAAACATATTACAAAACAATCTGTCTTATAATATTCTTTTCATCAAAAGGATTCCCCTTTGGTGGCTTTTCAGCTCTCTCCAGAGGTGCGTCCAATTGTAGTCTTTTTACCTGAGAGTTTCTATCCCAAGGTTTTTTTGGGAATTGCTCCTTCGGTGCCGAATCGATTTCTTCGGTCTCTCCCACAATTATCATCCGCTTATATAAATTTTCATTAATAATTGTATGTTAACGGGTTTAAATGAAAATTTCAATAATTATCTGAAAAAACTTTATTTTCAGAATTTTATACATGGACGGTATAGATCTTTCTTACAGTTCATAAAATTAGAAGTTATTTGTTATGCAAAATCAAAATTGTTAACTGCTTTTCTGAATCCCAATAAGTTTCTATATCTTGGCTTAAGCCGATCCACTTTTGAACGGTTGCTAAGAAAAGCGAAAGGACATAAAGTCTATATTTTTAACACAATTGATGTATGGAAAAAGAGAAAATTAAGGTATTGTGAGATTTGCGAGAATCCTTGCAGCAATAGAGATTGTTTAGGAGTTTCCTCCTTCTCTTCTTTCTTTTCCTCCTTAGGTTCAGCGATGGTTTCATTAGTCTTCTCTTCTTTAGCAACTTCCTCTTTGTCCCAACCATTTGCTATATTAGCTATGACAATAAATGCTAAAACCCATACCCACCACTTCTTTGGCTTCTTTAGATTGATTTTCTTTTCCTTACTCATTTTGGATTCTTCCCCTTTACCTTACAATTTTAGTATCTACGACTATGTTACCATCGCCTCTTCCCTGTATTAATAGTAAGGTAATTACTTTCCATCTCCTTGATTTGATTTCCTTTTTTATCAATATCCCTATTTAAATCTTGGAGATTTTTATATATGTAGGGATGAATCGCATCGTACAGGGAATTGGTTATTTTCCATTCCCTGTACGCCAGATGCATATTGAATGAGATAAATATGTTTGAGTAAGTAAAACCCTTCTTTATTCGTTTAATATGACTCTCAGTTCACCAATTTAAGTATTCATGTAATGGACCATAAGTCTACTATCAATCAAGTAATCATTTCTTTGTAGCTATTTGGATTCACTTTACTTACAGTAAAATCAGCTATATCAACTTGATAGTAATTTGATAATTTATTTAACATTATTTCTAATTCTTTATTGCTATATAAACCTACTATTACTTCATTTAAAATAACTGTATTATTTCTTTCCATTCTATTTTCCTCCTTTTGATTGAATAATTTTTCATCTTTCATTTGCATTTTAGATCTGACGGAAATGAACATAATATGTTCTTACATTAGGAGCCTCTAATTGGATTTACTTAAACCCAGTGACTTCTCACTTCATACTTTCCTCACAGCATGCCCCACCAAATTCGTTGCATAGTGGGCTACTCTTTTCCTGTGAATTTCTAATGAACGATAGCGCATCAACGACATGGCGATGACGGGAGTGGCTGTTTGTAAATCAAAAGCAGTCTCGGCCGCCCATTTTCCTTCTCAAGAAGATTTCCTTATCTATTCTATTTAGTTTCTTCTAATTTTCATCTTTAGAAAATGCTCTTTCCGTTAAATCCATAGGCCCTGGACGAATAACCGAATCGCTTTTTCCATACTCTTGCTACATTCTCATTATCATACTCAAGTTCCCTTTTTTCTAATATTTCCAATCCTTCCCCGATATCATCCATTTCGTAATCAATCTCATTGGGGGTCATTTTCAAGAAGTGACCACTCCCTGCTTTTCCTGCATATAAATATCCATTTTCTACAGATATATCTCTGAAAATGGGCTCTACTATGCGCCAAGCTTCAAGGTCTCCTCCAATCTTGAAACAAGCACCTTTTCGAGCACCTTCCTTTCCTTCAGAGGTCACGACATCCATAAAGCTCACACCATATCTCTTTAGCCTGTTGTACCGGCGAATGGTATCCTTATAGTAGGAATTTCCAGATTGAATTAAAATATCGCCAATATTTATAAACGGTGTCACTTCACTAATTACTACATCAACTGAATCTGGAGGAACCATAAGCCAAATAATTCGGGGTTGCTCTAATGATTTAATGAGTTCTACTATATTAGTGGTTCCCTTCGCTCCGTATCTTTCCATTTCTTCTATAGCACCGGAATCTAAATCATAGGCCACAACGTCGTGGCTTTCTTCAATTAGGTTTTGACCTAAGTTTAATCCCATTTTTCCTAAACCGATTAATCCAACTTTCATCGTGATGGCCTCCTTTTTAGAATAGAGTACTTCTAATTTGTGCTTCTTTCCTTTTACATATTGGTAACTTCGTTAGATTTAATTAGTATTAAAATTCACCTTATTTTCTAAAGCCCCTGTTGCTTTAAATAAGGGTCACAGTATGCACTTCCGACGTTTTAGGATATTTAAACGCATTCCTGTCTAAAAATTTATTACGTAGAAAAGTCATTTAATCCCCCCTGCATTCTTCCTTGATTGTAAAATTGTGGTGTAGTAAGATTCTAATGGATGTACCAAGTAATAGTTCTTGTGGTGATGATCCTCTATGTATATAAAAGTATAATATCTATATTTTTTAATTGTAAGTACGCACTTTTTTATTATATAGTATTATAAAGTACACTATTATTTTATGACCTGGGGGGAAAATAAATGGGACATCTGCGTGACAAGACGTTTTACTGTGAAAAAGAATTGACACTTTCTATTATTGGCGGTAAATGGAAAATGCTTATTATGTGGCATCTGGGCAAAGAAGGAACCAAGCGATTTGGGGAACTAAAATCTATGATTCCTGAAATTACGCAGAGAATGCTCGCCAGTCAATTGCGAGAGCTCGAAGATGACCTAATTGTTCACCGTGAAGTCTATCCTGTTGTTCCACCAAAAGTTGAATATTCTCTGACCAAAAGAGGAGAAAGTTTGATGCCAATTCTTGAATCCATGTATGACTGGGGCAGTGAGTATATGGAGACAGTCTTGAATAACCAAGCAGATAGAAAAGAAGAATCCCTCTAGGAGAAAAAAGCTTCCCTCATGAAGGATTAGAAAATAATCCTTTATGCCTCCTTTTCTGAAAGCGAATCTTTGTTATGGACAGATTAAGAAAAAAACTTTAATTAATAAATTGGACACTAAAAACCACATGGAGAAACCTTTATAAAGGTTTCTCCATGTGGTTTTTTTAGCCTGTTAACCCATATCGGCGGACGGTATACGAACTCTATTGTATTAGATTTGTTGCTTACTACTCACTTTACGGTCTATTTAATTACCGGCAAGAAGAAGTACCACGATTTTCTTTTTGAATCACATTACCCTTTAACAACTTCTACATAAATAGGGCTTCAAACACAATTCTTCAACGAATTTTCCTAAAAGCAACTCTTGGTATATTTCACTTATCTTCCTTTCTTCACCTTACACACAGTATACTTTTAAACACTATATGATATAAAAGTGGGTACTTCTCATTTAAATAATTAGAGAATACAATAAATGTAGTATCAAACAAAAAATTATTTAAGGAGTGAAGTATTTATGAAACTTCAATTAGCATTAGACCTTGTAAACATCCCACAGGCAATAGAAGTAGTTCGAGAAGTAGAGCAATTTGTCGATGTAGTAGAAATTGGAACTCCTGTTGTCATTAATGAAGGTCTTAGAGCAGTAAAAGAAGTTAGTGCAGCATTTCCTAATTTAACCGTATTGGCTGATTTGAAAATTATGGATGCTGGCGGATATGAAGTTATGAAAGCATCTGAAGCTGGTGCTTCAATCATCACAGTTCTTGGTGCGACGGATGATGCAACAATCAAGGGTGCAGTGGAGGAAGCTAAAAAACAAGGAACACAAATTCTTGTTGATATGATCAATGTAAAAGATATCGAAAAACGTGCGTACGAAATTGATGCACTGGGCGTTGATTATATTTGTGTGCATACAGGGTACGATCTTCAGGCTAAAGGAGAAAACTCATTTGAACAGCTTCAAACAATCAAACGCGTTGTTAAGAATGCGAAAACTGCTGTAGCAGGGGGAATTAAATTAGATACATTGCCGGAAGTCATTGAAGCACAGCCTGATCTTGTCATTGTAGGTGGTGGTATTACTGGACAAGATAATAAAAAAGCAGTAGCTGCGAAAATGCAAGAATTAATTAAACAAGCGACTTTTGCTTAAGAAAGGTATGTGAATTATGAAGACTACTCAATACTTAGCTGAAATTGAAAACGAATTAAATCGGACAATCGAATTAATATCTGAAGATGAAGCTGAAAAATTGGTGGATCACATACTTAAATCCAAGAAAATCTTTGTGGCTGGTGCAGGTCGTTCTGGGTTTATGGCCAAATCTTTTGTTATGCGCATGATGCACATGGGGTTAGATGCATTTGTAGTAGGAGAAACGGTAACCCCTGGTTTAGAAAAAGATGATATTTTAATTATCGCTTCTGGTTCAGGAGAGACAAAAAGTTTAGTGTCAATGGCCGAGAAGGCTAAAGGTTTAGAAGCATCTGTTGCAGTTGTCACGATTTCCCCTGATTCGACCATTGGAAAAATAAGCGACTTAGCTATTAAAATACCTGCCAAGCCTAAGGCTGGTGCAGACAGTGACTACAAAACTATACAGCCTATGGGGTCCTTATTCGAGCAAAGTCTCTTGTTATTATTCGACTCTATCATATTAAGCGTGATGGAGCAAAAGGAATTAGCCGGCCAAACTATGTTTGGAAGACATGCAAATTTAGAGTAGGTTAGGCTTAGTTATGCTTATACTCCTAAATGAATGACTAGTAAATTATAAAAAATTGAACATACTAAATCAGGTTTTGGTAAAAAAATCTTTAGACAGAAACATATAACTTAAAAAGAGCTGTCGAATTAGAGACTTTAATGCCTTCCCAAATTTATGTATGAATCAATATCATTCCGGGCAGATTTCACCATTAGGTGAGGCTGCCTTTTTTTGTATAAAGGTGAAATGTTTGTTTTTCTATTATTTTATTATACATTGCCCATATTTACCATTATTGTTTGCTAATACAAATCACCTTGAAAAATAACAAATTGATAGAGCATGTTTTGAAAAAAAATTATTAAAACATGCTTTTAACATATTCATTTGAATCGTTCTTTTATAAAAAAGTTTGGATCATTTTCCATACTTCTTATCCAACTTCCCGTTAGCTCAATAAGAAAAAAGAGAATAATAGAATAAAGTGGTTAAACTTTTTTCAAAACGGTGCAATATTTTTCAACTTAATTTCAAACACATTTACCTTCTTTTCAGTCTGGTACGGACATTGTTCAACTGAAAGAATTCTTTTAAGTAGGTTTTTACTATTTCGACTGCTGTCCGTTCGGCAAAGTGACTTTTCCTCTTTTCTGATCGACGGGCTTATGCCAAAAACCCCTGTCCTATAATTAAGACAGGGGTTTTGGTCTATAATATTAATTAAATTGCTTTTGAAACCATTCTGTATGGAAAATGCCTTCCTTATCTACACGCTGGTATGTGTGCGCACCAAAGTAATCGCGTTGTGCTTGTATCAGATTTGCTGGCAACGTATCTGTACGATAACTGTCATAGTAAGATAATGCGCTGGAGAATGATGGCACCGCTATGCCTCGCTCAATTGCCATAGCGAGTACTTGACGTAATGCAGATTGATAGCTTTCTACAATTTCTTTAAAGTACGAATCCAATAATAAGTTTGGTAAGTTAGGATCACGATCATAAGCATCTTTAATTTTTTGTAAGAATTGGGCACGAATGATACAACCGCCACGAAAAATCATTGCAATATCACCATAGCAAAGGTTCCAGTCATACTCTTCTGACGCAGAACGCATTTGTGCAAATCCTTGTGCATATGAACAAATTTTACTCATATATAAAGCTTTACGTACTGCCTCTATTAATTCTTCTCCATTTCCTTCATACGTCTTCTCCTCAGGGCCTTTTAATAGCTTACTTGCCTTAACTCGCTCTTCTTTCAAGGCAGATATAAAGCGAGCAAACACAGATTCTGTGACGATTGGAAGTGAAACTCCTAAATCTAAAGCACTTTGACTTGTCCATTTACCTGTACCTTTTTGGCCTGCTGTATCTAAAATTAGGTCAACAAGAGGTTTACCTGTTTCTTTATCCACTTTTGTAAAGATGTCAGCTGTAATCTCAATTAGATAACTATCTAATTCCCCTTTATTCCATTCTGCAAATACTTCATGAAGTTCTTGTGCACTTAAACCAAGCACCTGTTTCAGAATGAAATACGCTTCTGAAATTAACTGCATATCTCCGTACTCGATACCATTATGGACCATTTTTACGTAATGGCCTGCACCATTGGGACCGATATATGTACAACAAGAATCTCCTTCTACTTTTGCTGAAATCTCTTTCAAAATTGGCTCTACAAGTTCATACGCTTCTTTTTGGCCACCAGGCATAATAGATGGACCTTTCAATGCCCCTTCTTCCCCACCTGAAACACCTGTACCAATAAAGTGGATACCTGTGTCTTCTAATTCTTTATTACGTCTAATCGTGTCTTGGAAAAATGTATTTCCGCCATCGATGAGGATGTCACCCTTTTCAAGATATGGTTTTAACGAATCAATCGTTGCATCTGTTGGTCCACCCGCTTTAACCATTAATAAAATTTTGCGTGGTTTTTCTAATGAATGAACAAATTCTTCGGTGCTTTTCGCACCAAAAAAATTTTTCCCATTTGCTTCGTTCTTTAAAAACTCTTCTGTTTTTTCAGACGAACGGTTGTAAACAGAAACAGAATAACCTCGACTTTCAATATTTAACGCGAGATTTTTACCCATTACGGCTAAACCGATCACACCGATTTTTTGTTTTACCATGGTCAATTCGTCCCTTCTTCATTTTAAGAATCAATCTTAGCCACTTTGAGGTCAAACTTTAAATCTATATCAAGTTATACAATAAATCTAAATCCTTGGATAAACGCTGATTCCAGTTCTTTCTTCTCTTTTCCAAAGCTTTAATGCTTATGATTTACTTATTTTCATATTATGATCATGAATCCATTTTTCTTTTAATTTTCCTATTTTTGTGACCTATAGGAATGCATGAATTTATGTTTTCAATAGAGGGAGTCAATTTCCATACTAGCATCAAAACCTATAACCACTTAAATCCGTCCTCTTCCAATAATTGATCAGAAGCGTCCGGTCCCATCGAACCTGAACGATAAGGATACAAAGTAAGGGCATTTTCCTCAAATACCTCCAAAATAGGTTGAACCCAATTCCAAGATAATTCAACTTCATTCCAATGAGCAAAGAAAGTTGGATCGCCACGCAAAGCATCGAACAGTAAAAGCTCATAGGCTTCCGGTACTTCTTTTGCATTAGCTGAAAAAGTCACCGTAACAGGCTCTATTTTACCGTTTAACGGGTTTTTTCTATTTAATTGTAATGAAACACCTTCGTTAGGACTAATCTCGATGATTAATAGATTGGGGGCTGTTTGCTCTTTTTGGGACATGTATAAATCCTTTAACGGATTTTTGAACTCAATCACAATACGTGTGGACTTTTCCCTCATTCTTTTTCCAGTACGGATATAGAATGGCACCCCACTCCAATTAGAATCATCAATCCACAAACGGGCAGAAACAAAGGTATCATTTGTTGAAGAAGCATCAATTCCGGATTCCTCTTTATATCCAACAACTGGTTCACCTTGAATTTCCCCTGGACCATATTGACCACGAACCACGTGCAAAGCTACATCTTCTTTCTTCAATGGTCTTAGAAATTCCATGACTTTCCTCTTCTCTTGACGAATATCTTTTGCGCTTATTCGTTTTGGAAGATGCATAGCAGTCATCATCAGTATTTGCAGCATATGATTTTGGACCATATCTCGAATTGCCCCTGCTTGGTCATAATAACTTGCTCTTTCTTCTACCCCAACCGTTTCACTCGCCGTGATTTGTATATTGGCAATATATTGGTTATTCCATAGCGCTTGAAACATAGGATTCGCAAATTCTAATGCTTCAAGGTTTTGAATCATCGGCTTTCCAAGGTAATGATCTATACGATAAATTTCGTCCTCTTCAAAAGTTTCACTTAATAATTCGTTCAGATTTTGGGCGGATTTCAAATCGTTTCCAAAGGGCTTTTCGATAATGAGTCGTCTCCATCCTATTGTAGAGCCTAATCCACTTTTTTGGATGTTTGAAGTAATCACATCCACAAACTCAGGCGCAACAGATAGATAAAACAGGCGATTTTCTGGAATACTCAATTCTTCTTCACGAGTTTTAATCAATTCGAGTAAGTTCTTATACCCTTCTTTATTTGTTACATCCAAAAGGCTATAGCGAAATGCATTGAGAAACTCTTCCATTTTGGATGACTCATTTATCATACGTCTAGAAAATGTTTGTAACGATTCTTTCACGTGTTTTTGAAAAGATTCATCAGACCAATTTCTTCTACCTAAACCAATAACCGAAAACGAGTTAGGAATTTTTTTATCTAAAAATAAATTATATAGAGCAGGAAAAATTTTTCTCTTAGCTAAATCCCCTGTCGCTCCAAATAGGACAAAAGTCACAGAATCCATTTTCAACGTTTTTAAGACATCGAGAACATTCTCATCTAAATTAATGTCACGTGGAATAGTTAAGTCATTCACTTGATCCCCTCCTATGAACGTATCACCTATACAGAAATTAGTATAACGTGTATAATATTTATGCGTAAGTACGCACTTCATATTCATATAGTGACAAATTGTATACCATTACGCTGGAAATGGAGGTGAAATTAATGGGACATCTTCGTGATAAGCCGTTTGACTGTGAAAAAGAATTGACACTTTCTGTCATAGGTGGTAAATGGAAAATGCTTATATTGTGGCATCTAGGTAAAGAGGGAACAAAGCGATTTAATGAACTAAAGTCTCTCATGCCCGGTATTACCCAAAGAATGCTAGTTAACCAATTGCGAGAATTGGAAGATGACCTCATTGTTCATCGTGAAGTCTATCCCGTTGTTCCACCCAAAGTAGAGTATTCACTGACAGAACAGGGAAAAAGTCTAATGCCGATACTAGAGTCTATGTATGAGTGGGGTAAAAACTATATGAAAAATATAGCTGTGAAAAACGATGGAGAAATCAAGGAGTCTATCGAGTAGAAAAATCCTTTTTGCAAAAACAGAAGAGATTGGTTAGGTCCGAGCAATGTCGAAAGAAGAGATTGTTCCAGACAGCACTCTGATAGAAAAATACTGGCTACTTCATTAGTTGCTTTATATGAAGGATATGAAATCCACAGATATGTTAACCCGAATGTGAATTTGTGTGATCAAATTTTAATGTATGAATGGTTATTTTCAGAGTAAATATAAAATCTATATGTTAAAACCCTATAATTGGTTAGATGCCAAAAGAGCCTTAGGATTTGTTGACTCCATTCCAATAGCAACAAACTCATATTCTTGAAGACTAAAAAGCCTAGAGATTTTATCTCTAGGCTTTTTACATCATTTATTCAATAAAGTACATCTTCCCATTCACTTCAAGAGACACTGATGATTGTTTCATCTCTTCCTTTAGAGATTTGGCATAGGTAACTACTTTATTGATTTTTTTCTTGTCCAAATCTTCTGCATAGCTATAGACAATCGTTACTTTCTCTTTAATCAGCTGATTATCATCAGATAGCCATGATCCTGTCCCATCGATGGCTGTTGCTCCTCCAAACATTTTTGAGAATTCCTCCAACGACTTGTTAACATATGGAGTATTATCAATTGGTTGATCAACATTATATGTAGATGGTATATAAATTTTTACTACGTCTTCAAGGTAGAATTGCCCCTTTAATGCAGAAGATTGTTTCTCTTTAGTTTCTTGTTGTTCTGCAGCGTACACAGCATTACCTAAAAAGACAATTAACAGAATGGGGATGATCCAATAGAAGATTTTTTTCCTTTCCAATATTGCCACTCCTTCATATTCAACAGTATTGCTGACAAAACAATGGTGAATTTTCTATCCTCATTATACATGCAACAATCAGATTTATGGGAAATTTTTACTTACTTTTTCTATAGTGAGTGATGAACGAGTGCATTAATTCAAGAACCCACATAAAAGGATCTTCGATTGAAGATCCTTTTTCAGTACCTAAAACATCACATTATGTAAAATAGGTAGACAAAGGAATATGTTATCCTTATTCCGTAATCGGGCGCTTTAGTGAAAGAAGAGATTGCATAAAACCCCACTTTTTTATACAGCAGGCTAGGCTTCTTCAGAAGCCCAAAATGTTGATAAATCAACGATGTTTAATATTGTGCTTAATCGATAAAAATCAAATAAACGCCAATCCCTTGAATAGATATGGGATTGGCGTTTTGGCGGAATTCTTAAAATTACGATTATGTTAAGTTCATTTCAAAATCATCTCGATATATAATACAACATTTTAAGAAATGTTTTTTAATTCCTCTGTTAATCGTAGGAATTCTTCTTTGTTTTGATCCTGTAATGACTGGTCAATCTCTTTTCGGATTTGCTCTTTTCTGAAATTACGAAGGGCTTTGTTTAACACCATTTCAGCAAATTCAGAATCCGCGACGTTTACTTCAGGTTGTGGTGGTGTATTAACTAAATTCCTTTCCATAGGAAACCAACTCCTTGACCTTTTTTCTATTATACTAAAAATTTTCAGACTATTCAAACATTTTACTTAGTAGTTCCATGGTATTTTTAGCCAATGAGTTTACATCTGAAAGTGTAAACTCATTGAAACCTTCAGTTATGGTCTTTAAACAAGAATTTTTTAATTCATCGCAAATACTATTATTCTTTCAGTTTATTTAATCGTTAATCTACACCATTCTATCTTTAGACTGATTCAGATCATTATCATAAAATTGATGGATCAAATAGGTAAGATAAGAGTTTAGTTCAAATCGATCTTTATTAACAAAATCAGATAACGTTAATTTGCTTTCCCTTAACACTATTTTACCCCCTTTATTTAACTTCTTTATCTTTATGATTCCCAAGCTATTATTCTTTTATACATATAAATTAAAAAAATATTTATTTTTGAGTATAAATTTTTCTCACATATATTAAAAAGTTATAGACCTTTTCTGGAGTAATAAATGTTTAAATTCGCCAATCGTGTTCCATTAAAGGGCCATTTAATGGAATAAGACTTGGATATTATTTTATTAAATAATTGTGAAGTAATGTACTTAAAATCACGGGAGGTTAATTATAGAAGGATTTATTTTAGGGTTTATAAAAAGTCATATTAGGGGGGAGTTGTTTGTGTCAAACCTTGAAAACGAAGAAATGCTAACAGGAGGGAATGTCACTAACGTTTATCGTTCGGGAGATACTGTGCGACGAGAATTAAAGCCAGACAGTACCAAAATTCATAAGATATTAAAGCATTGGGAGAACAAATATTTCAGTTATGCACCAAAGTTATTGATGAAAAAGGAACATTTATTGAGGGAGAAGCTGGTAATGATCCTTTAAAAGGGGTCCCGCCAACCAAATGACATAAAACCCACGCTAAGACATTTTTCGGAAGATAAAAAGCCGATTTTCCCACGTTAAGGGATTTCGGCTTTTATGTTTTACTTTCGGAGTGGTCTAACGATTATATAGTAGTTGATTGCTTAATGGCGGAGAACACTAAGTATTTAAGGTCAATTCCTCATATGCCATTTTACAGTGATATATTGGAACAGATTGATCCAGAATCTATGGAATACATACACTCGAGACTACAGCATTCCAATATTAAAGATGGTGAGGGAGAAGAATTAAAAGTGGTACGCCCATTTTTACAAGATACTGCTTTCAAAATTAATATATATGTTTTTTAGATACCCAACCTTTTGTTACCATAATGGTTTAACTTTGCTGTATTGGATAATAATTTTACTTACCATGGTAATGGCAGCTTGCAAAGCCTTTTGTTTAGATGAAAATGTTCCTGCAAACTCTTGGAAATCAACACCTATTTTTTCACAAAGATCTCGATTATTATTAGCGCTAAAACGAAATTCTTCAGGAATTAGATTGTCATTGATA
The DNA here is from genome assembly GCF_038008245.1 of Peribacillus sp. FSL K6-5616. Classification (NCBI taxonomy): domain Bacteria; kingdom Bacillati; phylum Bacillota; class Bacilli; order Caryophanales; family Bacillaceae; genus Peribacillus; species Peribacillus sp. FSL K6-5616. The sequence goes on along the minus strand of NZ_JBBOYT010000002.1, from coordinate 42,655 downwards.
TTAAATTGAAATGCATAAGCTTCATCATCCAAGAAATACATTAATTCTATGTTAGCTTTTTCCACTCCTTGATAACGAAATTTATAGTTTTCCACTTGATATAAAATATCTCCTTGGTGTTCGTAAGCAAACTTCATAAAAACCCCCCTTTTTAAAATCGCACACTTCACAACTAATTCTAGCACTTATTCAGAAATTCCCCATTTACAAATGCTTTATTTGTAGTTTACCAGTAATAAAAATGGCCGCCTAGGCACCCTGTACAATAAAGCCACCTTCTCCTTGAAATATGAAGGAATTACAAACTTAGAAACTTAACTGGATTATTTAAGGCATGTATTTTACAGCATGCTCCTAATTTTCGGATTTACTCAAACCATTCAAACTGCTGTTTTCTATTGAAGTGGAAAAGACGGTTAATAGGCATTTATGTAAACGCCATAATAATCCTCTTTTATTTCCCGCCCGTTAATTGCCCGATAAATTCAACATCATCAACTTTCCAGCCTTGCTCCTTCACATAAATAAGCGACGTTTTGACGATAACCGTGTCGGTAGCAGCCACATTGTTAAATTCAGTAGTGAGTTTAAATTCATTAAAAAATTCAGCTTCCGTTTTAGAGGTCTGATATTCAAATGGCTTCAGGCCCACCATGGACGACTTCACCGATTCTTCCGAATCTGGAAGTTCTGTTCCGGAAGGATGGGTCGCTTTAAATCCTTGATTGGTCATGAATGGTTCAACTTTTTTATACCGTTCGGCAGTGGTTTGATAGGTGAAAAAACTCTCCAGAAACTGGCGGTTCACCTTTAAAGCATCCGTGTTTTGGATAGAGGATAGAGACTGAATCTGCTCTTCATAGTTCCCCTGGTTGGCTCTGACTTCCTGCAGCTGTGAACGCAAACTGAGAACGTACATGATAACCAAAGCAGCAATTATGAATACTATCATTAAAAACAAGAAATTTTTCTTTTGGGTTGGCTCCATGCCCTGCACCTCCATTTCTAGATTCGTCTAAAACCTAGGAAGGGATATAAGTTTTTCCATTCTTCAACGGACGAATAAGAAGTACCACCACTGCTATTGGCATTGATAAATTGACCGTTCCCCACATACATGCCAACGTGCGAAGCCCCTGGCTTATAGGTGGAGAAAAAAACGAAGTCACCTGGCTTTATATGTTCCTCTGAAACCGGCTTTGTTTTGTTGTACTGCGATTGAGCTGTCCCGTACATATCCACGCCGACCTGTGCAAAAGCATATTCCAGCAGCCCACTGCAGTCAAACCCTCCTGCTGCTGGTTTCCTTCCTCCCCATACATAGGGTCGACCGAGGTATTGTTTCATAATGTTGTGAACTTCCTCTACATCAAAAGATTGCGAACCGTCCCCCATGACAACCACGCTGCCATTTCCACCGTTGTAATATTGCATGACATGGTCCACATAATTCACATCACCATAACGGCTCCACCCTTCCCTAGCAGCCATCCTATGACTAAACTGGGTGGCTACTTCCTTGGAATAGCCTCCACGCTCCAATGCGTATCCGATAAATCCATCTCCAAAGTTGTAGCTTTGCAAAGCTAGGTTTACATCACCTTTGGCTTGCTTCATCACTTCTGCAAAATGTTTCACGCCTACCTGAATGGAATACTCCGGGTCGGTAATGGCACCGGGTGGGAGCCCGATCGATTCGGAAGATTGCATAACATCCAATTCACGTCCACCTGATTCCTGTTGGATCATGGCCAGGATAAGTCCGACATATTCTCCAACCCCATTTTGTTCCGCATATTTCCGGATTAACGGCTCGTATCGCATGACTTCAGAAGACACCTGCGCTGTTCCTACTGTTCCTTCACCGGACATACCTGATTCAAGCTGGTTCTCACCGCCCAAGCTGATTGAAATGAACAAGGCAAATCCGAAGAGCGATGTAAGGATTAGAAGGGTGCCTACAATGATCCAAGAGAAAGGGTTTTTGAGAATGGCAATGGTTCCTGCGGCCTTTGCACCTTTCTTTAAAACCCCTTGCATAGGAACTCCTTTCTAAAAAGAGATTCTGACAAAACAATGAGTGTGTATGTTCACAAACATACCTGTCATGATAACTACTTACTTCTCTCGAATTATCATTTTCGATCCTTTTCAGTCTCCTTGGCTTTGGGTTTCCTGCCCTCCGAACGTTTGACGGATACGGAAGGTGATACTTTAGCTTTTCTAGCATCAATCTTCTTTTGGACTTGTTTGACTGGTTCTCTTGAAGCTGCTGCTTCTTGTTTGCTTTCCATTTTTGTGGCTGGATTACGATGCGGGGAAGTTTGCTTTTCAGGCTCATGTAATCCCTCTGTCCGTTGCCTGGAAGGCTTAGGTTGTTCTGCCTTTCTATTCTCTTTTCTAGTTGAATTCGGCGGGTTCACACCCGGCTTCCGGGCTCCCGAAACTGTACGTTCAGAACTTCGTGAAGGGTGTCCACTAACTGGTCCTTTGCCTGTTGCCCCTTCATCCTTTTCACTTTTATAATCCTTTAAATCCACAATCGCTGCTCCTGCATTTCGTGAAGCTGATCGGTTGGCCATTCCTGTATTCAAACCCGTTGTTGTATGGATTGACCCTTTTCCGATTGCTTGTTGCCCTTGATTTCTCCCTACACCTGGTTTTTGAGGTGTATTCTCACCAACCGCTTTTCGGTGTTCTGACCTTCCACTGTTTGCTATGCGTGGATGGGTAAATGTCTTTCGGCCCGAGCCTTCTTTTCTCGACTGATATTCTTCTTGACGCTTTTTATTTTGATGGCTTCTATAAGCTTTGGCGACCATTCTTTTGGCTCCCTTGAATCCTGATTCACCAGTATCCCCCATCTTATCAAGTGTATGGGTTGTCGCTCTCTCCACAACTTGCTGACCTTGAACCATGCCTGCAGAAGCAACCTCAAAGATTTCGGAACGATACTTGAACAATCCCCAAATGGTCATGCAGATAAGAAAGACTACAAAGACATACCCTTCTACACCATTCGTTACTTTTACGGATTCGTAAAGCAAGGTGACAAGTCCAGTAATGACGGCAATCAACAGGACTAATCCTGCTTTCATAAGTAATACGCCCACAAGCTTCTTCCCGTGATTCAAGGCAGTTTCACTATAAGAAGGGATAACGGAAAGAACTAATGGAATGGCTGTGAAAATGACTAATGCCAGGAACCATACCTGAAGCAAAAACTTAAAGATCCCTAATAACAAGATTGGAATGCTGAGTGCAATGGTCGATAGGATTGTGACAATCAAGTATCCGAACCGTTCACCGCTAAAACTGGCAGACATTTGTTTGTTGTCATAATTGGAAACTTCTTTTTTAACAATCCTTTTTCTTTCCTCTTTGCCTTCTTCAGTATGAGGTTTAATTTTCAAAAGACTATTAACCCGATTAGGATTTTCACTTACAACTTCAGATTCTTTTGTTGATCCATAATTCAAGAGTAAATATGGACGCTTCACCATTAAGTTAAATAGTTGATTTTCCAACACCGCAATTCCTTCTTTGGAATCATAGGCAGCGTTGCTGTCGAACTCATCAGAACTGACCAAAACGTTTGCAGAGCTTGCAATCCCTTCGAGCTCCGCCCCCCGATCATTCAGCCATTTAATGTTTCCGATTGTATCTGCATAAAACCAAAAAGTAATAACCATGATAGACATAGCGCCAAGGATTGATTTCACCGCATGGCCGACTTGTTGATTGACAAGGTAACGCCAGGCAGCTGTTCCCCCAACTAAAATGACAAACAAGGATAAAAACGTTCCAGACATAACCTCATAGATTCGTTCACTCATAATTCCAGCTTCATCCACAATGCTGCCAATTAAATCAAAGGACATCAGCTGATTAACGGAATATAAAGTAAAACTAGCAATCGTTTTATTAAATCCCCACATTCCTTGATTAATGGCATGTAATGCATTATCACCAGCTTCCGTAATACCGTCACCGATATCTGCTTCCATCTGATAATGATAGAGAGGATATTCCTTACTTTCCAAAGTCACACGGCCCACTGTTTCCTCTTTTTTCGGAACAGTAGGGGCCGCATCTTCTGCATTGGACGACGTTGGCAAGAGAAGAACCAACAGCACTAAACAAAAGCCTAGGCCTTGTTTAAGGGTTTGCATCCAATCCCTCCTTATTTGCAGTTAATGCACGCTTCCCGGTCAAGCTTCTCTGATATATCTTCACGGACGATATCCAAACTTTCGCTGGTATCAACTTTCCATTCATCATCTTTTTTACGAAGGACTATATTATCCTCTACTGAATTTTCACCATTCGGATTTTTAAAATCGGTAAAAACATAATATTGTTCTAAATCTTCATCGAAATAGATTTCATAGCGAATATCTTCATACTTTAATCCCGAATTGATCTTTTTATCTCCTTTATAGGCTTCATAGGACCCCTTTTTATAAATATATTTTTGCTGTAAATCATAATCCCGATTGAAATTTGCTTTTTCCCACTCATAAGCTAGTTTCGAAATATCTTCAGAAGTTGATGCGCTTTGATTACAACCGGTTAAAAGTGCCAATATGGCAATAAAAGAGATGAATAATCTTTTCACATGAACGCCTCCTCGGTCTCAGCTCTACCACGATCACTTTCTTTTGTATTGAAGGCGCTGATCCACTCATCAAACAAGACATCCGTCTGAATCTTGGCAGTTCGCCCGTACATATCCTCAATAATGCATTGGCCTTCCGAAAGGTTTTTCAGCATATCCCGGTTGGCCTTGTTATCTTCCATCCCAAGAAATTCAATGATGTTTCCAGCTTCCTCGGTTGTTTTCGCTTTAAAAGCAAACTTCGTGCCTATATTTTCTTTGATTTGCGGCTTATTGTATTCATACGTGGACTGTGTGACGATATAAACGGCAGAACGTAAGGAACGTCCTGTACGAAGCAATTCATTGATTAGGCGATCCCCGGCACCCGTATTCATGAGCATCCATGCTTCCTCAAACACCGTCATCTTGACGACCGAATCATCGCGCGCGAATTTCGTTGCGAACTTGGCCAGTGGCTGCATGAGGGCAACGGCAATGTGTTCATCCCTCGTCGCCGCCCTTTCGCCTTCGTCCGGAAGATTTAAGTTTTGAATCTGCAGGATATTCACTTGTTCATCAAGGCTGATTCCGACAACATCCCCTTCAGAAAACATCAGTTTTGCAACCCCGTTTGTTCCGATCTCATAAAGTAAATCTCCCACATTTTTAATGTCTTGATCCTCAGCTGCCTGCAAATAACGAACGACTTTCAGAAGGCCTGGCTTCTCTTCCTGTTGAAGGACATGACGAACCCCTTTATAAATGGCCGTTTTCACATTCCTTTCATTCGATTGAAGCTCCGATAAGTATTCAAGCACGCTAACGGCTGCATCCTGCGCCTCTTCCCCTTCAAGGAAGGTAAGTGGATCAAGCTTTCCAGCATCCTTCTTCCCGCTTGATAGAGTGATATAGTTGAAACTCTCAATTAATTCTTGAAAGAAGGGGGCGGTACGCTTCATTTCAGGCGTAAGGGCTTGCTTGAATTTCTTTTCCACCTCGTCCTTCGGGTCTGTCATCAGGACTTTCGCTCCGAAAAAGACGGCATTCAACAAAATATCTTTCAGGAGATATGATTTCCCCATCCCTGTCGGTCCCGAGATGGTCACATGCGGGGAGGAATACTTGGATCCCTTTAAGCCCAAGTGGGCTAGGAACGGATGGTAAAAGACGAGAGAAGGAGAGCTTTCCATGCTTTCCCCATCATGCGATAAATTCTTACCCAGATAGAATCCTACGGTATTTCCGGTTTTTCGTGTAAGGGAGAATAGGGATTCGGCAAAGGATTCAGGCGTAAGGATCTGCTCCCAATCCTCTGCTATAACTTTGGCTGCTGGTAACGATTGATGGAATAAAAGGAGTTGGTCAGCAAGTGGCTGCACTAGTTCAATTTGCTGATCTTTAAAATCTGATTTGAGCCTTCTGGCTCGTTTTCTGACTTCTTCTTTGGTTGGACCATATACAACAAAATTGATGTGCGTTCTAAGAAGTGGTTTTCCTTGGTTTTTAATTTCATTTTCTAGTTCATGCAGGAGCTCACGTCCTGTATTGATTAAACTGTCATCATCCTCATTCGCTTCGATCAATTGAGCGTCCTGATCGCGAAATCTCTTTTTTATGGTATTGGTTTGGTTCTCATCCTCTTTTTTCCTTTTGTAAATGGTCCTCATATTGACTTCTACTGGGAAATGATAGGACTGAAAAAAGTAAGCCCACTCCTTATGGCTTAGATCAACAGGAAATTCTGAAACAGGAAGGAAAGCACACCATGATTCATCATCCAGTTGACTGATATGGAGATACCCGGCTTTCCCTGGATCGAGAATGCCTTCTGTAAGGCTGTAGACACTTCCGTCACCGTCAGGCTGTTTCTGGCCCCTTACGAACTGATGACGGATGATATAACGTAATTCCTTCTCTTTCACCCTGAAGGCCCCTAGATAATGATTCAAGGTCCTAAAGGCATCTTCCTCGGATTCCTCAAACATACTGGCTGTAAGGTCGTCCACCTCATGCCCTCCAAAACCGGCAAGCTTTTGCAAATAACGGTTCATGCTCTTAAAGGATGAAGTAAACGTGCGGATGATACTTTCATCCAGCTCCCTTTTCTTTAACTTCACGCCTACAAAAAATTTGTATTCAACGACATTTCTAGCTTCTTCACGCAAGATTTCTTTTGCCCGTTCCGCATAGTATTTTCCTGTTTCTGCATATTTTCCTTCATATTGTTGTTGCAGGCTTTCCATACGCTTATCAATATCCACAGGTATCGGCACGATTTTATAGTCAATTTCCTCAAAGGCAGCCATTTGCCAAGCGAGCCTTTGAAGTCGGTTCACCAGATTATTTTCCGCTTCCTGCTCATTCACGCCTACTGTATTCTCATGTACCCGATAATAAGACCAAGCCTCCATCTCATGCGTATAGATCACATTGTCTTTATAAGAATGAATCGGAAATTGGATCACGGGATCACCCCCTTATTGGAATCGCTCGTATGACTGTGCTTTCTTCATCTGTGGTTGGTAAACGGGTTTATGGCTGCTGTAACTAAATCGTTTAGTATACAAATATCGGAAGTACCCAATAAAGAAACGATCAAGTCGTTTACCATCCAATTTGCTTCGACAGATTGCGCCTGCGATCATCCAAGGCAACACGGCATAAAAAGCCAGCTGCAACGTCGTTGGAAGGACTCGGTTAATGCTCCCTCTGAAAAGAAAGAAGACACTGAAAAGCACGAGGGCAACCATGATTTGCCTAATCTCAATCCCTTTGGAAAAGACGAGGGATTTTTCATTTTTTCCAATTTTCCAAATTTTTAAGGGATATTTAAAGAATTTCCGGTAGCTATAAGCAGCTGACCTCATGAAAGCCCTCCACTTTTCACTTGATTCCAAATGGCATTGGCCATGCTTTCGAATTCACCCGGATTAGAGACAATCACATAGCAAACGACTGCAAAGATAAAACTAGAGAAGAACATGCCCCAACGTTGGGATATGAAAGCTCGAACAATCATGACAACCATAACAATGAACAAGACCGCCGCGACCTGGGACGACACGTAATCTGTAAGACCTGTAATATCTGGCATGAAAATCATCCTCCTTTAGTGTGTTTTAATTCATGAACATAAAATTTATTATTTTGCTTGCTCACAACAAGGGTAAACGGGTGTTTTGATTGTAGCCCCGTATTCGCCTCTTGTAAGAGGACCAGCGTCTTCACGATGTATTGCCCTTTTTTCTTCCCGTCATAGACCACAAAGCCTTCCAGGCCCTTATACTCGTATAGCTCTCTAAGAGATTCAGGGGTTTCCATGAGATACGACATTTCATCAGTAGAATTCGTCGTATAAGAAGTGAAAAATTGTGTCGCGAACTGCTGAAGTTCACTCTCTATCTCAGTATTCTTGTCTGCCTGTTCGGTTTTATCGGCAATGGCCGTCAATCGAGTATCATTCGGAAGAGCTTGATAGTATGGTTGTTCCATTACGTTAAAGGAATTCCCGTCTGTCCCAAGCCGAACGACAATCATTTGCTGTTTCTTTCCTAGCGATTCATCTTTCCTAGTGGTCTTTTCTTCTTTCACGACCTCTACTTTGCCGTTTTTATTTTTCTTCTTCACTTCCACCTGTTCTTTTTTCTCGACGATCTTGAAAAGTTCATATTCTATACGATACACATAACTGGCCGCTGCTTCCGAAACATCTTTCACATCATATAAACTAGCACTCTTCAAAACTCGTTTCCCTTTAAACTCTGAAAGGTTTTCCAACTGTCCAACTTCTAACCCTTCTGCAAGAAAGCTTTGGAGTGCCTTGAATCGTTCTTCTCGCTGCTTTTCGTCATCGGGTACGTTGATATAAGTATCAATAAACTGTCTGGAATAATCTTCACCAGCTGGTGAATTGGCGAAACCCACTTCATTCAAGTTCGCGATCTGCGCCGCAGCCTTATCTTGGTATCCATTCACCTTCTCGTTCAGGAAACCTGTTCGAGACCATGATAGGAAGGTCAAAAGGATCACCCCTAAAAGTACAACCCAAAATAAAAAGCTAAAGGCCATTCGTCCATTAAATCGCGACGACTTGAGTCGTCTTTCATCTTTCATCACTTTCTTGCGCCCTCGGTCTGCATTGTTCTTCACCCCATGCTTGAGCGTGTCAAGAAACTTCATTTGGTGGAATCCCCCCTAATTCTAGTGCGTTTCGAACATAGACTCGTCGGAAATAGGTATCACCCATATCTTCTTCCACCATTTTACGATTGATGAAAATTTCACCGATTTGCAAATTCTTGATTTCGCTCGGATTCGCCTTAAACCGTTCTACATCCCGAACAGTCCCCATGGTTGCTTCATAACGGATCCGGGGATATTTTTTTTCAATCTGCTGCGTGATTTCCTGGTCGGAATACGTACCAAAAACTTGGGCGATCCGTTCGGCGTCTTTGGAAGAATTGACACGGCCTGTTGCGATAATATTGCAGTTAGAAATGATTTGCTCCGTCATGATCGGGTCAATGGCGTCAATATCAGACAACGTTTGGGTGGAGATAATGCATTCAAAGCCAGCAGAACGTGATTTATTGACGATATCAACGATCCTCCGATCACCATAGGCAGAAAACTCATCATACACACCAAAAATCGATTTACGCCCTTGGGCTTGTCTATAAGCTACCAAACTATTTACATCCAAAATGATCATTTTTCCAATCTTTTTAATGTATTCGGCATATCGGCTTCCGGAAATGCTGAAAATGACGACGTCGTTATGATCCGTAATTTTTTGAAGATCAATGCCGTTCTCCCTTTCCACAAATAAATGACCAAGATCGGATTCAAGGAGCTCACCCAACTGCATTTTCAATCGTATCAGGCACTCCTCCACAATTTCTTCCGGAAATTCATTATCTAACACCTTTTTTATACGCTGCATGCCCTCTTCAAGCTTTGTGACATATCGCTTCCGTTTCTCTACCACCATTTTTTTGACCGTTTCCTTCTTTGGTTCCGCATTGGCTATAAAACCGCTTAAATCGTCATCCATTGTAGGTGGCGCCTGTCCTTCGACGATGACTTCTTCCTCTACTTCCACCTCGAACTCTTCCTCGATTTCTACTTGGCTGCTATGTTCCCTGAAAAATTCGCTCATGTATTTATAATTGGTTAATTTCTCAATCGTCTTGATGTCTCTTGGAACCCCTGCCTCATCAATCAACTTGACCACCAATTGCAAATAACGGGAAGCAATATCGGTATAGTAAGCCCCATCCCCTTCATTCGAAAAGCTAAAAAGCGACATGAGCTTATCCCGTGTTTCAGTTGGGGTACCATTCTTGATTGGATTGTACGAGAAATTGTCCATTTCGGAAAATAGATACACCTTCCTGCCATAGGCTTCGCACAAGGCCTTAAATTCCAGCATCGACTTCCTTTCGCCCTTCCCATCCATGAAAATTACCGGTTTTTCCTGTTGCAAAGCTGCTTCCATTAGGGAGGCAATCAACGTAGTCTTTCCAGTACCGGTTCCTCCTGTTGCTAGCATGTGATAATTGAGCTCTTTTGACTGAAGCGTTACACGCTCTTTAAAATCGGAGTACCCGACAAACACTTCTTTGGACGGTTTATGTCGATACTGTTTCTGCTTCCTATTCAAAAACTTCACTCGTTTTTTGCGGAAATCCTTATATTTCTGCTCTTCTTTTTGCTTCTTCACCTCATCAGATTTGGTGGTCACTCGCTTTTTCCAAAAGTATTTGGCGAAGATAAAAAATCCAAATGAGAATAGAAAGGCTAAACCGAGTAAAACAAGATAGGAAGTACTGGTCACGGCAATGGTATCCCCCTGATTGAGGAATCTTTCCAAAGCATCTGACATATAAGGAATGTTCATGTCTGAAATCAATCCAAAATAACTGAGGAGTAGCCCTGTTTGAAATTGCCAAAACAAAAGGATGACCCCGGCTGCAAGGATAACGTAGGATATCCAATCCCGCTTAAATAGGGTAAGAATCGCAAAGATCAGCATTCCAAGAATGGCCGGAAGAAAAAACAAGACTCCAATTATGCCGATTAATCCATAAATCACTAGATCTCCAACGATCTGATCGGTTTCAGTCTGCTTCGGCTCTCCCTGGCTTTCCATCGGTTCCAACCGGCAACACCTCTTCCCAACGTTCTTCCAAAATGATAGAAGGTACATTACGCACAGTAATCTTGCTGGCATTAATTAACCGCTGTTTGGCCTGATTGATCACATTATGAATTTTTACGTCATTCGCAAAATAGATCACCTGATCGTAGGAGTAAAGCTGATGGTCCTGTCGTCCACCGGAAAGCATGTCATCAAACATCTTAAACTTGTAATCATAACGCTTACGATCTTTCTTGTTCAATTCCAGCTCAACCCAAGTGGTAGTCACATTCCCATCAGTTCCTTTAAAAAAGAAAACGGCATCTGGTATGCGGTCTCGATTATCATTGTATGCCTTTAATTTACTTCGATTATCTCCTTCTCCTATCATAGAAAAACGAATTTCTCTCTCTGTCCGATATTTAAAGTCAACGACCTGCTTTTCCGATTGTAGTTCGTAAAAAAGGATCAAGTCGGTAATAAGAAGATCATGCTGCATGGTGTAGATCGTTGCCTTATTTGGAACGGTTACATTGACATTCGTTAATTTCCTGGCCTCAATCGTTCCGAGATAAACCCCTACTTTATGTGCAATGCGTTCATGCTTGACAAACTTTTGGCCTTCTAATTTTCGTAGCCTGCGATAAACACGGTGAATGTTCGGCTCCCTGAATTTCAACATGATTTGTTTGGCCGTCACCATACCATTCCTCAAAATAAACGATAAATACTCCAAATCTTTCTCTTTCAACGAAGTGTACTTTAGCATTACCAAAAATATCATCCTCTTCTAGAAAATATAGGAACCACTCTCCCTCTTAAAGTTTACCAAAATAGTTATTATTTTCATAAATAAAACCGCAAGTAAAACCACAACTAATAAAATAAATGATTGAAGTATTTTCAGGCCCAGCCAAAACAATACATCTAAGAAAAATCCATAACACAGTTAAGCTCTTATTTAGTCAACAACCACAATAAGAATGGATTAAAAATGTATGTTTATACAATCCTGTAAAATAATATTACCCTTGTTAAACCCTCTACATTAATCTCCCATACCTACCATTTCTCCACTTTCTTATTCCCTTGACCTTGAACTAGATCCTGAACTTTTTTATTTTTGAACTTGATATTTGACCTTGAACTAAATCACTTGAACTTAATTCTTATCTCTTTAACTACCTAACTATCACTCCTCCCCATTATCTAAAATCTAACCTGACCACCCCAATCACACTTTGAATACCCCCGCCTTTATTTGAGTAGCAGAAGACCTCGGCTATGTTTACGTAGTATAGGCGAGGTCTTCTGCAAGAACCGAGAATAAACAAAGGGTATTCAGCCCTTGTGTGATTGGGGTGGTCGTCAATTTAAGACCGCAAATAATAAAGACATTCATTACCCTTCCATTTACGTATATGAATCTATAGCATTTGCTATTTTTTTACTTATTTTTAGTCTACTAGACGTACATTTGTTTGGCAATGATTGTAAAGAGAATTGATTAAAAATTACCATATTTTTGGATGGTAACTTGTGTATTATCACCTACACAGACTTAAAATCTAATACTAAAATCACCTACTCATAAAATACAATAAGGACTAAAGATACCGAGTTTAAGTTTCATAATGAAAGCAATTAAAAATTACTGAAGATCTAAGATCACCTTTTGAAATCCAAAAAACCCACAAACTAAAATTCCCTATATGTATTAAACAATGAATAAAAATAAATAACTAACAGTTAACCTGACGTCTACTACTATCCCCACAAAATTCACTTTTAACCATGCAAACACCATGACATTCCCTGAATAAAATTAAGTAAACAAGAGTGATCATCAGCTTAAACACCCAAGCCCCCGTAAAAACACTAAGTATAAGGAGCAGCAGTAATTCTTAAAGACCCCACAGGAAGGATACTATAGATATGTATTGGCAGACTGGCTTATTATTTTCAAGAAGTCATCTTATCCGGCGGAGAAGCTCCGGAACTATATATTATGTCCACTTCATGAGTCAACAATTCGGCTTCCAATGTGGGTAATGGAAGGGCAGCAGTAAATTGTTTCGGAACGGGCAGCAATTCGGCAAACGTCAACTGGGCTTGGCGAATGTGATTCCTACGCAATAGCAACAAGCTTTGGAATAGCATGGAACGGCTGGCCAGTTTGGTGACTGCCCCGCGTCCGCGGCCTATCGTAAACTTTTTGAGTTTACTAGATTGCTTGCAGACCTCTTTAAGCGTGGATAGGGACATCCCAAAGGTTTCAGCAAGGCTTTTCAAAGAAGCCTCCAAAAACGGGGTTTCAGGGCTTGTATGGGAATCCAGATAGGCAATGATATCCTCTTCCCACTCATTATAATGGGAACGCACTCGTTCTTCCCGAGGCTTTTTGAATTTATACCACCCTTCCCTTCCCTTGAATTTAGCTTGTCCATCTGTCCAAAGCTCGAGTAAGTCTTCCACATATGAACGCTTTACGCCCTTATATTTTCCTGAATAAGCACTCTTCAGGATTCGTTCAAATTCTCTTTTCTTAAGGGGTTGTTCCAGGTTGCTGTTGAATTGATCAAGTTCATCATAAGCTTCCTCGATTGGCCGTTCACTCGCATAATTGGCAAGTGCAAGTGTCATGAGCGCATTATTGCGGCTGGAGCCGTAATGCCCCTTCTCGATGTGTGTAGCCCTAATAAGCGTACGATACCAGTCCGAGGACGTTTGATCGATTGCTGGTGCATTCTTGTTGTAGACCACACGCAGGAAGTTCCTATTCTCCTGCTCTTCATACTGTTTGGACCAGGTAAGCAATAGACTTGTATTGGCAGGCTGGTCATTGAAATCCAGTACATTGTCTTCTCTTGGGATGCGGTAGAAGCCGAAAGGGATACACCCGGTATCGACCGGTACATATTTCTTAAGCGCTTTTCGAATATTTTCCGACAGGCGTTCGGCCACTCTTAAAGCCTTGTAATCTTGTTTTCTGTTTATATGAAAGGGAGTTTCCAGGACAAAGAAGACCTGGAATCCCCTTGGTGTTTCCAGCAGGAGATTTGGCCTTGGCAATCCCAATTCTTCACATCCAAGATAAAGGGCGTACAGATCCACTTCCTTCGAATCTATATCAAGCCCTATGACATGGATTTGTTTTAGGTTTTCACGCTGATGCCCCTTGATGATGCGGTTTTTGAAATCATAGTATGTACCACCTCGGTAGGTATTGGGTGTCCAGTGTGACAGGTTTTGATACTTTTCCTGAAGCGTTTCGTAAGAGGTCACGACGTAGCCTTTTCCCTCCACAAGTTCGGCCTTGGATGGCGATACAAAGACCACGCCTTTATGATTCTTGGATTCGCTCATAGCTTTCTCGTATGCAACCACCCTGCTTATAGGTTGGCGGGTACCCTTTTTTTTGTATAGAAGCAAGCCATCATGGGTCATAAATTGCATGATTTCAACGATTGAATGAAGGCCTCTTTTACGATTTTCTGCCAATGGAGTTCCCATGATTTGCACCTTCCTCAAATAAATTGGACCGATTTCCACTTCTTGCATGGAACTTTTTGTTGAATAAAGTATATCGAACTCGACTTTTGAAAAAGGGTGCTCTCTAAGAGAAATGCACCAAAAATAAAAAGGCCCCTGAAGCTTACAGCCCCAAGGGATAGAAAAAAACATTAAATTTTTTTATTATGCAGGTTCCGCTCGCTTTTTGCACCAAAAAGGCCAATAATGAACTAATTGTGCACATATATCAAATTGAATGGGTTACTGAAAAAACCTGTCATATTAAGCATAGTGAACTTAAAACCAAAAATTTTGCCAAACAGGTTCCGCTCAACTTTATGGTCATGTGGTGCACTTTTGGTATACAGGTTACGCTCAACCTCTAAATATTCCTTCAAAAGTTGAATACAATTTTAAGGTAAAGAAAAGTAAATCGCTGCTGAATGGTTGTTTCACCAACGTTTACCCCTCCTACACAGGTTACGCTCACTTCGTCTTCGAAAATATAAGTTTGGTGCATTTCTTTCATAGGATAACACACAGGTTCCGCTCGAATTCAGTGTATTGGTGCATATTATACTCAATATCACCAAAAGGATTTCAAAGTGGCATTTTCTAAGAATCCATGATCACTAAAAAATGTGCCACATATAGTGTATATGTGGTGCATTTCATCTATGAATTGGTACACAGGTTCCGCTCACAACTAGAATGATGGTGCATTTTGAAAGCTCGATTCCAAAGAAATAGTGCTAATAGTGAAGTGACTGACTATTCCTCCTTGTTTTTAAGCGTTTAGCTAGTGCAGGATTCCTTATTATTAGAGGTATGGTAGGAATTAGACTGTAACTGGTGCATTTGCACCATTATTTCGAAACCTGTGTGGTAAATGGTGCATTTACTCTTCGAAATGTGGTCCACTCTTGTTATAATGATAAAAAAGTGGTGCATTTTAGATGAAAAGGTTCTAATCTTTCCACCCAAGGATTCCCTGCAATAGAGAGGATGGGGTTGTTGTTGAGGTATCAGGATATACATGATCGTATGATTTTGAACTATGAGTTTCTGAAAATTTCTATTTTCGAAGAAACGAAGATTTTGTTTGAAGATCGTCCTTATATTTTGGATAAATGGAAACAGGAAGCCTATCGTATGACGGAGGAAGAGGTAAAAAATCAGGTTCCGGGCTTTACAATGGGACCAAGCTTTCGGGCCTTATTTTCCTTATTCACTCAAACGTTATACTTTGAAAAACTTATAACAAAAGAAATGATAAAAAAGGCCGTGGACAGTTATCAGGATACAATCAAGGTCATATTGGCCGGACATTTCATACACGAATTCCCGATGGATGAGATAAAACGCAGTGCGAACGAAGAGAAAATAAGTGAGGCCTTGAGCCGCAACTATATCTATTCAAGCATGGATATTGACTATCATTTAATGAGAGACATCGTAACAAAGAAAAAGGACTTTAAAAAAGGAGAGGCTGGTCTCTTGGCAACCGAGATTATAGACAACCGTGGACACGTTAGAGGCTTAGCTGAAATACGGCCCCCAGAATCACAGAAAGCGGAACTAGCCTCCGATCAACATGAAATGTGGCTTGAACTAATAGAATCTACTATAAATTCATTGGATGAAATGACCGCCGACCTCTTTGACTTAATTACATATTTATGGATGGTCTCGCCCAAGTCCATTGATGGTTATATTGAGTTTCATAGCAATGATGCCTTACAGCTTAGGAACTTGAAGAAACGGACAGCACAAGGACGGGAACTGGACTTCCGTGAGGAAGATCGCTTCAATATCATGAAAAGGGTTGCTGCACTATCAAGCATTTGGATCTCTCTGGGCAATCAACAGGTAAAAGTGATCAACACCCAGGATATCCAGGACAATGAACTTTATGAATTCAAGGATTTCCAGAGAATGTTCGAAATCGGAAAAATCCGTGTTGCTTATGATAAAAAGACCGGGGAAGCGAAAGGGATATATGCCGTACAGGTAAAGCCGTCCCCTGTTCTTACCCCTTACTTAGATGGACCAAATCGCACACTGGGCTTGTTGGATTTAAAAGTGTTTCAGTATAGCCACTACACACAGCGTGAACACAAGCGATTGACCCGCTACCTGAATCTACAGTGGAAAATCAGGACCATTAGAAGGTCCTTGCATCAACCGTTTAAGGTCTCTACCTTGTTGAAAACAATGGACATATCCAGTCGATATAACGGGGTGCAAAAAAGGGATAAGTTTGAAAACGTTTTGGATGAATTGCAAAAGGACAGCGTGATCAGCAGCTGGAGCTACACCGAGGAGATCGATGAGGAACAAGTTGGGAAAAAAGGATGGTTCCAAGGCTATTGGACCAAGTTGAATGTGCTTATTCTACCAACAGACATTGTCGTTAAAGAGAACCAGAAAAAAATGATGATAGATTCAAACCGCTTGGTGAATGAGGAAATTATTGAACGGATGAATCAGATAAGTCACGAAAATTCGATTTCAGAAGACCTTTTTTTCTCCCAGGACTTTTCACTAAATGAGTTGGCTCCTACACTTGAAATAGAAGACTCCATTGAGATTCCATCCAAAGTGACATCCGAGATCACCAGTAGTCTTCCGAAAACAGAGCAGCAGGCATTTCATTTTGGACCGGAAAAGGAATTGGCGCTTTCTCCTGAGACGATGAGAGAGATGATGGACTCCCAAAATATGAGTATCCGACAGACGGCAGAGGAAATCGGCATTTCCCACTCTACCCTTTCGCGATACCTAAGAAAGGAAAATAAGCGTCAAAACAACAAGAACGATGAAAAAATGCTCAATTGGATAAAAGAAAAATCCAAAAGACAAAACTCTAACTCTAATTGATTATCGTTAGAGTTTTGTCTTTTTGTTTACTCCCTACATTCGGACAGGGGAATTCTCAATTGCATGCAATTTGCATTCAAGTTTGACAGTTGCATACAAAAAGCATACAATTAGATTATATTTCAATGAAAAATAAATGAAACCAAGGAGGAATCTATTAAAAATGGCTAGATTTGTATCAGTTGATGTTGGTAATGATGCGGTGAAAGGATTCTTGGGAAGTATTGAAAATCGTGTATACATACCGAACGTTATAGCAGAAGTGCAAGATCGGGAAATTGTGGAGATGGAAAAAAACATATTGAATGGATTACATGTGGAGATTACTTCATCCGCCTTAAAAAATAAAAACGGAAGTTTTGCAGTCGGAAAGTTAGCATCCAAGTATCCAAATAATGACGAATTAACACCTGACCAGGATAAATCCGAGAGTGACCAACCTGTCATCATGCTATTGACAACCCTTGCTTATGATGCAGTGGAACAATTTCCTGAAGAAGATGGTGTGATTGAAGCCACATATTACTTATCAACAGGATTGCCCCTGGATGAAACTAAACAAGGAAAAGCTAAAGACTTCCGAAAAAAGTTGAAAAACTCCCAACATGAAGTAAAATTCTTAAAAACACCTTCCCTAGAAGGTAAAATAGTTCGGATTAAATTCGAGCAAATCCTTGTGAATACGGAAGGATTTGCAGCATTTGTGGATTTAACAACAAATAATGACGGTTCTACCAAAAACGAAGAACTCATGGGAAAAACAATCCTTATCAACGATATTGGTGGCTTATCCACGGACTCAGCGATCATAACCGATGAAGCTGAAGTGGATAATGAATACAGCAATGGAATAAAAAGAGGTGTTTCCACCTATTTGGATAATATTATCAAGAAAGTGTATTCCAAATACAAATACACCATTAAAAGTAGACGCACACTCGTAGAAATCATCACAAATGAACAGCCTGATGAACAATATCATATCTGGGTTAATGGGAATAGAGTGTCCATAAAGGATATCATTGATGAAGAATTATCCGTTTTGGCCAAAGAAGAATATAAATTAATTAAAGATATGTGGCGGAATGTTCCTGACATTAGACTGGCATATCAAATTGGTGGCGGATCCTTGGTGTTAAAACCTTACTTGAATGCACTGAATCAAGCCGACAAAAACTACCCTCTCCGTTTCGTTTCGGAAGATGATAGCGTATGGATGATTACACGAGCCTATTTTAAAATTTTGCTTATGTATTTACAAAGTAAAGGGATATCTACACAAAACGTGGCAGCTACAAAAGAGTGATATAAATCCATGGAACAATTTGAACCTGGAAAAACCATCTCTTTTCGCTTACCCTCTGACACCCCTTTACATGTCAGTGAGTATTTAATAAGCAGGAAAAAGGAATTAGGCAGGAAATTCAGTAGTGAAATAGCTCCGATCTTTGTTAAGGCGGTTTCGCAAAAAGCCTTGGGGAATACAGATAGTGATCAAATCACCATTAGTCTGCCCGAAGGTTTGACAGCTGAACAAAAAGAATGGATGAACCACCCTAATACCAGGGCATTGATAGGTCAACTACTATATCAGGTAGTGACCAAGCCTACTAAAGCTTTTGAATTTAATCAGACTCTTGAAAATAAGCAAGAAGAAAAATCCGCATTTAAAGCAAATGCAGCCATTCAAAAATTTGCGCAAAAAACATTCTTAGATTTTGACGACGACGACTAACCCTATCCTTTGATGGGGTTTTTCCTGTTATAGACAAAATCAGTCAAAATCAGAGAAAGGACATTGCTTATAAAAAGTCAAATACATATAGAAAGCTTTATAGAGCACAAACAACCTGTATTCTACATTTGATTCATAAATTTTTTACTCAATCGGTTAAAATGTTTCCCCTCCTCCAAGGTTGCACCAAACGAATCACTTTATATAGACCACTTGTGTTCTGTAAACTATATATATGCTATAAATTTAACTGGAAATTAAGCTACAGATGGTCGATTTAAAGGAACTATCTACCCTCTGCTCCCTAACTGGCTATGACTTTCTCCTTAAATAAGATCAAATGAAAAATAATAATTCAAAGTTGGCCATCTTATAATTCATTTTTATTTTGTTATTCGTTACTAGTCTTGTATAATATTATTATTCATGTGGTCCATTTGTATTTTGTGTTCCACATATAGGCTATAATTTAGAGGCTCCATCTACTCCATATATTTACTAAATCTAGATAGGTAGTTTTCAAGTTTCAAAACAATGTATCTTATCTAACTTAAGAAAAGGAATTTATAGAGCACATATACTCTATAATCTATAAATGGTCTATAAACTATTACTATATATAGCCTACATAAATCCGGATCCATAACTAGACCGTTTTTTTAAATCATATTCTTTTTACCATTTAACTGTTACTGCAAATATAACAGTTACTGATGTAGACCATTTGTATTTTGTATTCTACATATAGACCATAATATAGAGGCAATATCTACACCATATATTCCTTGTTGCTAACTTAAGAAAAGAAACTTAGCGGGCACATATACTCTATAATCCATAAATGGTCTATAAACTATTACTATATATAGCCTACATAAACCTGGAACTATAGCTAGACAATTATATTAACCTTTTTCTTTCTACTATTTAACTGTTACTAATGTAGACCATTTATGTTTTGTATTCTACATATAGACTATAATACAGAGGCTACATTTCAATACTGAAAACCCATTTCTAGGTAAGAGTTTTCAAGTCTACGATCAACGATCATTTTCTTACTTAATTAGAAAAAGGGTATAGAGCACATATACTCTATAATCCATAAATAGTCTACATAAACTGAGTCTATAACTAGAGCATCTTATTATTCTTTCTGTTATTTTATCTGTTACTGCTGGTAAAACCGTTATACATGTAGACCATTTGTGTTTTGTGTGCTACATATAGTTTATTATTTAGAGACTTTTAATAGCAAAGTAAGACAAAAAAACAATTTAGGGGGTTCAAAAATGTCTGAAGAAACCTTTTGGAAAATTAGCGATTTTGTAGAAACGTTAAAAACTCATCTGAACAATCAAAATATACATATTAATACAGTGGACGGTTGGTTTAAACGGTTAGAGAAAGAACGCCTTCATTATATTAATCGTACTCTAGAAACCAATGAAAAGGTGTACGATGAATTAGATTTAAAAATTGCAATGTTTATAAAGAAGAGAAGGGAAGACAAGTGGGCCCTATCAGCAATTTCAAATGATCTCTCAAACTTTTTTGAGTTAAGACCATTCCCTGTAAAAAAAGAGAAACCTGCTCCATATGTAGACAATATGGAGACTTTGAAAAAACAGATAACAGAAGAAGTAAAGAAAACTTTTGAAGAAATGGCTACCGCAAAAGTCGAAGAGCTGAAAAGCCAATATGAACAGTTACTAAATGGCTTACCCAAACCACCATCTATAGAAGAAAGAAAGAACCAAAGCTTTCAAGCCATGGTGATCCAGAGAAAGATTGAAAGTTCACTGGAAGAGGAGGCTAACCAGGCATGGTCCAACTTGCCTGAGGATCAACGCCTTAAGAGGGTGGGGTTTTTTAGAAAAGACATCGATTTGGAGAAAAAGGATAAATTTGTCCGGGATTATATCAATGAGAATTTTGTGGATCGGTTGAAAAAAGAGATGGAACTTGATAAGTAAGTTAGGAATCTCAATAAAGAGGAAATATTATAGTCCTAAAAGTAACCTTGAATTTGACCAATTTCGGTCGAATTCAGGGAGCCACGTTGGCTAAAAAGGATCGACCATGCAAATCCTAATCATTTGCCGTTGAAAAAGAAGAAGCAATAACAGCAGCATTCATCCATCAAATTCTCCTATTAGTTAAGAGGAAATCAAATAAAGACAGAAAAAATCCACATGAATTTGGATATACACGAATAGCCTCCAAGTCTAGTACACCGGGATTATGTCCTAGACTTGGAGGCTATTTTTTAAAAAAATCATATATTCATAAAGTTATTTGATAGTACCTTTTACACTCTTATAAAATGAAATAGCTCATTGATAATGAGATCGCTATCTGAATTTCCCAGTGATTCTGACCTCTATAGATTACAGAACGGCTTGAAGTTCTAATAACTCAATTTCAGTATTTAAGAACGTTTGGAAAGCTTTCAAGGATCTTTCAATGGACTGAGGATCGATAGAACGTAGTATGAATACAAGATGTGAATTCTTCTCATCTAAGGGCCATTCCTCTAAATGTTGCGGTGGGTGGATAATGTGTTGTACGCCATTTAATACAATGGGTCCTTTTTCACCAACATCAAGTAATCCTTTAACCCTCAAAACATCTTCACCTTTAGCATGAAGAAGCATGCTCAACCAAAGCCCGAAGGCAGTCCAATCAAGGGGTTTTTTTATTGTGAAAGAAATGGAGCGAATATCGGATGAGTAATGATTGTCACGAGAAATATTACTTTGTTTAAGTGGTGAAGGATAAGATGCTTTATTTCCTATAATGATGGATTTTTCTACTTGCCCATGAATGGCTCTGTGTAATTCACAAGAAGGAGAGATATCAGTTATAAGTTTTAATAGTTCTCCGATTTCTTCTTCAGGTGTAATATCCGTTTTTGTAATAACGATTTTATCAGCAACTGTTATTTGTTTAATTAGTTCAGGATTATTTTCAAATTGTAACAAGCCATTTTTTGCGTCTACAGTAGCAATAACGCAATCAATGACGTAACGGTGTTGCAAGAGTGGATTGGTTAGTACTGTGAATAAAATAGGGGAGGGGTCTGCCATTCCCGTTGTTTCAATGATGACTCGATCGAAAGTAGATACGCCCATTTCATCCATGTTTAATAATGATTTTAGTTCTTCCGCTAAATCTTCTCTGGAATTGCAACAAATACATCCGTTGTTTAATAGGATGGTTCTTTCAACTGATTTTCTTAACAAATGGTGGTCCAGTCCCACTTTACCGAATTCATTGACAATAACTGCCGTATTTTTTTTGATTTCGTCATCTTTTAATATTTCTTGAAGTATGGTTGTCTTACCACTTCCTAAACAACCAGTTACAATCGTAATTGGTTTTTTACCTTTATATTTATCCATAATAATCACCCTTCACTTATTTTCTTGATGTACAAGTCTCTCTAAAAGATCATCATTTAATGGATCTATCGGATATCTCAACATGCGTTCCACATTACTCCATATTGCCGCTAAATCATCCACGACAACTGTATTCCCTTTTGCGTCACGCAAGACAAATTTACTTCCTTGCCAATCATCTAATTTCAACTTGAAATGCTGTAGGATTTTGTTACATAATTCCGCTCGATGTATGCGCGATCTTTTTCGGAGCCTTTGATTATCACCAACTGTTATTTCCTCCTGTTCTTTTGAAGTGTGGTCCGTCCAATGAACTTGATGAACAAATTCTCCACAAAGTACACACATCCTGTTTCCCTCCTTAATAAATGGATCAATCCGCCCTGAAATAGGGCGGATTTACAATAATCGAGATTAAGAATTCAATTGATATTTTTCCCTTGGTTGACGTTTAGCAAAATCATCCGCGATTTCATCGAATGTAACCCAACGTATATTATCGTGTGAATTAATATGTTGAATGATGCGTTCATGCATTTTTAACACTTGTGGTCTTCCACTTACATCAGGATGGATGGTCATGGTGAATACTGCATAATCCATATTTTCATAAACCCAATCAAATTGATCAAGCCACATTTGTTCTATATCTCGTGGGTTGACGAAACCATGACTATTAGGTGATTTTTTGATAAACATCATAGGGGGAAGGTCATCTAAATACCAGTTTGCAGGAATTTCAATTAGATCTGTTTCTTTACCACGCTTTAGGGGTTGCATCCATTCTTTTGCTGTTTTTGCATAATCGATTTTTGTCCAGCTATCGCCGATTCTTACGTAATAAGGAGAAAAATCATTGTGCATCAAACTATGATCATACTTAATTCCATGATTATGTAAAAGTTCGTTAGTAACGTTAGAAAATTCCCACCAAGGGGCCACATAACCAGTAGGTTTTTTACCTGATAATTCTTCAATTAGATCAATTGATTTTAATAAGACTTCTTCTTCTTGTTGAGGAGTCATGGCGATTGGATTCTCATGTGAATATCCGTGAGCCCCCACTTCATGCCCTCTTTTAACAACTTCTTTCATTTGTTCAGGGAAAGTTTCGATGGAATGCCCAGGTATAAACCAAGTCGTCTTCAGATTGTACTTATCAAACAAATCAAGTAACCTAATAGAGCCAATTTCTCCTGCAAAAAGTCCTCTTGAAATATCATCTGGTGAATCTTCTCCGCCGTATGAACCTAACCAACCAGCAACAGCATCAACATCTACTCCATAAGCTACTAAAATTTCTTTCTTCTTCATTTTCATCCACTCCTCTTAATAGATTATTAGATTACCTCTACACCTTAAATACAAAGCAAGAATCATGCCGAAATTCACAAAACGAAATAATTGCAAAAGAATGCTACAATAAGCGTTTTTCAAACGAAATGTAAGATTCATAAATTGGAAAGGATATGCGGTAGTGCATAAATCATCTTGCAAGAATGCATTGCAGAAGAAAAAGCAACATGCTACGATGTATATTATCATAATTTTCAAAAAAATAAAAAAATTATTTGTAAGAATTTTCAAATGCAATGGAGGAGGAAATTTATGAACGATATCAATACGTACGAAGATGTTCCTACAAATTTGAAAAAAATCATAGATTCACTGCCGTTCGCTACCCTTTTATATCATACATCTAAAAATGATAAATTTATGAATGAGGCTGCCAAGAAAATAACGGGGGGAGATTCCTTTTATTTTGAAAATGAAGAGATTAAAAGTTTTGTAAATAAAGTGATGACCACTCAATGTCCTCTACATAACAAAAAAATAAATATCCAGTCCAAAGATTTCATTTTCCACTTTTCTTCACTAAACGATGAAGCAGAAGATTTTCAAGGAGTCCTGGCAACCATCCAGCCTGATGTAACTGTCCCTGAAGAATACGAAACTTATAAGGATGAAAGCATCGATTTAAAAGCTCTCTTTGATTCTTCCTATGATGTCTTATATGTTTCTGACGCAAAAGGAAATACACTTCGGGTAAGTTCAGCATGCACGAAGATATGGGGGAAAAATGAAAGTGAATTAGTCGGTAAAAATGTTAACGAATTAGAAAAGGAAGGCATTTATAAACCGTCCATCACTCGTCTGGTATTAGAAAAAGGAGAAAAAATATCGGCTATTCAAACGACTAAAAATGGCAGGCGACTTATGGTAATTGGAACCCCTATAAAGGACGAAAATGGAAATGTCATAAGAGTTGTTAATGCTTCCAGGGATATTACTGAAATAAGTCAGCTTCAAGCCGAAATAGATGAAATGAAAAAGCTGATACATGGGTATAAGCATGAATTGATGGAATTTAGAAAAGAAAAAGTTGAGGAATGGAAGTTAATCTTTAATAGTAAAGTGATGGAAGAGAGGTTAGAATTGGCAAAACTAATTGCACATGTAGATTCGACAGTTTTAATATTAGGAGAATCAGGTGTAGGAAAAGAAGTTTTCGCAAATTACATTCACAATGCCAGTCTAAGAAAAAGTAAGCCTTATATAAAAATCAATTGCGGAGCCATCCCAGAAAATCTATTAGAATCAGAACTCTTTGGTTATGATAGTGGAGCTTTTACAGGCGCTAAAAAAGAAGGCAAGATGGGATTATTCGAATTAGCCACTGAAGGTACACTTTTTCTGGATGAGATTGCAGAAATGCCCATTTCTCTACAAGTAAAACTATTAAGAGTGATTCAAGAGCAAGAAATCAGGCGTATTGGTGGTAAAAAGACGATTAATGTAAATGTCCGGATTATTGCAGCAACCAACCGAAACTTGCCCGAAGAAATTAAGCAAGGGAGGTTTAGAGAAGATCTATATTATCGATTGAATGTTATCCCTTTAAAAATTCCGCCTTTAAGAGAGCGGAGGGAAGACATTTTACCATTAATTCATCATTTCATAGAACAATTCAACAATAAATATGACACAAATAAAACACTCTCCATAGATATAATCGAAGGGCTTCAAGCCTATAATTGGCCAGGAAATGTAAGGGAATTGCAAAATCTCGTTGAACGGTTGATTGTCATTTCCGATGGAAGAAAAATAAATGAAAGCTTTCTTCCCGAGGGCTTTATGAACCAATCCCTCAATCGTGATAAAGTTCAAGTTTTGGATATATTGCCTCTTAAAGAATGTATAGAATTGGCTGAACGTCAGTTATTAAAATTGGCTCAATCAAAGTTTAATTCCACTGTGAAAATAGCCGATGTTTTAGAAGTAAATCAATCAACAATCAGTAGGAAGCTTAAAAAGATAAACGAGGGGAACTTCAATTGAAAGAATCACCTTGTTTGTAATGAATTTAACGATGAATGGTAAAGCGGCAAGGACTATCCTGCTGCTTTACCATTTTTATTTATCTTCATTTATAAAATCAACAATTTTCATGTAGTTATTATGCTTTTCTGCATTTTTCACTATGTTAAAAAGCATAAAGCGGATCTAAGTATTTCTTCTAAAAAGACTAAAGGGCGTATTTTATCGGTTTTTAACATGTTGGCACATTTTTTGCTTCTGTAAATTAGTAATTGGCAAGGGGGGAATTGGATTTTGATAATACTAAAATTAAGGAGTTTTAAAATAATTCCTAAAAGGAGGGCTATTTCATGCCGTTGAAAATTGAAAATGTAAAAAAAGGAATCCCAGCACCTGAAGGTTATATGAAAGCGGCAGTTTTTAAAGAGATTGGAAAGCTGGAACTTCAATATAAGTCCATTCCTAAAGCTGGACCGGGAGAGGTAGTCATTAGAACGACATCCACTACAATATGTGGAACCGATATCCACATTTTACACGGAGAACACCCTGTAGAGGAAAATCGAACACTCGGCCATGAACATGTTGGGGTTGTTCATGAAATAGGGACAGGCGTACAAGGTCTCAGCATTGGAGAAAGAGTCATGTGTGGTTCTTGTACACCGTGTGGCTCATGTTATTACTGTCAAAAGAATTTATCATCACAATGCATTGGTCCAGAAAATGATTTTACTACTCCTGGAGGCTGGCGTTTAGGGAATACGATTGATGGTACACATGCCAAATATTTTAAAATGCCCTTTCCTAAACATAACCTGACTAAAGTTCCAGATGTATTGTCAGATGAAGAGGTTCTATTATTGACTGATATTGGATCAACAGGGATTGCAGCAGCTGAAAACGCAGAAATACAAATTGGAGACATGGTAGTAGTTTTTGCTTGTGGACCAGTTGGACTATGCGCCATTGCAGGGGCTCGTTTAAAGGGGGCGAGTTTAATCATTGGAGTGGACGGAAACTCTGAAAGATTACGAATCGCAAAGGAAATGGGCGCTGATATTACATTGAATTTTAATGATGTGGACGTTGTAAAAGAGATTTTGAACCTATCTGATGGAAGAGGTGTTGATGTTGCCATCGAAGCATTAGGAAAAGAAGAAACTTTCCAAAGTTGCTTAAAGGTGATTCGAAGAGGTGGATGCATTTCAAGTGTCGGGATTTTTTCGGGACATGTACAAATACCAATTGAACACTTTGCAGGTGGAATGGGGGATCATCGTATCATTACCACTTTGTGTCCTGGTGGCAGAGAGAGAATGAATCAATTAATTAGTTTGGTTTCACAGAAGCGAATTGATCTAACTCCAATGATTACTCACCGTTTTCATATTGATGAGGTGGTCGAAGCATATGAAATATTTGAGAAAGCAAAGGATAACATTATTAAAGCAGTGATTACTTTTTAAACTACTACCAAAATTTCAGGAGGGAATCCATTGTCGAATAGAAAAGTCAAAGTAGCCTCTATACAGATGAATTGTGAAATGGGAAACAAAAAAGCGAATCTGGAAAGGGCTTATCAGCTAATGAGGGAAGCTGCGGAAAGAGGAGCGAAAATTAGTGTATTACCTGAACTTTTTAATACAGCTTATCGAGTCGAAGATCAAGATGCTAGTTTAGCAGAAACCATTCCTGGAGAAACGAGTGATTGGTTGATAGTTAGAGCCCAGGAATTTAACATGACCATCATAGCTTGCATATTGGAAAAAGAGAATAATCAAATCTATGATACAAGTTTGGTCGTGGATAAAGAGGGGTTAAAGGGCAAATATCAAAAAATTCATTTATGGGATCAAGAAGTAAAAAGATTTGTAAGCGGAGAGAAATATCCAGTATTCAAGCTAGAATGGGCCACTATGGGAATGCAAATATGCTATGAGGTGGGCTTTCCAGAAGGGGCAAGAATTTTAGCTCTTAAAGGGGCAGATTTAATCATTTATCCTTCAGCCTTTGGTGAAGAAAGGTATTATGCATGGGATATTGCCACTAAAGCAAGAGCATTGGAAAATGGTTGCTATGTTATAGCGGCTAATCGTACTGGAATTGAAAAGGGTGAGACCATTTTTGGGGGCCATAGCCGTATCTTGGATCCTAAAGGAAACATTCTAGCGGAAGCAACAAAAGAAAATGAAGTAATTGTGACGGAAATTGATATGAATAAAGTTAGTGAGCAAAGAAAGACGATTCCCTATCTTCGCGATTTAAATAATGAAATAGTCATTCGTGAGCTAAAAAACCTAAACGAAAACAAATCAAATGGAGTTTTACACAAATTATAGTTAATAGGGAGGACCTTAATGAAAAAGAATAATTTAATTTCAAAAGATATATTACCAATAACAAGTAAGGACCGAGTCATATCCGGATTTGGATTCTTTAATATTTGGGTGGGGATGGCCGTTATCATTGCCACCTTTCAAATTGGGGCCAATGGAATAGATTCCATGTCGGTGTGGGAAGTAGCAGGAGCCATATTTATCGCTAATATTGTTATTGCTATTATTGCTAGTTTAACTGCTGATATTGGTGTGGAACATGGATTATCCTTCTCAGCTTATTTAAGGGCTCCATTTGGTACGATGGGTGTTCATATTCCCTCTATAAGTAAAGGGATTGTTGCATCGATTTGGTTTGGGATTCAGACTTATTTAGGAGCCACCGCAATCAACTACATTTTTCACGATATAACAGGATTTGACTCATGGTTCCTTTGGTATGTTATATTTGCTGCTGTTCAAATTATCCAGGCATCCTTGGGAATAAAAGCGGTTGACCGCTTTGCAGTCATTGCAGCCCCATCTATTATTTTAATATCAATCTGGATCTTTTTCCAAATTTCCGGGATTGCTGCGGACAATGGAACGAACATCCTTACGTACGAAGGAACTAGTAATAATACAACTTGGTTATTAGTGATGGCAACAAACATGGGCTTTTGGTCTGCGTTAGCTGTTGATATCCCTAATATCACACGATACTTAAAGGCACCAAAAAATGAACGAAATTGGTTTAAACGGAACAAGAATAATATCATTCCCCATCTGACTGCATTACCAACGGTTCAAACCTTCATGGGAGTCATCGGGGCCGTAAGTTTCTTAGCTACGGGTAATTGGAATCCTATAGAAGTTGTACAAGAAATATCAACGGGTTGGATCATGGTAGTTATTCTTTTAATGGTAGTTCTTGCTCAGTGGTCAACTAACTCGGCAGCTAACCTAATCCCTGCTTCACTAACTTTTGTAAATGCGGGAGCTAAGATTAATTTATCTTATTCTACAGGGATTATACTTGCAGGTATTATCGGGACCTTATTCCAACCATGGGCAATATTAGACCAATTATCCATCTTTCTTGGCTATTACGGAGCCGTTCTATCATCGCTTGCTGGAATTATGATTTGTGACTATTACATTATCAGAAAAAGACGACTTAACGTAATAGACCTTTACGATACAGAAGGTCAATATAAATTTTACAAAGGAATAAATTGGGCAGGGATGATTTCTTGGGTTTTTGCAGGAGGATTAGCCATCTACTTTTTAGAGTATATGTATATTGTTGGCTTCCCTACAGGAATGATCACTTATTATATTTTGACTAAATTTTGGTATTTCAAAAAACATCCTCAAAAAGAAATCGAATCAAATTACTCTGATGAATTTTTAGGGACGACAGTCGGTCGTGATTGGTATATTTCAATTGATGAATTACCACTAAAAGATGCAGAAATAACAGGTATCAAAGAAGCACAATAAAAGCTAAAGAAATAATTCCTATAGGGGTAATAAAGGAGAAATGATATGAAGTTGAAAGATAAGGTGGCCATTGTAACTGGAGCAGGACGAGGTATTGGAAAAGGGATAGCCCTTGCTTTTGCTAAAGAGGGTGCCCATTTATCACTTAATCTCTATGGAATGCAAAAGGAAGAAGTCCAAAAGTTACTAGAAGAATTATACGAGTATGGTAGTATGGTAATCGTAACCGAAGGAGATATTTCTCAAGAAAAAGTAGTATCTGAACTAGTTGAAAAGACATTAGTTGAATATGGTCATATTGATATTTTGGTTAACAATGCCGGTATCCTGACGCAAAGCCTGATTAAGGACATGACTGTCGAAACTTGGGATCAAATGATAAACATCGATCTAAAATCTGTCTTTTTAACTACAAGATCTGTAGTAAACCATATGATAAATCAAAAGTATGGTCGTATCATAAATATCGCTTCTCAAACCGCACAAAAAGGTGGAATTGAGTTAAGTCATTATGCTGCAGCAAAGGCAGGAGTAATTGGATTTACTAAATCAATTGCATTAGAATTAGGTGCTTATAATATTACCGCTAACTGCATTGCTCCTGGTCCCATAGAAACAGAATTATTCTATGCCATCGAAGAAGAGTGGAAACGGCAAAAAAGAAGCGAACTTGCCATTCCAAGATTTGGGAAAGTAGAAGAGGTCGCTCCTACTGCAGTGTTATTAGCTTCTGATCCAGACGGGAATATCTATACCGGTCAAACATTAGGACCTAATTGCGGGGATGTAATGTTTTAATAGATCACTCACATTTTCAGGGATTCAAATGCTTAATTAAAGTATAGATAATGAGAGATGACATTAGTGAGCGTCCACATCAAGCGTTTTTCTTATTTCAAATTCAATTCAATAGTAGTTGATGTATAAGATAATGCCATTTAATTTTGATAAAAAATCAAACGGAATCCTACACTAATAAGGGTGTTTAATTCTTTGTTGAATCTTTCACGAATGTCCCCTTATCCTGACCACTTATTATATAAGCAACCATTCCTTTAATAGCGCCAATCCTATAAATCCAGGACGATGAGACACCGTCCTGGATTTATAGGGTGGTTTAATTCATTTATATTCTACCGAGTTATTGTTTAAAGACGAGACAGTAGGGATATATAATGCCTGCTCTTAGAGTAACTGGAGAAGGAGGTTTAAAGTCGGCGTTAAGGTATCTAGCTGCTCAAAAGCTTGAACTTACTGGGGTTCGAATAGCTTAGAAGCATTGAAGGAATTTAAAAACCTATACGGGTTATATGCGAAGTACATCATGGTTTCCAAGATCCTAATAATATTTATATGACCTACCAAAAGGGAATGCATCTGGAAAGAGTTTATGATGGAAAATTGGATGCTAAAAAAAAGATTGAAGATAGGTTGAATCATTCATTCGTAAAAATTGTATTATACGAATAGTTATATTACCTAAGAACAACAACTTGTAAGATTCAGAGTATATATAATAGAGTAGGTGTAGAAGGTCATAAAAGCAAGAACATTTAAGGTATCTATAATTGCTTATTAATCAACCATTTCACAAATTAATGTACTCACTTTTGTGTCTAATCAGTAGAACCAAAAGTGAGTACATTCTTTATATGGAAGGCAAAAGTGTGATCATTATAAGCAGTATGGAAATCTTTTCATGTTAAATGGCCCGATTGCGGAACAAAATCTAAAAAGCGCTCTTTATCAAAATAATAATATGCTAATATTTTAAAACTGAATATATGTTACAAAACTCGTCCTTTTCTGAACACATCATTGTTCGATTAGAAAAAGACGTTTTTTATTACCTTTATTGCAACAAAACTCTGTTCATTATTCTATGTTCAATAACTTATCTATTTTTATCTTATGTTACAATAAATATAATAGAAAAATAAGAAAGAGTGATTTGAGTGTTAATTGGATATGCACGAGTGTCGACGGGATTACAAAATTTAGATTTACAGATAGACGCTCTTACCCAATATGGCTGTTCCAAAATTTTTCACGATAAAATGAGTGGGGCAAAAAGACAGCGCCCTGGTTTAGAGGAAGCACTTCAGTATGCACGTGAAGGCGATACGATTGTTGTTTGGCGATTGGATCGATTAGGACGCAATATGCAGGATTTAATTCAAATTGTGAATAACTTAAATGAACGTGGTGTGGGCTTCCACAGTCTACAAGAAAATTTAACAATGGACAAAAGCAATGCCACAGGCCAATTGATGTTTCATCTATTTGCGGCATTTGCGGAATTTGAACGTAATTTAATTGAGGAACGCTCGGCTGCCGGACGAGCTGCAGCTAGAGCACGTGGTCGTCTTGGTGGACGTCCTGAAAAATTTGGACCGAAAGATATTGAAATGATGAAGTCCCTAATTAAAAATGGTACACCGATTAAAGACGTCGCAGAAAAATGGGGCGTATCTCGAACAACGATTTATCGCTATTTAGAAAAGCAGTAAAAATGAAGAAACCCAGCTAATCTTCTCTTATGAAGGTAGCTGGTTTTAAAGTTGCATGTGCAAAATAGCACTTAAAATAAGTGCAAATTATAGTCTAAAGTGACATCCTTTCAATCTACTTATCTAATTCATTTATACAACTTAAATTTCAAACACAAAATCCACTTAAAATAGCATTTTTAATTGTCTACTATGAGTGTACTCATAATTTACATTATACATTTGTGTTATTGTAACATTGTGTTATTGAATTGTTAAATGACTCTAGGTTAGATTTTTAGTTGTTCAACTAACGGGGTAGATTAATGAAAGTTGGAAGAGGACATTCCAATAAATAAATAGAATAAATTTGATATGCAGAGAACTCTAATGACGGTGGTGGACTTATTGAAAATAAATCCAAATAAAATACATATTATAGGTTCAGTTGGTAGTGGAAAAACAACCTTAGCAAGAGAGTTATCCTCTAAGTTAAATATCCCACTTTATGAATTGGATAATGTTATTTGGAAAAGGTATGAATCTGGAGATATTAGAAGAACTGAAGAAGAACGAGAAGAACATTTTAATACTATTATTCATTCTGAAACATGGATTGTAGAGGGGGTTCATAATGAAGAATGGGTGTCTAATAGTTTTCGTAATGCGGAATTAATTATTTTCTTAGATACAAATTATTCAGTGAGAACCTATCGAATAATAAAAAGATTTATCTTACAAAAGATTGGATTAGAAAGGTCAAACTATAAACCCACCTTAAATATATTTTTTAAAATGTTTAAGTGGAATAGATACTTTGAAGAAGTAGGGAAACCGAATTTCTATAATAAATTTGGGATATACAAAAATAAGATATTAGTTGTGACAAATACGAAAGAAATTAAAAATTACTTCAACTAACATGTGCATTAGCTGAAGATCGGAGCTGTCTCTAAGGCAGCTCTTTTCTTATGGAACTATCGGGGCAGGTTAGTTGAAGAAGGAAAACACCCAAATCAAATTGTATAATCTAGACAAAGGGGTGATTTGGTTGAAAAGTGTTCCGAAGGTAAGGGAAATATTGCTTGACGAAGAAATAGATGAACAGGAGTTTGTTGGTATAATCAATGGCATTTATAAGCAAGACTGTTATATCTATGCCGTTATTCCTGAATGGGAAGAAGAATTATTTAACGAACTTTCAAATGATTTTATTATAATTAATAAATTTCCGTTCCCTCTAACACGCATTTTTCCAAGAACAATAGGGTTTTTAGGATATGTAAAGGATAGAAAGAAACAAAATATATATAAATTTTACTTACGGTCTACAACAATGGATTTGTTAGTGTTTTCAGAGACTGATGTATCTCAACATTTAAATAGACTAAACAAGAAAAACATTGATATTTACAACATATTTGAATCAAATAAAATCCCTCACATAACCATTGGTCCTGATGGTCAATGGCTAAATATAGTTGAATATTGAATCATTCCTTAATGAACTAACGGGTGCGTTAGTTCATTAAGGATCACAAAAATAATCAATCTTTTTATAAAGTAATCAAGAAGATTAAAAATATATGTTGTTCGAAAAAGGGAGGGTATAGATATTTCCTTCCCTTTTGTGTTTACAGATAAATTTGTATGACTGTATTGTTTGTAATGTACTCGATTTTGTATCTCAAAACAGTTTAGTGATTGAATTGGTGCGGTTTTGAGTGGATTAATAACTCTATGTACTCAAATTCATGTCCCCAATGTACTTAACTTTGTGTCTTCGTACATATAACATGAAAGGAAAGGATCATTTTTATTAAATATTTTTTCTAGTTTACATAACATATATTATAGGAAGACATATAAATACACAAAATCATATCTCGAAATACCAAGTAGTCTTGTGATAGTGAGACGGTTTATATAATTTCAAGAAAGTTTCACTTTTTAATTAATCAATTTATAATCTTCACATTATATATTATACATAAAGGCCATCCCATTTAATTCTCTGTTTACGGATACTAATAACTAAAATCTGTTAAATATTAAAGTACTAAAAATGGCCTTTTATAATTTTATGGACCAAGACAACCATTTTAAATCTCGTCTTAACATTGTTATTTACCATGGATTTGAAAAATTTAAAAGTAAATAACAATGTTAATTTTAAACAAACTAAGTTTAAACCGCATCCTCGTGTCTATATAGAGTATCCCCCAATTAATGGAACAAAATAATTGGTCCTATAATGGTTATTTATTAGTAATATTTCCTCATTAATGAGACTCTTTCATCAAGGATAATCTCTATTCTCTTCATTAGATGCTCAATGTTTCTAATTTTATAGCTATTCTCAACTGCTATAAGATTCATTGGGAAAGCTACCTCTGTTCCTTTTTTATAAATCAACCAAAAAAGTGCAAAGCTTCTACCCTCATTATCATTTAAGTTAAATTCTAATAACTCGTTAATACCTAGAGGTTTTTCCACTATTTCAACAGTCTCAATGCTCTGAATTTTTTGGTAATAATCTTTAAAATCATGGAGCAACAACCTTGGTTTAAAAAG
The DNA here is from genome assembly GCF_038008245.1 of Peribacillus sp. FSL K6-5616. Lineage (NCBI taxonomy): Bacteria > Bacillati > Bacillota > Bacilli > Caryophanales > Bacillaceae > Peribacillus > Peribacillus sp. FSL K6-5616. The sequence continues at coordinate 8,185 of NZ_JBBOYT010000002.1, read as the reverse complement.
GTCCTCAAATAAAGGTTCATCTTCTCCCTTAATTATCTTGACTTTCCACGTTTTCCTTTTTCTGATTAATCTATATTTTGACCTTTTACGCTTATAAGAAGAAACTGCTTTTATCTTCTTTTTATCTTCCATTTTTTCACCACTTTTTCAGATATTTTAAATCTAATAGGCAAATGATCAGAATACTTTTTTTCAGGCCTTCCACCTTTCCCAATTAAACTAAATTCTTTTCCTGAGAACTTATACTCTGTTACTATTTTAAAACTTGCTAGATTAAAATGTTCTATTAGCTTTTTACTCATTATTACTTGGTCAAGCATGTGGTAAAAAACCCTATTCTCCGAGTCATTCTTATAAAATGTTCCTTGTGACTTATTATGAATATTACCATGTAGATGCCAAGAAGGGTTGTAAAAATAAGGATGCTTATATGTGGTAATGCCATAAGTCCGTTTAATTGGTTTTCTACCAGCTACATCTTTTGAAAAACTGGCATTGAAGCCCTCTTTTGAAATCATCCCTTCTTCAAACGGATCTAAATTAAAGTCCCCTGCAATTATAATACCATCGGTTTTTTTAGATGCTCCCAAATCAACAATTTTCCTCTTAATATATTCAGCTTCTTTATAAAGATCCTTTGACGTCGTGCCCTGCCCCCTTGCCAACAGATGTACCCCTACTAGTAGTAAATTATTTATCACCATGTAACTATACCTTGGTTCATCCTTGACCTGAATCTTTGTTATTTTATTCTGCCCTTTCTTTAGTTTATGTATTACCATTACCTTTGAACCCGCAACAGATTGATTTTTATAAACAGGATTAAGGTGTTTTAACCTCTTCTCAATTTTTCTTCTTATTAATTCATCTTCACACTCAGCCAGCATTATCACATCGAACTGTTTATCTCTTGTGAGTTTTAAAAGAGCTCGAATTGCTAATTTATAATCATGATTTTTTTTATGTCCATCTATATTCCAAAATAAAACATTTAAGTTTAACAAGTCTCTTACCTCTCGTTTATAGAAATTTTATATAACCTTAATATTTATTTATAGAAATACTCTTAATTTTTTGTCTCAGTCCTATCTTAAGAGCAGTTTCTACCTATGTATAAACTCCCTCTCCTTAATTACCCTATTATTACTATTTTACCAGGTAAATTGACTTAATAAAGTGTTATTATTGAGTTATTAAAAATCTTGGACAAGAAAGAGTCCCACATTTTTTTATGACTGTAAAAAGTAAAATCTGAAGGGTATTGTGAAAAGCTACGCGAACAGTTGTCATATATTTACACCCGCTGTACCGTAGCAATTTTTTCAAATACATAAAGGTAAACATGAGACTAATCAATACGCATCAAAAGTTTATGTAATTACTCAATTAGTAAAAGAACTGCCGATACCATATCAATCAACAGAATTTAGTGACTAGAAACGTTTCTAATAAAAATACTTAATAAATTAATATAATGATGATTCTTAAGGAAAGAAAGTAAATTCAGGTATTTTTGGCTCTATATCCTTTCGTGAATACTTATCTGGGATTGGAGTCCCAAAACTTCGTCCTCCTGATTTTAGACACCTGGGAAAAGCTGCATCAATCATTAAAGGATAATGATTGTATAGTAGTAAGGTCAGGTATCAAATGGATATATTCCCCATTTTATCATAGTGAAAATGAAGGGATGCTTAATTATTATTTTCTTTTTGATAGTGAGGTCTTTTCATCTTTTGTTGAGGAATACCACCTAAAGTTTGATGAAGAGCAGTTAATTACCTATAAAATGTTGCCTACTTTGTCAAAGAATTCAGTAGTAGACCTTGGATTTGCCTCAGGGTTGATTAGTGAGGCATTAAAGTTAGATGAGATTACTCCCACCTGCGAGCTTATGTAAAAGATGGTTTCAATTAGGAAGTAACTCTAACAAAAGGAAACGATCTTATATTTATAGAGACCACTTTTAACATTATATATTCTATCGAGGTGTATGGTCTTGAATATGGCCTTCTTTTTCGGGTGATAAATCAATAAAGAGAACTGATGTCGATATATCAGTTCTCTAGTAATAATTTTTTCTATATTCTTTATTTGTTATATGAGAAGAAGTTTATAGTGGAATCAAAAAAGATCAGTCCCTACTGAACCTTCCCATTATTCTTTCTTATCATTATTCTCTTGGTTATTCTTTTCTGAAATTCGTCTTTGATTGGCTTTCGTCTCAGCATTCACATGGTTTGCATCATTTGGTTTATTTTTTTTAGAACCTCTTGCATCATTACTCATACTTATTCACCTCCCATGGCAGCTTATATACGTATGTTAGCTTACTCTTGCCTCCAAATTTTATACGCCTCACCTGGATGTAGCACATCGCTAACTAGCAAAAAGACAGACCGTACAGACCGCGGACAACATTATTTCAATCACACAAAAAGAGTAAACCCGTTTAGAGTCCTCTCTTGTAATGATTCAAAAATATCCCCATCAAAACTTATATCCCTTCGATGTTCAAATTCAATTGCACCCTATTCACTACGTGAAAACCGAAAGAGGTCCTTATAAATGAATTCAGAAGTAGTAGCGTTACAAATGCTCGCTTAATCGCAGGATTTCATCACCCTTGAACCTCAGTGCAAAAGATTTTTAATAAAAGGTTGGTTGTGAGATATCCTTTCTGTGCCTAGTTTTTTGACCGCTTATCAAAAGTAATCCTCAAAGTTCAATAAAATGGCCTTCATGGCTTGGCTTGAGTTTCCCTTTTCTTTAATCCTTTTCAGAAAGTCCATGAACAAAATCACCAGTAAATCCTCGACCTTCAACTCTTCATCCATCAAGTATGGGGAAATGTCGTGCAGGAATACCTCCCCCCGGTAAATCTCCGACTCCTTTATTCGAAGGGTGATCTCTGCTCGTTTTTCTTCTGAGGTCACCTCGATTTCCTCTTCCCTTTGCTCGAAAGAGAAAAGGTTGCTCGTCACCTGCTTCAATACCCTTTTTTCAATCATCGGCCGTTCCAGGAATTTTTTCTTGGAAGAAATCAAAAAGGGACAGAGCTGTTCATATTTGGCCCCTTTTTTTACTTGTTCCAGAAAATCGAAGTATAAGAGGGCAATAAGGTGATACAAACTTAGGTTTTGCGGAGCCTCTTCAAACAAATCCTTCATGTCTTCGACGAATACCTCCCCCCTTAAAAATTCATAATAGGGTATCTCAATCTGAAGATATCGATATTTTGGCAAGAAGTAATCAAAAAAACTCTTTTTTTCCTTTGTCCCATAAAGCAGCTTGTTCGATAAAAGACTGAATTGACTATAGGATTTCTTCAATGGAACCCCCTCTTTCTAACCAGGTAACCGTATGATGGATCATGCAAAAGGCAACCCTCCGATCGGACAGGTCCTTCAAGATGGCGACTTCATGCAATCCTCCCCTTTCGCCGTATTCCGTTTCCAGCAAGTAGGTATGCATATATTCCTTCGTGTCCGTATAGTCCATTGCATAATTCACATCCTTCCATTTAGTCAAACCGAACCTTAGCAATAAGGTATTGCAGGCCGTTTGCGTCAAGGATTTTCCCGTTTTTTGCTTATATATCGGATTTAACGTTTTGCACAGCGTCCGGAGCTTGACCTTCATGACATAATCGACAGGGAACTTAATGTCGTGCTGCTTGTCTTTCCTGACTTTCCTCACCGACGTTATTTGGTACGAAGAACCTTCGGAAGATGTTTTTTGAATAGCTTTTGGTTTTGGATCCTTTTTCTTCATTTCCTCGAAAAAAGGGTTTAATGATGTCATCCCTTCCCTCCTCTCTCCTCTCATTCTGAAAAATGGGAACATACCTTAGGGTCACTTTGCCAGTTTTCCACTTTACTAACAATATAGTGGGGAAGAGGTCACTTTAGAACCGGGGAATGTATGAGCTTCCTTTACCATGGCGATACTATTTAGCAAGAATATTAAATTGCGAGGGATATATATGATGAAAAAGAACAAAAAGGATACGGAGATAAAGAAGCAGTTTGCGAAACTAATGGAACAGGCGGGTAAAAAGGCCGGAGGAAAAATTGTAAAGATAAAGATAAAGTAAGAAGAAAGCGAAGGAATAACATTCTGACTTTTATTACGTGTAGAATATTTGCTCAGCAAACTGTTCCTTCTACCTGAAGGGGCTACTGTAAGTTTTAGAGGTTGCATCAAGCAACCGTCAAGCAGGCTCGATGCCTGCTCTAAATCGAGAAAAAACGGAGGTTTTTTCACCATGCGTGAACGCACCAGCTGACGATCCAGCCGGTGTGCCTCCTTTTATTGGTTGTTTCCTTCAGTGCTTTCCAAAGGTACTCAGTCCCTAGAATACAAAAGGGAGAATCATCCCCCTCTTGCTCGTCTTTTTTCTTATTATAAATACCCCTTTTCTTTTAAGCTAACATACTTACCCGTATGGGAAACAATCAAATGGTCTAAAACTTCAATCCCAATAATTTTCCCTGCTTCCGCCAATCGCTTTGTGACTTCAATGTCTTCCATACTCGGGGTTGGGTCACCCGATGGTGCTGATGACTGACAATAAGGGAAGCCGCGTTGTTTAAAATGGCGCATTTCAGCACATCTCTAGGATGGACGACACTCGCATTTAGGCTTCCCACATGCGCCCGATGAAGACCTACAACATGATTTTTCGTGTTGAGCATCATGACAAGAAAAACTTCCCTGTCCTCGTTTGCGATTTGCGCTGCGGCTAATTCTCGGGCATCTTCTGGATTGCGAATTTGAAAGGCCGCAAATGGCTCAACCATTTCCCTGATTTCCTGCTTAATTCGTACCACTTCAAAAATTGGGGTTAATTCCATTTTCAAAACTCCTTTTCATTTTAATTTTTTATTTGTTGCCCTTTTGGTTTTTCTCTGGTGGGTTTTTCTTTCCTATTTTCATTTGCCTTGCGAAGCGAATTAGTTCCCCAAAGGGGGATTATTTTTCCCCTTTGACATGTAGAACGAAAGACACGCATAGGTAATCGGTCAAGGGATTAAGCACAAAAAGTTTTTGATGTTGCGATAGCGCCCCTAATCAAAAAGTTTTTTGCCCCTTGATCGATTGACTGGCCGCCTTAGCTTCCTGCCGGAAAGGTTCGGGTGTCCTACCGGCTGGGAGGTTAGCCGGCCTGCGCTGTTTTACGATTCGGAAGGCAAAGGGAAAAAATAAAAAAAAGCAGCCGCACGGCTGCTATCCTTGTGACCTTTTATTCTATTAATCCTTTAATCCCTTATTCTTACGGTTTCCGGCTCGTTCGGTCTGGCGGCAGTAGCCGTAATTGGTACAGGTACCTACGGAATTTAGGCGAAGCAAGAGTCGTACAGTTCATCGTTATCGAATATTTAATGCCGAAGCGACATGTACAGAATGTTGTAGAAACGCTCCATTTATTTGAAATGGTCAACAAATAAAATAAACTCATCGATCAAGTCGTAATTTATGAAAATATTTATTCCATCATATTTCTCATATTCTGTATCTCTAGATTAATCTTCCGTATTTGCTTGTCAATTTCATCAATTTGAAGCTCAGTGGCTCCTTGTTTTCTTTTTTCCAACAGCTCTTCTCGTAATCTTTTTAAAAATACCACCCTACCTAACAACCCCATCTTAAACCCACCTTTGTTTATCATTTTCTTTAACCAAAGAGGACTAATTTTTAAATGTTAAACTTTCTGGATCATTGGCTCCTCAAATAAATGTTTATTTCCCCATTTATTTTTCTTTTTTTTAACCAAACACTTCAATAAAATTCCTCTCTTTTCTAGGATTTAGACAGACTTAAGTGAAGGTATTTTATAAATATAATTGGTAATGGAAAAAAAATCAAATGACATGTTAGGTTAAATAACATGGTTTTATTATTCATCTTAATCAACTAATATATTTTCTGGTTTAAACCAATACGACGTGCAATTGCTGACTTAGGTTTCTCAATATAAAAATTCCATTTCCCTACAAATATAAAAATAACTACCAGGGTAATGCCTAATTTGTTCATGGCTTGCTTGGAACATAAAAACGCCTACCCAATGGATAGACGCTTATAATATATATTCAACGAAAGATGGAATGCGTAGCAAACCATTCTTTGTATAGTTTCTAAACTTAACTCTACATTTAATCTTTGGATCCAAGTAAATGAATTTATTGTTTTCATCTACAATAAAATCTTGATATCGATTATAGAACTGCTTCCTTGCTACAGGAGTGACAAATTCCATTATTCCAGCAGGCTTTATTCGGTTATCTACTTTAATCCCCAGCAGCAATCCAAATTCATCTTTTCGTAATCCGGTTATGACTGCATCAGTGTATTGATAATTAATAACCTTATCAAGACCTAATTTATAAAAAACCTTAATATATAAAGGAGAGTACATATTAGCCATGTATAATATGTACTCTCCTTTTTTCTTTTAGTGAACTAAAGCGCCTGTCAGTTCTATAAGACTTATTGTAGAGTTGACACAAACTGTGTGGTAATTTATTTAATGGAATTTGCGATTTCTACCAATATTTCCGATGTTACTTTATTAGAAATTCTTTTATCAACACTTAACATATATTGCCATCCATCTTTTTCGAAAATTAAAAGGTTAACCACTCCAGAAGCCTTGGTACTATATATGGCAGTATTACTATCATTTAATATGAAGGTTTTGTCAATATTACCTTTTTTAAATTTAATTTTATTTTCAACCGGTCTAACTCGAATCGCATAGTGGTTTTCAGATAGGTCTTTATTAAAATATTCTGCCTCAAAGCCATCATTGATATTACCTTCAAGGTTATTAAACCTGCCGTAATTATGAGTGAACGGTACTGGAGGTAATTGAATAGGCAAAGAAATAATATGATTAAAATGCTTATTGCTATCTTGTAAAGCATGATGTACTGAAGTGTAACCAACTTCAGAAAGCGACTTTTCAAATTCTTTACTTTCATTACTTGCGTAAGTTGTTCCAGTGAATATGAAGGAAAAAGGAATACATAGGACAAATAATCTTAATAACCTAATAACAATCACGCCCTTTCTTATTATTAAATAAGATACCCTGAAGAATTTAAGATATGAGTTATTAAGTAGTGTTTATATTTATTACCGTACAGTACCACTAAACCGTGAACTACTTCATATTACGATCGGGCTATGGTTGATTAATGTCTACACTTCTATTTAGGGTAAGGATGCTTTACTTCAATGGGTGGTTGCTGAGGTTGCCTTTTTCTTATGGCACTAACGGGGCAGGATAGTTTGATAAGAAAGTCGAATTATATATAAACAGCAACATATTATAATAAGCAATTTATAGATCTCAGTCGGTAAGCCCTAATTATTTTAATACTAAATGACATCGTGTAACAAAAATTAATGGTATGAAGAAACTCACCATCCACTTTGTAAATAAAAAGGAGTGTAAAATAATTCATATGCGTTTACAAAACCAGATTATTATTGAATGGACAATACGGAATTATTATAGCGATTTCTCTTTTGAAAAACATATTGCAGACGTAATAAAAGAATCTCATACACTTAAAGAAGGGGAAGCACTGGAAATTCATCAAGTAGTCTATGTGGGTGAATTTAATAATGAAAAATTATATTTAATTATTTTAAATATTGTACCCGAAAAATTGAGTAAATAGATTGGAGCATAATAAATGGAGGTCTTACTGTATGAATAATATTATTGAAATAATTGTGATTTTTTTATCATTTACATGTGCAGTATTATTTCTACGGGAGATTATCCAAAAGGATAGAAAGAGTGAGAAATGAAAAAAAACAGTCTAATGACTGTTTTTCTTTTTATTGATGAAATCTTTAACAAATAATCCAATACAGAGAAGAAGCATGAGCATAGCGAAAACCTCAACATAGATGATAGTTGTTCCCCCCTTATTGTGGCTTCACATTAAACGATTTGTAATTATTTTATGATAACCACCAGCAAAAAATGTTACAAAACCAACAGTAGGTAAATCTAAAGCTATAACGTTCTTTGAACCAAGTAGGAGCAAAGGGATCAAGTATAAACCTACCTGAAGTATAAAAAATATTAACTCTGCTTAATGAACTAACGGGTGCTTTACTTCATTACCAGGAGCTGATCAGCAGCTCCTTTTCTTATGGAACTAAT
>NZ_JBBOYT010000001.1:5487500-5502459 GCF_038008245.1 Peribacillus sp. FSL K6-5616 | reverse complement strand
GATGAAGTTTTGCGTTTGTCTTAGTTGGTGCTTATTTATATTAATCCTTTCCCACCATTAAGTCAACCCATTTCATACATTTTCTTTTTAAATGAATTAATCACTTATATGAAGGAATAAATGTGACTGTCACACCTTGGCTTCCTCTTAAAACATATAAACCAGGAAAATCATTTATCCCATCCATTTGAACTACCGCTTCCCCTTCAACTAAGTGATGCATTTGGAAAAATCCATAAACCATGCAATTGATAGGTAATGCCAATAACAACCTGGATAGATGAGGAAACGAATAATTAGATGCATAAATCGAATACTGAAACCTGATTGCTCCTTCCGGGTAGGGTTATTAAACATTAAACCGCTAAAGCACAGGGTTCCATTGTCCAAATATTAAAATATTTTTTTACAATTTTACTTTCTTGTACTATAATAAATATATTTTAAAAATTTCAGGAGAGACTTTTAATCATTATAAAAAATAGTTGGGAGAGGGATTTATAAATGATTAATAAAAACACATCTTTGAGGATGCAAAGTATCGTTTTTATTGGCTTTATGGGGGTAGGAAAGACGACGATCGGACAGAAAGTAGCCAGGAAATTATATAGGGACTTTATTGATATAGATCAAGAAATTGAAAAGGAATTCAATATGCCCACTACGGAAATCTTCAAGAAGTTTGGGGAAAAAGCTTTTCGCGAAAAAGAAAAAAGTGTGATTGAAAGCCTTAGTCAACAACAATTGAAAATCATTTCAGTTGGAGGCGGGGCATTTTTACAAGAGGATATACGGAATATCTGTTTATCCAATTGCATTGTCTTTTACCTGGACTTATCTTGGGAATACTGGAAAGAGAGAATAGGCTTGCTTATTGATAGTAGACCCGTTTTACAAAGCCGGTCCCTTGAGGAAATCGAAGAACTCTTTTACACGAGACAGGAAATATACTCCTATCATCATTCAAAAGTGAATACCAATGATCTAGATGTTGATGAAGTGGCAGACTTTATAGTCGATTCATTGAAAGTCGCCTGGGATATTTATGAACCGCTTAAGTAAGGCAAACCTTTCTGATATGTAATCAATGTTCCCAATAAAAGAATAATAGAAAAGATGAAAAGGGCACAGCGGTACCTAACCTCCTGTGAACTAATCACCTTTTTATTTTTCTTTTTTAGGAAGACTCTCTAATAATCAGTTCTGGATTCAATATGATTCGCTGTTGTTCACGTTCTATTTTCTCCATTTGCTGATACAGGAGATTCGCTGCCTCTTTCCCAATACGTCTAGGGAATGAGGAAATGGTCGTTAGCGGAGGGTGATAGATTTCTGCGACTGGAACGTTATCGAACCCAACGATATCCATATCTTTTCCAGGATTAATTCCTTTCATCATTAATCCTTGCATAACACCAAAGGCAATTAAGTCGCTAAAGCAAAAAATCGCGGTAGGCGGATTAGGATTCTCAAGTACTTTCAAAACAGCCTCAAGTCCTCCCTCCCGTGTAGGGGCACTATCTATCACCAACGATTCATCCACTTCCAATCCCGCTCTTGAAAGAGCTTCACGGTATCCCTCCATTCTCTCGATCCAAGTAGAAGATTCCTTTATGCCACCAAGGAGCGCAATTCTTTTATGCCCCTTTCCAAGGAGATGATCAACAGCGATCCTGGCTCCTTCTGGATAGTCTATGCCTACATAGTCGCTATTCACTCCAGGCAGTTCCCTGACAGCAAGCACCATCGGCGTGTCAATTTCATTTAACCGTTCAATTGTATCTTGTGAGCTTTCAGAGACAGGACAAAGAATCAGGCCACCCACCCTGTGTTCCATCATGGTTGAAAGGAGATGATCTTGCTTGGCAACCGAGTCGAATGTAGTCCCCAGCAACACTGTATACCCGACCTCATCCAATGCATCGTGAACGCCTATCAGGAATTCAGAAAAAAAGGTATTTGATATGTCGGTAATAATGATTCCTACAGTATCAGAACTCTGCGACCTTAGGTTTGCTGCAATTCTATCGTACACATAACCCAATTCATGCATCGATTTTAATACTTTTTTTCGCGTCGCTTCCGATATTCGAGGGTTATTGCGAACGATAAGGGAAGCAGTGGAGGTAGATACCCCAGCATGTTTCGCTACCTGTTGCAGTGTGACCCGCCCTTTTTTGGATTGTTTCATAGTTCAATCACCATCTTGAATGTATTTTTGATGTACTTATTATTATCATGTTCTTTCTATAATAATATAGTTACTGTCATTATTACACCCTTGCTTTTGGAACATGGGAATCTCAACGATCTTTAATCACGCCAAAACATCTATATCCACTATTCATTAGTCCAAAAAAAAACGCCATCCTAGTTCCGGAAGATGGAGTTTTAAGTAAATCCTTCAATATTTTCAGCCATGGTTAAATATGGTCTGGTGCTGTGTCAATTTCTTATACCGGTAATATACAAAAGCTGCAGCCAGGATTCCTATAGTAGCAATAAAGCAATCAAAAAGAAATATATGCGATATATCCCCACTCTTAGCGATCAAGCCCGTTGCAATTGGTAAAATGACGCTCGCCAAACTGGATGCCGTCGCAACGATCCCTGTTACAGTTCCTTTTTTTCTCCAGAAAAGTTCAGTCATTATTGCAATGGTTAATTGAAAGATCCCAGCTGTCGAGGCTCCAAGGAAAAAGGAGCTAATACTTAAGACAATAGGTGAATGAATCGTTAATATGATGATTACCGTCAGTAAAGTAATCATTGGATAAAGCAATATCACCGTCACGGGCTTAATCCATTTGTTTAATAAGATGGATAATAGCAGGACGGAAATAAGTGACCCCACACTATAATAGCTCAATAATTTAATTGCACTTGAAGATGGCATCCCTGCGACTTCCTGGCCGAAACTCGGTAACCAGATTTGCGAAACTGTAAATAACGCAGTTGATGTAAACCCAATTATGATTAGTGCGACTCCTTCGCTCCAAAATTTAGGTTCCGTTATGAACCTGTTACTATGAAAATCCTCTTCTTTACTGACAGCTTCGGATTTGCTTGGAAATGAAGCGGACAACACCAAAAACATATTCATGAAATAGATGACAGCCGGTACTAAAAATGCAAACCCGTAAAATAATTGGTTCGTAGTAAGAAACAAGATGATGAATGGCAGGATTGTAGCACCAAGCGAACCAAAAGCCTTAACCATAACACTCGCGGAACCAGCAGATTCAGGAAACATTTCAGTTAGCGCCGGATATGTACCAGCATCCATGGCTGAGTTGGAAATTCCCGCAAGTAAGGCAAATACAAAGGCCATTTCATATGTGGGGGAAAAAGGAATCCCAATTAAAAAAACGCCCATTATAACCGAAGAGACCATGATTAATGGTTTTCTTCCAAATTTATCTGATAATACTCCCGAGAAACCATACGTGAGTAATCTGCCTATTCCTATTGCCGCAATAAGATAACTAATGCCAGTAGAGTCCGTATCCCATTGCTCTGTTAAAGAGGGCATGTTTGAGGCGAGAATTATATTAACCATCCCCAGCAGAAAATAGTTAATATACATGCCAGATGCCGCTTTAAAATACTGATTTTTCATTATTACACCCCTATAATAAATCGCGTTGTGTTACTCCCATATAACACCTTAATGCACAATGTAATTACATTAAAGTCTCCCCTTTATGTTATCCATTTACATGAAAACCACTTTTCAAAAAAAAACGCTAAGAAAAACAAGGGATTTCACTCCCTGAATTTCTTAGCTCCGAGGTTTGGTGCACCCAATTTTTTTAATCATTTAATAAATGATGCACATCGAGTATGAAAAAAACCTCTATTTGGAGAACAATCTCCAGAGTGGAATCATTTTATTCTGCAAACAATTGCTCTTTGATGAAATCAACAGGCATTTGTTTACCTGTCCATAATTCAAAGGCTAGTGCACCTTGCCAAAGCATCATCCCAAGACCATTAATAGCGGTAGCACCTACAGCTTCAGCTTGTTCCATTAGTTTAGATTTTCGTGGGATGTAAACAACATCGGTTACGATTAAATCAGGACGCAGCATTGATTCGTCTTGAATGACACTTAAGCCTTCAAGTGGTTTCATGCCAACGCCGGTTCCATTTGCCAAAATATCACTAGTTGCGATTTCAGCCTTTAATTGTTCAACATTTTCAAGAGGGTATACATTGGCTTTCACATTTAAATGCTTCATATCCTCATTGATGATTCGTACATTCTCTTCTGCTTGCGGGAAGAATGCATCATCACGAGCAAAAATGCTGATTTCCGCCACACCTTCCAGCGCAGATTGAATGGCAATTGGGGTAGCAGCCCCACCAGAACCGATAAGAGTCATTTTCTTGCCTTTAATATCAATACCATGTTCTTTTAGGTTCCGGGTATATCCCATTCCATCAGTGCTGTGCCCTACGAACTTTCCATCGACATTGACAACTGTATTAACCGCTCCTGAAAATTTAGCACTGTCCGCCAATTCATCAAGATATGGAAGGATCTTCATTTTATTAGGCATGGATACGTTAAATCCTTTTACATTTAATGCACGCATCCCTTTGACTGCATCTTCCAGCTCTTCATTTCCAACCTCAAATGCTAAATAGGCGCAATTCAAGCCTAATTTATCGAAAGCTAAATTATGCATGGCAGGTGATAATGAATGTCCGATAGGTGTTGCCAGCAATCCTACTAATTCTGTTTTCCCATTAATTCGTCCTAGATTTTCCATGTTCTATTCCCCCTGATTTTTTAAACTTTATATAAATTCCTTCTTGGAAGGAATTATGAATTAAATATTTTGATCAATGATTTCCAATACATTCCTTAATTGTGTAACAGGAATTTGTCCTGGTGCAGATGCTTCTTTTCCGGCACCGAATGTACAAGCAGATCCAAACACCGCACCTGATAATCGACTGACCAGGCCTGTACCCGACATTGACATCGTAATGAATGGGCGATCGGCATACTTTGTTTTCATCGTGTAAGTTGCATCTAATAATACGAGTAAGTCACCTACTGTTTGGGGCATTACAGCGATTTTGGGAATATGGGCGCCAAATTCCTGCATCTTACGCAATCGGTAAATGATTTCTTCTTTTGCTGGTGTCTTATCGAAATCATGGTTACACATCACAACGTATACCCCATTTTCCTCAGCTACCTTCACAGTCTCCTTCACTGATGATTCCTCAAAAAACAACTCAACATCGACAAGATCAATATTCTTCGTTTTAATTGCTGTATGAAGAAGTTGGAAATAATAATCATCGCTGATTTCCTTGTTTCCGCCTTCTTTATCGCTTCTAAAAGTGAAAAGCAGCAAAGTACTGGGAACCGCATTTCTAATTTTTGTAATCATATCCGAAACGGCTTCTAAGCTTTCGACTTGTTCAAAGACATCTACTCGCCATTCAATGATATCCGGCCGTAGTGCATTTACCGTTTCAACTTCTTTAAGCAGTTCTTCTTCACTTGTCCCCATTAGTGGTACGATGATCTTTGGAACCCCTTCTCCGATCGTTACGTCTTTGATCGTGATTGTTTGCATGATGTATCCCCCTTTTATCACTATCATCAGTGGGGTTCATCCCCCACTGATGTTCGGTTAGATTGTTTAATTGGAAACTTTAATTACCTTTTTGTATCGATAGGCAACGAATACGGCCAATAAAATACTAACTGCCGCAATTGCCACATCAAACAAGAAGACCGCTGTTAACCCAGCACTCTTAGAAATGATACCAGTAATGAAGGGTATGATGATAAAGGCTGAACTACCTGCAATGTTTACATATGAGGTGATCGTACCTTTATTGGCAGGGAAGAATTCCGTGATTATTGTCATGGCTAATTGGAATACCCCTGCAGTTGAAAGCCCTATGAAGAAAGCGCTCAAAACGGTTATAAATGGTTGCTGGATGTAGATGAGTGACAATAAAGATAACGCCGCAATGACCGGATAGATAATCATGACGGTAATGGGCTTAATTACTTTATTCAATAGAACAGCTAGTAAAATGACAGAAACAAGGGAGCCAATGCTATAGTAACTAAGCAATTGAACAGCCTTAGCTTGGGTTAGCCCCAATACATCTTGTCCGAAGTTCGGGAGCCAGACTTGAACCAACATGAATAAAGCTGTTGATGTGAAGCCTAATAGTATGACGGCCAAACCTTCCTGAGCAAACTTCGGTTTTGAGAGGAATTGCTGTTGAACCGGCACAGCTTGTTTATCATTCTGAGTTTGGCTTTGGGCTTTATGATCCGGGAATGAAACCTTAAGCAGGAAAAACCCATTAACAAGATATACAGCAGCCATTAAGAAGAATGTATACCCGTAAAACATATCTCTAGCTATAAAGAACGCCATGATAAATGGAAGAAGTGCGGCACCGATTGAAACGAACGCTTTTACTAATACGGTAGCGGAACCAGCTTTCTTTTGAAAAGCCTCAATAAGTGCTGGATACGTACCTGCATCCAAAAATGAATTGGCAATACCAGCACATACAGCAAATATAAATGCCAATGTATAGTTAGGAGCCAATGGTATGCCTATAAGGAAGATCAGGTAGATAAAAGATGCTGAAACAACAAATGGTTTCCTTCCTAATTTATCCGATAGTCTACCGGCGAAAAACAAAGAAACTAACTTACCGATTCCTATGGCAGAGACCAAGTAACTTATCCCTGAGGCACTAGTATTTAATTGATTTGACAAATTTTCCATATTTGATCCAATGATTATATTGATCATGCCTAAAATAAAATAGCTAATATATAAACCTGTGGCCATTTTTATAAATGGATTTTTCATGAAACACACCCCTATTTAAAAAGTTATCGAAATGCAATTTGATTCTTAAGCCTTTCAGATGTTGCCCCCTTGCCCCATACCATAAATTTAAGAAAAATAATGACGTACTAAATAAAACAATAAACTTCATAGATTAACCGGCTAAGTTAGTACATCGTTCTACTAACTTGCGCATTACTAGTATATCGTTCTACTAATTGTGCTTGTTGTTAGTATATCGTTCTACTAAATTTTAATCGATTAGAAAAGTATTGATAAAACACTTATGCTACCGCTAATTAGTTAAATTTATTTAGTATATCGTTCTACTGGATTATTATACTGCGCTAATTTAATTGTGTCAAACTCATGAAGCGGTCCTTAATCACCATAGAGCAATTCCTCATACTCATTATTTTTAAATTCCGAAGGTCTCATTTTGGATCTTATTTACCTTAAAGGTTCAGCCCTGCCTTGTATTTGTTAGTGTTCATACAAGTTGGAAGAATACCTTTTATTTGCAGAGGCACCAATTATTTTATCCTTTATGAGGGCTTCCTTCTATTTTGATATTTCCCACATTTTTAGTTACCAGTTTCTGAATTAATTTCTTTTTAGCTAAAATATATGTACTGCTGCTTATTTAAATCCAATTATCCAGTTATTTGCAATCGATTTTAATAACCCAATGTCTAAGCAGATGGTACTAATATCTCGCTTATATCCTAAGTTACGATAGTCGAAACGGGTTAAATTTAAAAGGATGAACAATTTTCGATTTCAGCCCCTTTCAATGGTGAGGTAACAGCTTCTATATATATAACAGGGCTTCATAATTTCTTCTTGACGCAAAAAAAGACCAGCCGGATGGCTGATCTTTTTAAATGGCTTGGCGGCGTCCTACTCTCACAGGGGGAAACCCCCAACTACCATCGGCGCTGAAGAGCTTAACTGCCGTGTTCGGAATGGGAACGGGTGTGACCTCTTCGCTATCGCCACCAAACATAAAAGGAACGTTGTTCCTTCAAAACTAGATAATAAGAAGGTATTTCATTTTTTAAAAAGCGTTGGTTAAGTCCTCGATCTATTAGTATCAGTCAGCTCCACATGTCACCATGCTTCCACCTCTGACCTATCAACCTGATCATCTTTCAGGGATCTTACTAGCTTGCGCCATGGGAAATCTCATCTTGAGGGGGGCTTCATGCTTAGATGCTTTCAGCACTTATCCCGTCCGCACGTAGCTACCCAGCTATGCCTTTGGCAAGACAACTGGTACACCAGCGGTGCGTCCATCCCGGTCCTCTCGTACTAAGGACAGCTCCTCTCAAATTTCCTGCGCCCGCGACGGATAGGGACCGAACTGTCTCACGACGTTCTGAACCCAGCTCGCGTACCGCTTTAATGGGCGAACAGCCCAACCCTTGGGACCGACTACAGCCCCAGGATGCGATGAGCCGACATCGAGGTGCCAAACCTCCCCGTCGATGTGGACTCTTGGGGGAGATAAGCCTGTTATCCCCGGGGTAGCTTTTATCCGTTGAGCGATGGCCCTTCCATGCGGAACCACCGGATCACTAAGCCCGACTTTCGTCCCTGCTCGACTTGTAGGTCTCGCAGTCAAGCTCCCTTGTGCCTTTACACTCTACGAATGATTTCCAACCATTCTGAGGGAACCTTTGGGCGCCTCCGTTACTCTTTAGGAGGCGACCGCCCCAGTCAAACTGCCCACCTGACACTGTCTCCCACCCCGATAAGGGGCGCGGGTTAGAATTTCAATACAGCCAGGGTAGTATCCCACCAACGCCTCCACCGAAGCTGGCGCTCCGGCTTCTCAGGCTCCTACCTATCCTGTACAAGCTGTACCAAAATTCAATATCAGGCTGCAGTAAAGCTCCACGGGGTCTTTCCGTCCTGTCGCGGGTAACCTGCATCTTCACAGGTACTATAATTTCACCGAGTCTCTCGTTGAGACAGTGCCCAGATCGTTACACCTTTCGTGCGGGTCGGAACTTACCCGACAAGGAATTTCGCTACCTTAGGACCGTTATAGTTACGGCCGCCGTTTACTGGGGCTTCGGTTCAAAGCTTCGCTTGCGCTAACCTCTCCCCTTAACCTTCCAGCACCGGGCAGGTGTCAGCCCCTATACTTCGCCTTGCGGCTTCGCAGAGACCTGTGTTTTTGCTAAACAGTCGCCTGGGCCTATTCACTGCGGCTTTTCTGGGCTATTCACCCTAAAAAGCACCCCTTCTCCCGAAGTTACGGGGTCATTTTGCCGAGTTCCTTAACGAGAGTTCTCTCGCACACCTTAGGATTCTCTCCTCGCCTACCTGTGTCGGTTTGCGGTACGGGCACCTTACATCTCACTAGAGGCTTTTCTTGGCAGCGTGGAATCAGGAACTTCGGTACTATATTTCCCTCGCCATCACAGCTCCGCCTTAATGGAAACGGGATTTGCCTCGTTTCCGGCCTAACTGCTTGGACGCGCATATCCAACAGCGCGCTTACCCTATCCTTCTGCGTCCCCCCATCGTTCAAACGATGTATAGGTGGTACAGGAATATCAACCTGTTGTCCATCGCCTACGCCTTTCGGCCTCGGCTTAGGTCCCGACTAACCCTGAGCGGACGAGCCTTCCTCAGGAAACCTTAGGCATTCGGTGGAAGGGATTCTCACCCTTCTTTCGCTACTCATACCGGCATTCTCACTTCTAAGCGCTCCACCAGTCCTTCCGGTCTGACTTCAACGCCCTTAGAACGCTCTCCTACCATCGACACCATACGGTGTCAATCCACAGCTTCGGTGATACGTTTAGCCCCGGTACATTTTCGGCGCGGAGTCACTCGACCAGTGAGCTATTACGCACTCTTTAAATGGTGGCTGCTTCTAAGCCAACATCCTGGTTGTCTAAGCAACTCCACATCCTTTTCCACTTAACGTATACTTTGGGACCTTAGCTGGTGGTCTGGGCTGTTTCCCTTTCGACTACGGATCTTATCACTCGCAGTCTGACTCCCAAGAATAAGTATTTGGCATTCGGAGTTTGACTGAATTCGGTAACCCGTTGGGGGCCCCTAGTCCAATCAGTGCTCTACCTCCAATACTCTCATCTTGAGGCTAGCCCTAAAGCTATTTCGGAGAGAACCAGCTATCTCCAGGTTCGATTGGAATTTCTCCGCTACCCACACCTCATCCCCGCACTTTTCAACGTGCGTGGGTTCGGGCCTCCATTCAGTGTTACCTGAACTTCACCCTGGACATGGGTAGATCACCTGGTTTCGGGTCTACGACCTCATACTCATTCGCCCTATTCAGACTCGCTTTCGCTGCGGCTCCGTCTCATCAACTTAACCTCGCATGAAATCGTAACTCGCCGGTTCATTCTACAAAAGGCACGCCATTACCCATTAACGGGCTTTGACTACTTGTAGGCACACGGTTTCAGGATCTATTTCACTCCCCTTCCGGGGTGCTTTTCACCTTTCCCTCACGGTACTGGTTCACTATCGGTCACTAGGGAGTATTTAGCCTTGGGAGATGGTCCTCCCTGCTTCCGACGGGATTTCTCGTGTCCCGCCGTACTCAGGATCCACTCAGGAGGGAACGAAGTTTCAACTACAGGGTTTTTACCTTCTTCGACGGACCTTTCCAGGTCGCTTCATTTACCCCGTTCCTTTGTAACTCCATGTTGAGTGTCCTACAACCCCAAGAGGCAAGCCTCTTGGTTTGGGCTAATTCCGTTTCGCTCGCCGCTACTCAGGAAATCGCGTTTGCTTTCTCTTCCTCCGGGTACTTAGATGTTTCAGTTCCCCGGGTCTGCCTTCAGTACCCTATGTATTCAGGTAAAGATACTGTTCCATTACGAACAGTGGGTTTCCCCATTCGGAAATCTCCGGATCAAAGCTTACTTACAGCTCCCCGAAGCATATCGGTGTTAGTCCCGTCCTTCATCGGCTCCTAGTGCCAAGGCATCCACCGTGCGCCCTTTCTAACTTAACCGTTAAAAAAGATCTTACAGATGCTTTGAAAAAAATTAATTGCCTTCTATCTATTATCTAGTTTTCAAGGAACAAAGCAGAAAGAATCCATCACATCGTGATGACTGTCTTTCCTATTTGAATGAATTACTCATTCAAAACTGAACAAAACAAAAGCGCTCTCGTAATTATCCTTAGAAAGGAGGTGATCCAGCCGCACCTTCCGATACGGCTACCTTGTTACGACTTCACCCCAATCATCTGTCCCACCTTAGGCGGCTGGCTCCATGAAGGTTACCTCACCGACTTCGGGTGTTACAAACTCTCGTGGTGTGACGGGCGGTGTGTACAAGGCCCGGGAACGTATTCACCGCGGCATGCTGATCCGCGATTACTAGCGATTCCGGCTTCATGCAGGCGAGTTGCAGCCTGCAATCCGAACTGAGAATGGCTTTATGGGATTCGCTTACCTTCGCAGGTTTGCAGCCCTTTGTACCATCCATTGTAGCACGTGTGTAGCCCAGGTCATAAGGGGCATGATGATTTGACGTCATCCCCACCTTCCTCCGGTTTGTCACCGGCAGTCACCTTAGAGTGCCCAACTGAATGCTGGCAACTAAGATCAAGGGTTGCGCTCGTTGCGGGACTTAACCCAACATCTCACGACACGAGCTGACGACAACCATGCACCACCTGTCACTCTGTCCCCCGAAGGGGAAAGCCCTATCTCTAGGGTTGTCAGAGGATGTCAAGACCTGGTAAGGTTCTTCGCGTTGCTTCGAATTAAACCACATGCTCCACCGCTTGTGCGGGCCCCCGTCAATTCCTTTGAGTTTCAGCCTTGCGGCCGTACTCCCCAGGCGGAGTGCTTAATGCGTTAGCTGCAGCACTAAAGGGCGGAAACCCTCTAACACTTAGCACTCATCGTTTACGGCGTGGACTACCAGGGTATCTAATCCTGTTTGCTCCCCACGCTTTCGCGCCTCAGTGTCAGTTACAGACCAGAAAGTCGCCTTCGCCACTGGTGTTCCTCCAAATCTCTACGCATTTCACCGCTACACTTGGAATTCCACTTTCCTCTTCTGCACTCAAGTTCCCCAGTTTCCAATGACCCTCCACGGTTGAGCCGTGGGCTTTCACATCAGACTTAAGGAACCACCTGCGCGCGCTTTACGCCCAATAATTCCGGACAACGCTTGCCACCTACGTATTACCGCGGCTGCTGGCACGTAGTTAGCCGTGGCTTTCTGGTTAGGTACCGTCAAGGTACCAGCAGTTACTCTGGTACTTGTTCTTCCCTAACAACAGAACTTTACGACCCGAAGGCCTTCTTCGTTCACGCGGCGTTGCTCCGTCAGACTTTCGTCCATTGCGGAAGATTCCCTACTGCTGCCTCCCGTAGGAGTCTGGGCCGTGTCTCAGTCCCAGTGTGGCCGATCACCCTCTCAGGTCGGCTACGCATCGTCGCCTTGGTGAGCCATTACCTCACCAACTAGCTAATGCGCCGCGGGCCCATCTATAAGTGACAGCGTAAACCGTCTTTCCATCTTCTCTCATGCGAGAGAAGAACGTATCCGGTATTAGCTCCGGTTTCCCGAAGTTATCCCAGTCTTATAGGCAGGTTGCCCACGTGTTACTCACCCGTCCGCCGCTAATCTCAGGGAGCAAGCTCCCATCGATTCGCTCGACTTGCATGTATTAGGCACGCCGCCAGCGTTCGTCCTGAGCCAGGATCAAACTCTCCGAAGAAATGTTTGACTTGCTCATTTGCTTTTTTGATAGTGTGTGCTCACTTAAAATTTAACGTTGGCGCTTTGTTTTGTTCAGTTTTCAAAGAGCAATTTCCACAATCGTTCTTTCGAACGGCTGTTTATTCATCATAACATCTTATTGATTAGTTGTCAACTTCTGCGAAGTTTTTAACTTATTTTAAATCGCTGTGTTTTTCAGCGACCATTTCATCTTATCATTTTCATAGTAAGAAGTCAATAGTTATTATTTCTTTCAGCAACCTGCCAAAAGCAATGAAGTTTTTTGCATGTCTTAGTTGGTGCTTATTTATATTAATCCTTTCCCACCATAAAGTCAACACATTTCACAATAAATAATTCTTTTTCTTAAAATTAGGTGAAGAATGTTTCAAGGTCCGTTTTGCTAGGGTATCCCGACAAAACCTTAATGATTTTTATTTTTTGCGCTGTGTTCGTAGAGATTGTTAGTTTATTTCAATTAAGGGGTTTAAGGAGTGATTAAATGGCATATGCTTATACTTTATTTGTTATTTCTATAATATGCTTTGTTTGTTATCGGCTGATTAAAAAGAAATCAGCACCTTCAAATAGATACACACCTTATGATGGACATCACAATGGAATTAAAAATGACGATATAAAACCAATACAGGATACTACAAATCATTACATTCACATTCAATATGAACTGCCATCTTTTTTCGTGACTTATGAAAACAAAAAAAGACCAGCCGGATGGCTGATCTTTTCAAATGGCTTGGCGGCGTCCTACTCTCACAGGGGGAAACCCCCAACTACCATTGGCGCTGAAGAGCTTAACTGCCGTGTTCGGAATGGGAACGGGTGTGACCTCTTCGCTATCGCCACCAAACATAAAAGGAACGTTGTTCCTTCAAAACTAGATAATAAGAAGGTATTTCATTTTTTAAAAAGCGTTGGTTAAGTCCTCGATCTATTAGTATCAGTCAGCTCCACATGTCACCATGCTTCCACCTCTGACCTATCAACCTGATCATCTTTCAGGGATCTTACTAGCTTGCGCCATGGGAAATCTCATCTTGAGGGGGGCTTCATGCTTAGATGCTTTCAGCACTTATCCCGTCCGCACGTAGCTACCCAGCTATGCCTTTGGCAAGACAACTGGTACACCAGCGGTGCGTCCATCCCGGTCCTCTCGTACTAAGGACAGCTCCTCTCAAATTTCCTGCGCCCGCGACGGATAGGGACCGAACTGTCTCACGACGTTCTGAACCCAGCTCGCGTACCGCTTTAATGGGCGAACAGCCCAACCCTTGGGACCGACTACAGCCCCAGGATGCGATGAGCCGACATCGAGGTGCCAAACCTCCCCGTCGATGTGGACTCTTGGGGGAGATAAGCCTGTTATCCCCGGGGTAGCTTTTATCCGTTGAGCGATGGCCCTTCCATGCGGAACCACCGGATCACTAAGCCCGACTTTCGTCCCTGCTCGACTTGTAGGTCTCGCAGTCAAGCTCCCTTGTGCCTTTACACTCTACGAATGATTTCCAACCATTCTGAGGGAACCTTTGGGCGCCTCCGTTACTCTTTAGGAGGCGACCGCCCCAGTCAAACTGCCCACCTGACACTGTCTCCCACCCCGATAAGGGGCGCGGGTTAGAATTTCAATACAGCCAGGGTAGTATCCCACCAACGCCTCCACCGAAGCTGGCGCTCCGGCTTCTCAGGCTCCTACCTATCCTGTACAAGCTGTACCAAAATTCAATATCAGGCTGCAGTAAAGCTCCACGGGGTCTTTCCGTCCTGTCGCGGGTAACCTGCATCTTCACAGGTACTATAATTTCACCGAGTCTCTCGTTGAGACAGTGCCCAGATCGTTACACCTTTCGTGCGGGTCGGAACTTACCCGACAAGGAATTTCGCTACCTTAGGACCGTTATAGTTACGGCCGCCGTTTACTGGGGCTTCGGTTCAAAGCTTCGCTTGCGCTAACCTCTCCCCTTAACCTTCCAGCACCGGGCAGGTGTCAGCCCCTATACTTCGCCTTGCGGCTTCGCAGAGACCTGTGTTTTTGCTAAACAGTCGCCTGGGCCTATTCACTGCGGCTTTTCTGGGCTATTCACCCTAAAAAGCACCCCTTCTCCCGAAGTTACGGGGTCATTTTGCCGAGTTCCTTAACGAGAGTTCTCTCGCACACCTTAGGATTCTCTCCTCGCCTACCTGTGTCGGTTTGCGGTACGGGCACCTTACATCTCACTAGAGGCTTTTCTTGGCAGCGTGGAATCAGGAACTTCGGTACTATATTTCCCTCGCCATCACAGCTCCGCCTTAATGGAAACGGGATTTGCCTCGTTTCCGGCCTAACTGCTTGGACGCGCATATCCAACAGCGCGCTTACCCTATCCT
>NZ_JBBOYT010000001.1:5375000-5485000 GCF_038008245.1 Peribacillus sp. FSL K6-5616 | reverse complement strand
TCTACGCATTTCACCGCTACACTTGGAATTCCACTTTCCTCTTCTGCACTCAAGTTCCCCAGTTTCCAATGACCCTCCACGGTTGAGCCGTGGGCTTTCACATCAGACTTAAGGAACCACCTGCGCGCGCTTTACGCCCAATAATTCCGGACAACGCTTGCCACCTACGTATTACCGCGGCTGCTGGCACGTAGTTAGCCGTGGCTTTCTGGTTAGGTACCGTCAAGGTACCAGCAGTTACTCTGGTACTTGTTCTTCCCTAACAACAGAACTTTACGACCCGAAGGCCTTCTTCGTTCACGCGGCGTTGCTCCGTCAGACTTTCGTCCATTGCGGAAGATTCCCTACTGCTGCCTCCCGTAGGAGTCTGGGCCGTGTCTCAGTCCCAGTGTGGCCGATCACCCTCTCAGGTCGGCTACGCATCGTCGCCTTGGTGAGCCATTACCTCACCAACTAGCTAATGCGCCGCGGGCCCATCTATAAGTGACAGCGTAAACCGTCTTTCCATCTTCTCTCATGCGAGAGAAGAACGTATCCGGTATTAGCTCCGGTTTCCCGAAGTTATCCCAGTCTTATAGGCAGGTTGCCCACGTGTTACTCACCCGTCCGCCGCTAATCTCAGGGAGCAAGCTCCCATCGATTCGCTCGACTTGCATGTATTAGGCACGCCGCCAGCGTTCGTCCTGAGCCAGGATCAAACTCTCCGAAGAAATGTTTGACTTGCTCATTCGCTTTTTTGATAGTGTGTGCTCACTTAAAATTTAACGTTGGCGCTTTGTTTTGTTCAGTTTTCAAAGAGCAATATTTTCCATCGCTTCGTTTAGCGACTTTATTAGTATAACACCCTCCAAACACAAAGTCAACAACAAGTTATCATTTACTTGTTTGTCCTGTTTGCCTCAAGCGGTGTATTTAATATATTAGCACTTGCATTTAGATAAGTCAATTTAATCTTTTAAAATTAACTTCATTTTTTTCACTGAACCACTTTCTTTCTATAGAAGCCGGTCCATGCCAATGAATCATCCAAACTAAACAGGAGGGCAGCTGATTATAGCCGCCCTCCCGTTATTTATTAATCATTATTTATTGATGGAGATTACGTCCGCTTCTTCCCTATCTACATTTCCGGCCTTTTCAATCTTGACGCTTTCACCTTCGGAAAGGTTAGTAAAGACGATTGGCGTAATGATAGAGCTAGCATTGTTTTTGACATACTCTATATCAACTTTAAGCAATGGCTGCCCGCTTGTCACTTTATCTCCTTGAGCGACAAGTGCTTCGAAACCTTTGCCTTCCAACTTAACTGTATCTATCCCGACATGAATCAAGATTTCACGTCCAGCTTCGGAAACGATACCTATTGCATGTTTAGTCGGGAATAAATTAACGATCGTACCGTCCACAGGAGAAACAACCAACCCTTCCTCAGGTACAATTGCAAATCCATCTCCCATCATTTTTTCAGCAAAAACGGCATCAGGCACTTCCGTGATCGGTTTTAATTCCCCTTTAATAGGAGAAACAAAGCGCTCGGAAACTTCATCCGTCCGTAAAGGTTTCGGGACGACATCCTCGATTTGCTTTTCCACACCTACTTCAGGAGACGCTTCTACTTTACGAGGCCTTTTTCCATCAATGATATCTTTCATTTGCCCCTTGATCGTTTCTGAACGAGGTCCGAAGATAGCCTGGATGTTATTGCCCACTTCCAGAACTCCAGCGGCACCAAGTTTCTTCAGCCTATTTTTATCAACGTTACCGATGTCATTGACCGATACACGAAGACGGGTAATGCAGGCATCCAAGTGAGAGATGTTTTCTTTTCCGCCCATGGCATCCAAGATATCCCCTGGCAGACTTCCAGCAGAACTAGCAGATCCTTCCGTTTCCTCATCCTCTTCCACTTCACGACCAGGAGTTTTAAGGTTAAACTTCCTTATCGCAAATCGGAATCCGAAGTAATAGATAACCGCAAGGACTAAACCAACCGGAATAACAATCCATGCATTGGTTTGCGGATTGATTAAACCAAACAGTACGTAATCGATCAAACCACCCGAGAACGTCATCCCGATTTTCACGTCCAGTAAATGCATGGTCATGAATGATAGACCGGCAAACAGACAGTGAATCCCGAAAAGTACCGGTGCAACAAATAAGAATGCAAATTCAAGTGGCTCAGTAATCCCAGTCAAGAATGATGTAAGTGCTGCAGAAGCCATCAATCCCCCGACTATTTTCTTTCTTTCCGGTCTTGCTTCATGATAAATGGCCAAAGCTGCAGCTGGTAACCCGAACATCATGAATGGATATTTACCAGTCATGAAGGTACCGGCCGTTAAATTCTGTACGCCATCTTTAATTTGTGCCATGAAGATGGCCTGGTCTCCTCTGACTGGCGTTCCCCCTCCTTGAGGGATATAGCTGCCAAATTCGAACCAGAATGGAGAATAGAAGATATGATGCAATCCAAAAGGAATCAGCGCACGTTCTACAACCCCAAACACGAAAGCTCCAAGTGTCAGGTTAGCACCCAACATATTTTCGGAAAATGAATTTAACCCCGATTGAATCGTCGGCCAAATCAAAATCATCAGCAACCCAAGAATAACTGCGCTTGCAGCTGTTACAATGGGTACAAAACGTTTACCTGCAAAGAATCCTAAATAAGATGGCAGTTCAATTTCATAAAACTTATTATACATAACAGCAGCCATGACACCGACGATAATACCGCCGAACACACCTGTTCCCAACGTCGGGATTCCCAGAACATTGGTATACACCGCACTATTTTTCGCAATGTCGGCAGCGTCAATGCCAAGAACAGTTCCCATCGTTACATTCATAATCAAGAAACCGATAATCGCGGCAAGGCCGGCAACACCATCTCCACCAGCTAACCCAATTGCGACCCCCACAGCAAACAACAAGGGAAGATTCCCAAAAATAATATTTCCGGCATTCTCCATTACCGATGCGACCATTTCCACTCCGCCACTCGCAAGAAACGGGGCGATATCCAACAAAGTTTCGTTTTGCAATGCATTACCAAACGCAAGCAAAATTCCGGCCGCTGGTAAAATGGCTACAGGAAGCATCAAAGCTTTACCGATTTTTTGCAAAACACCAAACAACTTCTTAAACATAGGTTTTCCTCCTCTTTACTGTTTTTCCATGCTAATAAAACGGTTACATTTACGATGGTATTCATCTTCCCACGCATCAGAATTCAAATACAAAAAAGGCATAAGCAAAGATAGGATTGAAATGAAAATTCAGGTATATAATACCCTCTTTCATAACAATCATTCTCCTCACTTATGCCTGATCGAATCAGTAACACGTAAGTTAATGTATGTTTATTTAATTTTCTTTTGTAATCGTTGGATATGCATCGTTAGATAGACAGCTTCCGCATCACAAACCGGCTTGCCTAATTTCTGCTGCATAATTTTTATTAGCTTCCAAGAGATATTGTAACACAAAGGATATTCTTCTTTCAATAGCATTGCTATTTTTTCAGGTTCCTCTACTTTTTCCCCAGCAAGCACCCTGTCTATCATGAATCTTAAATGACGGACCAAACGTGAATAGTCTATGCTATCCTTATTAATTTTCACATTGAGCTGTTCTTCAACAACTTGGATAAGGTGATAGATTAACTGCGAATGCTGATTGACTTCCGATAAGTCTTTATTTGATATTGCGCTATGAATATGAAGCGTAATAAAACCGATTTCCCCTTGGGGCAGGCCTATGCCTGTCTTATCTTGAATTAATTCTACTACATCGACAGCAATATCATGTTCAAAAGGATAAAGGGTTATCGTTTCTTTCAAGAATGGGTTTTTGATAGTCATTCCTTGTGAAACACGCTGAAGGGCGAACAATAAATGATCTGTTAAACCGACATGTATATGTTCATTTAGCTTTCCGGTTACCCGGTCATTAATGAGATGAATGGATTCTATAATGGCTGCTTGAAGATTTTGATCGATTTGCGGCAAGAGTTTTTTGTAACTTTCCTGTTCCTTAACATTTTTCAGGACAAACGTTTTCTCCGCTAGTTCCGGACTCAACTCTTCGCCTTTCTTTCGGTTGAAGCCTAAGCCCTTTCCAATAGTAACGACTTCTCCATACGACGGATGCGTGGCAATCACCACATTATTGTTCAAAACCTTTTCAACGATAAAACCATTCATTTTTCTCCCTCTTTTTTTCTCAAAGTCATCCCTATGCCCCATACAGGATAAAGTACTTAGTACTTAGTACTTTTACTATACACGATATGAGCTTTCTCTTACAACATGAAAGAAGAGCCCCGAAATCAGGACTCCCCTTACTTACTTGCATTATTACTTCAAGAAAATGAAATATAGCAGGAAGACGACTCCAAGACCCCACATGATCGGATGAACCTCTTTTGCTCTTCCTTTCATCGACATAGTGATTGGATAGAAGATGAATCCGCAAGCGATACCTGTCGCAATTGAATATGTCATAGGCATCATGATGACCGTAAAGAAGGCCGGAACCGCAATTTCGAACTTTTGCCAGTCAATATTTTTAAGTGATGATGCCATTAATACTCCGACTATAACCAATGCCGGCGCAGTCACAGCAGATGTCACCACTGATAGAAGCGGGAAGAAGAAAAGGGATAGGACAAACAGCAACCCTGTCACTACAGCCGCAAATCCGCTTCGAGCACCAGCAGCAACACCTGATGTGGACTCTACATAAGATGTCGTGGTGGATGTACCAAGAATTGCACCTGAAACGATGGATAATGAATCTGCAAGCAATCCTTTACCCACTCTAGGAAGAACATTATCCTTCATCAATCCAGCTTGTTGCGCGACAGCCACCAGCGTACCGGCTGTATCAAAGAATGCTACGAACAAGAAGGTCAGTATCACGATTAACATTTGACCAGTGAAGAGATCACCGGGATTTCCAAAGGCATCGAACGCAACCCCGAATGTAGGCGCTATGCTAGGAACGGCACCGATTATTTTGTCCGGCACTGGAACTTGTCCAAAGATCATTCCTGCAATGGCTGTAATGACCATTCCTATGAACACGCCGCTTTTGACGCCTCTCGTCATCAAAATGACGGTTACGACAATTCCAAACACAGCCAATAAAGTATTTCCTGATGTCAAATCGCCCAGTCCGACAAGAACGCTGTCATCATTCGTGATGATACCAGCATTCTGAAACCCTACAAAAGTAATGAATAAACCGATACCGGCTCCAACTGCGTATTTCAATTCGACTGGAATTGCATTAATGATTTTTTCACGTATTCCCGATAGGGAAAGTAAAACGAAGATAATACCTGAAATCAATACTCCTGTTAAAGCCGTCTGCCAAGGAATTCCAAAGCCAAGCACAACTGTAAAAGCGAAGAAAGCATTCAATCCCATACCCGGCGCGAGCGAGATTGGATATCTGGCTATGAGTCCCATTAATATCGAGCCGATTGCGGCTGACAATGCGGTTGCGGCAAAAACCGCTCCGTAGTCCATTCTTAATTCATCCGGATAGTCCTCGATGCTTTGTAAAGTCAGCATTACAGGGTTTACAACCAGGATATATGCCATTGAAAGGAAAGTAGTTAGTCCACCAAGTATTTCACGGCGATAATTAGTTCCCAGCTCGTTAAACCGAAAATAATTTTTCATTATGAGTCTCCCCCATCATAAAATCGTGCCAACAGAAAATGCCCCATTCGCTTACGAACGGGGCTTGACTGCGGTCATGTAAAGAAGTGGCGGTTAATTTATACACGCCAATCCTTCCACATCGTAGTCAAGCCGTTCACGGCAGCTTGGTAGAAACTTTTGGGCCATATCCCCAATATTATACGACAATTATGTTTTTTTATTATTATAGGTATAGTGTATCAGTCACCAAAATAATCGTCAATATACCAAACGAATATTTTTTATGTAATTTTAGGCAACGTTCGCGTTTCGCTATATATTCCTTAATTATTCAGGCAATATCTTCGCCAACATACGTAAAATGTAAGGAATCTACATATTCAAATACTATTTTAACAAAAAAATCAGTGAAGGTTAATCCCTTCACTGATTGGATGGTTTTAATCTACTATTCCCACTCGATCGTTGCAGGCGGCTTAGACGTAATGTCATAAACGACGCGGTTTACATGGTTTACTTCATTAACGATTCTCGTTGAGATGATTTCAAGTACATCCCATGGGATTCTTGCCCAATCGGATGTCATTCCGTCAATGGACGTAACCGCACGGATTCCAATTGTATAGTCATACGTACGTGCATCGCCCATTACCCCTACGCTACGAATGTTAGGAAGCACCGTAAAGTACTGCCAAATTTCGCGTTCCAAACCATTTTTTCTAATTTCTTCACGTAAAATATGGTCAGACTCGCGAACGATTTCAAGTTTTTCATCTGAAATTTCGCCTAATACACGAATACCTAAACCTGGACCAGGGAATGGTTGACGCCAAACGATTTCGTCCGGAATGCCCATTTCACTTCCAAGTGCACGCACTTCATCCTTGAATAGAGTGTTCAAAGGCTCAATCAATTTAAATTGCATATCTTCCGGCAGACCGCCAACATTGTGATGCGATTTAATGGTTTGTGCAGTGGCCGTACCACTTTCAATAATGTCTGTGTAAAGTGTACCCTGTGCAAGGAAATCAATTCCTTCGAGCTTCGTTGCTTCGTCATCGAATACGTAGATGAACTCGTTACCGATGATTTTCCGTTTTTGTTCCGGATCTGAAACGCCAGCAAGCTTCGATAGGAAACGTTCTTTTGCATCGACCTTGATTACGTTCATATTGAAACCTTCCCTGAATGTTTCCATTACACCTTCGGCTTCCCCTTTACGAAGTAATCCATGATCAACGAAAATACATGTCAGCTGATCGCCAATCGCTTTATGGATCAATACAGCAACAACGGATGAATCCACCCCGCCGCTCAAAGCGCATAACACTTTTTTATCTCCGACCGTTTGGCGGATTTTCTCCATCTCGATTTCAATGAAGTTCTCCATTGACCAGTCACCTTTACAGCCACAAACGCCGAATACGAAATTTTTCAAAATGTCATTACCGTATACGGAATGACGGACTTCTGGATGGAATTGCACGGCATACAATTTACGTGACTCGTCACTCATAGCCGAAATTGGGCAAGACGGGTTCGTCCCGTCAATTTGGAAACCTTCAGGCGTTTCCACCACTAAATCACCATGGCTCATCCAGACGATTTGTTCTTTTGGCAGGTCACTGAATAACTTGGACTCATTTTGGATGGCAAGTGTCGCTTTTCCGTATTCACGGTTCTTCGCTGGCTCCACCTTACCGCCAAAATGTTTGGTCATAAGCTGCATGCCATAACAAATACCGAAAATCGGAAGACCCATTTCGAATATGCGTTCATCACAACCAAATGCATTTGCATCATAAACACTGTTCGGGCCCCCTGAGAAGATGATTCCCGTCGGGTTCATTTTCTCAATTTCTTCTGCAGTAATTGTATGAGGATGAAGCTCACTGTACACACCAAATTCACGGATACGACGAGTGATCAATTGATTATATTGGCTTCCGAAATCAAGTACTACGATCATTTCCTGGTTTTTTTGCAATTCTGTTTTCCCCGGCACAAACGTCACCTCTATCAATGTAATTCACTCATAAAATCGAGTGATAATTCTTATAAAAAATATTATCATAAAAAAAGAAAAACTAAAAACCCACCCTCAAAAATACAGAAAAAGTACAGACGAAGGCAGATTTTCAGCTTTCCTGTTAAAATCCGCCTTCATAGTCAAATCATTTACGGTGATTCGGTAGAAACTTTCGATCCATATTATCGAGGATATATGAAGGATATATTAGTTTAAGTTAGTTTTTGTTATTGTATCAATATAATAAAAACCTGGTCAAGAGCTAGTTTTTCTCATTAAGCTTTCCCAACCCTTTTGAAAGTGTTTCCATTCCCCATCTTCCGCGTCTCCGCGATATATCATTAACTCGTATCCAGCCGTCAATTCACTCATCTCATCTGTAGCGTACACTGCATCCACATAGGCGGCGTACTCCCTTAAGGTTTGCCCATCCGGCCGGACTAAACCAGCCCGTTTTAATTGTTTCAATAATATTAAATAAGCTGTCAAGAAATGAGCACCGGTTTTCTTTCTATAACGAAGAATCTGCAGATGAGGAATCCACTTCCTTCTGAGGAAATAACCGATAGAAGCGAAAATCAATGCACCTGATAATGTGATTGCCGTCCATTTTAAGAACCCTTTCATGTTCACAAAACCCGTTTTCTCGGAGGATTGAGTTTCCCTATCTGGTGTATCCTGGCGTTCCCTGGTCTCTTTCTTTGTTTGCTCTTCATTAGTCGGGGTTTCTTCAGGGTTCTTGATTGCTTCCTGTTTCAATTCCGAATCGTAAAATTCAACTTCCCCATTGAAACCCTTAGTCGGCTCGAAGGGAATCCAGCCTATCCCTGAAAAATAAACCTCGACCCAGGAATGTGCATTATTATTGGTCACTTTATAAACGGATTCGCCATCAAGGATGGATTTTTCCCCTTCGGTATAGCCCTTTACCCACCTTGCAGGTATATTGGCGGCCCTTAGTAAAACGACCATGGCAGTTGAAAAATTATCGCAATACCCTATCTGTGTCTCGAATAAAAATTGATCGACATAATCTTGATTGCTCTCTGGATACGGAATATCGTCCTTGGAATAAATGAATTCAGCTCCGTCAAAATAATCCTCAATGGCTTTTGCTTTATCGTACCAATTCGTTTCATTCCTTGTAAGCCGGGAGGCCAATTCAAATATCCGGTTTGGCAATCCCTCTGGAAGCTGAGTGTTTTTTTCCATTAATAAATCCATGGAATCGTCGGGTTCCGTCACCTTCCTTAACTCGGCTATATCAAAACTTGGCATATCATAAACCAGTTCATACTCTTTCATGGAAAGACGTTCGCCATTACCCTGTTCGGAAATAAATTTGTCCATCTCCTGATAATATTTGAAATCCTGCCCGTTTTTGCCCTCGATCTTTTTTACATACCCGGACTGCGGATGAAGGATATGTGAATATGATTCCGTCATGGATACTTTTGCCGTCATTTCTTCAGTCCTCACCAATTCAGGAACGTCGTAAATATCTAAAGTTGCCATATCCTGCCCGTTGGAAAAAGTGTGAAATTCCGTTTCCGGTTTGGAAACCCACCCTTTACCCGTATAAACATTCTTGTTCTCGACTTTCCAGTAATGTCCTGCAGGAGCATTATTATAAAAAACGATGGAACTATCCGGCTCTATCGAACCGCCAAGATCCGAATCGTCTTCATCATATCCGACACTTTTACGCTTCGAATCACCGTCTTCTTTCACAGCTTTATCAGAATAGGAAGTAATATAAGGCACCGGGTCCGGCCACTGCGGAGAGAGCTTTGGGGCAGCAAAACCGACAAGGACACTTACCAATATCATGCCGGTCAGCATCAAGATCCACTTATTGATGGAAGCCATCGGAAACTTAATCCTCTCCTGTATCGTTAGCCGCAGCAGGGAAAGCAAGCCGAGCATCAAAAACCCGATGATGATGATTCTTATCATTGCACTATCCCCCGCATAAGGAGTGAATGTGTCGAGTACAGATATAAAAATCACCGTTAACATAAAAAAGAAAAAGATGCTTTGCCTCACCATCACCCAGTAATGGATCAAATATGTCACAAGCCAAAGAAGGACAAAAAATAGAAACGTTCGAAATGGATTTGTGATCAACTCCCAATTCCCATCATATATAAAACCAAGATTGCCCTTAAAATCCGCTAGAAATCCTTTCAGCCATGACAATTGATATAAAGCCTCTTTTGAATGGAGGAACTGTAATGAAATCATTATATAAGCACTAATGAGAATAAATCGGATCGACCAATGTATGCGGAAATAATGCAGTAGCAGGGAGTAGAGCAAAAATAAGATAAAAATGATGATATTACCTGTATCGGTAAGTCTATCGACAGGCCTTAACCATTCAGTAATCAACAACAAACCAAATACATACATGAGGACGTGCATGAACCTTTCCAATTTTTCGGTAGTGACATTCATTTCACCATCACCTCCGATCTGTCAAACTTTAGATGACCATGTTCAAAAAAGCTAATCTTTATCCCCCTCGAGACAGCTGTAGACATTGAAAACCTTTCCTCATCAGTAAGATCTGCCTGTTTCTTCACGCATAACATCAATCCCTGATTAGGCCGGAAAGCACTCAATAAGTCCACCTTTTCTAAGGTTAAGTCTGAAACGATGAATATCACAGCAGCGTTTGCCGGAAGAATTCCCTTCCGGACATTTTCGTTCAATGCGTTTACAACACCCGGCTCTTCTTTAGCAAGCCGGTAAAAAATCTTTCGTTTCTGTTTGTTGCCTGCTGCTGCCGGTATGATTAACCTCGACCCCATACTCACATACCCAATTTCCATGCCTTTCTTTAACATGGCATGGGCAATGGAAGCTGCCATTTCAATGGATTCTTCGAATAAATCAGAAGGCTTTTCTTCAAGCATGATGAATACATCCCGGTTTTTCTGCACCTCGAATTCCTTCGTCATGATTTCACTCGTCCTGGCAGTCGCCTTCCAGTTAATCCAAGACAATTGATCGCCTGGCTGATATTCCCTTACACCGGAGACCACTGAATGTTCCCGTTGTGTTTTCTTTGTTGAAACCACTGCCCCCTGATTGAACACTCGATCAAGATCACTGTAGGCAAGCTCGTGATAACGAGGAAAAACGGTTATTTTCAAAGGTGAACTATATATCGCTTCCTTTTCGACCAGCCCGAAAAAGTCCCCAATCCAAAAGCGGATCGATTGAAACGAATGCTCTCCCCGCTGCAAGTTTTCCAAGGTATATGACATGCTGAAGGTACGCTTGAATCCCGGAAAGATAATTATTTTCCTTTGCAGTCCCCTATCTTCCATCTCCTGAGGAAATTCCTCCTCTACCACCATAAATAATAGGGGCAGCCGGTTTTCACGCGTAAACGTCAATGCTATCTCAACAGATTCACCAGCCTGGCATTCCCTTTTATTGACCTTTCTCTCAACGGTAAAATCATGCAGCGGATAAAACAGCAGGATCAAAGCGTACACAGAAAACGGCAAAAATGAATAAAAAATGAACCAACTGACAAAACCGCCTTGAAACATTGCATAGCAAAAGGAAACAGTCATGAGTAATACAAGTCCGATCACACTCATATTTCCCCTTAGAATGTTGATGAATCTTCGCATTAGGTCACAGCCCGCTTCACAGGCACTTTTGTTGTCGCTACAATTTCATGTATCACCATTCCAGCATCGAAGCCCTCATAATTCGCTTCAGGCTTCAAAATAAGCCGATGGGAAAATATGAATGGCACTAAATATTGAACATCGTCAGGCAGAACATAGTCCCTGCCCTGGATCAGCGCGTAAGCCTGGGCTGCCTTCATCAATGCTATCGATCCACGAGGGCTCACCCCTAAGTAGACCCCTTCATGTGAACGTGTTTGATTCGCCAATTCAACAATGTACCGTTTTATTGTGTCATCCACTATCACCGCTTTTACCTCAGCCTGTAATTCTATCAATTCATCCAAGGTGATGACGGATTCCAATTCCTCTAGCGGTGCCGTGTATTGAGCCCTATGTAGAACCTCTATCTCTTCTTCCACACCTGGATAGCCCATTTTCATTTTTAATAGGAATCTATCCAATTGAGCCTCCGGCAGCGGATATGTTCCCTCGTACTCGATTGGATTTTGTGTCGCCATTACGAAAAAGGGCTTCTCCAATCCTCTTGTGACACCATCAATCGTCACACTTGCCTCTTCCATCGCTTCAAGCAATGCAGACTGGGTTTTCGGCGAGGTCCGGTTTATTTCATCAGCTAAAATAATATGGCCCATTATCGGACCTGGCCTAAAGATGAATTCTTGTTCCTTAGGATTGAAGATCGAAACGCCAGTAACATCCGAAGGAAGTAAATCAGGCGTGAATTGAATTCGCTTGAAGCTTGCACCTATTGATTTTGCCAATGCCCTTACCATGACTGTCTTTCCCACACCCGGAACATCCTCCAATAAGACATGTCCGCCGGAAAGGAGTGCCACGATGCTTAGTTCTGCTATATCCCGTTTTCCAATAATCACCTTTTCGATATTCCCCAAAACCATTTCCAGTTTTTGATTGACCTGCTTATAAATCATTCTCTACCTCCCGGGATTCACATTATCACTATTATTTCATGTCTTCTCTATATCACATATTTTACATTAAGACCCAATTGAACCTTACATTGTAAGTTTACTAGATTATCGGAAAACCATAAACGAATTTGTTCTAAAATATTAAAGCGGCTTACTGAAAAAGGCAGGGTTAACTGTTTGCTTAGTGAATATGAACCAATGATGACGTCCATTTGTTTATTGAAAAAGGTCCTATCACGCCATGACCAAGGATTGGGGAAGCTGTTGAACTCGCAGACTGTTCATCCTGACTTGTTCAAATAACTGATAGGATACGCCAATAAATCGGCGCATCGCAGTTTGTAGACAAAAGGGTTTCGGAATTAAAAAATTCCGAAACCCTTTTGAAATTCCAATTTTGGCAGTTAAGAGAATTGGCCGGGAAAAGCGCGTTTAGGGAGACCCCGCAGGCGCAAGCCGAGGGCGGACCGCCCGCGGAAAGCGAGTGCCTGGAGCGGAGATCAACGTCCAAATTGTACAAGCCATAAATAAACGGCAGGCAAACTCCAATAAATCGTCCACCTTTTCATTATTTCCCGCTCCTGTCATCAGGGCAATGAAGCCACGGCCTTCCGATCTGTATATTCTTAAGTAAACTTCTATTCTGTCTTGTTTATGCTAAAATGAATGCAATCCACTCCTAAGATATAAGAGGTACTGATCATGTATAAAAAATTCTTCATTTTGATCTTCGCAGCCGCCCTTCTTTTAGGGCTTATTAAAACCGTTATGGATATGTAGTTAAAACAGCCCGATTCCTGAGGGGAATCGGGCTGTTTTCATTTTCGTTTAACCTCTCCATTCAGCTTCCCCATTTTCGGGATAAGGATAAAAAACAAACAAACGACCAAAAGTGCCAAAACGATGCCTAGCAATATCGTCAGGTCAAAATTAAGCGAAGGCTCTGTTTCTTCTTCGTTTCTCGTTTGAATGCGGACCTCCGAGAATAATCCAAGCTGTTCTGATTTTGAAGCGATGGTATTATTTTGATTCTCCATTACAGGAGACTGAAACAGTGAGTCCTTCACCGAGTCAATGGCATCATATTTCCCTCTTTCAAAAGTGAGGTCTCTTTGTTCTTCAGGCAGTTTCCGCTTCTGTTCCAACAATCCTTCTTCATGGAAATACTCCGTTTGAATATCAATATCGTTTTCTTGATATTCATTGGGCTCCACCATCGGTTCCTCTTCCGCCCCGCCATGAGGTGCATGGCTAAAAAACAGGATGAGCAAGACAGGCATTACGTATTTATTCCACTTCATGGGCCATTGCTCTTCTTTCTGCAAGACGCTTCACTATATATGGAATGACCGTTGCGATAAGCGTCAGTACAATCAAGATGATACTAGCCGGAATGAATGCCGACTGATTACCGAATTGAATGGACATGTATACGTCCGCAACAGGGTGGTCTACATTGAAATTAGGCATGATTAAATCCAATAATGGAATGGTAAAGAAACTGATCAAACCAATCACCAGGATAGCACCGACAAACGGCCCAATCGAGAAGGCAAGTCGGGTAAACGCTGAACAGAAGAATAAAAGCAGGACGGTGAAGACGGTCCATTTAATCTCCTGCATATCTCCCAGTGGATAGATCTTCAAGCCATACATGCTGATGATTAAACCTACGATCAGATTCAATAAGGTAAACAAGGCCGCATGGACCATCATTGGAATGGTTTCATAATGATGCAGGAAGAAACCGATCAATATCCCAGAAATGAGTATGATCACCAACATGACGATCGGCGGGATATTAACCTTTTCCTGATGAAGGACCTCCCCGCTGATTTGTACGGGATTCGCTAAATATTCGTACACATACCCGTTCTCCTGATCATCGACTAGAGTGTTGTTCAAGACGCTATATACGTCCGTCTTGATTTTTTCGGTTGAGTCTACATTTTGGGACCAATTATCATTAAGCTGATCGGCCCTTTCCTGCACGGATCCCACTTTCGCTTGCAGGTCTGCTGTATCCTTCGTGACCGTTTCCTGTCTTTGCGCTACAGAATTGACAAGCTCGGAAATGAAGCCGACAGTTGTTGCCGTATTGTCTTGAAGTGATACAAACATTTCTCCATCAAGGTTAACTGGCGGTTCTGCCTCCATCTCAGGAACTTCCATATCATCCGACAAATTGGCAGATACTTCTTGAGCCTTGCCGGAAATTGCAGCCAATTCAGCTAAAGTGGCTTTTTGCCCCGTTTCAACGTTAGCATCATATTCTTTCATATAACCCATAATGGATTCCGAGAACATCCCGAAGTTCTCATTGACTCCTGCTAAACTGGCTTTAACGAGTTTCGCTTCTTCATCTACATTTCCGGAAACCCCATTTTTCAAGTTTTCCAATTCTTTTATATTGGCAGCAAATATCTTATCTACATTTGCTTCGGTGACTCTTTCAGCCAATTCACCATAAGATGAGAGTGAACCGTAATAGGCAAGGAGGGCAGTTGAATCCCGATTCGTGATAGGATTCTCGAAGGCCTTCACAAGCACCG
Source organism: Peribacillus sp. FSL K6-5616 (assembly GCF_038008245.1). Classification (NCBI taxonomy): domain Bacteria; kingdom Bacillati; phylum Bacillota; class Bacilli; order Caryophanales; family Bacillaceae; genus Peribacillus; species Peribacillus sp. FSL K6-5616. The sequence continues at coordinate 5,470,141 of NZ_JBBOYT010000001.1, read as the reverse complement.
CTCGCCTTTCTCCCCCCACTTTTTCCAGAAGTGACTGTTCGAGAGTCTTGATTTCTGCGATGGCCTCTTCGATTGTCATACTCTGGATGTCCTGTAATTTTTGAATATCTTCCTGTGACTTTTTCCATTGGTCGCCTAAATCCTTATAATTCGTGCCGAGTTCATTATAATCAGCTTGTAATTGCGTAAACTGCGCCAGCAGATCATTATAGGAATCTACCAGTGTATTAAACTCCGTTATCACTTGGTTATAATTCCCCGTTCTGCCGCTTACCGTTCCGCTGAGATTATCGATTTCCGTTTGGAGTTCCGCTGTAAGGATGTTGAGTTGTTCAGCAGCTCCTTCACTTCCTTCTGCCGGCACCAAACTTTCAAGTGCCGTGTTGATCCCATTGATTTGATCCAGCAATACCTGCAGAGACAGTTCATCAACCGGGTCCTTCTTGTCAGGTGCAGCAGCTGATTCACCTTTTCCCGTTTCCGTTTCAATATCCTCTATAGGCGTCGTTCCTTCACCTATATCCTCCCCATCACCAGAGCTGCTTGCAAGATTTCCTCTTTGCATAAGCAAGGTTGACTGAAGGTTATCAAGACCCGCCTCTTCCGATTGTTTCAATTGTTCAATCGAGCTTTGTTGATCTTGGGTGATTTTCGTAATTTGTTCTACTTGTTTGTCTTTCATGCTTGTTGAAAATTGTTCCAATTCATTACTGCTGGAATCAAGTTTCTGCTGCATGATTCCAACATTTTCTCTAATGCCTTGATCATTAAGGCTGTATTTCGTATTCATTCCTTGCTGAATCTCTGGTATAGATTTATTCCCCTCATTCAGCACCTTGTCGTATGACTGCACACTCTCCATGACAAGCTGTTGATTTTGGGCAGAGGCCTTCTCAAAAAGGATACTTTGAGCTTTTTGATATTCCTCAAAAGAAACAACATCTTTCACAAATGAAGCCATTTGAGTCTTCGTGTCCCCTATTTCACCCATTGTTTCAGTACTTGTTTTGCCAGCATCTTTCGTCTCGGCAAAAACTCCTTCAAGCATGTCCTTATGCTGCTTGATTTCGCCTGCAAGACTTTCCGAGCTTGGAGTATAAAACTCATACATCGTGTTTTGAAAAGCGATTTCTTTAGCAAGGACATTATCGAACTTCTTACGGATGTCCTCGACTGATTGGGAAACATAGCTCCAATACTGTGTTGAAATATGCTTATTCATTTTGCTCTTTGTTTTCTCTAATTCCTTTTGTACCTTTTCCATGTTCTCTGCATTCAAACTGGGTTGTACCTTGTACTTTATCCCCGCCTTGACAGGCTGTTCATCATCGAACGTATAAATATTCTCTGAAAAATCGGATGGAAAATATATGACTGCATCGTACTTTTCATTTGCAAGTCCACTTTCCGCCGTACTTCTATTTACCACAAACCACTCATATTCAGAATCCTTGTCCAGTGTAGTAACAAGCTCTGAGCCCATGTAAATGGGGTTATTGTTAAATTCCGTCCCATTATCTTCATTTACTATGGCGATTTCGCGAGAAGCCGTTTCCGTCTTTTTCATTGGATTTTGGCCAATATAAGAAAAAAACAAGATTGGCAGCGCTAAGATCACCAGTATTTTACCGATTAACAGCATCGGTTTTATTTTTTCAGACACTCTCTTGCACTCTCCTTCTTTCTTCACTTAGCGGAATTTGGATTTTACACTCCTGGCCATTCAGCACAAAGTATCCGTAACCCGGCTGTATTTCTTCTTCTTTTCTGGAATAGGAGAGGGTGTACAAGCTTTGGTCCGATTTTTTAAGAAGCAAAACAGCCTGTCTGACTTGTTTCAGTTCGGTTGTCAACGAATCATACCCCTTCGTGAAGTCGTTGGCATTTCCAGCGACAATCAGACTAAACCCGAGATGGCTGTATTGTTTCATCAAACTGCTGATCCTATCCTGAATCCTGCCGTCTATCGTTTGTTGGATCCTTGAAATGCTATCTATGACAAATATGACCGGTGGGAATTCCAGTTGCTTCATCGGTGTCAATTCCAATGCCGCAAGATAACTTCGCTCACGTTCTTCAAATATTCCAGTGATATGATCGAGCCATTCGGTTATCCGCTCTTTTGTTTCCACATAGCTCACCTTCTCCTCAAAAGCATAAGAAGATAGGCCGCGATCCACTCCGTCAAATAATCCAATTTCGCCGACCGCCTGTGTAAGCAACGATTCCAGCAGCACTTTAAGGACATTCGTTTTCCCTTTACGTGACTGTCCTACGACAAGCAGGAATGGATTGGAATTCAACTCCACGAATACAGGTGTAACGCTTTCCTCTGAAAGCCCGATTGGAATGGTATCCTTCTTAATCGTTTGTGAGCAGTAACTCTTGAAGCTGCTGGAATCAAGACGTGCCGGTAACATCCGAATCGCCGGCGGTTTGTCCATTTCCTTATATTTAACCTTATGTTCTGCCACAGCTTGTTTCATTTCTTCCAAAACGGCTATATCATCCGCTCCATCGGCTGGTAAGTAAATCTGGGTGAGATAGGTTTGGTCCTTTTTCACCAACGCCCTGCCAGGAACAGGTTCATTTTCATAAGGGGTTCTCCCCAAAACTGAATATTTTTCCGAACTGTCCATTAAGTAATGGACGACCTTCGTCTTAAGGCTATTCATTAACGGCTGGCGAATCGCATTGATTCTCGTTGCCGTTAAAATCATGAAGATTCCAAGTGATTGTCCATCACGTGCAAACTGAACGAATTGGGCTTCCTGATCCTGCATCTCATCCTTCACTATGTCAAAATTGTCGACCACGATATAAATAATCGGCAATTTATCTTCCACCAATGCATTATAGAGCTTTATGTTACTAAGCTCCTTTTCTGAAAAAAGCTGCTTACGCCTTTCCATTTCCGCCTTCATGAATAACATGAATTTTTCGATTTTCCTTAACTCATCGAACCTAAAGTATTCCCCAGTATGAGGCAGCTGGCGCATTGGCAGTAAAGCGCTATTCCCGAAGTCGAAAATATAATAATGCAGTTCTTCAGGAGTGAATTGATCTGCAAAACTAAAGAGAAGTGTCAAAACGGTGGTTGACTTGCCGTACCCGGAAGAACCAAAAACCCCAATATTCCCATCGTCAATCCAGTTATAGACATAATTGGTCTGGCTTTGTAATTCGGGCTCATCCTTCATTCCCAGGTGGAATTGATTCATCGTCAGGCTTCTCTCAGGGTTTCTTGATAAACGATCTGAAAGAGGCGGCAGCCATGGGCTTGCCAACTTCTTAATCTCCATTTCTTCCTGTATCGCCACAATTCGATCCGCCACGGCTTCAATTTCACTAATCTTTTCTTTCCTCTTATTAGTGACCTGTTCCGATACATTTGAGATTTGAACAAGGCCGAGGTCCGTGACAAGTGCCACTTCATCCTCAGATCCAACCGTATCCTCTAAATATGGGGCACCGCTCCAAGCAGACTGGAACAATTCATAAACCTCGTTATTTCCTACCTGCAAATATCCCCGTCCGGTGACAGTAATATTTGCCGCATCGCTATTTTTAAGAATTTCCTTACTATCACTGGCATCCTGCACTTTCAAGGAAATTTTAAAACGGGCATTGCTCCAAATCTGGTTATCAATTACACCGCCCGGCTTTTGTGTAGCAAGAATTAAATGAACTCCCAAGCTCCGTCCAATTCGCGCCGTACTCACTAATTCGCGGATGAAATCGGGTTCTTCGTTTTTAAGTTCCGCAAACTCATCTGATATCAAAAATAGGTGCGGTAACGGTTCATCCGCTTTGCCTTCTTTGTATAAGTCCGTGTAATCGTTGATATGATTGACTTCGTATCGATCAAACATGCGCTGGCGTTTCTTCAATTCACTATTGATGGATGCTAGTGCCCTGGCACTGAAGTTCTTGCTTCCCTCAATATTCGTAATGACTCCCAGCAGGTGCGGAATCTGCCTAAATGGCTGTGCCATTCCACCGCCTTTATAATCAATTAGCAAAAAGGCAACTTCATGTGGATGATAATGAACGGCTAATGATAGGATGTAGGTTTGCAGTAATTCACTTTTCCCCGATCCTGTCGTTCCGGCAACCAATCCATGGGGGCCATGCGCCTTTTCATGCAAGTTCAATTCAACCCTATCCGTTTTCCCTTTCAATCCAATCGGAACTGCCAAGGATTTGGAAGACAGATTGGTCCGCCAGTTTTGGCTGATGGGCAGATCTTCCACTTCACGAGCTTTCAATAATTCAAGGAATGAAACCGTTTCTGGTATGGAATTGTTCATGCCTTTTTGATGATCTAATGAACGGAGCGTACGTGCATAACGCTCATTTCCTTCTTTTGAATGTGCATCAAGTTTAAAAGGAGTATGAACGGCCTTCGTTTGCTGGATGAGAATCTCACCCTCAAAATCATTAATGTACTTAACAAGCGTATGGACATTTTCCGTCAAACTTTCTTTTGCATCCGCTGCAAAAATCGTCGAGATGCCTAAATCGTCCGTTTTGCCTTCTAAATATTCCAATATGACATGCTCAGCAATTAAATTACGATCCGTGACAATAAAGACAAAGTGGGGAGTGAATCTCACTTTCCCTTTGTTCTCATCCAAATCTCTTTCCCTCAATAGCTGATAAATCGAGGTCAGCAGCTGGTCACGTGATTGCTCATTATATATGAATCCTTTTGCATAGGCATGCGGCAATTGAAAATGAGGGAGCCATTTCATCCATTCCCATTCCTGATAATCCTTTTCCGGAAAGATGGCGACAAATCGAACATCATGATAACTGTGAAAAAAGGCCAGTTGCCCAATCAATTGCTGCAGCTCCCGTTTAACAATCGATTCCTTTCCGACCAGGCCCATCGATCCGTTTGATAAATCGATCGATAACGGAAGATCTTCCAAGTTTTTGTACACATCCACAAGTTCCTGCGACTGCTCAAGTAAATCATCTATATCCCGATTGGACATATCGCTGCTATTTACCGACACCTGATAACTTGAGGGTATGGTCGCCGTTCCGATCTTAAAGTGCAGAGCATCTTCACTTTCCAGAGTTCGTTCCCATATACGATCGCTAATACCATCAGTTAGAAGCTTCATCCTTTCAAAGGAGGGGTAATGATAGAACAGCACATTCTTTTGTTTTTCAGACAGCTCTTGAAGTTCTTCCCTCTTCTGCTCTAGATACCTGGTATATACACGTTGGCGTTTTTCTTCTCTTAATTTTTGCTTCTTTTTGTCTTTAAAGTATTGTACCGTCGAGGTAACCAAAGTCGTCGTGAACATCACAATCGATATGATGATGAAAATGCCCCGCGGCTGAATGACCGTGATGACCCCCATGACGATCAGCATCATTAAGGGCGGCATAAGGATTAACCATAACCCTCTATTATTATCTTCCGCTTCTTGGCTCGGAAAAGATATCGTCACTTTCTCATCCGGCAATTCGTAGATCATCCTTGGTGTCCGGCGATACTGTGGATAGTTTTTTTTCATTTCAGAAATTGGCTTCTTCATTTTAGCTAATGATGTTTCATAACTTTCGGCGCTATGAATCATCAATAAGTCGCCTTCAATCAACCTCAGCACCATATGCGGCCAGCAAACCAGATCACCATTTTGGATGGGAACAGCCTTCGTTACCCTTTCACCATTCAGGAATATCCTGCCATTTCCCTCTGGCATGAGGTGCCACTTCCCTTTATGCAGCACAAGGGAAAAGTCATTGCCGGAAACGGGCCCTTCTTTACGAATGGTCGCTCCCGCCTTGTCCGATAAAGTGATTTCTTTCAAGTTGCCTATATAATAGAGGCTTTCTTCCAATTCCCCTGACGTATAAAAAATCTCGACCGTTTCTTCTCCTTCTTGAAAGGTGAAGCTATGGAATGGCATTACATCGCCAAGCTTCTTGCCCTCTCTAAACACCTCATATTCATCAAGTCCCTCATGTTTTTTCAGCTTGATAGGACCTTGTTCAAAAGGAATGGAATAAACGGTGATCGTATCCTGTTTTGATGGCCCAATCGAAATTGGACCGTTATGATTATCCTTGATCGTAAAGGATTGGTAGGTCCCACTAGAATAAATCCATAATAAACTCATTAAATCTCACCTCCGCAAAAGGCCCATTGCTCACTCTTTGCTTTTCTCTATTTCTTCAGTTGATTTTTTGGAGGAATCCTTACTTTCTTCTTTTCCCCCAGAAGCAGGTTCGTTTTCCGCTTCTTCTTTTACAGCAGGTTTTGCTTCCGCTGCGCCTTTATCCTCTACATTCGAATCTGTTGCAGCAGGGTTCTGACCTTGCTGTTCCTCCATTTGCTTATCCAATTCCTTTTTTTCCTTTTCATATTGGGACAGCTCAGTATCGACTTCTTTAATTTGCGTTTCCTTTTCTTCCCCAGATAGGCTATCGTCCAACTTAATCTGTTCTTTCTGGTTTACCAGCCCATACATAATCAATTCGCGATCCTCCATGATTCTCGCCAAATCGATCGCTTCCTCGCTCATGCCCCTGCCTATATAAATCCAATATAGGAGATACTGACTATCCGTTTGCAACGTGATTGCATTTTCCACATTTTTCCTGGCTACTCCCTCCAATGGTTCATAAGAGACGTAGGACTTCGCCAGTTCATATTGAACGACATACGGCATCTTTTTCGGATCGTAGTTTTCCAAACGGTCAATGACTTCACTGTATTTTTGTTTTAAGAAGCTTTCACCGCTTTCTACATATGCTTCCTGCTTAGGGTGTGAGAAGAATAGTGTGTAAATCGTAAACAATAGAAGTGGCAAGAGAACGATCACCGTACCCCAAAGTGTATAACGGCCCGTTTTCCATTTCTTTTCAGGGATATGTACAAATGCCTTTTCTTCCTTCTCTAAAGCTTCTATCCGGTTTTGAATGACCGTGGAAAGTTCATCCCAAGTCCCCGATGACAATATACTTTGTGATTCGTTCGATAGTTTCAGTGTTTTATGGTAAAGCAGATACTCTTCGAATGTATGCTGCCCATCCACAAGCGCCGAAATCGTTGCCTTCGTTTCTTTAAATAACTCATCTCGATTATGCTCATAAGGAGGCAAACTGTCTTTTACGCCATAATGCAGGAAATATGGGGTCAAGCTTGAATCAAAAACGATATTTTCCGGACAGACGACTAGTTGCAGGCGATTCAATTCATGATTCCTTATTTTCTTCAGGATTTGATAAGACGATAACCATTTACTCAATGGATTTTTATCTTTAGCTTTGGAAAAAACCAAAAAAGAGGCTGGTGGATTTACTCTGATCTTCACCTCGTCCTCTGTCACTTCTATATGTTTCTGGAGAGCATCATCCGCTTCATGAATAAGCTGTAATTCCAGTGGGTCCTGCATCGATAGTTTTGCCCGTTGGAAAACGAACGAATGCCCCTTATCATCCTTCATCATTGCAGCTTCTGTTTTTTTCTCCAGATATGGTTTCTCATCCATTTTATGTAACTCCTTTACCCCTGCTAAAGGGCTTTAGACTTTTTTCCTATAAAGAGTCCACACCTATCCATTAGAGGATCTCAAGGCGGTCCCCCGTCGTAATTCCGCTATCAAGCAGGGTTTCATAACCTGCACATACGAACTCTTTATTCTGAACCCGCACCCAATAGCCTTCTTTAGGTGCACTGGCAATATCCTTTACCTGCCATATTATCTCCACAACCTTCTTGATGGAGCGGTAATTCGACACTTGCAAATCAAATACTTCCCCTGTATACCTGTTTAAATCGATCGTTAGTTGAATATATATGGAAACCACCTCTTTTAAAGCAAAAAAGCACCACGATCTTCAAAAAGAGTCGCGGCGCTTTTTCCTAGAAATTCTTTTTCTCATTTACCTAATGATCATCCGCGAATTTGACTAGCAATCTGATTATCTGTGTCTTCAAGGATTTGAGCTGATTTATTCAATTGTTGAGAAACTTCATTCAACAAGCGAGCCATATCCATGAATGAAGGCTTTAATTCTTCGTACTGACCTACGAAAGCCTCACTGGAGGAACCTTCCCAAATACCAGTTAAATGATCTCTCATTCTATCTAAACGACCAATCATATCCGTTACTTGTTGGCTCTCATTATCATATTGTCTAGCTACATCTTTCAGTTCTGAAGGTGTTACGCGAATTTGTGACATAGAAAAAATCCTCCTTTTATCTTATATAGTACATTTTAATAGAACCATACATTTTCTGCCATATAAATAAGCGCAAAGTCGAAAAATGGTAAATTATAATTATGCAAAAAAACCTAAATATGGCATTATGGAAGTCTATCTACCTGTTTTCCCAAACCTTTAAACCCATTTTTTAATTAATTTTTAATATTTTACTTTTTTATGGTAAAAAAAGTACCTTATACCCAATATTTCTGAACCGTTATCCATTAATATGGTTTTCACCATAATAATAGTGACTTTCGACTTTCTTTTCTACGAAATTAATCAAACGTTTGATTAAACTCTGAAAAGCAATTTTTATTTATTGATCGAATATAAATCATTTACAAAAGGACATCAGAATGAATGGAAGACCATTTGTACCATGCTATTTTCAACTTTATTCTGACAGGAATCCTTGTCATATAGCGAGAATCGATATATCCAACAGAAACAGGCCAGCTCTTGCCAATGATTCAATTACGTAGCTTAGTCATATAACCCGTTCCAAAAAATGTTTCAAAAACCGCTCACTTTCCACATTCGTACAGACACGGATTCTAGGTTCGCCATCCTTTTGACCGATTGTCCTGCCTGCTTCTTCACCCTCGGTCACCACCTTGACGTTCATCCATTCTGTCCTGACAAAACTTGAATCAATCGCAACCCCGACTGCAAGCGGATCATGAAGGGCGCAACCACCCAAACCTGGATGGGAGTTTTCATATGCTTTCATATAATAATCGGTCATTTCGGCTAAAAATTCGGCGCTTTCCTTACCAGTGGCACGCCAATCATCAAGCTTCGATTTCAGTAGGTATGTTTGCAGGGTCACATCAAGCCCCACTAGGGTGATCGGCAGTCCTGAAGTCAATACCTGATGGGCCGCTTCTGGATCTGATATTATGTTCGCTTCAGCATAAGGGGTTACATTTCCTGGTACGTTTACGGCACCGCCCATAATTACGACCTCTTTTACAAGCGACATGATCATCGGCGCTTTATTGATCGCCAATGCGATGTTAGTCAGTGGCCCAACTGCAATGACCGTAATTTCATGCGGTCGGCTTTGCACTTGATCGATAATGAAATCTGCTGCATTTCCTTTTGATGCTTTGATGGTTGGTTCAAACCGAAGGGTATTTCCTAACCCGTCTTCCCCATGAACATGCTTGGGATACCGCTTCTTCCTTCCGCGTACCAAAGTTTGGTCAGCACCTTCATATACCGGTATGCGCCTATTTAATTTCTCCAAGACGGCAAGTGTATTACGGGTCGAATCAACAACGGGCACGTTACCAAAGCAAGTGGTGAATCCGAGCACTTCCAATTCAGGGGAATTTAGAGCATATGCCATCGCCATGGCATCATCTATCCCCGTATCTACATCAAATATGATTGGTTTCAATTTTTCCACACCTTCCAAAATCACTTTTTGCTTTAACAACTCATTGCTTCTCTTATCTCTTCCTTATGTATAAAGAAACACTGTTTTCCAACTGAATTTTAACATTCAACGATAGCCCAGTTCCACAGAAAGTTAGGAATACTCATAATTCACAAACAAATGACAAGTACAGGCGGTACTTGTATCTACCTGTAAAAATAGTTGACCGCCCATAAATATCAATGATATAAAAAGTGAAAAGAAGAAGTTGTACCACGAATTAGTTATGAATACATGCGTTACGAATTTATGATATCCAAGGTGGAAAAAGGATGAAAATGTTTAAGTTGATTGAAGATGTTCCATCTGCGTATAAAAAAGGAACAAAATTCTTTTTAATATCGCATTCTGAATTCATTGGCGTGAAAAGTTATGTATTACTGGCAGAAGATTTGAAAGGAAAGATCGAAGTAACGGAAGAGGAATTGAGGAATAAATTCGTTTCCATCCATTGATTCCCAGCGGCCCATATAAACTTAAAAAAGAGGAATTCCATTACTGGAATTCCCTCTTCTTTCTTATTTTAAGTCTTCAATCGAATCAATATCGACGTAATCCGGTACGACCAGACCATTCTTTGTTCCTTTTAAGTTTGGTCCAAGGTCAACCATTTCAGCTTTGTACTTATTATAGTATTCAAGATGTGTTCCCGGGAGCCATGCGGCCACCATGGCGTCCGCACTTCCGTTTGCAACGCCGGCAAACATTGGTCCCACTTCAACTTGACTTAATGTTACATCATAACCATTCTGCTCCAGAACCTTGCCAATCACATTTGTGCTGGCAATTTCAGTGTCCCAGGCAACATAAACCAGTTTGATTTTTTCACCATTTCCTGTTTGTGCACCTTGGGTCCATTTGGATACTTTGTCCTGATTTTCCTTTATCCATTTTTCTGCTGCTTCTGAAGGAGACATCCCTTCAGAAACTTGGACCATTACATTTTCCATATCTTTAGTATCCCAGAAGAATTGATCAAGGATTTTATAAGCGCCAGGGGCATCCTGTTCAAGTCCTTTTCTGGCAATCGAATTAATATTTTCAGCCCCGCCAAAGGATTCATTCGGGTCTTCAAGATATTTCAAGTCATATTTCGAGAACATCCAATGCGGTGACCATCCTGTAACGACGATTGGTTCTTTTTTATCGATTGCTTTTTTCAATTCAGCAACCATTGCCGCCGAAGACCCTTCAACCAACTTCCAATCATCCAGTTTATAATCATCTATAGCCGTTTTAGTCAACTTCATCAATCCTGCTCCAGGTTCAATACCGATGATTTCATAATCGGCTTTGGCAGCAAAACTATTTTTATCCCCGGTCACAGCCGTATCTTTTGTAAAAGTACCGAATAGCGCAGTACCCACAACTAGTAAGGCCAATATTGTAAAAATGATTTTCCTGCTTACGACATGCTCGTAAGCTGGTTTACGAAGGTTTTGCGTGATACGATCGAGTATGATTGCAATGATTACGATGGATAATCCTGCTTCAAATCCTTGCCCAACATTAATTTGGCTGACAGCCCGGTAGACATCCGCCCCAAGTCCGGGTGCTCCAACCAATGAAGCTGTAACTACCATGGATAGTGCCAGCATGATGCTTTGGTTAACTCCTGCCATAATCGTAGGAGTGGCCAACGGTATTTGTACCTTGAATAACTTTTGGCTGCTGGTTGAACCAAAAGCATCCGATGCTTCGATCAAATCATTAGGCACTTCCTGAATCCCAAGATTGGTCATTCGGATTGTCGGTGCAATCGCGAAAATGAAGGACGCGATGATTCCAGGCACTACCCCTATTCCAAAGAATAAAATGGAAGGAATCAAATAAACGAATGCAGGCATCGTTTGCATGAAATCCAAGATCGGGGTAACGATCTTACGTACCGTGTTATTTTGGGCACACCATATTCCGATCGGTATCCCGATCACTATCGTTAAGACTCCTGACAATATAACGATTGCCAGTGTTTGGATGCTTGATTCCCAATAACCAAGATTATCGATCAATAGTAAGCTAATTAATGTAAATAATCCTAATGGCCATCTGCTTGTATAGGTGACCAGAAGGGTCAGGACGATGATTAAAATGATCGAAGGTCCTGCACTCATTACATCGACCAGGATATCCAGTAGTCCCTCGATCACATTCGTAATAAGTGTAAATAATCCAGCAAATACAATAGTTATCCAATCCACTAAAGAATCGACCCAAGCTCCTAGTGGGATTTTCGGCATATTCATTGAATTATTCACTCTCCATTTCATTCAAGGAATCTTTATTTCCGGCCAAAGCACCGATAACGGCACCGCGAAGAAGAATTCCTTTAATTCTGTTCTGATCATCGATGACTGAGATCGGCAAGCTTGAAGTCGCCATCACATCCATGAGGTTTCCAAGTAATTCATCCTCTTTTACGGTTGGGATATCGGTTGTCATCACTTCAGAGATCGTTTGATCATTGCTCATTGCCTGACGTGCCTGTTCAGCAGTCACGGCCCCCAATAACTTCTGCTTCCTATCCACAACGAAAATGCTGGAATACCCTTGTTTACGCATGATTTCCAAGGCAACCCTCGGGCCTCTGTCCACCGCGATCTTCTCTGGGCGTATCATCACATGAGACGCGGTCAATACTTTTGATAGATCAACATCTTCCACAAACTTTTCGACGAATTCATTGGCTGGATTCATCATGATTTGTTCAGGGGTACCCAATTGAATCACACTGCCATCTTTCATAAGGGCAATTCTATCCCCGATTCTTAATGCTTCATCAAGATCATGGGTAATGAATATGATCGTTTTTTTGTACTGATCTTGGATTTGAATCAGTTCATCCTGCATATCCTTACGAATCAATGGATCAAGGGCACTGAAGGCTTCATCCATCAGTAGGATATCCGTATCACTGGCGAGTGCCCGGGCTAACCCAACCCTTTGCTGCATACCGCCGCTAAGCTGTGATGGCAGCTGATTTTCGTAGCCTTTCAATCCAACGGCCTCAAGAGCCTTCATCGCATTTTCATGACGTTTCGCAGGATCTACTTTTTGAATTTCGAGCCCGAATTCAGCGTTTTCCAATATCGTTTTATGCGGGAATAAAGCAAAGTTCTGAAATACCATGCTTATTTTCTTTTGTCTGACTTCCCTTAATCGGGCAGCATTCATCTTCACGATATCTTCGTCATCAATTAAGATTTCCCCCAAAGTGGGATCGATCAAACGATTGAACATGCGGATTAAAGTTGATTTCCCGCTTCCGGATAGGCCCATGATGACAAAAATTTCGCCGGGATAAATCTCGAAATTAACATTATTCACTCCGACCGTTTGTCCCGTTTCTTTCAAGATTTCCTTTTTCGATTTGCCTTGCTTCAATAAGTCTGTTGCTGCTTTTGGAGATTTGCCAAAAATTTTCGAGACATTTCTGACTTCTACATACGGCTTCATCAAGTCACCTCATTCTAATAGTTGCCCATATGATATTCAGTTTTGCTGAATTCCCCCGTTTTATGCGAGTGATGATTATTAATGCACAAGTATCTTGAAATAACCGAAATTCTACCCCTTCAAAAAAGCGGAAGTGACACTTATTTAGTGGCACAGGGCATACGTGTATAGAAAAATAATCTATATTTATTATTCCCAAGAAGCAATTCTTTACTTGGATTATATTTTGTGTGATAAATTGAGCATTTCAAGTAGGAAAAAAGAGGTGCAATCACAACTGAGGAAACTAGCAGGCACAACATATACCAACTGTAATATAAACGATTTCCACTTAGAGTTTTGTCCTGATGATGGACTTACGACTACCCTCTAAAGTACTTCATTTCCTTTACCAGGTGGAATGATACTTGCAGTGCAGTATAACACCAAAACGCATAGAAATATGATTATGGGATTCCCAATAGGTCTAATGAGCTTTGCAGGGAAAAGAGGTGCAATACAACTGAGGAAACTAACAGGCACAGCATATACCAACTGAAATATAATGGTTTTTTATTTTAGAGTTTTGTTCAGTCCCAACACACGGAATGAACCTGTATCCCTAAAGTACTTCATTACCTTAACAAAGAATGAATATAAGTTCAAATGATGCGGGACGGAATTCTTGCCTAAAAAGCCCATTTTCCCCATCGATTCCAAAGGTTACGGAAGACTCCAAAAACCTTGATATACCAACACTTCGGCTTCCTATAATCATAAACTCCCAACATCGGCCGCAATTTTTTTCAGTTTTTTTTAATTCTAAAATCATCCAAAAAGTGGGAAAGGTGATTTTCCGCTTAAAAATCACATGGCAAGATTGGGATTTCACACATTTTTTTATTGGTATGTTTTATGCAGCCATATTTGAAAATGTGTCACATATACAGAAAAAAAACCTTGAAACAACCATTTCATTTCAAGGTTCATGCATATCATCGATACAAACTATTTAGCATTCCTATGTTCATCAAAATCGATTTGGCATTCCTCTAGCGGAGTTACTTTCGTTTTCTTTATGAACTTATAACCAAGCCACATTACCAAAAAGAACGGGATGCCAAGATAGGCAGCGAACACACTGGCCCAGTTAATGTCATCGCCAATAAAGGCTTGATAGTTTTGCGCCAATAATACGAAGAAACAAAGGGCAAAGGAAAATATCGGCCCGAAAGGAAACCATTTTGATTTATAGGGAAGATCGTCCAGTGAATGCCCTTGAGCAATATAAGCTTTTCTAAACCGGTAATGGCTTGCCGCTATACCGAGCCAAAATATAAATCCAGTGACTCCAACCGCATTCATAAGCCAAATATAAATGACTCCATCACCGAAAATGGAAGCAAAAAAGGCCAACATCCCTACAAGTGAAGTGACAACCAATCCCCAAATGGGAACGCCGCGTTTGTTAAGCTTGCCAAAAATACGCGGTGCCAGCCCTTCTTTTGCCATGGAGTACAACATTCGGCTTGTCACGTAAAGACTCGAATTACCTGCGGATAATACGGCTGTCAAAATGATGGCATTCATCACGGAAGCAGCGAATGCCAGTCCCACTTTTTCAAACACCATCGTAAATGGGCTAACCATGATCGTGTGTCCCTGCAGACTGCCATTCGTATAAGGAACGATCAATCCGATAACCAATATGGCCAGGATATAAAAGAGGAAGATTCTCCAAAAAATGCTGCGAACTGCACGTGGTACATTTTTTGCCGGGTCTTCACTTTCACCGGCTGCAACACCGACTATTTCTGTACCTTGAAAAGAAAATCCAGCAGCAATGAAAATACCCAATGTTGCCAAAAAACCACCGGCAAACGGAGCGTCACCTACTGTGAAGTTTTTAAAACCGATCGCCTCTCCGTTCATGATCCCGAATATCATCAATATTCCGACAACGATGAAAATGATGATGGTCGCCACTTTGATGAGGGAAAACCAATACTCCCCTTCGCCATATCCTTTAACGGATACGTAATTCAATAAGAATATCAAAACTAAAAACAAAGAACTCCATAAAAAAGACGAGCTGTCGGGAAACCAAAACTTCATAACCATCGTTGCGGCAGATAGTTCCGCGGCAAGAGTCATTGCCCATGTGAACCAATAGTTCCAACCAAGCGCAAACCCTAATGCCGGGTCGATGAAACGTGTAGCATAGGTACTGAAAGCGCCGCTGACCGGCATAAATGATGCCAGTTCTCCAAGGCTTGTCATAATGAAATAAACCATTATGCCTATTACGGTGTAAGCGACCAAAGCACCGCCAGGCCCCGCAGAGTGAATGGCTGGCCCGCTTCCGAGAAACAGCCCTGTTCCAATTGCACCGCCCAGCGAAATCATCGTAAGGTGGCGTGCTTTTAGCTTCCTTTGTAAAGTATTTGAAGGCTGGTTTTTTTCATTTATGACAGGTGGTTGCAATTGCCGATTTTCCAAATTAGATTCCCCTCCAAAAATGCATATTTAATCTAGCACGAATAGGTAAAGTCGATCATTCCATCAATAGTCATTTCCTGCATATATTACTATTTCAAGGTCATTTTCTCTAATGCTTAGACCTTTTTTGGATTTCTGGGATCTATGTAGCATTTACATAAAGATGTTAGGCTTAAAACCCAAGTCAAAGGGCTATAAGCCTAACGTTCATTCGGGTATTCCGAGCTTCATATTAAGTTGTAGGTAAACTCCTATGAATAAATGAATTCCAGTCAATTTGCAGTAACCAGCTTGCCGTTGCTTCAATATCCTTTGAAAAGATACGATCTTGTGTAATGCTTGGAATGAGCTTTCTTGCTTCCGTATAAAACTCTTTTGTAAACGGGGCCATCTTCTCTATTCCACGGTATTCAACCGCTTGTAAGGCACAAATGAGTTCAATCGCCAAAACACGGCGAACATTTTGAATGATTTGATGTGCGTGCCGTGACCCAATCGTTCCCATACTTACATGGTCTTCCTGGTTCGCTGAAGATGGAATGGAATCAACACTTGCAGGATGTGCGAGTGTTTTATTCTCAGAGACTAGGGAAGCTGCACAATATTGCATGATCATCGCTCCAGACTGCAAGCCAGGTGACGGACTCAAGAATGGCGGTAAATCATTCAGCTGAGGATTGACGAGTCGCTCAATCCGGCGCTCTGAAATATTCGCAAGCTCGGCAACAGCGATTTTCATGAAGTCCATCGCAAATGCAATCGGCTGGCCATGGAAGTTCCCCCCTGAAATAACCTTTTCCCCATCGTCAAAAATAAGCGGATTATCCGTCGCGGCATTCATTTCAATTTCCAATTTTTCTTTTACATAATCAAGAGTTTGCCATGACGCCCCATGCACTTGCGGGATGCAGCGGAGGGAATAAGCATCCTGAACCCGCAATTCTCCTTGCTTGGTGATGAGCTGGCTGCCGCTGATCATGCGGCTAATCCGTTCAGCGACCTCTGTTTGCTGGCGGTAACCGCGTGCTAGATGAACATCCGGATCAAAGGCGTCTTCAATGCCGCGTAATCCCTCTAAAGTCAGTGAAGCAATCGCTTCAGTTTGATGGGCCAGCTGTTCGGCTTCAATATAATTTACGAGGCCCATCCCCGTCATGGCCTGTGTTCCGTTAATTAATGCAAGACCTTCTTTTGCTTTAAGTGTCACTGGAAGAATGCCTTCTTTCGATAAAGCTGCGATGGCCTCCATTCGCTCTCCTTTATAAAACACTTCCCCTTCTCCCATCAATACTAGCGCCAAATGCGAAAGCGGCGCCAGGTCCCCGCTTGCCCCAAGAGAACCTTGCTGAGGGATGACCGGATGGATATGAGCATTCAAAAGATCGATCAAACGTTCAATGACGATAGGACGGACGCCGGAAAACCCTTTTAATAGCGCGTTGGCACGGAGAAGGACCATAGCTCTCGAAACCACCTCTGGAAATGGTTCCCCGACTCCGCACGCATGGGAATGAATTAAATTCCACTGTAGCTGCTCTGCGTCCTCTGCATCAATCAAAACATCGCTGAACTTTCCAAAGCCTGTTGTGATGCCATAGACGACTTTCTTTTGTTTCACGATATTTTCAACCGCTTCGCGGCTTTTTTCCACTTTCTTAACACTCTCGGCTGAAGCAGAGACAAATGCTTCTCCATACAATACTTTTTTCGCTTCTTCAATCGTTAAAGTTTGGCCCGTTAACATAATCATTTCCTGCACCCCTATTCTTTTTTAAAACACACAAAAGGAGGCCATATTGACAGACTTATCCAGTCTATCAATACAGCCCCCTATTTCACTAAATAACTATAGGCTTTTAATTATTTAAATGTGGTTAATTCCCAAGCCGACGGCCTCATGTTCAAATCCCCGAACCGGTGCTCCAATCGTTCCATACACGGCGACAGCAATCCATTCACCTTCGGCCCCGTTTTTAAACGGCCTGCCCCGAACGATTGCAAACCGAAGGCCCGCAGTCCTCAAAAGACCGCCAAGCTCGACTTGGCCGCGTGTCACTCCTTGGAGTGCTTCGATGATTGCATGATACAGCGCATGCATTTCACGATACATATCGGGATTGACCAATCCAAGTCTTTTCGCTGATGTCTCAATGGCCGCAACTATTTTCTGCAGCTCCATTGAACCGACTTTACCTTTTCCATAAAGCCAATCCATCCGCTTAAGTTCATTCGTCAATATGGCTTCTTCCTCTTCGTCCGCAAACGCGTACATGATTGCATGGCGCCCAATTCTTCTGTCGAATTCCTTTGTCATGCAGGTACCTCTTTTACAATTTTCTAAATACACTAATAACTAAATATCATTGTAAGCGGATACAAGCCGTTCGGTCAATATATTTTTTAAAATAGTTCTTTTAGGGGATGATTCATCACTCCTGAAAGCAGCCGTACAGCCATCATCTATATCCTTTCTAAGGAACAACCATTCCTGCAAAAAAGCCCATCTTCACTAGCGTCCTGGAAAATGGGCTTTTTTCTGAAAACTATAATTAAATGTTTTTCACGAGTAAGTAGATAAAATATGGCGCGCCTAGTACCGAAACAATAATCCCTACCGGCAATTCCATCGGTGCCATGATGACTCTTCCTAATGTATCGGCAGATAACAGCAATAAGGAACCTAAGATTGCAGTCAGTGGCAGTAGTTTTGCATGTCTCGCCCCACTAATTTCCTGGCTATATGGGGGGCGATCAGGCCTAAGAACGTAAGGCCTCCGCCCACCGAAACGCATACACCTGCCAATGCGACTGAAATCAGCAATAAAAGCCTGCGTTCCTTTTCTATCTGTACACCAACTCCAATGGCAATCGGGTCACCCAAGCGCAAAACATCCAATACTTTGGATTTATAAATCGCTAGAGGAATCAATACGAACAACCACGGCAATAACGCCCATACAAAGGTTCAATTCGTCCCCCAGATCGTCCCGGATAACCAGATTAATGCCTTCATGAAATTGTTCGGTTCCATAGATTAGCGACAATTAAACATGCCGATCGCATCATCGTTGTACAAAATGGGGAAATCATCGAACAAGGTGCCCATGATAATTTGCTCCATCAAGACGGCGCATATAAAAACCTGATCCTTGCCCAAACTGTATAGAATAAAGCTTCCAGACATTCTGATAGAACAAGAAAAAAGGCCTCCCGACATTAATGGGAGGTCTTAAACTTTATGGAGATATCCGTTTATTCATTCGATTCCAATGCTTCATAAATCGCAGTTACAACACTTCCATAGCTTCCTGTTTTGAAGAGGTCGCCAAAAAACTGATTGGAATTGGCTACAGGATTGACGAGCGGAGAGTGCTTTTTATTAGTAAGTAAAACGATCCCTAAATCTATTTCCGGATCGATGATCGTGACCGTCCCGGTCCATCCAGTATGACCATAGGCACTGTCGCTTGCAAGAGGACTGAACATCCACTCCATGCTAGCATCGCCATTTCGTCTCCACCCAAGACCATATGTAGGATTCATCTCGGAAGGTTCGACGAATTCATCGATTGTTTTTTGATCGAACAACGTATGTTTACCGTATCCCCCGCCATTCAGCATCACCTGCAGAAGGACGGCCATATCTTTAGTATTGGAGAAAAGGCCGGCATGCCCTGAAACGCCCCCCATCGAATAAAAGGCTTTTTCATCATGCACTTCCCCTTGAAGTGTGTATGTGCGAATGTTAGGGAAATCTATCACGCCATCCCGGGTGTTGCCAAGCAATTCGGTTGCGGCAAAATCCCTTGGCTTAAAGCCCTTTTGCAGAGGATTGAACTTAGTATTTTTCAACCCAAGCGGCTTGTACAATTCATTTTCAACATAGACATCAAGCTGCTGACCCGTTATTTCTTCAACAATGGCACCAAGCAGCATATAATCGACATCACTGTAGACATTCTGTGTTCCAGGTACATATGTGAGCGGTGTCTTGGAAATGAATTCGATGGTTTTATTCCGCTCCTGGGAATAAAGTTCTTTCGAAACCTTTGGATTATGGTATTGCGGATCGGGTCTAAACCCTGCAGTATGATGTAGAACATCAATAACCCTCAGATTGTCCTTTCCTTTGATGACATCCTCCTCCGTGTCTTCGAATTCAGGAATGTATTGCTGCACTCTTGCCTGGATATTCAGCTTGCCTTCGCTGACTAATTTCTGAATGGCAAAATTGGTTGCATACATCTTCGTGTTTGAAGCAAGGTCAAATAACGTGTCATTTTCCATTTTTTGAAACTTCTTTAGAGGTGTATGTTCATTAAACTTCTGTTTGTACCCGTAGCTTTCATTTTTAACGATCTTTCCGTCCTTTATGACAATCAAGGCAGCACCGGGGAAACCGGCCGCCACTTCCATTTCAATGAGCTGATCCACTTTTCCCAGCTTTTCAGACGAAAATCCCGCTTCTTCCGGTTTATTTACTTTCTTTAATATTGGATACTGACTGGCAGTCTCCTTACTCACAGCGGCTTCATGATTTGAGTTTTCATTAGCAAAAGACACGGAAGGTGCTAATAAGGAAAGTGCCAGAATTGAACTCAGTGTGCAGCTTGTCCAAATATTCATCATTTTCCACTCCTTTGAAATCACTTTAAAAAATAAAGAACAACTTAACCGAAAGATAATATTCTCATTCATTCCGTCCTTTTTTCACCAGGCTTTACAATTCGATAATATGTTCCGGGTTGTGATTTGGATCTCTTATTCCAAGTTGATTAATGAAGAAATTTCCCAAAAACGGGTGATATTTACAAATAATTCTCAATTTTCAGTATATGTTATTTCGAACATCATTTCAATTTGATCTTGATATTTTTAAAATTATATTTCAAATCTTGATCTTAAGTCATCCCCCGTTCAAAAAAGTAAAGCCTATGTTCATTAAAGCTCACTACTATAATCAATGAGTCATTCGGATAAGTCCCAGACATCGATTTCTCCTCTACCGGATTCAAATTCACTTTTTCTACAAGGCTTATGTGAAGAATGAATTGATGCTAAATTCGCCTAATGGCTTTTAAGTTCATTGCATAAGAAACACAGAAGATATTAATACTATCTGAGAAATAAAGGAATTTCAGCTGCTATCTGAGACAAGTATAGGGTGATGAAAATGTGGCAAACGATTGTTTCCTACCTACCAGAATGGCAGGTTTTTATACAGGCTTTCATTGTGTTTGTAATTCCGTATCTAATCAGCAAATTGTTCAAAGTGCTTCGCACCTCAAAGGATGAGTGATGATGATGAAAGAGTGGCTATCAAAGATTGGCAATAAAGGAAAAGGTACCGAAAAAGACAAACAAGCACCTGCCTCACAAGATACAACGTGTCCGTTTACAGATAATCTTCATTTTAACCTTGAATGTCTTAAGCAAGAAATCGGCCATAATTGGGATGTCCATTTTCGGGAATTTAATCTAGGGCGTACCGGTATACGCTCGGTTATCATTTTTGTGGATGGACTATCGGATAAAGATCTCATTGATAAGCATATTATGCCATCATTGATGGTTGATTTTTCAGCAGAATATAAACAGAACCTTCCCTACCTCAAAGGGAGCATTTCAAAAGAATTCATAAAAAATGAAGTGTTATCCATTAGTGAAATAGAAGCTGTCCGCTCCATTAAAGAATTAGCCTCTAAAGTACTAACAGGTTCTACCGCCCTTTTAATTGATGGGTCTTTGGATGCGCTGCTCCTTGGAACTGCCAAACATAAAACAAGGGCAATTGAAGAGCCGGTATCAGAGGCACTAGTCAGAGGTCCCCGTGTCGGTTTCACTGAATCATTGAGTGATAATACATCTTTTTTAAGGTGTAGTGGTGAAATCGAGAATTTATCGTTAGTAAAATTCCAAGTAGGAAAGCGTTCAAAAAAGGATTTGGTTGTCGCATACATAAAGGATATTGTTGATCCCGAATTAGTTCAAGAGGTGGAAAATCGAATTAAGAAAATTGATATTGATAGTGTTCCTGAATCAGGTTATGTAGAGCAGCTTATTGAAGATAATTACCTTAGTCCTTTTCCGCAGGTACAGAATACAGAGCGTCCTGATCGCGTGGTCGCTGCTTTGATGGAAGGGCGAGTGGCCATCTTGTTAGATGGGACCCCTTTCGCTTTGATCGTTCCTGTTACCTTAAGCATGATGCTACAATCACCGGAAGATTATTATGAAAGGTGGATTCCTGGAACATTCATCCGTATGCTTCGTTACCTCGCAGCTATTCTGGCCCTTTTTACACCGTCATTGTATATAGCTTTCATCTCATTTCATTCAGGATTGATTCCGACCAAACTGGCCATCTCCATTATCGGAACCAAGTCCGGGGTTCCGTTTCCGGCACTTATCGAGGCATTATTCATGGAAATAGCCATCGAAATTTTGAGGGAAGCAGGACTGCGATTGCCTAAGCCAATCGGTCCAGCAATGGGAATTGTCGGCGGTTTAATCATTGGGGAAGCTGCTGTTCAGGCAGGGATAGTTAGTCCTGTTTTGGTGATTGTGGTAGCGTTAACCGCCATTTCATCGTTTTCCATTCCGCACTATAGTATCGGGATTACATTACGGATGCTTCGTTTTCCCGCAATGCTATGTGCTGCCACGTTCGGATTATACGGGGTCATTCTTTTTTTCCTTTTAATGACCAGCCATTTAGTGAAATTAAAAAGCTTTGGTGTGCCTTATTTGAGTCCAGCCGTTCCTTATCGCTTAAGTGAGTGGAAAGACCTGGTGGTCCGCATGCCACTTATGATGATGAAACGCCGTCCAAAGATGTTGCATACAAAAAACCCCATACGTAAAGGATAACCTATCGGTGAAAGGGTGGTTATAGAATGATTATCAGTCCGAAAGACAAAATTACAACTCCTCAAGCAGCTGTCATTGTCATTAACTTCATACTCGGCACAGGATTGCTCACCCTACCCAGATCATCTACGGAGAAGGTACAGACACCAGATGTATGGATAAGCGTTATTTTAGGCGGAGTTATCACTATAACCGCGGGGCTGATCATGGTCAAATTAAGCCAACAGTTTCCCGAAAAGACCTTCTATCAATACATCAATGAAATTGTCGGAAAATGGCTGGGCGGGTTACTTAGTTTAGTTGTAGTCTGTTATTTTCTTACAACTTCCAGTTTTCAGCTCCGTGCAATGGCGGAAGTGATAAGGTATTTACTTTTGGAAGGTACGCCTACTTGGGCAATTATGATGATTTTCATGTGGGTAAGTCTTTATCTCATCATCGGCGGCATTAACCCGATCGCCCGTCTTTTTGAAATTATTTTACCTTTGACAGTTATCCTTTTTTTGGTTGTTACTTTTATGAGCTTTAAAATATTCGAGATCGATAATCTTCGTCCGGTATTAGGAGAAGGAATCGTCCCTGTATTAAAAGGAGTAAAAACGACGGCTCTCGCTTTTTCAGGGCCTGAAGTCATGCTACTGCTTATTCCATTTATGAATTCACCAAAAAAAGCAGTAAAAGCCCTGCTTGTTGGAGTTTCCATTCCACTGATTTTTTACGTGATAACGGTCGTAATGGTCATCGGGGCATTATCTGTTGATGGAGTGGTGATGAGAACATGGCCAACACTTGATCTTATCCGAAGTTTTGAAGTCGCCGGGTTGATCTTTGAGCGGTTTGAATCTTTATTGCTCGTTGTCTGGATCATGCAAATATTCGCCACATTTACGATCACATTTTTTGCAGCCGCTTTAGGGCTAGCTCAAATTACGGAAAAAAGCATACACCCATTCATGTTTGGTTTGCTTCCGATTCTCTACATCCTTGCCATGATTCCGAAAAATATCAATGACCTATTTAAGCAAGGAGATTTCGTCGGCAATGTCGCCATGTTTTTATTTGGTATACTCCCACCTTTACTGCTTATCATCTCAAGAATAAAGGGAGGGAAAAAATATGAAACAATCACATAGCAATACACGCCCCCTCTTCATTTCCCTCTCTACTATTTTGTTCTTATCACTAGCAGGATGCTGGAGCAGTCATGAAATTGAAGAGCAAAGTTTAGGTATAGGTTTGGCATTCGATAAAGCCAAACAGTCCGCAATCGAGAAAAAGTTAAACGAACAAGGGGAGGGTTATTCAAAAAGGAACCTGATTACTGCAACCTATCAATTCATCACTCCACAGGTAGCGAGTTCAACAACGAATCAATCCGGACCACAAAAAAAATCTTATGTTAATGTTTCCGAAACTGGAGATTCCTTACACCAAATGGTTCGTGAAATATCATTGAGAAGTGAACAACCCGTGACCGCTCACCATATGAAAGTGGTTGTTATCAGCGAAGAACTTGCAAGATCGTATAAGTTGGGACAATTACTTGATCAAAATCTACGGGAAAGTGAGCTTAGACCAAGCTGTCTTATTTTCATCAGTAAAGGGAGAGCAAGCAAGACACTGGAAACAAAGAAAGCAGGGGAAATTCCAGCATTCCGCCTGGCTGGCATTGTAGAAAATGCCTATCGAACAACGAGGATTTTACCCCCCATGTCGCATATTAAAGTAGAAAGCAAGATCACATCAGGATCTAGTTTCCTGATTCAAAAAGTTCTATCAGTGGATGGGCAAGTCAAGTTTGCCGGAGCTGCCGTAATTGCTGGAAAGACACACAAAATGACAGGTACTTTAGACGAAGAGGAACTGGAGGGCGTAACATGGATAACAGGTAAGGGGAAAGGCGGTGTAGTGAAAAGCTTTGATAAAGAAACCGGTCAGCAGATTGTATATGAAATAGAGTCCATGAAAAGCAGTATCGTACCTCGAGTTGAAGCGGACAGCATCTCTTTTGATGTAAACATTGAGTCAGTGGGTAGACTGTCTGAAAACTGGGTAGTTTCAGGGGATTCTTTTAATAATGAATTTCTTAAAAAGGCAGAAAAGTCATCTGAAAAAGAAGTGGAGCGGTTGGTGGGGAATGCATTGAAAAAAATGCAAAAAGAATACAAAACGGACGTCGCCGGTTTTGGAAATCGATTGAGAATTGAGCAGCCCAAAGTATGGAAGAAAGTTAAAAAGGATTGGGATCAAACATTTAGTGAAACTCCAATAAACTTCGATGTAAAATTAACGATTAATGATTATGGGGCATCAGGAGGAGCAAAGAAGTGAATCCTCTGAGCTTCTAGCATTAAATGTTGGAAATGAAAACTATTTATACATATACGATAAGCATGAAAAGGCCTCCCACAGTAAACTGCGGGAGGTCTTTTGATTTTCCCATCGAAAGATCAGCTTAATTCCACTTTATTAATTTCAGATAAATAAACCCCATTTAAAATCGAGCCTTCATCTGCAACAACATATTCGATAACAGTCGGGCTTATGGTCCGAATATAAACAAAAGCTGAATCATCCACATGCTCAATCCGAAGCTTTTTCCTCTGTGCCTGCTTAATGTCAAGCTGATTGGTACTAGCTTCCGGCAGGCTTGTGTAATAAATTTCAAAATCCTCTTCTGACGCATCAATGAAAAGATGCCAAATGTTATACTCTTCTTCTTGATCAATCATTGTTTTTAATTTCCCTTTTCTCCCGATGCCAAGAAAATACTTGAACTTCGATTCCCCATTCACCATATCGCGGTCAATAACTTTTATACTTCCGCCTTTTCTGCTTTGTACAAGCCCAAAGGCAACGCCTGTTTTCCCTGTAGGGGCGGTTATTATATCCCGGTTAACCACTCTGTTTCTCTCTTCTTGCTTTAAATAAGCACCTTCTGTCCCCAGTGGCGGGAGAATCTCAAAAAGATCACCAGACACTTCTCCCCAGTTTTGAGTGTTCTGCACTTCCCTCTCAATCCATTTATTAAATAGATTCATGACGACCGGGGATTTACTTGAATTACCAGCAAGCAGTATATTCACTTTATTAATTTTGCTGTGTTCTGACCGGGCAAAAGCGCGCCGTAATGACTCAAAGAAATTTTTAATGCCTTTGTCGATTCTTGCCTCAATCTGTTGTTCCATTTCATCTTGATCGATCAAAAGTTCCACATTGAGTTTAGCGTGGCCGGCTTTGTCAAACAAATCTGCCCGGATCATGCCTTTTCCAAACTGTTCTTCATACCGTTCATGTCTTTCCCAAAGCGGCCTTAATTTTTCCACCAATTGTTTCGCATTTAAATAGGCTTCTTGTGACTCATTAATCAGTGTTTCACTTCCGGGAAACTTCACACATTCCGCTGGGAGGGTAAAAGGAATGTTTAGCTCACGCATTGTTCTTTGGTTGTTTTTAAACACTTGGAACGCCAAAAGCTCCAGCATGTTCTCACCGCCTAAATACCGGTCCCCGCCCGCTGCAAAATGCTCAATGACATAATCATATCTGCTTTCTTTCAAGCCCGCTTCACGCCAAATCCCAAAATCAAAATCTGTCGTTCCTCCACCAAAATCAAACACACCATAATACGTTTTTTCATCCTCTTCCGGTTCAAACCCGTATTCCTGTAACGCACAAACGGCATAGGCTGCAGGTTCACTCGCCCCAGCGGTGACACGAAACTTTTTCATTAATTCTTCATCCTGCTGAATCGGCATGGGAAGCGTCTTTTTTAACCCGCGTTCAAAACACTTTAGAATTTTTTCCCTTACCTCTTTTTCATACGTCACCGGGAAAGAAAGGGTGTAATCGAGGTAAATCCCATTATTCTGGTTATTGATATACAAACCGAGGTAATAGGCATATAACTCGATTGGGTTGATTTCCTGATCGGTTAAGTCCAAAAAGGAACGCAGTACAACGGCATATCCCCTCTTGTCTTTTAATCGGAGTTCGTTATTCTTTTCCCCAGCCCACTGCTTTAGATTATTAAATATGGAATAATAATGGTCACTCTTTCCATTCATCAAGTTGTTAAGAGCATTGTGGGAAACCGTCACATCCTGCCACCTTGTATCTGGTCTTCCTTCCTTTTCTTGATAAAGCTCCAGAAAATGTTCTAAATCAATAAATTCAATCACGGTTGGATTTTCATAATGCCAGTCTTGTACTTCCGTATTATGGTAGCCAACCCCAATACGCATGGGAAGAGTAAAATCACTTTCTTCTTGATGGACGACCACTGTACTTTTCGTTCCAAAATCAATGCCGACTATGCCGTCCTCCCTAATATCCATTTTAGGGTTTCTGGCCATTATTTCTTCGTTCAGCTTTATCGTTAAAGGTTTTTCATCAGAGGTGACAGGCCATAAATCCCAATGTCCCCGGTTTGGATCTGTTAACATCTTTTCATCATATGTATCAATATCAGCTCTTACTTTTTCAGAGTTTAAAAGCTTCTCATAAAACGTGTTGGAATCGATAGCGATCGATGGCAATTCTTTAAGAAAACTTTCATGATCTAATTCCTTTAATTGATGCAATTCCAGCAAATATTCATACTCCTTCTGGCGTTCTTCGCTTAATCCGCTTGGAACTAACCGGTTTTCCAGCCAGAGACGGAGAGCCTTTCGGTCATTGATTTCAAAAGCATTTTCCCCATTTAAACGGAAAACGGGAACGAAAAATCCTTTTCCCAGCAAATTGTTTTTTTGATTTACTACGTCGTAGCTTTGAATGTCGTACCCGTTGGATTTAAAAGCTATCGATTTAGAAGAGTTAGCCGTTTGATTGGCAAAAATCCTTGAAATGGAAGGATTTTTATTCGCGGAATAATCGTCTAAAGTTAGTATTCTCTTATATACAGGGTGATCGGTTGTATTGAAACTTTTCGCAGCCTCTTCCCGTGTCATGGCATCACCTATAAAACCGGAAACGTCCAGATGCTTTTTGTAGTCAAAATCCTCGTCCATTAATTCATAGTATTTTCTATAAGGAAATACCGCTGCGATGTTGTGATCATATATAATATTCCCATTATTCATGTAAACCCATCTGGAACGGAGCATTTTTTTAATTTCTTGAAAGAAGCTCGCTTCATCCTTGAAGAAGTTTTCTTCTGCACTCTGATATAAATGGCTGATTAACGATCTCACTTCTTTATAAGTCATTGAAATGGCAGAGACCGGAACGGTTTGGGAATCAGGTGAGAATAGAACCTGCTCTTCGTTCTTATTCATTAAGTATATGGAACTGTCTATGTTATTTTTTTCAGCTAAGCTTGTTACGTTCTCAAGCGGCTCTTTTTCTTCCATCGTTTCTTGTTTTTCAACTTCTTTTAATAATTCTTCAGAAATTGCATCACCAGAATCCAAATAACATATCAGGTCACCAATCTTGACTATAGTGTCCTCCGCTACGTTCAATTCTTTAAGGGTACCTTCTTTTTCTGAAAAGAGGTCAAATTCGATGCCCTCACAGCTGAATTTGGCTAAGCTTTCGCCCACCGTAATATAATCGCCTGGCTGTTTATACCATTGCACAAGAAGGATTTTTTCAATGCCTTCTTCAATCTCTGGGATAATAATCGATGTCATTGTATTTCTCCTTTACTATCATTCTCTTTTTCGCCTGCTAGATTCTCACAACGGATTTTTTAATGGTTTTACCATTAATGCTTATATAACCTGGCAGCAGGACTTCCATGATGTTCCCGGATATTTTGCTATTGAGGGCCCTTATGTACAAGTCCTCCCTGAAGACCTCATTCATTTTCACTTCCTGTATTTTATATAAAGGGGTATCGTATGTTTTACTGTACTCTTGAAAGAAAAACAGAAAAAGGGCGAGCAAAGTCTCTCTTTCCTGCTCCCGTCCTTCCATGATCTCGTTTTTGATAAAATCCCACAAAGATGAAATGTTTTCATATTGCACGCCACAGACTATAAATTCCTGCACGGAACCGCCCTTGAAGATTCCTTTCAAAGAACTTTTAGTGGTTTCGGATAATTGTTGAACAGCTTCGTAAAGTTCTTCTGCTTCCCGATAGTCCGCTCTTCTCTTTTGCAATTCATTATAATAGGATTCCATTTTCTCATTTAGATGGTGGATCGTTATTTGGTACTCACTAATTTCTGCTTTTTTCGAGGCAAGCTCTTGTTGAAGTTTTGCTATTTCATTTTCTTTTTCTTTCAGCAGCTCCTTATGCTCCCCCAATTGACTATACGAGCCAGCTTCTGCTATCGCTTGTATCTTTTCAATGACTCTTTCGTCTTGTAGGGAAACCATTAATGCCTCAATAAAACCATCATCCCATTCTTTATTCATCTTTACACTCCCTTCAAAAGTGTTAACCAACCATACTCGCTCTGTATATGTATGAAAAGGTTTGCCCTTTTTTGCCATAGAAAAATCCCCTCCCAGATAGACTGTTAGGAGAATACAACCATAACTTATATTCCAAGAAAGCAGTAGTGAGATTACTTATTTTCAAAAATGCGTATATACCGTATCAATGAAGTATTGATAATATGATGCTTACTATCACTTTTCACAATAAAATACTCACAGTGCTCCATCCTTTTCAAGACTTCTTGTAAAACATCCTCTTTTTTACTGCTCAATCCTTTTTTTATTTTCTCCCACTTAACATCAGCGTCAAGAGTATAACAAACATTGAATTCCTTTAACAGGTTAATCTTCCCCTTAAATGCTTTAGTTTCTTTATCTATTTTTATTGTTTAAAGCTAATCCGAATTCATATTTTTCCTCAATCCGATATACTACCTTATGAGTACCACTTAATAATATTCGGTATGATCATGTTGTTTAAGTGGGTTGAAATGACTAGAGTTAAACCTCCGGATTACTTGATAAGAAAAGGCCTCCCCTCAGTAAACTGTGGGAGGCCTTTAACTTTTAAGATATTCACTTGCTAGGTGAGCACCGATGATTACATATGCTTCCCATTCCAACTTTAACCCGAACAAAAAAAGCCCTTCTCGTTTGAGATGGCCTTTCGTTATGCTGTCCAGCACAATCGCTTAACTATTAAATCGCATATCTTGATGCTAGTGGATTCTTGATGGTTCGCATGCATGTTTGTATGGGAGCTTAAACAAATTATCCATAGCAGCATTAACACAATCTTCACAATAATAATTGACGAACTCTCTACCTTGTTCAAAAATTGGTGTCATCGTATCTATGTCAGCCCATTTAAAACAGTAAATACACATTTGCCTCATGATATATCACTCCTTTTCCACGCGGAAATAATTTGGTAATATCCAAAAGAAGAATATGTGCCACTTGCCGACATTATTCAAGAAACGATACTCTTTCATTGTGAACCCCGACTACAAAATTAAGGTAACGGGGGAACAATATACTATAAACCGATATCATTTATATACCACTTAACCTGAGTATTAAACCTCCCCCAAAAATATTATTTGTTGCCCGTCAATCTTTTCCTATTTATGATGTTCACCCATGGTTCGCAATAACGCAATCAATCTTTTTTCCCTAACTAAAATTCCTTTATCCACTACCTGCACCTTTTGTTACATACAAAAAAAGAGCTGCCAATGGTATTATCCCCTTCAGGTAGACAGAGAAAAAAGAGAACATGATAAAATGTTCTTAACTGTCAATCTGGAGGGGATTTTTTGTATGGCAAAAAAGGGGCAAACGTTTCAAGCATATACAGAAGAATTAAAGAGAGAAGTAGTTCGTCTGAAGGTGGAGGAAGGTTGGTCATATCGCCAGATTCGTGAGCGTTTTGGTATTAAAAGTGATGCACAGATAGCGAGTTGGGTGAAGAAAGTGCAGAATAACGAGTCTTTTGAAGATCAACGTGGTGTATGGAACCGTAAGAATTTTTCTAGTGTCGAAGAGGAAAATGCCTATCTAAAAGCGCAGGTGGATTATTTAAAAAAGCGCAATCCAAATCTACATGGGAAGGAATGGTCCTGAAAACCGAAAGGTTTCAAATAATCGATGGATTGAGGAAAACGCACCCACTTTCGTGGCTATTAAAAATCGCTGAAGTTTCAAAGGCTGGATACTACAAATGGCGGAAGACACATTCTGCTCGTTCTTTGCGACTTGAGAAAAATCTATGGATAAAAGAACATATTTTAGCCATCCATAAGCTACACCCCTACTACGGATATAAACGGATGACTGGAGCTTTGTCCAGAGAAGGAATCGTTGTAAACCACAAGCGTGTTCGTCGATTGATGAGAGAGTTGGGGGTCCAATCTGTCATTCGGAAGAAACGCCCTTTCTACGGTCGAAGAGGGTCAGTTGTATTTCATAATGTCTTAAATCGTGAATTCTACGCAGAGATGAGGTTTCATAAGTTAGTAACAGATATAACCTATGTACGGATTGGAGACACGTTTGCCTACCTTTCTGCCGTTTTAGATTTGTATAATAATGAAATTGTTGCATGGGAAGTTTCTACACGAAATGATCTTGAATTGGTTCATAATACGCTAAACCAGCTAAGGGACAAGCCGTTTAGCAAAGGGGCTCTCCTACACTCAGATCAAGGATTCCAATATACGACGAAATCATATGAAAATCAGGTGAAGGAACTCGGCATTCGAGGAAGCCACTCTCGTCGTGGCAATTGTCACGACAACGCGTGTATAGAAAGCTTCTTCTCACATTTAAAAACAGAAAAGTTATATTTAAAATGTCCAAAAAATGCAGAGCAAGCTTATCTAGCTATTCAAGAGTATATAGAGTTTTACAATACGGCTCGCTTTCAAGAGAAATTTAACGGCCTTTCCCCAATTGAATATCGAGAAAAGGCCGCAGCTTAAAAAATACTCTTTTTTTATTGTCTACTTGACAGGGTTATGTGCACAAAGCAACTCTTTTTTGAAGTAAAATACCTGTTTCAACTTCATGAACGGTATTACAAATGACTATTTCTTTTGTCACTTTCCATCACTGCCAGTTCGTGTGGAAAACCCCTGCTAAATCACGTCGTTCATAGGTATGCGCACCAAAATAATCACGTTGTGCTTGCAAAAGGTTAGCATTTGAGATGCCTGTTCGATAACTATCGTAATAAGTAAGTGAAGAGCCTAAACATGGAAACGAGATGCCGGAATTTATTCCCTCACAGACTACCTTTCGCAATCCCACCTGGTACTTTGCAACCTTTTCAGCGAAATATGGTGAAATCAATAAATTGGACAGATTTGGCTGCTCTTGATAGGCTTCGCTAATGACGTTTAAAAATTCTGCCCGAATGATGCAGCCGCCGCGGAAAATAAGCGCAATATCCTTCAAAGGCAAATCCCAGCCGTTAAGTTCAGAACTCATTTTATATTGAGTGAAACCTTGCGCGTATGCACAAACCTTTCCCATATATAATGCTTGCCTAATATAGTCAATCCACTCATTTTTATCTAATTTTTGCTGAACGTTCTCAGGCCCTGTTAGAATGTTTTCCGCATGAACCCGTTCTTCTTTTAGAGCGGAAATGTAGCGCGCAAACAAAGACTCTGTAATGATCGATGCTGGTATTCCGTTATCAATCGCTTGCATGCTGGTCCATTTTCCTGTGCCTTTTTGTCCTGCTTTATCAAGAATCACATCGATCAATGGTAAGCCCGTTACTTCATCTTTTTTCCTTAAGATTTCGGCCGTGATTTCGATTAAATAACTTTTCAGTTCGCCTTGATTCCATGTTTCAAAGATGTCAGCAATTTCATTAACCTCTAAATGCAATTTTTCTCTTAAAAACGTATATGCTTCGGCGATTAATTGCATATCTGCATACTCAATCCCGTTATGTACCATTTTCACAAAATGACCTGCCCCTTTTGGGCCGATATAGGTACAGCAAGGAGCATCGTTTACTTTGGCTGCGATTTTTGTCAGGGTTGGAGCTACTTTTTCATAGGCGTCCTTATCTCCTCCTGGCATGATTGAAGGTCCTTTCAACGCCCCGACTTCCCCACCGGAAATACCAATTCCTACATAACTGAATCCTTTAGATTTCAATTCATCATATCTGCGTTCAGTATCTTCGTAATGGGAGTTACCGCCGTCCATGATAATATCGCCTGATTCAAGATGAGGAAGTAATGAAGTGATCACCGAGTCGATCGCTTTACCCGCAGTCACCATCAGAAAAATCTTTCTTGGCGTTTCCAGTGACTGAACGAAATCTTGGATTTCGTAATACGGATGGATTGACTGACCGTCCAATTCAGCAACAAGCTGATCGGTTAAATCTCTTGTGTAATTATAGACAGCTACTTTTTCCCCTTTACTAGCCATATTTAACGCGATATTACTGCCCATTACCCCTAAACCAATGACACCAATTGTATTGAACATTATTTCTGCTCCTTCTTATGTAAGAATAATAGGCAGTAAATCCCTGCCATAAGTCGGGGATTTACTGCCGGGAAAGCCTATACAAATAAGCTTAGTAATAGAATGAATCCTAATCCAGCTACTGATATGATCGTCTCAAGCAAAGTCCATGTTGCGAATGTTTCTTTCATGCTTAAGCCAAAATACTCTTTAAACATCCAGAAACCAGCATCGTTAACGTGTGAAGCGATTAAACTTCCCGCTCCTGTAGCAAGTACGACCAGAGCAAGATTAACGTCCGTCTGACCTAACATCGGAATAACCAAACCAGCTGTCGTCAAG
Source organism: Peribacillus sp. FSL K6-5616 (assembly GCF_038008245.1). Lineage (NCBI taxonomy): Bacteria > Bacillati > Bacillota > Bacilli > Caryophanales > Bacillaceae > Peribacillus > Peribacillus sp. FSL K6-5616. The sequence continues at coordinate 5,436,937 of NZ_JBBOYT010000001.1, read as the reverse complement.
GCAGCAACTGTAGCAGATCCCAATGAAATACGCAGGATTGCCGCGATGATCCAGGCAAGCAGGATTGGTGATAATGATGTTCCTTTGAATAATTCAGCTACATAGTCACCTACACCGCCGTCGATCAATACTTGTTTGAAGGCTCCGCCGCCACCAATGATCAAGAGCATCATTCCGATATGCAGGATTGCTGATGTACAAGATTCCATGATATCCTTCATTGGAATCTTTCTTGCCACTCCCATTGAATAGACCGCAAATAATAAGGAAAGCAACATGGAAGTACCGGCTTCACCAATGAAACGGATAGCTGCCAGTAAACCATTATCTTCAAATCCCATCGTTTTTCGCATCAAAGTGATGATCGTAGCAATTGACATTAATATAACCGGAAGTAATGCAGTAAATACACTGATTCCAAATCCAGGTGTTTCTTCAAGTTTAAAAGATTTTTGTTCACCTAATGAGGCAATGCTGCCTGTTTTCGTAAATGATTCAGGTACTAATCTTTTAGCTATCTTCGTAAATATCGGTCCAGCTAAAATAACGGTTGGAACCGCAATGATGAAGCCGTAAAGTAAAACCTGACCAATGTCTGCGCCATATTCACCAGCGATGACGGTCGGTCCTGGATGCGGCGGTAAGAAACCGTGTGTTACGGATAATGCCGCCACCATTGGAATGCCAAGATACAATATCGAAACTTTTAATTCTCTTGAAATCGCAAATACGATTGGAATCAATAATACTAATCCCACTTCAAAGAATAATGCGATACCGATAATGAATGATGCTGCCACGACTGCCCATTGAATATTCTTTTCACCGAATTTCTTAACGAGGGTCATGGCAATGCGTTGCGCTCCGCCTGAATCTGCGATCAGCTTACCTAACATCGCCCCAAGCCCAAAGATTAACGCTAAGTGGCCAAGTGTTCCGCCTAATCCAGCTTCAATGGTTTTGACAATTCCGTCAAGCGGCATCCCAAGTGCTAAAGCCACTCCAAACGATACAATGATCAAGGAAATAAAGGTGTTTAATTTTAAGCCCATTATTAAAATTAATAAAGCGACAATTCCTATAGCGACAATGACTAATGGCATTGTAATCCCCCCATGTCTTTACTTTGCAGCATTTATTAAGTTTCTTTGATAATTCGCAATCTGTGTATATTCGTTTTCCAATACCCTTGATAGGTTAATGAAAATCGGCAGCAGCTGCCTGTATTCATTTACAGAATCAGCTTTCGGTGTGTGCTTGTGGGTATTGCCTATCATTTCAGAAACCACTTCGAAGGAATCAATTTCCCCAGTTGCATATAACCCTAATATACAAGCACCCAGGCACGAACTTTCGTAGCTTTCTGGAACCACGACTTCCGATTCGAAGATATCGGACATCATTTGCCGCCAAACAGCCGACCTTGCGAAGCCTCCCGTAGCTTGAATTCGGGTCACGGGACCGTCCATGCATTCGGTTAAGGCCAAAAATACGGTGTATAAATTGTAAATGACTCCCTCTAGAGCCGCACGAATCATATGTTCTTTCTTATGCGACAGCGTCAATCCGAAAAATGAACCCCTTACGTCCGGATTCCATAATGGTGCACGTTCACCTGCAAGATATGGATGGAATAACAATCCATCCGCGCCCGGTCTTACCCGTTCGGCAATCTTGGTCAAGACTTCATAAGCGTCGATTCCGAGTCTTTTAGCTGTTTCCACCTCGGAAGAAGCAAATTCATCGCGAATCCAGCGAAGGACCATCCCGCCATTGTTTACCGGCCCGCCAATCACCCAATGCTTTTCCGTTAAGGCATAGCAAAAGATTCTTCCTTTTTCGTCCGTTTTCGGTTCGTCAATAATTGTCCGAATCGCACCGCTTGTCCCGATCGTGACAGCGATTTCACCTTTCCGGATAGCGTTTACACCAAGATTTGAAAGGACACCATCACTTGCCCCAATGACAAATGGTGTTTGTGGGTCAATCCCGATCTGTTTGGCTAAATCCGCGTCACAGTTGTTAAAGATCTTTGTTGTCGGTACTAGTTCAGATAATTGATCACGCGTTACTCCAGCAATTCTAAGGGCTCCCTCATCCCAATCCAAGTTTTTGAGATTCAACATGCCCATGGATGAAGCAAGGGAATAATCGACAACGTATTGGCCAAAGAACTTTTTAAAGATATATTCTTTAATCCCGATATACTTTTTAACATTGGTTGCGATCTCCGGGCGATCATTCACGATCCAGGTGATCTTGGATAATGGTGACATCGGGTGAATCGGTGTTCCGGTTCGCTTGTAAACTTCATGCCCATCTAATTCATCCTTTATTTTATGGGCCCAAGCTTCACTGCGATTATCTGCCCAAGTGATGCAAGCGGTTAGCGGCCGGTCATTTTCATCCATAGCTATAACACTATGCATCGCACTGCTAAATGAAATAAATGATGGTTTTTTATCTGGATGCTGCTTCGTTATATTTGAAAAGGCTTTCAGAACAGCCTGGAAAATCTCCTCAGGGTCTTGTTCCGCCGTTGTCATATCCGGTGTGTAAAGAGGATAGCCAATATTCTCTTGCTGGATGACATCGCCTTTTTTCGTGAATAATACAGCTTTTGTACTTGTTGTACCGATGTCTACTCCTAACATATAGCTAGTCATTTTCTTGTTCGACTCCTTTTGAAAGCATCTGTTGAGCCATCCATAAGTCTTCAACTTTTCCTTGAACATCATCAAAGTTTTCATGTAACGACTTAATCATGATGTCTCGATCTTTTGTTTTGATCGCATCAATATAAAGCTGATGATTATTTATGATTCGTGTAAAGTCTTCATACTTTTCTTTAAAACGACTGCGCATGGATAGAAGAATCAAACTTTCCATTACAGGTTTTAAATTATCCCAGATCATCAGGATGTAGGAATGATCGATGGAGCGAATGATCGTTTCGTGGAATAGAACATCCTGATAGGAAAACTCATCCGCATCCAGGTATTTTATGGACACTTTCATCATTTCCAATATTTTACTAAGTTCCATTACTAATTCATTCGTGTTCATCCTCACTAGACGTTCAAATACAAACGTTTCGATGAGAATACGTACATCATAAATTTCTGCATACTTTTTTTCTGTTAAACCAATGACAACCGCACCCATTCTTTCTAATCGGATGATATTTTCAGAGGCCAGTATTTTTAACGCTTCACGAACGGGTGAGCGGCTTACACCGAAATCAGCAGCTAATTTATTTTCAGAAAGGATGGCACCGCTTTCAATCATCCCCGAAATAATACGCATTCTAAGCTCGGATGTAACGCGATCACCGGCTGAAGCTTTTGATAGCCATTTTACAGGATAAAGAAATTCCTTTGATTCAGCCATAAATTCACCTTCTTATAGAGTTCAAGTACACTTGTATACAAGTATTTTATAATAATAATAATAAATAATGCAAGCTTTTTGAATTCAACCGGATTTTCGCCAATCTAATCAAAGTCGAACGTTTTGGAAGTATTTGACTTTAGCGAACGTTGAAATAAAACCTTTTTCATAAAAAAAACGTTCATAAACGTGCACTTTTACGAATAATCAATTCAGATTCTCCAACTAAGTAGTCCACTATTAAAATGAACTAAACAAGACAGAGATTACCCCCCTATTATAAAAAAAACACCATTTTTCCTTAACAAGGTGGTGTACATTCTATTTTATCCTCTCAAAACTTACACAAGGTAATTCTATTTTTATTTGGCTTCAGGTAAATATCCTACATGGGATACCGCCAGCATTATACAGAACAACGCCATTAATTATCTATATGGTCAATCTACTTTCTGATGGCGCCCCATACCTGCACTTCTTATTCCGATTACAAGGTACGTTGTACATAGGAGATTAGAAAAATTAACATATAGCCTTCCAAGCAATAACGATAGCAAATAAAAAGAAAAATCCCTCAAGAGAGATTACGTTTTAATTAAACCACCGATCGCTACAGCAATATCGTCAGAATTGCACAGGTAAATGTAACCTGATACTCAGAATATACTCTTTCCCATCCACTTCCATATAATTTTCACAAAGATTCAATCTCTTGTTTGAACCTTCCCCGTTATTGCCATATGAAAAGAAAAAGGCTGCATATGCAACCTCAATTATTAATGTAGAGCACCGCTAATTTGAACAGTTAGTAACATGAAGCTTTTTACTAAAGAATCAAGGAAACACGCGCCTACTTAGTTTTAGTTAAATGTATTTTAATTTCATTGCCAACTTCAAGATTGCAATCTTGACGATCCTTAACTGGAGTTTGAATTAAATCCAACTCCATTCATGATACCTTAACTCCTTTTATTAATTCGTCTTTTAATTTCATAGGCTCAGCAAATTCAATGCTCCAAGGCACTTTTTGCATACCATGTACCTTTTGGTTAGCCAACTCTTCCACTCTATGTCCATTTATGTAATAATTTGTGTATACCATATTGACAATCACTGTTAAATCAATGGTTGCACATCGTTTATCATATTTTTAAAGTAGTTTTAAGTTATCTCTGTTCGCGGCAAATTAGACTAATCGATTTTTATAAACCAAAAACCAGTCAAGAACACGAAAGTTTTATGGTGTATAAACTCTGAACCTTAAGACAAAAATGATACTTGAAAGGTTGGGAGATTATATTAAAGAGCAGATAATGGCGATGTTTTCACTTAAAGTAGGCGTCCAGTAGAGGAAACGCTACTACGGCGATTCTGGCTGCAATCCTAGGGGGGAAAAAAATTGAATACCGAACAAAGAATACTTCGCGCCTCCATTGGCGTTACTATCTTCGTTGCTTGCTTTGGAATCATTTTCGGCCTGCTATCAGGTTCGTTCTCTATCACCTTTGATGGGTTCTATTCTCTGACCGATGCAATCATGAGCGTCTTGGCGCTCATTGTCTCAAAGTTGATTACCTCGTCCACTGCACCGAATAGGCAGAATGGTAAATTGAGTGAACGCTTCACAATGGGATTTTGGCACTTGGAGCCAATTGTCCTTGGTCTCAACGGTGTCATGCTCATGGGGGCGGCCGTTTATGCGTTGATTAATGCAATTGGTAGTCTTCTGACGGGCGGCCGCAATCTCGAGTTCGGTTTCGCCATCGTCTATGCCGTTGTGACAATGATCGCTTGCTGTTCTATGGCGATTTTCGAAACACGCGTAAACAAGACACTTAGCTCGGATTTTGTTGCCCTTGACGCTAAGGCCTGGATGATGACCGGTGGCATCACCGCTGCGCTCTTGATCGCGTTTTGCATCGGATACGCTTTTGAAGGAACGAATTTGGAATGGCTTACACCCTATATTGATCCTGCAGTACTTGTGCTGATCTGTTTGGTAATTATTCCGCTGCCGATTTCAACGGTAAAGCGGGCCTTGGCGGATGTCCTGCTGATCACCCCTCAATCACTCAAGCAGCATGTGGACGAGGTCGCACGGGACTTTGTGAAGCGCTACGGCTTCGTTTCTTACCGAGCTTACGTCGCAAAGGTTGGTCGGGGAAAGCAAATTGAACTATACTTTATTGTGCCTGGCGGGTGGCCGGCAAAATGCCTTGAAGAGTGGGACGCAATCCGTGATGAAATCGGTAATGCCATCGGCGAGGAAAGTACTGATCGATGGTTAACAATTGTGTTCACGACCGATGTTGAATGGGCGGACTAAAAACAGGGTAGTAAGCAGGCTTGACCAGGGCAGATCGCAGCGGCGGCCTGGTCAAGCCTGGCGATATGCTCGTACGGCGGCAGTATGTTTGTTTAAAGAGCCACGGACTTCATGGGCATTAGGGGTAACCACCAGCAAAAACGCGTCTTTTTTTCAACTAAACTGCCCCGATAGTTGCATAAAAAAATGCTGCCTTAAAGACAGCTCCGATCTTTAGCTAACGCACCCGTTCGTTGCATTAATCGAGTAATCTTCTATTGATAAATACGTACGTAATTGTTAATAAAACCAACATAGCTATTATAAGAACCGTTCCTTCATAAGGATAGTCAATGAAACTATTGATAACTGCTAACAATCCAAAAGGAAGAAAAAAAAACCCACCTGTTACTGTACCTAACAAAGACTTATTTTTAATCATTTTTTCATTAAATCCAGCTAACAACCAGGTTTGTTTTTTCACAGCTACTAAGTAAGACACAAGTAAAAGAGCTATACCAATAACCAATAATCCGTAATCCACCTTTACACCTCCCAAGGACAACTTTGTTTCTTATTATTTTTTATACGAATAGTAAAGGAAAAAGTTTCCTTTACTTCAACTATCCTGCCCCTTTAGCTCAAGAGCTGCCCAAGCCACTCCCTTATTGAAGTAAAGCACCCATAGTTCGATTCACTTATTTCTAATATATTCCGGAGTATCACAGAGTGGACGTTCCTCATATTGCTTTTCCTTTGCTAGAATAAAGTAAATCCCAAGAATAAAAGTAATTATTAAAATGACACAAATTACCCAATACATCAAAGGATATTGATATAGTACTGTTGCTGTTGTAACTCCTGAATTCATATCTGTTGTTGTTATTTTATTCTCAACAGGATCATAAAGCATGTCCACAATTAAGTATGTTAGTAAAGAAGAAAGAGTAAGAAATATTCCTATCGCACGTTTCATCATTTTCACCTCCTAAAACCGTTAAACTGTATACCCCTTAGGTCTCAAGGGGCAATCCCTATTAAAGAATCGCGCCCTATAATGGAATAAGTCGTATCAATTCTTTTATAAGTAATTAGAAAAACTATTATCCTCCAATTCATCTTATTGAATTTCCCCTCTTTAAATCCCTCCAAATAAGCATTAATACCCTACACCATCATTTTTGATTTATGGTGTAATCAATATGTAAGAAAGGAATGCCAAAAATTCGCATTTTGTGATGTGCTGTGAGTATTCCTGCAATTGTTTCATTAATTAAAAAGTGCTCGGATAATGGAAGCTTGAAAAGCGCTTTGCCAGCTGCTAAATAAATACCAGAGTCACTTTCTCCCTCGCTCGAAAGAATAAGAGAGCCACCGATAGTGTCAAGCTGTAAAATGCCAATCATTGACGAATAAGGAAGAGGAAGTGCTATATTCATATACGTCCTGCCCCCCGTTTTATGCTGAGAATAAATGGCCACAAATACGGTATTCTCCTTCACCTGGCGAATCCATGCGCGTGGATTTTCCCTCCCATCTAGCGTTTGATCAACAGCACGTATTTTATATGTCATTTCAGTACGTTTACTTGAGATGGGCAGGTTCAACTGCTGTAGTTTTGTACTTATCAATTTATAGCACACCGCAAACGGTTTAAACCAAGTTGCCCATTTTACAGAAGCAAATAACCGATACTGATCGGTGTTCTCATAAAAATGGACGATTGTTTTTGGTAAAGTTTCGATATCAACAAAATCACTTAGTTCATCCACTAGTCCTGGGTGTTGCTTGCCTGCTCCTTTTAACGCACCTCGAATTCGGCTCACCGGGAAATTCCAGACATCCTGCTTCGTTTCAGGAGGCACAAGCACCCAACCGAGTACGCCTAACATGCCAAAAATTAAACAGTTAAATAAGCCATGAAATTTTAGCATAAAATCAATACTAACAAACCAAAGTCCAAACGAATTATTTGTCGCATAAAGCAATGAAAATAAGATTGTGATGCCTAGTGCACTGAATGAAAGCCGTATCAATATCGTCTGCAAGTTGGAAAGGAACCGTGTTCGGTATGCAAGTACGATTAAGGTGTAAATGGCAAATATGTAAAGCAACACAGAGATGAATTCCAGTAACGGCGAAAATGAAATGCCAATGGCGACAAGCATGGGACCTGCTAATATAATTGGCACAATTAATCGATACCATGTTGAATCGTGTAAGCGTCCAAAAAACCCAAGAGATATGGGCAATAAAAAGGCAGAGTAATGAAAATGAATAGCTGTTAACCATGTGATTAGTGGACTAAAACCTGTATCAATTCCCGCAATATAAGCAAAGAACCATAGTCCGCCTACAAATAAATACATCATCCCGATATCAATCGATATTTCTGCCCAATTTGTAAAACCACGCTGAAAAAACCGCTTTAGCCCATAACACGCCACAAAAAAGGTTAAAATCATATAAATGAAAGCGAGTACCATCTGTCCTGTACTTGATGGGACAACTTGCAATAATAAGATGGAGAGCATAGCAATCCAATTGAAAATAATATGTTTCTTCTTTGTTTCTAATAGTAGCTGGAGCATAAGTGGCACGAAAATCAACTGTGCAGCTGTCAGCATTAACAAATAGGGTTCAGATGTCAAAATGCTGCTTACTATGAAAAAGAACACACCTGCAATGGTGATTGAACTAAACAGTCTGCTCCTTAAATTCGCCTTCATAAGCCATCAACCTTCCTACGACTCGGTTTCGTATATCGACTTGAATCGTAAATACTTCTCGGGCATCATCGTACCCTTCCTCAACGTTCACAACTCCTTCCAATAACCGAAGAATTGGAAACTCTAGGTTACCTATAACGATACGTTGAGGACCAGAGCGAATGTGAATGCACCCTTCAGGTGTCACCGCAAATTTTAAATCCGAATAAAATAAGCTCGGCTCCCCTAAATAATCCTTCACAACTCTACGCTTTGTATCAACCGTCATAAACGCATTAAAATGCCGAGTAATCTCTTCAAAATAAAAAGTACGCTCCCAATATATTTCTGCCTCACCAGTCGGCAATGATCTACAGGTATTTTTGATCGAAAACGGCACATCCTTCCCGTTTTCGGGAAAAAGAAATTTCCAGCATGTTGCTAATTTTAAAAAGGGTTTTAGCCAGAAAGCCCCCGTTTCAATCTTTGACATCGTTCCGACCCCATTAAACGGTTTATCAATTGGTAGGGCATAACGCTCTTGTAGCTTAGGATGAAGTCTTTGAAAATCCTCACCTAAGAGGTCTTGGTAGATTGTCATTATGATTCACCCTTTCTCGTACGCTTGCAACTTGTTGCCGATGGCAAATCAGTTGCGAGTAAGAAGCTAATAATGGAAAGAACCCACAGACTAGCATTAAATGTAATAGGGTTAAACGGGTGTAATGAGAATGAAGGACTAGCGATCAAGGCACTAATGGTCAATACTGGAAAAGCAATCATCTGCAGAACAAGTAAATGTCTTTTCTTACGATAAAGAAGCCATACCACTGCAAATAAAATCTCGAGAACGCCTATTATCCCTACACCCTTTACAGCAGCAGTCCCCTCCAAGGAAGTTAAACTAGATAGCATCGATACTTCCTCAGGATGTTTGGCAATCATCTTCGGTATTAGCCCATGATAAAGCCAAACAAAGAAAAAGAGCATTGTTACTATAGCGTTAATAATGAAACGTACATACTGTGATCGTGGCGATTCCCCCTTTTCAATCCAGCGTTTTAGCACATCAAAGCTTAGAGCTGTTGCCCACCCCATGATGGGCCGAAAAAAGATGTCTAAAAGCCGTCCAAATAAACCATAACGTACATCATAGTCATATTGGGTGAGAAATATGGTTCCGTTTTCTGTCGGAATATACTGCCAATATCCTTTACCTTCACAAATTGGCGAAATTTTTTGATCGGTACCAAAGTGAAGAGAAGATGTCTTTGAACCATCCTTCTTATTATGCGTACCGATACTTTTACCCCAGCCAGCGACTTTTACCCAACATCCCAATTTCGTTTCATATAAAAAGGATTGCGGATCATCTTCTGATTTTTTCGGTAAATAGGTAATAGAAGAAAAACGCAAATCCCATTGTTCATGTAGTTCAGGCTTTTGAGTCATACGCCATACTTCGTCTATAGTTGCCTGAATTGGAATTTCCACATAGATTGGTTTGTTTTTCATAAATGTCACCTCCATTAATAAAGTAACATAAGTTTCAATACACAATGTTAGAAATTATGAAATTGCTGTAAGAGTGGTAGAGTTGAATGACAATCTAATAACTTATTTTATTGCTCAATTATCTGGCCCATTTACTGAACCAGAGGTCAAACAGCACTCTTCAACTATCCTGCCCCTTTAATTCCATAAGAAAAAGCTGCCTTAAAGACAGCCCCGGTCTTCAGCTAACGCACCCGTTAGCTCATTAAGAAAAGCGATTCTGGAATATTAAAAAAAGAGGCCATCCTTTTTGGATAGCCCCCTTTCCGCTAATTATAAAATTTCTAGTAAAGCTCGATATCATTATATTGGTCACTTCAGAATGTTACCCTCTATACTTCAGAGAAGGCAAATCCAAAATGAATTGGATTTCAATCTTTGAAAACTATGAGAATACTGCAATTTTACGCGCGATAGATTCTGTTAAACGAGATGCTACTTTTGGAACAGCCCATTTAATAATTGGTGTTAAAACCGCACCAGATAATCCGCCTGCATGGATTTCCACCGTACAAGTCATTATTGTTTTACCATTAACATCTTCTGCAGTAAAGTGACCGCTTCCTGTAAAATTATCTGATAAACCTTTTAGTTCAAACTTAATATTTGAAGGTTCATTCCATTCGGTAATATCTACCTGAGCTTGGATTGTTTTCTTTATACCTTTCACACTACCTTCAAATGTCCAAATAGATTGCTTGTCATTTATGATTTCATGTTCTTTATAGGCTGGTACTGTCGTTGCCCATTTTTCGAGATCACTGACATAATCCCAAACTGCTTGTACATCTGCTGGAACTACTACAGTATGCGTTCCCGTTGCCATTATGATCCCCACCTTCACTATGTATGAATTGCAACTTTACATTTCTACAAAATAATTATTACATAAAAAGCATGAACTTACATCTATTTGTAGAATCAAAATTTTCCAATCCTCATCAATCCAGCCCTTTAATGGAATAACAGGACTGACGTTTTTAACCGACTATAATGTCACATAATAGTATTCCTTATGGAATTGTCCTGCCCCTTTAGTTCCATAAGTAAAAAGCTGCCTTAAAGACAGCTCCTATCTTCAGCTACGCACCTGTTGGTTCAACAAGGTTTTATACCTTTTTCCACCACATGGCCTCCTTGTCATTTAATTAGGGTACAGTTCACCGTACTTGTCCAAACCTTGATTTTACAAAAACTGTCATCCTTGTAATTTTACACTTCTATTTTAAATCGACGATGCTGAGGAAGCAGCTGCTTGATCAGCCTTTACACAATCAATTGCAACAACGAGTGCAATAATAATCGTTTCCATCTCTTCATCTATTATTTGAACCTTGTAGCTATCGCCCCAAGTGAACCACTCCTTGCCCACTTTACCTACGATTTTACCATGCTGTATAACTTGAAAATCCATATCCCACCAATTACCATGTACTTCAATGCCTGCCGCCTCAATTGTATATCGTGCTTTTAAGAAGGAAAATTCCTTCTTAATTGTTAATACCTCTCGGCCATTCACCTCAACCAAAAACTTTGGTAAAAAGCTGAACACCTTTTTCGTAATGAGTGCTACTTCATCTCTTGCTGTATTCATAATGGAGAAAGTCTTCGGAACTTGCATAAAACTTCCCTCCACGTAATATATATCCTTCTCCTGCTGATCCTTTACTGTAAATTTTCCGCTTAGACTGAATACCTTCTGTTTAATATAAAGCTGCCTCATACTAATGCCTCCCAACCTTAAGTCTTTACATTACTTACGTTTTAAATGGGCATTGGTTCCAATCTTATGCATTAAATTCCAAATAATAACTCCACTCAAAAGCGCCTTCTTTTCGGTTCACCACTATTTATCCTTAACTAATTTACCTTTTGTAAAGGCAGCAATCCTTCCTTCGCAATCTGACCCAATTGTTCAATAACTCCTTATGTACTCTTGAACTATCCTGCCCCGATAGTGCCATAAAGAAAAAGCTGCCTTAAGACAGCTCCGATCTTCAGCTAACGCCCACGTTCGTTCATTAAGAAAAGCGATTCTTCTCGGAACACCTTTATCGACTTGATTACAATTTCTCTGGCGGTATGTCAAAATCCATCAATTAATTGAATAATGTTTGATTAAAAGTTTTCTATAAACCAAAATATTTGGCAATAAAAGGAATCAAAATGTTTCCTTTCTTTTTGAATGGACTCTCCGTTTTCAAAAAGTTTAATCAAAACTCATTTAGAAATCTTTGATTGAAAAGATAAAGTATCACAACTTTATACAAAACTTCGCATCTATCTTCAAACATCGCAATTTTATTTTAAAGACACAATTACCAATGGCGGATTCCTAAGAAGATTAATAATAAAATCCAAGTAAAAATTTAAGAAAAATTTAATGTTTACCCCACTTTTTATTTTAAAAGTTTTTCCTATCCTATAAACAAGTTACTTCATCGAGGAGACTAAAATTGAAAAAGTGGGGATATTTATTGGTTTTTGCATTAGCTTTTATTCTTAAGATATTACCGATATCCCAAGATTAAGAGGATCAAATCTGAAAAATTTCGGGAGATGATAGCATAGTGTAAAGTAGGTTAAAGCATAGATTATAAATTTGAAAATGAATTAGGAATTGGGGATTTATATGGAAAAATCAAAAAACAATCAAAATAAGTTAACCGTAGGCTTGTTGGCCGTATATTTATTTACATTACCATGGATTATACTCTTTAAAATGCAATTTTCACTCCAAGGCTTGCCGGATTTTAGGGAAATCAACTTAATCCCTTTTGCTGATTCAGCTAATGTTAATAATCAAATAGATTTTAATGAAATAATCTATAATGTACTTGCATTTATCCCATTTGGAATTTATATCAGTATGCTAAAATCAAATTGGCCTTTCTTGAAAAAGATTGCAGTAATAGCCGGAGTTAGTTTGTTATTTGAAGGATTGCAATTCATCTTTGCAATAGGAGCTAGCGATATAACTGACTTTATGGGAAATACATTAGGTGGAATTATTGGAGTTGGAGTTAATATTGTATTTTGTAAGCTGTTCAGTACTAAAGCAAATAAAATCCTTAATGTTTTGGCTTCAATCGGAACGATTTGCATTGTTGGGCTATTGCTGTTTTTAATATATCTCAGGATTAGTGGTGTTATTATTTATAAAGTTTCCTAAGTAATTGGAGAATTGCTGTTCATGAAAATTAACAGAGGGTATGCCAGCAGATTCTTTATTTATAAAACAAGAATGAAAAATATCACAAGCCACCTATTTTGAGGATGGCTTTTTTAAATTCTATTTCTCTAAAAACAGAAAATATCCTTCTTCAACAAAAAGTCCCAATAGTTGAAGAAAGGTCAAAGAGCACTATTCAACTATCCCACCCCGTCAGTTCCATAAGAAAAAGGCTGCCGCAGCAGCCTACCTAAATGATTTATTCTCCTGGTGTGCCCTCTTCACTTTTGTATTCCAAAAGATCTCCCGGCTGACAGTCCAAAGCCTTACAAATCGCTTCTAACGTGGATAGTCGAATCGCTTTTGCCTTTCCATTTTTCAATATAGAAAGGTTAGCCATCGTTATTCCGACCCTTTCCGAAAGTTCTGTTACGCTCATTTTCCTTTTAGCCAGCATCACATCAATATTGATTATTATTGCCATGTTATTCACCTCAGACTATTAAGTCATTCTCTGATTTTATATCGATGGCTTCTTGTAAAAGTCTTTGAAGGACAGCCGCAAAGACAGCAATCACCATGGGAGCAAAAATCATGACCATTCCGATTAGTCCGAGACCCGGTGCGTCATCCACTTCCGCTAGGATAAAGACGAATGGCAGGGCCACCACATACAAGCCGCTGATTGTGATGGCACATTTTTTGATTTTCTTTAGCGCTCTTACAGATAATTCCGAGAAAGCTTGGTTCTTGTCAATATAGCTTAATAGATTAAAAGATTGATACAAAGCGAAGTAAAATGGGATTGCCGACACATACATAACCATTAATAGGCCATATACCACATAAGCCAAATCTGAACCTCTTTCTGCTGCTTCATTTGCTTCATTCGCTATCTGAGGCAACAAAAATAGACACAAAGCAAGAACCGGAATGCCGATAAAAATAACAGCTGCCTTTAAAAAGAGTGTTGAACTTCGTTTCATGAAAAGCACCTCATTTAATTATTGTCAATTTGAATTTAACATGCTTTTTATTGTTTTACAATAAAATATTATTGAATTTAATTACATTATTATTGTTTATACATTTATAAGACAAAAATAAAAAGCATTCCCCATTACAGTGAAATGCTCGATAGCTTGTGAAACCAACTTCCCCTTTAGTTACAGAAGCTGCCAGATGGCAGCCGGATATTCAACGTTAGTCATAATAACGAACGCCCACATCGCTAAATCGTAAAAAACGAATAACCGGTATAAAGTATGCTATTGCAACTCCTTAAATATGAGATAAACAAGGGCCTCGATTTTCAACGGAAATCGGCAAAGATATATTCTAAACTAGGACTTGTTAATCCTCATTGGAAGAGAACGAAAACGCGGATGCTCAGCGAGTATAGAACTTCTCATCTGTTTAACGACAGGATGTTCTGACGAAAAAAACTGATCTTTGGAATTGTAATGCTCGATTAATTCTCCTTTTTCCAGTACACCCAAAGTATCAGAGATTGAATAAGCCGCTTTAATATCATGTGTAATAAAAAGATAAGATAAGCCGAAGTCTTTTTTCAACTCACTTAATAATTCTAAAATAAGTGTTTGATTAACCATATCCAGACTGCTTACGGATTCATCCAAGACGATTAGCAATGGCTTAAGAGAGATTGCTCTAGCAATATTAATTCTTTGCAATTGTCCACCGCTAAATTGGTGTGGGTATTTTTTTAAATCCTTTTCACTTAGGCCCACTCTTTCCAATAACTCAATAACCGTTCTTTTTTGTTCGGCTACGGTTAGTTTTTCATAGTTTTCCAATGGCTCGCCTATAATACCTTCGGCGGTCATTCGTGGATTGACAGCTGAATATGAATCCTGAAAGACGACTTGTAGATCTCGGCGTAACTTTTGTCGTGTAAGCTTATCAGCGGTATAGATATCATGCCCTTGAAACAGAACCTGTCCTTGCTGTGGACGTTCTAAACCAAGGATCACTTTTCCTAATGTACTTTTTCCAGCTCCACTCGTGCCAAGCAGCCCTAAACATGTTCCTTCATCAATGGAGAGGGAAATGTCAGTGAGTACTTTTTTAGAAGGCTCTTTCCATTTTAAAAACGTATGAGAATTATAGCTATGAGTTACTGCTTTTACTTGTAATAAACTCATTTGTTCACCCCTCAAAAAATGCAATCCAGATATCACGACATATGGGTGATAAGCTCTTCATGTTTAATGCTAAGACGGGCATTTAGCAGTTTCTTTGTGTATTCATGCTGCGGATTATCAAATAGTTCAAACACATTTGCTGTTTCTACAATTCTGCCATGTTGCATAACGACTACATCATCTGCCATTTCAGAAATGACGCCAAGATCATGAGAAATGAGTAAAATGGATGTTCCATATTCAGAACGGATTTTATCCAAGTGGCGAAGTACCTGTAATTGGTTATGTACGTCGAGTGCAGTCGTCGGCTCATCAGCAATAATAACGGAAGGCTGTAAACATGCGGCCATCGCAATCATCACGCGTTGAAGCATACCTCCACTCAATTGAAAAGGATAGCTTTTTAATAGTTTCGCGGGATTTGGCAGGTTTACATTTTGCATCGCCTCGATGGCAAGCTCTTTTGCTTGTTTTTTATTCAATGCGGTATGAGTCCTAATCGTTTCGACAAATTGATTGCCAATTGTAAAAACAGGCGTAAATGAATTCATCGGATTTTGCATAATAAAGGCAATATCCTTGCCGCGAATTCCACGTATTTCTTTATCGTCCAAACCATTTAATTCTCGTCCTTGAAGGGTAATGCTCCCTTTGATTGTCGTTGTTTTCCGATCAAGAAGCTGTAGAATGGACATACTCGTAACGGTTTTACCACTCCCACTTTCCCCAACAAGACCCAATACCTTCCCTTTTTCCAGTTCAAAATTAATATCCTGAACGAGGGTGGAAGCACCATCCTTTGTTTGTACTTGTACATGTAGATCGCTCACTGTTAATACAATCGACCGTTCTGTTCTCAATCTTCTCATCCTTTTTATTAACGACGTTTGACTCCAAAACGTTCTGATAGCGCTTCGCCTAATAAATTGAAGGTGACGACAACAAGCATAATCATCAAACCTGGATATAGCATTAATTCTGGATTCGTCCGAATATAGGATTTCCCTTCATGAATCATTGCTCCCCATTCTGGTGTAGGGGGTTGCACGCCCAAACCTAGAAACGACATGGCCGATATATCCATGATGGCCCAACCCATTTCTAATGTACCCATAACAGCGAGCGGAGGAAGAACATTTGGAACAATATGTTTCTTTATTATCTTCCATTGAGAAGAACCGCTTATTTTAGCCGCCGCTATATAGTTTTGTTCTTTTAGACTAAGTACCATTCCTCGGAAAATTCTCGCATAATATACCCATTGCACAAGCATCAATGCTATGATGACCTGTTTAAGGCCAGGTCCCAATATACCAACAAGTCCAAGAATGAGCAAAAGGTTCGGAAATGCCATAACACCATCACACAGTCTCATTAGCACCTGGTCCACCCATCCACCTTTATAACCTGCAATGGTTCCGACAATCAAACCGATGCCTAAAGATGAAATAAAGATTAATGTAGCAAATCCTAACGAAATGCGAGCTCCATATAAGATGCGTGATAACGTACATCTTCCTAAATGATCCGTTCCCAATGGATACTCAAAGGAAGATGGCTGTAGTTTATTAGCTAAATTGACAGCAATAGGATCATTAGGTGCAATCCAAGGAGCCAAGATGGTGATGATAAATAGGAAGCTTAATATTATTGAACAAAGGACAATCACTTTCTGACTTCTCATCATAATACGAAGACTTGTTATCATTGACGTTGCCCTCCTTTTCTGGAGATGCGTGGGTCGATACACATTTGGATTAGGTCAACAATCAAGTTGCTAAAAATGAAAAGTCCCGCAGCTAAAAGCACATAGCATTGAATGACAGGAACATCCCGATTAAAAATAGCTTCTATGAAATAACGACCGAATCCTGGCCAGGAAAAAACCGCTTCGACGATAATGGTTCCAGTCAGCAGCTTTCCTAAATTCATACCCAGTCCAGTAATCATGGGGGATATGGCTATTCTCAATACATGTTTTCCCATAATGACTTTTTCATGAATCCCTCTTGTGCGAGCAAAAAGGACATAAGGTTCCTGTAAATTTTCAAGAACGCTAGCACGTAATAGTCGAGTATACAAAGCTATTAATGGCAAAGCTAAAGTAACGGAAGGAAGAACCAGATGTTGCCAAGTCCCGATTCCTTCGACAGGAAATAGGTCGAGTTTAACAGAAAAGAAAAAAATCAATAAATAACCAAGCCAAAAAGAAGGGATGGACGCCCCGAAAAAAGAGAGAAGGCGACTAAAATGGTCAATACCACTGTTTTTCTTTATGCCTGCCAAAAACCCAAGAGGGACACTGACCAGGATAGCTAATAGGATGCTACCTAAAGCTAACTGAATGGTCGCTGGCATTCGATAGGTAACCTCTTCCCAAACAGGTTTATTCGAAAGATAAGATATGCCAAAATCAAATTGGCATATCTTAATAATAGAATTTACATATTGAACATGGAGGGGTTGATCTAAGCCAAACTCATGTCTTTTCTGTGCCAATATCTCATCTGTAGATTGGATATGTGCTGCAGATAAATATGCCTCAGCTGGGTCCACAGGTGAAAGGTGAATCATTCCAAACGTTAGAAGAGTGGCCAAAAGAAAGATGGGAATAATGGCCATAATTCGTTTCAAGATATAAGTGCCCATGAAAACCCTCCTGTAACTTACTTCTCGATGCTAATCCCTGTGAATGGATGTTCATCCCGGTTAGCAGGGAATGTAAAATTAGATACATCTTTTTGGTAAACAGCTATTTTCTTAATATAAGAAATAGGCACAATCGCTCCTTGGTCTTGCAGTGATTCCAAAATGGTTGAGTAAAGTTCTTGACGTTCTTTTTCATCTGTTGTTCCAGGAACATCTGCAATTTGTTTTAACAACTCATCTCTGTTCGGATAAGATGAAATGGCTTCGTTAAAACCAAATCCTTCCGAACCAACGACATTTACGAAAGTATGTGGATCATATGGAGCGCCATAGTTACTAAAGAAATTCAATTCAAAATCATTAGCTTTGAATCTTTCAATTTGTACCGTAAGCTCAACTCCAACGATATTCAATTTAACACCCAGTGCCGCCCACTCAGATTGTAATGTTTCGGCCATTGCTTTTTGAATCGATTCTGCAGAGTCGTACATTAACTCGATTTCAAGCGGCTTTCCGTCTTTCTCACGAACGTTTTTTCCTTTTGGAAGCTTCCATCCTGCTTCATCTAATAAAGCTTTTGCTTTTTCGACATTATAATCAATCGCTGTTACATCAATGTCTGAAGTATACGGGAAGTTTGTCGGTAAAATGAAATCTGCCTTCTCTTCCAACCCAGAAGTAACTCCGTCAACCATTGCTTTTTTATTAAATCCATATTGTAACGCTTGACGAACACGTAAATCTGAAAGTTGTTCTTTCTTCGTATTCATAACTAGTTGTCTTGTCGCAACCGGATCAGAAATACTAGTCTCATAGTTACCGGTTGTTTCTAATTGTTTGAACGCATCCAGACTGATAGCACCTTCACCATAAATTAGGTCCAGGTCACCTTTTTCAAAAGCAAGAACACGGGTTTCCGCATCAGGAATGATCTTGACTTTGATTTTCTTAACTTTAGGGAGTTCACCCCAATAATTTTCATTGCGTTTGAAAATAGCATATTCATCTGCTTTATGTTCTTCCAAAATCCACGGCCCTGTACCGACTGGTTTTGTAACACCTTTAGAAGTGTCACCATCTTTAGGGAATCCAGCATCACCTAAGAATCGGACTGGACGAACAACGGCTAACTCTTGAATAGTAGGATAATATGGCTCCTTTAATGTTAGTTTAAATGTGTTTTGGTCAATTACTTCCGTTTGATCCACTTTCGTAATAAAGCCCAACCAACTATGTAAATCAACATTTTTCAATATAGTATCAAAGTTCTTTTTCACAATTTCAGCATTAAAGCTCGTACCGTCAGAAAATTTCACATCTTGACGGAGGTTGAACGTATATTCCTTCCCATCCTTGGAAATTTCCCAAGATTCAGCTAAATGCGGTTTCAGCTTACCTCCATCTTGGTAGCTGACCAAAGGCTCATATATCATTGATGTAGCGAATAATTGAGAAGGATTATAGACATGCGGATTCATTTCACCTATATCCCTCGGCCAAGCCAAAGTAAGCATGTCTTTACTGTCTTTGTTTGAAGTTGAATTTTCTTTTGATTCATTTGTACATCCAAGTAAAAGCGTTGATAAAATTAAAACGATTGCCGATATTAATAACACTTGTTTGCTGTTTCTTCGTTTTGACATCACATTGGTGCCCCCTGTACCATATTGAGAATTATTTTCAATTGTAATGAGTAACTATATTATTGTCAATATAATGTCGAAACTCTCGAAAAATATAAATATGTTTATAAGAAATCATATGTAGATACGTAGAACCCCAATATCCCTTTCAGCCATGAATGATGATGCTGCTCCGAATATTCACACGTTCGCCCCCTTTTAAAACTGGTATTGTTCGTGAAAGTAAGGAACTTGACCAAAACATTCCGTCGTGAAGAAATAATCATCATTCACCTGTTTTTTGATAACACAATCATCAGTTGCAATCCTCTTAACCTTATAAGAGGATAAAGTCAATAATATTATTCTGATATAATTATTTTTACGTAGAAGACATCGGAAGGTGGACATTTAATCGTGGTATAGATTTGTGAATGTCCCAAACGCTCTTGCTGAGAATGCCGAAACATATATGGTGTTATATGGTTTTTTCCCTTTAAATTCTTGAATGATTATTATGATATTCCATCGCGTCCCTGGACTTTCGCCAGCAGTTTAATAAAAACAAAGTTATGACCCTGATTATACTCATCAATCACTTCATACAAATAGTCATCGTATAAATCGTTAATTCCTGGGAACCGTCCATATTCCTTTTCCCTGTTCTAGATATGGAATTTTAAAACCGTACAATAGGTCCAATTCCGAAGAACATAAAAATATCGAAGAAAAGACCTCCCATAAGTTCAGTGAACTTACGAAAGGTCTCCTCTATGGTGAATTAAGTTTGATTCAAGCGATGATTACCTCATGCCGCCCATTCAATTGATAATTTAATAGGAAGTAATGAAAAACGGAGTGCAGCTGTAAACAGTCCACACTCCACTTCGTCTGGGTCGCCAAATCAAATGAACAATGGCGCTATACAAAAAAATGAGAAAATGTCAGGTGACACATTCCCAGTCCTTTATCACCTTCCTTTTCACAATCAATTTCCCTTCGGTTTCATCTGAAAAATGCAAGGTGAATCTTATATGAAACCACCACTACTAGAAAATGAACTTCATAGACCAGGTTTTTTATCTTATATACACATTGAGGTTTATGTGGGAAAGTAAGGAATACTTATAGAAGGCATATCTTTTATTCTAAGCTGCAACTCTCACAAAATTAATGGAAACTATCGGTATAATGACAAGCCTTGATTGATTTTCATACCCTGTTATTGATTCAACGATTTCAATCAAACCAGATTGGCTCTTCACCAATAGACCTTCCACTAAAGTAGTGTCTGTCGCCACTTGTATATTGTGAGTGATTAGATTGTTCAGCACTTCGTTAAACATTATATTTCTTCCTCCTCAACGAGTGTTACCAGTTCTATACTTCTAATCGGGATGTATACTAAGCTATCGCCCGCTTCCTGCAATACGGCATAGTCATCCTTTACTTTAATCAATTGTCCTGTTACTCCCGAGAAACGTGTTGTGATAATAATATTTCTATTGACCAAACCTTTAAGGGCCTCTTTTAATGACCGAAAATGCCCTAAGATTAAATCTGTATATAGCACGCTTTTCATCCTTTCCATGTTCTTAAACTTTTCTTGCACTCTAAAGGATATGCAGTAGACAAGTTATTGACACTACTAAATAGAATATTTTGAAGAAAGGTAGTATCACCCAATTTATTTATTTTGCTTGATAAGTTTCACCTTTGATACCAATTTCACATATAGTATGTCCGAGGTGATGAAAAATGTTATACGAAAGATTTCCCGGGTTAGTAAGTGTGGTCATGACTTGTCATAACGTAGCCCCATATGTTGATGACTGTTTAAATAGTATACTTAACCAAACGTATAAGAATATAGAACTTATTATAGTAAATGATTATTCTACTGATCACACTGCTGAAATGATTGATAACTGGATCAAAAAAAACAATCCTTCATTCCCAGTTGTAGTGGTGGACCTGCCCAGGAATGTTGGTTTTTCAGGGGCATTGAATACTGGTTATTATTTATCTTCTGGTGAGTATATTGCAGTACAGGATGGTGATGACCTATCTCATCCAAACCGGTTTGAAAAACAAGTGAACTTCTTAAAAATGAATCCAGATCATGTGTTGATTGGGACAAACTATAGAGTCTTTACAGATGGTGAATTTGAAAACCAGAATAACGTACACTGGCTTAAGTACGGTCAAGATATAAAGGAAGTATATTGGAATGGAGGGCATTGCGTTTGTCATGGAACGATTTTATTCCGTGGTGTGATTTTTGATGAGTTAGGTGGCCCTACCAGAAGGATAAAGGGTGCTGAAGACTACGAATTTATTGCAAAATGCCTGAACTCCAATTACCGTATCGAAAATTTAAAAGAAGCACTCTATTATTATCGTCTCCATCCTATGCAGCGTTCCCGCGAATTTTTTGGAGAAGGCAGTAAAGAGATATGAGTGAATCTACCATGCGTGTTCTGATGACACTTGATGGAATTGATGTAGGCGGTACCGAGACACATGTTTTAAGTCTGGCTGAGGAAATGATAAATAAAGGCATAGGGATTGTCATCATAAGCAGGGGGGGTTCATTATTACAATCCTTCAGTCGATTACAATGTCCCATTTACCAAGTGCCATTCCCCTACTCTCTTCCAATTCCAGCGGATTTACAGGAGAAGTTATGTAAAGAAATCAAACAAATTATCATGAATGAAAAAATAACACTTATTCATAGCCATCAAACTCCTTCAGCTTTCTTAACCTTTCAAGCAGCAAAAGAGCTTGGTATTCCTTCAATATTTACAGTGCATGGAACTTATTATCCAAAATCCGAACTATTGCGGGTACTGCCCCTGGCAAATAAAATCATCTGTGTAAGCCCGCCAATCCAGCAATTCATACAGAAGCTTACAGATCAACCGACGATTGTCATCCCTAACGGAATAGATACCACTCGATATTCCCCATCAGACTCCTCCGATCTAAAAGTCCAGCTTGGGATCCCAAAGGATTCATTTGTTCTTTTATACAGCAGCCGAATAGCATGGACAAAGGCAAACATCTGCATGATTTTCCTGAGAGCCTGTAAAGACTTAAAGCTTTCGGGCATTCCCAATTTATATGTTGTAGTTGTTGGTGGCGGCCCTCGATTTAAAGAAATAAGAGACATAACGGATACGATACATCGCTCATCAACAGATAATTTTATCAATTTAGTAGGTGAAAGACTTGATTTACAGCATTATTACTCATTGGCTGACTGTGTGGTTGGAACGGGCAGAGTCGCCCTGGAGGCTATGGCCTGCGGCAAACCAGTTATCGCGGCTGGAAGCCATGGATATTTCGGTCTAGTGGAAGAACATAATTTTGAAGATGCTTGGCATTGTTATTTTGGGGATCACGGCTCTCTTAAACCCTGCAGCCGCTATACAATTGCAAATGACATTCGGTCTTCACTATCTCCATCTGACCGTCTACTAAAGGCAGGGTCGGCTTCGCGTGAATGGATGTTAAATAAGTTTAATATTAAATTCAGTGTAGCCAATCTGCTCGAGTGTTATAAAACTCTAATTAAGGGATGAGTGTATTGAAGAAAGTATTATATATTGGCTGGATTGGTTTTGGCAACTTGGGGGACGAGTTATTATGGAACGTGTTTAAAGAGTTAAACAAGCACTATAATTACTCTACCAAGATTGAGATTGTCCCTTCCCTGCCTGGCGTGGATATCAATCATACGGAAGAATATGACACAGTTATCTTAGGTGGCGGTTCCCTATTACTCCCCGGTTATATGGCAGCACTAAAACAGGCAATAGACCTTGGAAAAGACGTTTTTATATGGGGAAGCGGCCTTGACTGGATAACTAAAGAACAGCTGGACATTATAAACTCAGGACAATCACTATCATTAGAAAAGACTTTTACAGAAAAAGATATAATCTTGTTTCGTGAGACCCTTGAAAAAGCAGCATTTGTTGGTGTAAGGGGACCCATTACCAAGAAGGTTCTAGAGACATTTGGAATCAACAGTGAAAAAATTAAACTGATTGGAGATCCCGGAATCTTGCTTAACCCGCCCGCAGTGATTAGGAAAAAGGAAAAAATAGCAGCAATAAACTGGGGTACAACATTCAACCGATTGTACGGCCAGGATGAAGCTGCTATTGAAAATGCGCTACTACAAGTATCCAAAAAATTAATAAAGTCGGGTTATAAAATTTTATTGTACGTTGTCTGGGGCAGTGACCGGGAAGCCTCCAAACGACTTTACGATAAATTGAATGACCCCTTGAATGTGACTTATGATCCATCATTATACTCAGAGGAAGAGCTTATTGAAAAACTCTCTGTCTGCAGTTTGAGCATTAACTTTAAACTTCACGCCAATATCCTTTCCTTAGCAGGAAATGTCCCCTGTATCGCCCTCGGTTACAGATTTAAAGTATTTGATTTGTTTCAGTCCCTTGGGCTGGAGAATTTAGTCGTTTCAACCGATTCCGATACACTAGCTCTCGATATTATGGAAGGGATCCAGGAAATTGAACTAAATAATGAAAAGATAATCGAACAATACAAAAAGAGGAAGGAACATTTCAGTCCCTTAATAATTGAACCTATAAAAAATAATTTCACAGTAGACTAAGTTTTAGATTTAAATATCCAACTTCCAAAAGCTTAATGCATTTTCTAAATCCGTAAAATTCACCTCCAGACATCAAGTTTCGGGGGTGAGTTTTTTTCTGAGGTTAACTCCAACTGTTTTTAATTACTCCTAATACATCTACAACGATGGGTTTCATATCAAACTCCTGCAAAATAACCGAAGCAATAGATGCAAGTAAAAGGAAAGCCGCTTAGGGTCATTCATTTTAATCCAAATTTTAACAAACCCTTTTACTTAGAATGATTCTGGGAATTGATATTCTCCTCCTTCCCCCAGAAAATTTGTATTTCTTTTGTCAAACCCAAGGACAAAGAAAACGATTAAGTTATGCTTGTCCACTTCGAAAAAAGCTTCAAAATTGGGCAATTGTTTCTGTTACTTTGACCCAACAAGGTTTAGATAGCTTTAGTATGTAGATTTTAGAAAATTACCAGATAGTTATTACTCTGCAATTGTATAACAAGAAGGCACTCCTTTTAAAAGGAGTGTTTATTAAGTATGCACATAAAAAAGCACCTGTTTAAGGTGCTAAGCTTGACGTTTTTTATAGTTTATTTTCTAGACCAATTAGAGATTGCATAGTACTTGTAACTAGCATAGGTTGCTAATCGCGGGAATCTAGCTGCCTTCCTTAATTTACTTAGACGGCTCTTATTTCCATATAAAACGCTATCATTGTTTGGCCTGCGTGGTCTTGGCTTCGCCACGAGACATATGAATCCCTGGCCTTGGGACCCCTTTTGTCTTCGGCCTTAGCCTTGTTTTCTTTGACTTGTTTCTAGGTCTTGTTGTGATGTACGAGCCATCACAGGTCGCTACTCGCGGCAATTTAGCTGCCTTCAGTACTATCGTAGGTTGTCCCTCATTCACCCCTTTATATTACTTTAGTCCTGAAAGGTGTGTTCTTCTCCAACACATACGCTTTCATTCAAAAGAGATATAGTTCGTCTACTTCCACATACTCAATACCCATAACGTTTTCAATCAAGTTTTTAACCCAATCAACAACGCTTCCTATCTGAATTCCTTGCTAAAAAACTCAATTGGTCATAATTTTCACCAATGTTTTACTACATCTTTTAAATTTTGTCGATATCTACTCAGAATTTGTATTATTTCTCGGGAAATTGTTGAAATTTGAAAATAGTGATTCTGAATAGTTGGAACAAAGGAATTTCTACTATTGATTTGATACCTCGGTTTAATTGTTATTAACATCTCAATATAGTCAAAGAGACTAAAAAAAAGTAATGAAACCTTTTTCTTATTGAAGTAATGTTTCTTAATGGTTTTTTTGTTGTTCAGTTTTAAGCTATGACATATCGTTTGTCAGTTAAATGTTCATTTCACGCGTAGCTGCGAGTTTATTGGTTAAAAATTAAGCTCTCTTTTAATTGAATGAGAACATGGGTTAAATTGTCATATGTATCGGGTATCGCTATCTCTGTTTCATTGGCTCCTTCTAATCTTTCTTTTTCTTGATACAAGGGCCTTTAGCTCTATCGTTTAGGGGGTTCCCCGTATAGCGTATCGCTTTAAGCGTTTCTATGTCGGATTGAACGAAGGTGTGCTTATTTACATATATTTACAATCACTTCCGTTTCGCTCTAAGTTTTAGACATACTTTCGAGCATTGATTTTGCATTTCCACTTCCTTTGAAGTGGTTGCTCATTCATTCCGAAGTAAATCCTGTTGCATATCGGACTTCCCTTTCTATTTAAAGATGAAGAATCTGTGGACTTATTTTCATGTTATATCGCACACCGATACGAAACATAAAAAAGAACCGATAAGCCCCTTTCTTGAGGAACACTATTGAGGACATGGATCTTGCTGGAGCTGGGAAACCGTTGTTTTAAGCTGAGCCATATCCTTGTCAGTGGATTGTTCATTTCAAGCGTAGCTGCGAGTTGTTCATTGGTTAAAACATTTAAAATCTCATTTATTTGTTTGGTATTATGGGTTAAGTTGTCTTTATACCGGTATCGCTATCTCTGCTTATCGGTTACTTCTAATCTATCTTTTTATAGATATATAAGATATTTAGCTGTACCCTCCAGGGACATGCCCTTATCACGTATCGTATAACGCTATGTGCGCTTCGATGTCAGATTGAATAAAGATAGGCAACCACCATCTAAAAAACTCATATCCGTTTCGTTCTAAGTTTTCCATACTTTTGAACAGTGGATGTGTGCCTCCCACTTCCTAAGAAAAGAATACTCGTTCATTCGGATGTATATCATGTTTCCATCAAACGTCACTTTTCTATTAAACCTAAAGAGTCGAATTTATTTGCAAATTATATCGCCCAGCGATACGCAACACAGAAAAAAAGAGCTGATCAATCCCTGTCTGGAGCACCTCTATTAAGGATGACTTTTGTTTTTGAATGCATGTTTTCAACCTCCTCAGCCCCCTTTTTATCAAACATGCCTTTATTTCTTGCTTCAAATTGTGTATTTTGTTTTAGATGCATATCGCTTAAACAAATCTCCAATGAATTTCAATTGACCCTTCGCTTGCCTTTGGTAGAACGTCCGATACATTGGAATCGCCGAGCTCTTACATAACAGGTTCCAAATCCTGTAAATTTTAAATATTCTTTCTTCATTCTGTTTTTCAGTTACGCGAATCATATATGGTACTATGAATTTTTTAATGTTTTGTTGATTCGCATTACAATGCTTTTCTCAATCTATCAAGTGTTTCTTCATCAATAACAAATCAATACAGAGCTAGGCAAAAAAACTTAACAGTCATCCCTTATTTTCTGAATATGGAGAAAAGTCCCCGCCATTTTTCGGAACGTTTTTGTATAGCCTCTTCTAAACGTTTATTAAATTCATTTTGTGAACTCCATTCTTTTTTCTGTTCGTCCCGCATATTTTGTATTTCTTTTTGTAAGAGTTCACTTTTTTGTTTTTCTTGTTCCAGCAATGTTTCGTAATGGGTATTTTGTTGTTCAGTTAATTGTTCAATTTTAGTATTAGTTCTTTGCGCTGAATTTCCAATACTAGAACTTATAACATGATGATCTTGCTGGAGCCGGGAAACCTTTGTTTTAAGCTGTGACATATCGTTTGTCAGTTGGACATTCATTTCACGTGTGGCTGCGAGTTCATTGACTAAAAACATTAAGACCTCGTTTAATTGATTGGGGTCGTGGGGTGAATTTTCATATGTATCGGGTATCGCTATCTGTGTTTCATTGGATCCTTCTAATCTTTCTTTTTGTTGATACACAAGGTCTTTAGCTGTATCGTCTAGGGGCTTGTCCGTATCGCGTAGCGCTATAAGCGCTCCGATGTCAGATTTAACAAAGATACGCCGATCTCCATCTTTCAAAAACTCATATCCATTCCGCTCTAAGATTTGACCATACTTTCGAACAGTGGGAGTTGCAATCCCCACTTCTTCTGCCACTTCCTTGGAAGAGAAAGCTCGTTCATTCAGTTGTATATCGCGTCGCATATCGGACCTCTTTTCTATAACTAGTTGTATCTGTAGTCTACCCGACCTTAAATTTTCTGTCTAGATAAGTATAGCCTATCCAGAAGTCGTTAGGGATTGCGATATGATTTCCTTTTCCTTTCTTCTGTTTCCATATAGGATTAGATCACCTATTCACTTACCTTCCTTCTCTTGCATAGCCTCCATCTCCCCTTATAATTGAGGATGTTACATCTGGTTGGGCCTGGCGCCTGGGTCCGTGCCTTTGGAAAACTGGCCAGCCTTATCCTCAAGATTCCCCCTTTTTTGTTGCAAGTTACCACTCGTACAAATTTCATTTAATCACATAAGTTAGATTGAACCCTCTTATAATTTTCATTCTTGAAAAGATTGTAACTTGTGGAGTATACTCTAGCTCTAATATAGTCTGCACCCACTAATGTAGCCCATAACGTTCGATGGCTTCCATCACTAGATACATGATATTCTATCAACGCAGGCTTTCTAGAATAACTTTGTGCATATTTTTTTGAAGTGCTCAATAAAGAGTAGAATCCCATCCTAAATTCATAGGCTTTTTTACATAACCAGCTCTGAGTCCTTTTCTACTAAAAGTGGCTGGCCGATTATTGAAACCAAGTCCATTAATCCACCTAAGTGTTTATTATTACTTCTCATATTAGCATTCCGTACCATTCAAATTGATGAAAGACTCGTGAAAATGCGAAACACAACAAGATTAAGCAAAAAGAAATAAAACTTCAGAGAATCGTTCCATTCTGGTTTGGGTCGTTGTGGAGATTCCCCCTCTTACACCAGCTTATTTTTTCACACTATAAAAAGCTCGACCCAAATGGCACATTATATGCCTTTTGGGTCGAGCTCCATTTCTCATTATTTCATCAGCTTTGCGACTGGCTTCGAAAGAAGCAACAATACAAAACCTAAACCAATTGTTACAAAACCAATCACACTAAAGATTTCCAGGTAACCTAAAGACTGCGTATATGCAGCTAATTGCCCGGCTACCATATTAGCCACCGCGGAACTTGCCAGCCATACTCCCATTAGAAGAGAGGCAAGCTTGATTGGAGCAATTTTACTTACCATTGATAAACCAACTGGTGAAATCATTAATTCGGCTAATGTATGAAGGAAATACGTTACAATCATGAACAGGATGTTCACTTTCAGCGCTGTGTCGTTTCCTGTATACATTACAGCAGGAAGCAGTACTAAGAAACCTAAACCAACAGTGACTAAACCAAGAGCCATCTTCGTTGGGGTTTTTAAGTCACCGCGTTTTGAGCTGCCAAGCTTGTACCATAAAGCAGACATAATTGGCGCTAAAATCACGATGAATAATGGGTTCAATGATTGGAACCAGGCAGTTGGAACCTCAAAACCGAATACATTCCGATCAATTTGGTCATTAGCATACAATGTCAATGAACTTCCTGCCTGCTCGAAAGCGGCCCAGAAAGCAATGACGAAGACTGCCAAAATAACGATAGCCGCTGTACGTTTTTGTTCTCTTTTCGTTAACGGTGCAGCTGATTTTTTACCAGCTGTGACTTCCGGTTTGCCAGTAGGTTCTTTACCGATATCACCTAAATAGCGATTGCCTAATAAATTGAAAACTAACTGTCCTACAATCATGCCAATTGCTGCTGTCAAGAACCCATATTTATAGCTCATAAGCCCGACTACTAATGGTGCGAAGAAAGCCCCAACGTTAATACCCATATAGAAGATGGTAAAAGCCCCATCACGACGCGGATCATTGTCTTCATAAAGATCACCAACAATTGTCGAGATGTTTGGCTTGAAGAAACCATTACCGATAATCAGTAAACCAAGACCAATGTAAAGCGCTGTCAAACTCTGACTTGCGAATAGCGAAAAGTTACCAAGCGCCATTAAAATACCGCCTATCGTGATCGCCAATCTTCTTCCTATGAAACGGTCAGTCAAGTATCCGCCAATCATTGGTGTAATATAAACGGCACCAGTAAAGAATCCGTATATGCCCATAGCCGCAGATTTGTCGACTCCAAGCCCGCCGTTTACAACCGTTGCTGTTAAGTAAAGAACAAGGATTGCCCTCATTCCGTAATAGCTGAAGCGCTCCCATGCCTCAGTAGCGAACAGCATATACAGTCCTGGAGGATGCTTTTTCCTGGACTGGTTTGGCTGCTGAACTTCTTCTTTTAATAGTGCTTGCATAATAAAGTCCTCCTCAATATGGTTAACCACCAATCGTTACATTCACAAAATAATTGCATGGTCTTTATTTTAATAGACAATTGATTGATACGATGATGGCCACTCATTCCATCCAACTCACCATCAGTAAGCGTTTTCATTTTTAATCTTTACTGTGGTGCAAAAAGAATCTGATAGCAAAATCTACATGAGCATTAACTTATAAAGACATTCAATGAAGGCATTTATATTTTAAAGAATCTTTAGTGTTGTAAAATAATTTTATATTATCAGAAAATATAAAAACACAGAAAAAAAAGAAAAAAAGTCCTATTGCGTTAACGGTCTGTGCAGCAAAGGAGATCCCCCATCATAATAAAAAACTGCCTTGTATTAAGGCAGTTTCAGACTGTTGACAAACTCGATTTTAATTAAGATTGCCTACATTATTTTTGAGGGAGTTTAAAACATGAACGTTGATTTTCTCTCCAGGCACTCACTTTCCGCGGGCGGTCCGGGAGCCTCCTCGGCGCTCTTGGCGCCTGTGGGGTCTCCCTTGGACGCGCTTTTCCCGCAGGAGTCTCGTACCTTCCGTTCCAATCAACTTTGTTAAAATACCAATTGGAACCCTTATACAAACTCAAACTGCCTTTAATTAAGACAGCTTCTTAGTCAACAATCCATTGATATAAATTTTTGGGTCTTCCTATTTTTTGATAACTCACAATAGTTTCTACTTTTCCTTCATCAAGTAAATGCATAATATAGCGATAAACGGTCGGATAAGCCAATCCAACTTCTTTAGAAATTGTATCAACAGAAAAAGGCTCGCGATTAGAATGCAGAAAATCACTAACGTGACGAAGTGTTCTCTTACTAATTCCCTTTGTTACAAATACATCCTTTTCTTCACTGGATTTTTGCTGCGGAGCTGATTGGGTTAATTTTGCTAGGCGGGCATGCAGTTGAATCCTTGAAATCAAATCAGGTGCTTTTACAGGCTTTAAGGCAAAATCCGTTGCGCCTGCTTCAAGAAAGCGATCAGCAATTTCCTGTCGTTCATCGACTGTTAATACAAGAATCGGAACATCGGCATTAAGTTTACGAAGCTCACCCACTGTTTTTATTCCGTCCATTTCCGGCATATGATAATCAACTAAAACAACATCTGCTCCTTTTTCTGCAAACACATTTAACCCTTCTTTTCCGTTGTTAGCCGTATCTACATTCCAGCCGGCAAATTCACAAATTTCACTTAGCATATATTGAATTGATGTATCATCATCTATGACTAAAATGTTCATCTTGACACACTCCCCTCAGCTAGTTTAATCCAAAATATTGTCCCGTGCCCAAGCTTGCTATCAATTTCCACCGATGCACCATGTCCTTCAGCAACTTGTCGTACGAAAGCTAATCCCATGCCTGGATGCGATTTTGTACTGAACCCAGCTTTCCATATTTTCTCCTGCTCTTTAGGTGAAATCCCTTTCCCGTTATCTGATACGCCCAACCAAAGTTCATTTTCATAGGTTTTTACCTTAAGCAAAATCTTTCCATCTTCTATTCCATTCACTGCATCATAAGCATTGTCAATTAAATTCACTAATGCCCTTGTCATTCGGATTTTATTAATGAAAATTTTAATTTCAGGATCTGTTTGAAAGTCTACCTTCAGATTAAGATTTGTCCCGCTCAGTCTGCTTGCTCCGACATATTCAACTAAATCTTTTATACGGCACCAATGTTTTTTATCATCATATAAAATCTCGGAAATCATTTCGCTAACGGAAAGAATCGATGCTGAAATCCTTTGGCAATATTCTTTAATTTTAGAATCGTCCACTTTCATACTAATTAAAGAATTTAGCCCCTCAATTGTTGTAAGAGGCGTTTTTAAATCATGGACCAGATATAGTGCTTCCCGTCCTGATCTTGACTGCATTGCTTCTAACTGCGCATAATGAAGCTCTTGCTTTATCCGCCACTTTTGTTCAGCCAATGAAAAGTACACAGCTAAAATAACAGCATTAATAACGAAAATTAAACACAAAGTTAAACTGTACAATGTTAAAGATTGCTCGAATCCAATTTGAACCGCTATACCTGTTAATTCCTTTGAAATCGACCCTTGGCCAAATCCATATTGGGATAAAGAAGGAATCTCATTCAGCCATTCAATCCCAAAGATTAATTGAGAACAAATAATCGTTTTAATAATTGGCTTTAGTCTATCCTTTTCAAAGGCTTGCAATAATAAGATGGCTAACAACAATAACAAAGCATATGCGCTAAATGAGTATGTTAAAGAATAATAAGCATTTATCACGATATAATCGAGAGGAATAACAATAAGAGGAATGATGATTTTTAACCATGGACGGTTTAAACGAGCAGCGATTTCGTCACCCAACAGCAGTGCACCAATATAATGAAACAAAGCTAAAACTGTATTTAAAGACACTAGCAAAAAAACCGCAAGCATTAACTGATTTCCTGTTTCTTCACCTTCTCTTAATGAAATAAGCAAATCAGTAAGACCAATTTCGTCAGGACCCAACCACGATAGTAAGAATACCCCGAATAAAATTACTCCAATTTTCATCCATATTGTCCAAGACTTCATAAGACTAGCTATCATAATCATTTCACCTTTGATAGATTATTTGCTTATAGAATAGAATGATAACCATTCTTTCAATTCGTATTGATTTAAATGTATGTGTACCCTTCCATAACCTCATTATACGTAATTCATCATTATTATGAAAATTATAAAAAAATGGGTACGTGGATGAGCCACCCTCTATGGATAAAAAGCTACCCTATACAAAAAATTAATTATTATAACGTCAAATTCTTTTAGAATTATTTAACTACATTGCATTTTTCCCCATAGAAAAAACACCTTCACATTGATTGGCTGATATTCAATACCTACTTTTCAACGAAAAGTGTTTTACTTTTCTCATTTTTAGGTCAGTGCAACTATAGGAAAAGGGGTTGAGAATATCATACTTTATTGTTCCAAGAGGTAATTACATAAATCAACTTGAAGATATTGATTTCTCAAGGATTTAATTAGATAAATAGGGTTCACATCAATATTCACATGTAACAATGCCTTTTCAAAGATATCCATGGATACTGAAGGATTATCTCCTAATAATGAAGTAATGACTGCTTCATATTTACCCTTTTTGTAAGTCCCTTCCTTTATATCTTCTAAAGCATGAAGTATTTCAAAAATTACCTTTGAATCCTTTTCATTCAGATCATTATTCAAAATGAAATGAAAAAAAGTATATTGTTCAGGATCTTTATCCAAAGCAATTGTAAGTAATAACTTTTGATGATATTTCATCTTTTTAAATTCATCTATTAACTCTTCCATTAAATTCATCTCCTACTATTATAATACCCAAAGTGCAATTGCAACTTCTCTAACTCTAATAATTTTCATTGTGGTCAAACTCCTTTTAACAAAGGGGCTAGGGTAAGTGTTTCCGCTCTTCTAACTTTATACTAATATATTTAGTAAATCCTCTCGTCCCAAAAGTGAAACGAAATAATTTACATTTCATAATTCCCGTATTTTTAGCGATGCTTCCCTGGTAGAAATCTTGTATTCCCTATACCGGTTCAAGAATCAACGATCATTCCCTTAAAATGGGCAACTTTTAACACCAAAAACAAAGGGTTCTTTACATACGATTAAGATTGATGAAACCCTGTTAACATGTCATAGAAGCACCGAATAGTTGTTACCCAGCTTAAACAGCTTCCAAAAAAAACCAGGAACGGAAAAGAACATTACTCCACACTTACTTAGGCATACCTACACTTCACTATTGATTGAAGCTGTAGTAGGAATTAAAAAATCAACAACCATTAGGAAATAACGAATTCATATATAAAGAAAAGGCCTCCCACAGTAAAGTGTGGGAGGCCTTCAACTTTAAAGATATTCACATGTTAGGTGAGCACTCATGACTGAATCTCCCGTTAAACCCCTATATTAAGGGATTTAAGCGATGCATCATGCCCGCCCATTCAATTAATAATTTAATAGGAAGTAACAAGGTAATAATATCAACACTTTTAGTTAAAGCCATCTAAGATAACTTCACAAAGTGTCATAATATTTCAATGTCAGGTGAGCAAATAGGTGAGCATTTTCAATTAAATTCTTATAAATAACTGGTATGAAGAACCTGAAAAAGCCCCCCTATTACAAGAGGAAGCCTAAACCTAATCCTATATTATATCGGAAGGAGAAAAGACTATCATGAAAATGAAAAAATCCTTAAATTGAATTCAAACTGCATTATAAGGAAATTGAACGTGTAACTAAAGTAAAAAACTGATTTAAATATTTATCATGCTAAAGAAGATACTTCAAACTTGGCCTAAAACAAAATTCGTTAACATTTGCTTTTTATCAAGATGGTGAAGTAAAAAAGAAACTAGATTTTATCGATCTCTCAGAAGATGAAATTCAGATAGTAAGCCCGAGATGCGTTTTCAGGCAGTATTGGCTGCATTACCTGGAATTGGTTCTTTGACATTTTTCCTTATTTAAAAGTGAAAACCAAAAATCATCGGAGTTATTCCCCTCAAAAGGAAGTAACTCCCTTTTCTAGAAACTTGGGCTTGATATTTTAACAAAACTCAGGCTTTGGGAATTCGACCTTGCCTCTTTAACTGCTTCAAAGTAAATAGATAAATAACATTTCTATATTATTTCCTTAAAAATCATCTATATTTGATATTTGTTTAATCTGACATTGAGATATATAATAAAAACAAGAAAAAAGAAAGCGTTTTCAATTTTTAAATACTTCGTTACTTCTCATACTATAAGGAGGATTTAAGATGAGCCAAGTAGAAAGAAAATCCAAAGTGCAGAAATTAATTGAGCAACAAAAATTCAATGAGAAAGACATTTCCAAGATGACAGATTCACAGATTGAATATTATCACTGGCTCTATTTTGATGACTCTGTTTATGATTATATGTAACTCAAATATAAAATGATAAAAAGCGGGAAAACCATTGATAATTCATGGTTTCCCGCTTTTACTTTTATTCTTTCGGAAATAACTTCTTGCAAATCCACTATTTTGTAACAAGTGAGTTTCAGTTGCTTTCTGACCTTGCTAGCTTTCAGCTGAAGAAAACAACATTCATTATGCAATGGAAGTTATCGTTAATATGTCTTCAGTGTCAGGAATGGAGGGAAAAGGAAGGACAACCTGGTATTCATCAAGAATAGGTTTTTTATTTAAGAAATAATCGTCCTTATCCTTTTTTTCATTTTACTATTTCTTAATGAAGTAAAGCACCCGTTACTTGAATTAGAAATTTAATTAGCTTTTCTTGGTCTTCTTAAAAAATAAATAACCAAAAACACCTAAAATTAATGCTATACCTCCGAAAACAATAACTTGATATATAATATCCCCTAACATAACCTGTTCCTCCTATTCTAAAAAAACATTTCCCTAAATCTATATACGAGATTTTCCCTAAAAAGGTTTCAACTGGTAGTTTGATTCTAAAAGTCTTATTAAACAAACCTGCCCCGTTAGTTGAACAAGTAAAAATGCACACTAGAGTCATTTAATGCTTTCATAACACAAAACCACAATTATGCAATGGCACAATTAAAAAGTGTAAATAAAAAAAGACACTTTCCAAACTTTAAAAATGTTCTTTAATAATTAACGGCTATAATGAACGACAGCTTCCTTGAACAGATAGTGGTAGTAAAGTTTGTTCCATGTTATAATTTTCCGAAGTAATCTTTGGATTGCTCATAAAAAATCGTCCTTTCGTAAATGGGGTGTGTGGTAACTTCATTTTACTAAAAAGGGCGATTTTTTTTTTGCATAAATTTCGTTAAAAAAGGGTTGCCCCTAAAAGTCATTTTCCTGACTTTTGGGACAGCCCCATTTCAATTTCAGCTATTTTAATACTAAAGAACGCTTCGCTTGCGCAATCTCAGTAGCCACATCTAAAATCATATCTTCTTGACCGCCGACTACTTTACGTTTTCCTAATTCGATTAAAATATCACGTGAATCGATATTAAATTTTTCAGCTGCGCGTTTTGCATGAAGAGCAAAGCTTGAGTATACCCCAGCATACCCTAGAGTTAGGCTATCTTTTGTAATTTCTTGAGGCGATTGCAAAATTGGAGCCACAATGTCTTCTGCCAAATCCATCATTTTATATAAATCCACCCCTGTTTGAATTCCCATCCGTTCAAGAAC
The DNA here is from genome assembly GCF_038008245.1 of Peribacillus sp. FSL K6-5616. NCBI lineage: Bacteria > Bacillati > Bacillota > Bacilli > Caryophanales > Bacillaceae > Peribacillus > Peribacillus sp. FSL K6-5616. The sequence goes on along the minus strand of NZ_JBBOYT010000001.1, from coordinate 5,400,765 downwards.
GGCTACAAGTACTTCTGTTTGCGTATTACCGGCACCTGCTCCTAAGCAGCGAACACTACCATCAATGCGAGTAGCTCCTTCTTCGATTGCGACAAGCGTATTTGCCATCGCAAGAGATAAATTATTATGACCATGGAAACCCACTTTAGTTCCTACAGATTGTTTAAGTGCACGTATACGTTCACGAACCTGCTCTGGAAGTAGATAACCTGCTGAATCAACTACATATACAGTATCTGCGCCATAGCTTTCCATTAATTTTGCTTGTTCCACTAATTTTTCAACTGGTGCCATATGGGCCATCATCAAAAATCCGACGGTTTCCATTCCAAGTTCTTTTGCATAAGCAATATGTTGTTGGGCAACGTCAGCTTCGGTAACATGAGTTGCAATACGAGCCATTTTTGCTCCCAAATTGGCTGCTTCTTTTAAATCATGTAAAGTACCAATACCTGGTAATAACAAAATGGCGATTTTTGACTTATCCGCAACAGAAACTGCGGCTTCGATTAATTCCATTTCATTTGTTCTTGATAGACCATACTGTAAAGATGATCCAGCTAAACCATCTCCATGTGATACTTCGATATAAGGGACATTAGCGTCATTCAATGCTTTGGCAACTTTAAGTACTTGATCTACAGTATATTGATGAGAGATCGCATGGCTTCCATCTCGCAACGCTACCTCAGTGATTAATATATCTTCATTATTTGTCATTGTATTTAGTACCCCTTTCTACAGTTCAAACTGTTTCTTTCATCAATAGATTTTTTGCGAATTCTTCTGCAATTCTAACACCCGCCGCTGTCATAATATCAAGATTCCCTGAATATTTTGGTAAATAATCCCCAGCACCTTCTACTTCTATGAAAATGGTTACTTTATTTCCATCAAAGATTGGTTCTGTACGAATACGATAGCCAGGAACATAAGATTGAACAACTTTAGTCATCTCTTCAATCGAATGCTTAATCGCTTCTTCATCCATTTTCCCTTCCTCTACTAGAGTATAAACTGTATCACGCATAAGAATTGGCGGTTCAGCAGGATTCAAGATAATGATTGCTTTTCCTTTTTTAGCACCTCCAACCACTTCGACAGCACGTGAAGTAGTTTCCGTGAATTCATCGATATTTGCACGAGTTCCAGGTCCTGCACTAAGACTTGAGATCGTAGCAACGATTTCAGCATATTCTACTGGACATACTCGATTTACGGCATGAACCATCGGGACTGTAGCCTGACCACCACAAGTAATAAGGTTGATATTATCTTTATCTAAATGTTCTTCAATGTTTACTGCTGCACACACAAATGGACCTACAGCTGCTGGAGTCATATCAATCACTTTTTTCCCTGCTTCTTTTAACACTTTCGCATTATAGAGATGAGCCTTAGCAGATGTTGCATCAAAGATAATATCCGCCAATTCTGGTGTTTCGAGAAATCCATCGATCCCATTATCAATGGACACATAGCCTAATTCCCTCGCACGACGTAAACCATCCGAATTTGGGTCAATCCCAATAACTGTCGTCAACTCTAAAACTTCAGATCGTCCAAGTTTTATCATAAGATCTGTACCAATATTTCCTGAGCCAAGAATGGCAACTTTTACTTTTGACAAAATAATTCTCCTCCTGCATTTGAATGTATTTTATAAATTCTTGCTTGTTTCTATATGATTATTACCATCTTTATAACCTAAACATTCCGAAATTTCAGACGATGATTTTTGAATTCTCTCTATTACCTCTGGAATCCGCTCTTCGTCAAACCTCATTTTAGGTGCAGCACAGCTAATAGAAGCGATTACATTTCCTTGATGGTTGAATATTGGAGCGGCTATACATTTGAGCCCTAACTCTATCTCTTCATCATCTATAGCATAGCCTTTCTCCCGTATTGACTTTAAATGATTTTTAATATTCGTTATATTAGTCATCGTGTACTCTGTATACGATTCTAAAGTCACAGATGTTAAAATCCTATCTATTTCATTTCGCTTTGGTAGGCAAGAATCACCTTACCAACACCAGTACAATGAACTGGAGCTCTTTTTCCAATATGAGAGTAAATTGTAAGGGCTCTGTGGCCTTCAATTTTATCAATGTAAATAACTTCATCTCTCTGTAACATAACTAAGTGAACGGTTTCTTTTTTTACTGTGTCCATTATTCGGGGTATAGTTCACACATCTTAGAGGCTTTTATATATTGTATCTCATTACAAAAAGTAATCTTACCTTATGAGACTAAAAAAATAGCAAACTAAATGCCATCTTTAAAGTCTTTCAAATCGCCAGACCATGTAATACAACATCCTTTTCCATATCATCAAGGGCATTATCTTTCTCCTACCTTCTCAACTGGTAAGGTAATGACTTCTGCAGTTATCTTTCGTTTCATTGGAAAGTAATATAAGGCAGCAGGTAAGAAAAGTCCTACAGTCCAAGCCAAATCTGCTCCATAAAGTGCTTTTGCAACAGGCCCAACATAAAAAGACGCATTGATAAAAGGAATCTCTGCAAGTATTGATGCTACAAATGCAAAGGAAGCAATCCAGTTGACTTTTCCATACTTACCATTTAGATCAAAGATACCTTTGACACTATATTCGCCTTGGCGCAGTATATATAATAGCTAAAGGTTAGCTGAATAAGGAAGTACTATGCATCGGCTGAACTTTGGCTTTAGGATCAATATAGGCTTTAGCATTATTGACTGCCGTAGGACCTTCACCAAATCCTGATGCAATTAATTTAACCTTCCCGTCATACGTACAAATATCCCCGGCAGCGTAAATGCCTGCAATATTTGTTTCTTGCTTAGAATTAACTATAATGGAATTTTTTTTAAGTTGGAGACCCCATTCTTTAATCGGGCCAAGAGAAGAAACAAAGCCGTAATTAATAATTAGGTCATCTATGTCAGCTAGTTCTTTTTCTTGAGTCTTAGTGTGTTCTAAAGTAATTTGAGTAATCTGATCCACTCCTACTAGCTCAGAAGGAACATATGGTGTTTTGACTTCAACAGAAGAATTCGCTAATTGTTCTACACTATGCTCATGGGCACGAAATTTATCTCTTCTATGTATCAATGTTACTTTTTCAGCGATAGGCTCTAGCATAAGAGCCCAATCAACAGCGGAATCTCCACCGCCTAGAATCGCTACTTTTCTTCCTTTAAATTGGTTCATGTCATTCACAAAATAATATAAATTCTTACTTTCAAACTTTGTTGCATCTTCTAGTTCTAGTTTGCGAGGCTGAAAAGCTCCATTCCCTGCAGTAATAATAATTGATTTAGAGAAATGAGTATCGAGGTTGGTAGTGACCTTAAATGTTTCGTCCGCTTGCTTTTCAATCTGTTCAACTGCTTCTTCAAGACAAATTGTTGGTTCGAATACTTTCATTTGCTCTTTCAAATTATCTACCAATTCTTGAGCTCTTACTTTTGGAAATCCAGCTATATCATAAATAAATTTTTCGGGATAAAGAGCCGTGAGCTGTCCGCCCAACTGAGGAAGACTCTCTATAATTTTCACCTTTGCTTGCCTCATCCCTCCATAAAAAGCTGTAAATAAACCAACTGGTCCGCCACCAATAATTGTTATATCATAAATCTTCTTGTCTTCTACCATTAGTAATCACCTCTAGTTATGCTCTTGTTAGAATTAATCGTTCAATACTGTACTAGTTAGTTTGAAACATCCTCACTGATCAAATCTCTAGAATTTTTTATTCGAATTTACAAGGATCACCATCAAAAGAACATTGAGCTACTTTAATAGACTCGGTTGGACACCCTTCTAAAGCATCTAGCATATCCTCCTCGAATTCATCAGGTATGCTGGCTGTTCCTTCATTTTTATCTAATGTAACAAACGCAATACCTTCTTCATCGTAATCATAAATTTCAGGAGCTGTAGCACCACATGCTCCGCAAGCAATACAAGTTTCTTTATCTACAATCGTATAGTTAGCCATTTTTCTTCTATTTTCTCCTCTCTAAACTGCAGTTTTATCCTGAGGTTTTATAATCATCTAATGTATCTACGTAAACGTACCGGCATCACTCGAGGTAAGTTCACCCGTTTGCAATACCATATAACCATGCCATAGAAGGAAGCTTCTTTTGGATGGAGTCAGCATCAAAAGCAATATGATGAATTCTATCACCTACTGTATCTAAAAACTCACGCATTATTCCTGGGTTTTTATCCGGTTCGATGAGTTCAAATTGGACAGTTGGCGTGTTTAGAAAAGCCAGTTTAGATTGCGAATCTGTTGGTTTACCTTTAAAAACAACTTTCGAAACATAACTGTCACCAGTTAGAAAAGATTCAGCCTTCTTAATACCTAACAATTTTGTAAAAGCTTCATTAGCAGATTCAATATTTTTTACGACAAATGCAAGCTGATTAATCTCTCTGTTGCCTAATAGTGATCCAGTAATGTTTACAAACCTTTTTTCTAAAGTCCGTTTATTTAATAGCCAAGCCCCCGCACTGACAATCCGCCATCGCTGGAAATGACTTCACCAGTAATCGCGCGTGCTTCGTCAGATGCTAACAGTACATACGCTGCAACGTGATCTTCTGGCATTTGGGCGATTTGAAGGGGATTTCGTTTTTTAATACTGCTTGCTTTCGTATCATTATCCACGATTTTAACAAATGGATGCAACGGTGGAATAACCGATAGTGCTGTCAGTGTGCCCCCTGGCGCTACCGCATTTACCCGAATATTTGGTGCGAGTTCGAACGCAAGCTGGCGCATCAGTCCGATTTGAGCGTGCTTGCTCGCTTTGTACCAAACGCCGCCGCCATCAGGATAGAAACTTGCACCAGATACTGAAAAAATAATATTACCATTTGTTTTTTGTAATTCTTCAAGAGCTGCTTTCGCGCCGAAAAAAGAACCTTTTACGTTAATATCGAGAAGGAAATCATACGCTTCGGAAAGAGCATCTGGAGTCACATCGGCAAATTTAGCAAACCCATCGAATACGCCAGCATTAGCGATAAAAACATCTAACTTTCCAAATTGCTTAACAGTAGCTTGGACAGCTTGCTCATTGTCTTCGTATTTGCTTACATCCCCTAATCCCCCCTTTTAAAAGAAGAAGGAACAAATACGATTCCTTACCGCTCAATTCCTTTTCCAATGTTCCCAATGCCTGATACTTACCGAAAAGAAACTTCCACTTTTCCTAACTCACTGAACTCAGCAGTAAACACATCCCCTTTTTGTGCAACTACTGCTGCGGATAAAGCACCTGATAAAATCACTTCTTCAGCTTTTAAAATGACATTATATTCAGACAATTTGTTCGCTAACCAGGCTACACATGTGGCCGGATGACCTAATACATCTGCCCCTGTCCCTTTGTTCATGAGCTCGCCATTTTTATAAAGATTCATTTCGATTTTAGTCAGTTCTAAACCATTGACAGCGAATTTTTCGTCTCCTAATACATAAAGCCCGCAGGAAGCATTATCGGCAACAGTGTCTTGGAGCTTAATTTTCCAATTCAGAATTCGACTGTCCACAATCTCTAATGAAGGAATGATGGACTCAGTTGCAGCTAAAACGTCTTCCGCTGTCACATTTGGACCTTTAAGATCCTTATTGAGAACAAAGGCGATCTCCCCTTCAACCTTTGGTTCGAAAAGCGAATCGACAGCGATGCTGCCCTTATTTGGAACACTCATGCTGTCCAATAAGTGACCGTAATCCGGCTGGTCGACTCCTAAAAGCTCTTGCATGGCAAAGGAAGTTAACCCAATCTTTTTCCCAACGATTTTCTGTCCAGCCTTGACTTTCTGATCAATCGCTTTTAACTGGACTTGATACGCTTCGTGAACAGTCAGGCTTGGATACAGATCGGTTAACGGCGTGACGGATTTTTTCGTTTGCTCTGCATGGAGCAAATGCTCGTATGCATCTTGTACTACAGCTGTTTTTTGTATGCTCAAAGAAAAAACCTCTTTCTTTTAAATGATAAAAAGAACTTTGATAGTACAGGTTTCTACACTTGCACTATCAAAGTTGGGTAGAAATATCAAAACTTATTTCACGGGAATTTTACTAAAAAAGTCAATAATGACCTTGTTAAATTCTTCAGCCTTTTCCCATTGTGGCCAATGTCCAGCATCGTTAATGACGGTTAATTCACTGCCAGGAATCATCTCTTGAATGGGTTTTGCTTCCTCGACAGTAGAGGTTGGGTCATGATCCGTCCATGCTAATAAGGTTGGAACATCAATCTTTTCACACCAGGATGGATCCCAGCTATAATTTTGTCGATATTCAATGTCTTGAAGGGCAACAATGTGATGAACAGCTTCTTGGTACGATGGCTGTGTATAAATTTTGTAACGAGCTTCAATAAGCTCATCGGTGACTTGACTCTTATCGTACATTAACCATTCAAGTCTGGTTTTTACATTTTCATAGTTTGCTTCCAGAACAGCCTTAACGGTGGATTCCTTCAGCTTTTTCATAACTTCAGCCTTGTTGTTAACATTTCCCGGAGTATTTAAAACTAATGCTTTAGCAATTCCAGGGTGATGGGCAGCGAACCATGCTGCGACCCAACCGCCTAGTGATTCACCAGATAGATAGACTTCTTTCAAGTCTAAAGCCTGGATGACCCATAATAGATGATCACTATAGGAATCAATTCCGTAAGGGCGATCTGGCTTTTCTGTGTAACCATGCCCGAGCATATCAATGCAGATTACACGGAAATGCTCACTCAACCCTCTAATGTTCCGGGCGTGAGCCTCAATATGACCGCCAGTACCATGAAGCAAAATAAGCGGTTCCCCAGTTCCTGCTTCTAGTACTCTCGTTTTAATTCCATTTGCATCCACATAATAATTTTTAAACTCTAAATCGGCTAAATCTGTCCAAATTGTCATCTCGTTCTCCTCCTCCTTTTTTTGAAAGTCTTATACTTTATGGAACTTGACAACGCCCATTCCCGTCACCCATTCTGGGATTGGCTCATAACAAGCAACCTCTGGTTCAAGCCCTTGAAGAATTCCTAGCAGCACAAGCCAGTTATGAATTTCCTGACCGCCATTGCCGCCATTTTCTTCGATAAAATCAGGGCCCCATTGTCTTAGTGCCTGATAGTCTTTTTCTGTAATCAATCGTAAAAATTCACGATCCCACTCTTCATTGACCGGTCCGGATTTCAAACTTGTCACACGTGTTTTGCGCGTGTTCAAATATTCGTCAAGCTGCTCAATTTCTTGACGGCCATTTGTTAGGACTTTAATTAGCTCTTGATCTTCAGGCTTTTCACTATCAATCTTTGGAATTGGAACCCAGTGAGAGATCCCTCCTGAAGCGACAATCGCTACCTTTTTATCGCTTTCCCATGATTCAATTGCTTTGCGGACGACTTCTCCGACTTGGAAACAGCGGTCCATTGTAGGCAGCGGCGGTGCTGCTGTATTCACGGCAATCGGCACAACCGGTATCTTTAGATCAGGGTTTAAAAAGTAGACAGCTTGAGTGTGGCCATGATCCACTTTCATTCTCATCGAAAAAGCAAAATCCACATTGTTCGCCAAACCTGTATCAAGAACATGCTTCGCTAATTCTTGATGGATAGGAATTTGATATTCAGGAATTTGCCAGTCGCCCCATCCTTCACATCGATCAATTCCAATCGTGAAGGAAGGCATATAATCATAATAATAACTATTGAAATGATCATCCGAAATTAAGACGATCACATCTGTTCCAATATCCTCCAGCCATTTTTTCATATGGGCAACGGTTTTTAGAAAACGCTGCCCTTTTTCTCCACCGCCAGCTTCATTTGTCATAATCATCGGACTATGTGACATTGCAACTCCTGCTACTATTTCAGCCATGTCTTCCACCCCTCTAATCTGAATATTTTTTTTACGATCCGGGCGGGGGCATTACCCCGTTTTAATCCATTTGTCAAAAATTCAATCGTTTCAAACAATAGATAGTTTCCCTTGCATGATTGTCGGAATCTCTTTTACAGAAGCGAGCTGTTTTTCAATGTTAACTGTTCGCAAATCTCATCATCGATCTTTTGGCCAGTGCTAAATCATCCGTTTTCTCATAGGTTGGTGAAAATCCCACTTAGCCTCCATAAAACATGATGTCGTTGACGGATTACACATCTACACTGCCCACTCTATATTTGATCATGCCTTTAAGTGTTACGGATCCAGTACCTTTACCAATTATTTCATAACAAACCAAACAAAATTGTCCAGTAATCTTATCGCTTATTTCAGTTTTACGATTATTTTCACTCAATTTTCAGATCTCCCAAAATGATACCCGATTGCAGTGCCAAGAAAAGCTGATAACTGGTTTGTAGATCATGGATATCAGCTTCTAAAATTTCACCTATTTTTTTTACGCGATAACGTAATCCACCAATTGACAAATTCATTATTTTTGCTGTTTTACCTATATTTTGGCCACTCTTAATGTAATAATATAGAGTTTTGGTTAACTCTGATTCTTTCCCTCGATCGTATTCAAGTAATTTCGAAAGCATTTTGTTGCAGAAATGCCGAATATCATCTATTTTTCCTGCGCGAAATAAAATCCCCACCGCTCCTAAATCATCAAAGTACATAATTTCCTTTTGATGATGGTTCATGTTTAATGAAATGAGAGCTTCATTGTACAGAATCGGTATATCTTCAAGAGACTTTGATCTTGAGCTCATCCCAATTTTAAAAGGGATATTAGGGTATTTTTCTTTTAGAAAACAAAGTAATTTTCTGATAAATTTATCGACGTTTATATCATTTTTTGAGAACAAGTCAACAGGCATCAACGCAGCTATGTTTTGAGAGTCTTCCGAGATTAAGATATTCAGATTACGATCCATAAAATATCTTGAAAGAACTTCAATTAAATCCATACCGCCGATTGGATCCTTTCCATTTGGATAAAAATTTGGATCCCCTTTCAAAACTAAAAATTGATACTCTTTGCCCAAATCCACTCCAATATATCTGGCCCTTTTGAATAATATGACAGGGTTTAAACGATTATTGATCATATCTTCTAACAATCCGCCTTTGATGTTTAACTTCAGTTCTGTATCCAGGATTGTTTCCTTGTTATAATTACTCACAGATCCGATGAGACACAATTGCTTCATTTTCAACCAATCAACTTCATTAAAAGAAGTGTTAATGAAGGAGCAATAACCTACACTCTTTCCTCTTGATACCATCGGAGCAATTAATCTCTTATGTTCATCAGATTGGACCAGTTCGACAATTTGCTGCTTCTCGATAAGTTCAGTCAGTTTGATGTGATTATATCCATCGAGATTATTTTTCTTTAAGCTCCTGCTATATTGTCTAGCCAGTTCCGGATCTAAGCCTATTGAATAAAGATAGTTAAATCCTAGATCTTCAAGAATAATGGGGATGTTTGTAAGCTGATAGCATACGTCGGCCAATCGTGTTTCTCCAACGCCATTTAGAAACTGCCCGATGGCTTGGTTATTGAAATCCAAGGCAGCCTGCAGGTTATTTTTTTCAGTTAAAACTGTATCAAGGCAGTTCAGAAGCATTTGTGGCAGACCCGATTCGAACTCCTTCTCTGTGAAGGTATAGTCTCCATAATGTGACGACATTTGAACAAACATTTCCAATGCTTTAGGATAATCGAACTTATTTTGCAATATATTCACCCACTTTAGAAAGTTACAAGCTTAATTAGCTAAAATTCGCATTTTAAAATTATTCTACTTCTCCTGAGTGGGCTTGTCGATTCCTTGCATATTGCCATGCTATCTCATCCTTCACCTAAACCGCTCTGATTGCGAATTGGAATTAAAAGTACTTTTCAATCTCTAATCTTTAGTTTCTCCAGCAATCCCTGACTTCCCGTTTTTTTACGAAGACCTCGAATGCCCCAGCCTCCGTCGAAATTCAATACCTCTCCTGTAGCCGGAATATTGTCATTTCGCGAGGCAAAAAATACGTAAGCCCCAGCATAATCTTCTCCGCACAATATACGCCCGATCGGAGCGGCTGACTCTACATTCTCCTTACCCGGTTCCAAGTCAACGTCTTTGTACCATTCATTATACATGCTAGTTAAGGACCTATTTTCCATTTCAAGTGAGGCAGGTCCTCTCAAATTCGTTAATGCACCGCCAATGGCAATGCCGTTCACCCGGATGTAAGGTGCCAATTCATACGCCAACTGGCGAACCAAGCCGACAACGCCGTGCTTGGTGGATGTGTAAAGCGGTCCGCCTCCGCTTGTGTAAAATCCTGCATTCGAAACCGTAAAAATCATATTCCCCCGAGTTGCTGCTATTTGCGGCAGACACGCCTTTGCCGCAAGCAAGTAACCCTTGACATTAACATGAAACATTTCATCAAATGCCTGATCCATCTTGTCTTCTGGAAGATCCACCAACGACATGTTGTAATCCCAAATACCGGCATTTGCAATGAGCGTGTCAATTTTCCCAAAACGTTCAACGCACTGGTTGACTGCAGACTTGAGGTCACTGAGTTGACGCACATCTCCCACCATTCCGATAACATTTTCACCATACTCTTGTTCAAGCTGACGAAGACTATCCGCCGACCTGCCAAGCACTGCAACCTTGGCACCCTCAGCCACGAATCGTTCCACGATGGAACGGCCGACACCGGATGAACCGCCTGTAATCAAAGCCACTTCATTGGCCAATCTCATATTAGATCCCCCTCACTCGTAAAATAGTCACCTTTTGCTTGCTCCTTGAGCATTCGCTTCTTGCTCCTCAAAGTACCCGTCTTCAAAAGCCACATATACATCGTCTCCATCAACCCGTACTGGATACTTTTCCAAAGGTTTCCAAGGTGGGGCCATCTTTACCTCTCCCGTGCGGGCACAAAACTTACCCATATGCAATGAGCAAACGATGACATCTCCCTCTAGATAACCGCCTTCAGACAGCGACCATTTGGCGTGAGAACAGCGGTCTTGTGTTGCAAATACTTCGCCATTTACTTTAAACACCGCTACTGCCGTGTTTCCCTCCACTACCTTTAACCCCTCATCATCCGGTAGATCAGACAACTTGCAAACATTTGTAAACTTCATAATCTATTTCCTTTCAACTGTAGTAATGTTTAAAAAAAGACAGACAAGTTATTTGCCAAAAGCGTACTTTGATCAATCAAAATTGTTCGACGGGCAATTTTAAAGCCCAATCCTCCCTCTGAACGACGCAGTACATCTCGGCGCTCACCCGGAAAAATATCTGCCTGATGTTCCGAACGGTTACGATACACGATAAATGACGATGCTACCTCAATCGTGTTCGGTTCCTCCATTTCCCGAATAATGACATTGGAAATAATATGCCGTGTACGTGAAACCGGATTCTCCGCCCAGTTCACCCCCGATACTCTCGCTCGAATACGTCCGCGCATCGTTTCATGGGTATCATCATAGTGCGCACCTTTTCCTAGCGGCGCATACTCCTGCGACACTTCTCTACCTAATCGGTTCATACGAATTGGCATCCAATAATGAATATCCTTGTCCATCAGTTCGAACCACGCTTCAAACTCCGAGTGGTCTAACAGCTGCGCTTCCTTGTAGTAAAACTGCTCAATTTCCTGTTGCAGTTCCAGACTCGTACTACTTTCCGCCCATTTAAACGGTTTGATTAACTCCATTATTTCCATGACCTTCATCTCCCCTTGTTTTAATCCTAAATCGTATGACATCCGATCCCTCATATGTGCAGACAACGGCCCCAACTTAAGATTGGGGCTTCAATGTTTCCCAACTCGGTTCCGACATCATGCGGGCCCAATGGGAATATAACCCTCTAGCTGCTTCTTCAGAAAATACATAGGAGGTTTTACCCGGAAATTCCGGATTGTTTTTTCCCGGAAGATTCAGCCCCATTTGCATAGCCAGCGGTGCAGTTCTGGACTTGTACCCACGAAGAGCGCTCTGAATTTCAACCCAGTTCTCCCCGTCATCCTGCTCGAACACTCCACTGGCACTGAACGTACGGACATTTTGACGAGCCAGTTCATCCTTGATTTCCTGCGGCGCATCCTTATCAACGACGACGAAGGCCCACACCTCAATCTGACCCGGCCCCTTCGGATGCCAGGTCCTTACTGTGTTCATACCATACGGCAAGAATGAGCAGTTTGGAAAGATATTCATGTGGCTTGTCCCCATTCTGTGGTATGGCAGCAGAGGGGCCAGACGTTCCTTCGCCTTTTCATAAGCAGGGCCTTCGCTATAATATTTGTCGACTATGGGTCCTATGCGGTGCGAACCTCTTGCTGCATCAATATAAAAGCCGCATCCATGACCGCCCCATTTGGCACTGAACTGATGTCCTTTCATATGAGGCTCAAAACTGGATATATCTTGCTCGGGTGGCATCCCTGCAACTACAGCAGCCATATGGGATGACGGGGCATGGTACATGTCACTGGCAAATTGCTCCGCAGCAAACTTCCAGTTACAGTCAATCACCCACTTTTGCATGACCCCGATGGCTTCTGTCCCTGCCTCGGAACGATCCAACATGGTGTCCATGTAAGGGGTTGCATCACTTAAATAGGTCAGCAAATCCGGCGCTTCCGGATCCCAGTTGGCAAATACTAACCCTTTGTATATCTCCACCCTTGCCTGCATCGGCCCCCACTCTTCTTTCTTGAATCCCGAGAATGCTTCTTCTTCAAACGGCACATTTACCAGATTTCCTGCTGTGTTATACGCCCAGCCATGGTAGGTGCACGTGAAGGCCTTGGCATTCCCGCAATCCGCCCGGCAAATCTTCATCCCACGATGCCGGCATTGGTTATGGAACACCTTGATGCTTTTATCTCTCTGCCGCACCATCACTACAGGATCTTCTCCCATATAGGTGGTCAAGTAATCCCCCGGTTTGGGAACATGGCTTTCATGGCCAAGAAGCAGCCATGAACGGCCAAAAACCCTCTCCAATTCCAACTCATACAGTTCCTGATCCGTATAAATGCGTGGATCTAACAATCCCTTCTCCTCATCGATAAGGCCACGGATTGCTTCTGGTGTCCATTTTCCTGAATTAAGGCTCATAGATTAAAACCTTCCTTTCTATTTAAAATTATGAATTGAAATCGCTTTCTTCTATCAAGTTTAAATTTTTTTACGATTAAAAAATACAGCAAAAAGTGCTTTTTTTTCTGTATTTTTTAAATATTTAGTACAAATAAAGTTATAAAATTTTCCATTTTACAGCGCACGGAATATAAAGATAAATTGTGCTGAATTGCTTTTGCTTTGTGTTATTCAAAGTAGTTGATAACTTATTTGAGCTGCTTACTGGTGGATTCGGTCCGGTTTAGTTGTTGCAGTCGGCTTTAAAAGTTACTGTTTTACCGTAAAAGTGTTGAGGAGCTGGAGAAAGTAGAAGAAGAAATTGTCTTTCTAGAAAAAGAAGAGCTTGCTCATTTTCTTAAAAGAACATATTCATTCAAACTGCTTGCTTCCATGTTCTCCTCTTATCGGAGAAAAGAAACATAAGAATAAAGACATCACCGAAATGGCCAAACATTTAAATACAGATAGTAAGACATATAAGTCACTTGAAGAAAACCTCAAAAGTAATTCAGCACTTCTAAAAGAATATGGAGAAAAGCTCGGAGAAATATTAGGTGTTGGAAATTTTGAAGACTGGCTAGAATTAGTAGCTTCAACATTGATAAAAATTTTGCCTGTATCAACAATCGTCGGTGCTCACACAAAAAGTGATCTCGAAATAATAGAAATCAGTGTACCATCTGTCTATCAAAAAACAGATGAGAATGGAATCGGCTATTATATTACCTATACAGAGGAAGAATTAAAAAGAAATTTATTTAACCTTGATAATATACTCAACCAAGAAGTACACGATGTTTTATATAAAGATAAAGTGTTATCAAAATCTGAAATAGAAAAAGTAAAGACGATGCTGAAATTGTTATTGGAAGATGACTAATTAAAGGAGGCACATAATGGCTTACTTCCGTAAACGGGGGGATAAGTGGAGTTACACCGTCAACCTAGGCATAGACACTATTACAAAAAAACGAAAACAGATTACAAAATCAGGATTTTCTTCAAAAACAGCAGCTAAAGAAATGGAATTCAAAATTTCTAGAGGAGAATTTGTACAAGACTCTAATATGAACTTTCATACGTTAGCAGAAAAGTGGCTAGAAAGTTATTCAACACAAGCTAAAGTAAGTAGTGTACGTGCTAGAACGAAAGAATCTAACGTATTACTTAAACAGTGGACAAGCACACCAATAAAGAGTATTAGTAAGTCTGTTTATAGAGAATATTTAAATGAGCTGAGCAAAATGTATTCACAGAATTATATGGATGGGATTCATACAACAGGCAGAATGATCTTCAAATTTGCCGTTGAGTCTGAATGGTTACAACAGAATCCGACAGAAAACTATAGCCTTCCTAAACAACAAGCTACTATTGAAGAAGTTGAAAAGGAAAATCTCAGAAAGAAATTCCTAGAAAAAAACGAACTTATAGGATTCTTATCCCTTGCTCGTACTGAAGGACTTAGTAATGATTATACGCTTTTTTCGCTATTAGCCTATTCAGGCATTCGGATAGGTGAATCGTTAGCTCTCAAGTGGCCTGATATCAATTTTAGGAGTGGATCTATACGAATTTCCAAGACTTTATATAATCCCACGAACAACAAGGTGAATTACACATTGCTTACACCAAAAACAAAAGGATCTATACGTACGATTAAAATGGACGATCAGGTCATGAAGTTGCTAAAAAAACATCTACTACAGCAAAATAAAATGAAAATTCAAAACAGGAATCATTACTTGGATGAAAACTTTGTCTTCGCTTCACCAGAGGGATATCCATTGGTGCAAAAACTGCCTGCACTACGATTACAACGTCTTCTTAAGAAGTTACCTCATATTAACAAGGAAATTACGTTGCATTCATTCAGGCATACGCATACATCCTTACTGATCGAAGCAGGGGTGGGGTTGAAAGAAATTCAACAACGATTAGGACATACAGATATTCAAACAACGATGAATATCTATGCTCATATGACTGACAACATGGAAGAAAAGGCCTCCCATCAGTTCAGTAAACTGATGGAAGACCTTCAACTTTAAAAGCCATTTCCACGTTAGGTGAGCAAATAGGTGAGCATTTATATCTAAATACTCTTTAAACCCCTATATTTCAAGGGATTTAAAACCCTATTACATCATGCCGCCCATTCCGCCCATGTCAGGCATGCCCATGCCGCCAGCACCAGCAGGTTCTGGTTTGTCAGCAACGACAGCTTCTGTAGTTAAGAACATAGCTGCTACAGAACCAGCGTTTTGTAGAGCTGAACGAGTTACTTTAGTAGGATCGACGATACCTGATTCGATCATGTTCACCCATTGTCCAGTAGCTGCGTTGAAGCCAGTGCCTACTGCTTCGCCTTTAAGGCGCTCTACGATTACAGAGCCTTCAAGTCCAGCATTGTGAGCGATTTGACGAACAGGCTCTTCGATGGCACGAAGAACGATTTTCACGCCTGTTGCTACGTCGCCTTCCGCTTGGATTTCAGCGATTTTATTGTATACGTTTAGAAGTGCTGTACCACCACCAGCTACGATACCTTCTTCAACAGCGGCACGAGTGGAGTTCAATGCATCTTCAATACGAAGTTTACGTTCTTTCAATTCTGTTTCAGTAGCTGCACCGACTTTGATTACAGCTACGCCACCAGCTAATTTAGCAAGGCGTTCTTGTAATTTTTCACGGTCGAATTCAGAAGTTGTTTCTTCTAATTGAACACGGATTTGGTTTACACGAGCTTGGATTTGAGCTGTATCTCCAGATCCTTCAACGATCGTTGTATTTTCTTTTGTAACAACCACTTTAGACGCACGGCCTAATGAATCGATTGTTGCAGATTTAAGATCAAGTCCGATTTCTTCAGTGATTACTTCGCCGCCTGTAAGAGCTGCGATGTCTTCAAGCATTGCTTTACGACGGTCACCGAATCCAGGAGCTTTAACCGCAACAGCGTTGAATGTTCCACGAAGTTTGTTCACAACAAGAGTTGCAAGTGCTTCGCCTTCTACATCTTCAGCAATCAATAATAGCGGTTTTCCTTGTTGTACAACTTGCTCAAGTACAGGAAGGATTTCTTGGATATTCGTGATTTTTTTATCAGTGATCAAGATATATGGATTCTCAAGGACAGCTTCCATTTTATCTGAATCAGTAACCATGTATGGAGATGCATATCCGCGATCGAATTGCATACCTTCTACTACGTCCAACTCAGTTGTGAAACCTTTAGACTCTTCGATTGTGATGACGCCGTCGTTACCAACGCGCTCCATTGCTTCCGCAATCAGTTGGCCCACTTCTTCATCAGCTGAAGAGATGGCAGCAACTTGTGCGATTGATTCTTTGTTTTCAACAGGTTGGGAAATGGCTTTCAATTCTGCAATTGCAGTATTGACCGCTTTCTCGATTCCTTTACGGATACCCATTGGGTTAGCACCAGCTGTTACGTTTTTAAGACCTTCACGGATCATCGCTTGCGCAAGAACCGTTGCAGTAGTTGTACCGTCACCAGCTACGTCGTTTGTTTTGCTTGCTACTTCAGCAACCAATTTCGCACCCATGTTTTCGAATGCATCTTCCAATTCGATTTCTTTAGCGATCGTCACACCGTCATTTGTGATAAGCGGCGAACCGAATTTTTTCTCAAGAACCACGTTACGACCTTTTGGTCCAAGCGTTACTTTAACTGCATCTGCAAGTGCGTCCACACCGCGAAGCATGGAGCGGCGAGCTTCTTCACTAAATTTAATTTCTTTAGCCATTTATAAGTACCTCCCTAAAATTTAAGAAAATTTTCGTTCAGTTAAGTATGATGTATAATTAGCCGATAACAGCTAGAATGTCGCTTTCACGTAAAATTAAGTATTCAGTGTCTTCGTATTTAACTTCAGTACCTGCATATTTTGAGAAGATAATTAGATCGCCTTGGGCAACCTCTAAAGCAACACGTTCGCCATTTTCAAGGACACGGCCAGTACCAACTGCTACTACCTTACCTTCTTGTGGCTTTTCTTTAGCAGTATCAGGAAGAACAATACCGCTTGCAGTTTTTTCTTCAGTTTGAACTAGTTCAATAATAACGCGATCACCTAATGGTTTTAACAAGTGAAACAACCTCCTCATATTCTCTTGATAATTTGTTTCATGATTATTAGCACTCTTCATCATCGAGTGCTAACACATTTATAATATTAAATAAACCGAGCCTTTTTTGCAAGTATCTTATTGAAAATTTTTTATTAATTTCTGATAAATTACGGGTAAACTACTTTAGCATAATGATTTCCTAAACATAGTCATTGAAATGTCATGTTAGGGGTACCTTTAAGTGGTGTTCTTCCCCAATTTTTGATACCATTTTGTAGTATGCGTTTATAGATTGTCCCCATGTCAGTAACGTTCCAAGCGGATGGGTGACTATAAAAGGAGTTTTCATTTTTGAAAAAAGAATATTGGTTCGTCATCATCACTTATATTGCCATGCAATTATCCAGTATTGTCGGGGTACCCATTTTCATGCTGATCGGGTCTTATACCGGAATGCCGGCTGATGAACTCGAAGTGAAATCTGCAGCATACTGGATAGTTTTCAGTTTTCTCGCTGCTTTATTCTTGATTCTTTTTTTAATGAGAAAAGATATGAGGGAAAAGCTGGACACGAGAAACCAAACTTCCGTATCCATGTCCATATTATGGGCAATTGCAGGAGTGTTCATGGCTCTTTTTGCGCAAAGCATTGCCGGAAGCATTGAACAAATGCTTGGGGTGGAGTCTGAATCTGAAAATACGCAGCAACTCATTTCACTCATTTACAAAGTCCCCATGGTCATTTTCGTCACTTCAGTAATTGGACCTATATTGGAAGAATTAATTTTCCGTAAAATCATTTTCGGATCACTTCATAAACGCTTTAACTTCTTTATTTCAGCTTTAATCAGCTCAGTTATTTTCGGCTTGGCGCATGGTGAATTTGAACATCTTCTTTTATATACGGCAATGGGCTTCACTTTTGCTTTCCTTTATGCGAAAACAGGCCGCATTCTCGTATCCATGAGCGCTCATATTGCGATGAACACGCTTGTTATCATCCTTCAAGTGGTATATCGGGAGGATATTGAGAAGATGCTAGATACTGCACAGGCCTTCATCGGAGGTTTATTATGAAACGTCAATCACCATTATTCATGGGCATCATTTATGCAGGCTTAGGAGCTCTTTTTACCGCTATCGCAATTCAAACCGTCAATTCTTCAGGATGGGGACTCTTTGCCTACATACTTGTCCTTATTGCGACTCTTGATTTTGGATCGGGATTACGCATGATCATGCTGCACTTTAAGATTAAATCCGCACAAAAAAATAAGAAAAAATAAAAAAACGCTGCATGGCTGCAGCGTTTTTTCATTCCTCCAAAGCGGCTTCTTCCACTACCGGATAATGTTTCAGGAAGTAGATGAGCGACTGAAGTTCCACGGCCAGGTCAATGTGGTGGACCCTTATGGATGGCGGCACGGTCAGCCGTGCAGGTGTGAAATTCAATATTCCTTTTATGTCAGCTTTGACTAGACGATCGGTTATCGTCTGGGCTACCTGTGCAGGCACTGTCAATATAGCCGCAGTAATATTATTTTCCTGCAATAGTGTATCGATTTGATCCATATGGTAGATGGGCACATCAGCTATTCGCTTGCCGACCTTTTCTTCAGAAACTTCGAAAGCCATTTCAATTTTTGTATTATTATTTTTCATGAAATTGTAATTTAAAAAAGCGGTTCCTAAATTCCCCACTCCGATTAAAGCGACTTTGGTCAATTCGTCTTGATCTAGTGTTTTCCTGAAGAAGGATAATAAATAATTGACATTGTAGCCGTAGCCTTTTTTCCCAAGCGCGCCAAAGTAGGAAAAATCACGGCGAATGGTAGCAGAATCCACTTTTACGGCTTCACTTAGCTCAGCCGAGGAAACTCTTTGTTTGCCTGAGGAATGTAAGTTCTTTAAAAATCGATAATACAATGGCAACCTTTTGGCTGTTGCCTGCGGTATCTTTGGGTCATGGTTCATTGTTCTTCCCCGCCTTCACACATGCTTTTCAACTTAATCTCTATCTGTTCGTTTTACTTGCCTTTTATAATCGCTACTAGACACTCCGCCTGTTTTCTCCACTAAGAATGTAGGCCCGATCACCATTCCCTTATCAATGGCCTTACACATGTCATAAACAGTCAAGGCAGTCACGGATGCAGCTGTTAACGCTTCCATTTCCACACCTGTACTCCCTTTTGTCTTAGCTTCCGTTTCAATCCTAAGCCTATATCCTTGTTCTTCTTTTTCCCAATCAAAGGCTATATTGACCCCTTGCAGAGCAATGGGATGGCACATCGGAATTATATTGGATGTATTTTTGCTGGCCATGATTCCTGCAACTTGTGCAACAGCCAGTACATCCCCTTTTTTCATTTTATGGTTCGTGACCAATTCATATATTTCATCATTCAATAAAATGCTCGACTGAGCCACTGCCGTCCGGGTTGTTTCAGGCTTAGCACTCACATCGACCATTTTGGCCCTGCCCTGTTCATTAAAATGCGTTAAGTCTCCCATTTAAGTAACCCCTCCTAAATCATACACTATTATTCCACTTTATGTAACAGCTTTTCTTTCAGCTTGGAACCAAGCTGTTGCCGATAATAACTAAAATACGTTAAACTAACAGTAATCAATTGAGGTGAAATCTATGATTTTATTACAAATCAATCAACTATCGAAATATTATGGAGCTGAACTTATTTTATCAAATATGAAGCTCGAAGTTCAAAATAAAGATCGAATTGCCCTTGTCGGCCGAAATGGCGCCGGCAAATCCACTCTGCTAAAAATCATTGCCGGGCAGCTTTCCCATGATGGCGGTGAAATAATCAAACCAAAAGGCGTCACCATCGGCTATATGGCCCAGGATACTGGATTGGAATCCGAATTGACCATTTGGGATGAAATGCTTACTGTATTCACTGATCTTATAGAGCAGGAAAAGGAACTGCGTCGCCTTGAGGCTGATATGGCCAGACCTGATATCTTTGAAAACGAAACGGTTTACCAAAAAGTGCTGAATGAATACGACACTTTGATGGTGGCATTCAAAGAGAAGGGCGGTTATCAATATGAAGCGGATATCCGTTCCGTATTGCATGGTCTTCAGTTTGCCGACTTTGACTATTCTACCCCAATTTCCACTTTAAGCGGCGGGCAAAAAACAAGGCTTGCATTAGGTAAGCTGCTTTTAAGGAAACCGGATATATTGATTCTGGATGAGCCGACGAACCATTTGGATATCGAAACCCTCTCTTGGCTTGAACAATATTTACAAGGCTACCAGGGAGCTGTCCTCATTGTTTCCCATGACCGCTATTTTTTAGATAAAGTAGTAAACCTGGTTTATGAGATTTCCCGGAATAACATGAAAAAATACCATGGTAATTATAGTTCTTACCTAGAGGGAAAAGCGGAAGATTATGAGCGGGACATGAAACTGTTCGAGAAACAGCAAGGGGAAATCGAAAAGCTTCGCGATTTTGTCCAACGTAATATCACAAGGGCTTCCACAACGAAAAGAGCACAAAGCAGACGTAAACAGCTCGAAAGGATGGATGTACTGGACAAGCCGCAAGGTGATGAAAAATCCGCGAATTTTTCTTTCCAGATTGAAAGGCAAAGCGGAAATGAAGTACTCCACCTCCAGGACCTGGCTATCGGATACGAAGGGGAAACGGTATCAAAGAATATTAATTCCCGGATGACAAAAGGAGAGAGCATAGCACTTGTCGGCCCAAATGGAGTTGGAAAATCAACTTTATTGAAAACGATCATTTCCAAGCTGCCTGCCCTTTCTGGGGATTTCCGTTTTGGAACGAACGTAGAAGTCAGCTACTACGATCAAGAACAGGCTAACCTTGTTTCCAATAAACGCGTACTCAATGAATTATGGGACGACTATCCCCTTAAACCGGAAAAGGACATTCGCACCGTACTCGGTAATTTCCTATTTAGCGGGGACGATGTTTTGAAAACCGTATCCACACTAAGCGGGGGCGAAAAGGCTCGGCTTGCTCTAGCCAAAATGATGATGCAAAAAGGGAATTTTTTAATTCTTGATGAACCAACGAACCATTTGGACCTCGATAGTAAATTGGTGCTTGAAAATGCATTAATTGATTATCCGGGAACTATTCTATTCGTCTCACATGACCGTTATTTCATAAACCGGATAGCAACGAAAGTGATAGAGCTCTCCAAAGACGGCAACGAAGAATTCCTCGGTGATTATGATTACTATGTAGAGAAGAAACAGGAGCAAGCGGAAATCCAAGCACTTGAACAGCAGGATCAGGCTAAAACTTTAGATGCGGCTGCAGAAAAAACAAATTACAAAATTGATAAAGAAGCAAAAAAAGCTGAACGCCAGCGAAAACGGCGCATTGAGGAAATCGAGACAGCCATGGAGCTTCTTGAAACTGAAATAAACGAATATAATGACCTCCTATGTGATCCAAATGTTTTTCAGGACCACGAAAAAGTAATGGAAGTCCAAACAAAACTTGATCATGCACAAGAAAGTCTGGATCAGCTTCTCGAAGAATGGGCTGAACTGGAAGAATGATAAAAGACCGAGTCATTGACTCGGTCTTTTTCTTTTCCAACCAAAGTGTCGCTTGAAAGTTATCCACAAACTTGTTAACAAACCACTTACCGCTCATTAGCCATTAATTTGAGTTATACACATTATCCACAGAAACATATCCACTTATCCACAAAATACCCCTTTATACACATGCAGGATGATTATCAAAAAAACTTTATCCACAGAATATTCTATTATTTTATTAACACGATAAAAAGACAGGATGCCAAAGTGAGGGATCCTGTCTTCTCGTCCATTAAAATGCTTCTATATCCAATCCAGGATTTCCGTTCAAATCCAAACCGGATCTCTTTCCCTTTTCAAACATGACACTGCCAGCAGCACCAATCATGGCAGCATTGTCGGTACAAAGATAGAGGGGCGGAATGGATATATCCATAGGTAAATCCTTAAAAGCTTCCGTTAATGCTTCCCTAAGGCCTTTATTTGCCGCAACTCCTCCAGCAAGCAATACCTGTTTCACATTATATTCCTTTGCAGCCTTCACAGCTTTCATTACAAGCACTTCTATCACGCTTGCTTGGAAACTTGCCGCTAAATCTTTAGGTTCAATTTTTTCCCCGCGCTGTTCTGCATTATGCAAAGTGTTGATTACCGCTGATTTCAACCCGCTGAAAGAAAAGTCATAGCTGCCATCCAACCATGCCCTAGGCAGTTTCAAGGTTGGTGAGCCTTCTTGCGCAAGCCTATCGATATGAGGCCCGCCAGGATAAGGGAGCCCCAAGGTTCGAGCCACTTTATCATACGCCTCTCCTGCTGCATCATCCCGCGTCTCCCCGATCACCTTGAAAGAACCCGGTTCTTCTAAAAGCACCAATTCCGTATGACCTCCCGAAACGACTAAAGAAAGCGCAGGATATTCAATCTCCTGAATAAGCCGATTTGCATAGATATGACCAGCGATATGATGCGTACCGACAATCGGGATTCCATGTGCGAAAGCTACAGCCTTCGCCGCATTCACACCTATTAATAGAGCCCCTACAAGGCCGGGACCTTCAGTAACGGCAATGGCATCCAAGTCTTCATATGTCACACCCGCTTGCAGCAGCGCTTCTTCAAGAACAATCGTAATTTGTTCTACATGATGACGGGAAGCTATTTCCGGGACGACACCGCCAAAACGTTTATGGCTTTCTATTTGTGAAGCCACGACATTACTCAGTATCTCCGTTCCATTTTTTATCACGGCTGCCGCAGTTTCATCACAGCTTGTTTCAATTCCTAATATAATTTGATCTTTTTTCATGAAAAATTCACCCACATTACATAAGCATCCTCTTGATTGTCTGTATAATAATTCTTTCGGATTCCGCCCTTTTGGAAACCAAGTTTTTCATAAAGCGAAATGGCTACGGCATTACTGACACGGACCTCAAGTGTCATCCTCACCACACCCATTGAAATGGAGATTTCAATCATCTTCCTGAGCAAAGCTTCTCCAAGCTTTTGCCCTCGGTATTCTGGTAATATCGCAATATTGGTGATGTGCGATTCATCAATGACGATCCAGGCACCGCAATAACCGGCAATTTTCCCTTCATCCTCTATCACCATGTATACAGCATATTGATTATGATTCAATTCATTAAAAAAGGCTTCCCGGCTCCAAGGCAAAGTAAAGGACTGCTTTTCCACGTTAAGCACCTGGTCGATATCTGCCGTATTCATCTTTCGGAACGTCAATGTTTTACTCATAATAATCGGTCGCTTTCCTTGTTTATTTCCCCTGCTGTTCAAGCCACTTAGCTTCTGCTTCAGCCATGCGGATATAATTCGGTACAAACTGGTGAACATCCACTTCAGCCTTATCAAGACCAATGAATGCCAGTTCGCTTGGCCTTGAATTATATGACTGTACTGGAGCAAATACCGCTAATTCGCCTAATGCATCTGTAATTGCATCCCGATGGATGTCCACATCTTGACCAACAAATAAAACAGGACGATTTAATTCCTTCAATTGATTCGCCCACTCAGAGGATAGAATATTACAATCTTCAATGACTGTCTTTAAAGAATCCTTTTCCATTTCATATAATCCAGTATAAATCTGCCCTCTTCTTGCATCGAACAAGGGAGATATCAACCCGTTAAAATAACGTCCATTAGCTGCTAAAACCTCTAAGCTGGAAACACCTGATAACGGAATCTGAAGCGTCCAGGCCAAGCTTTTCGCTATCGTCACTCCAATCCTGACTCCCGTATAGGAGCCTGGACCTTGAGCGACCACTATCTTAGTCAATTCCTTCGGTTTAGTATCGCAGTCCCTCAACAGTGTTTCAATTGCTGGCATTACCCGCACCGAATGATTTTTCTTTAGGTTCGTCGTATACTCACCAATTACATGATTCCCGTTTACAAGTGCAATCCCTAATGTGAAATTCGATGTATCTATAGCTAAAACCTTCATCAAATAATCTCCTTACATAACTTTACATATCGTTCGCCTTTGGCTTCCAAAACGATACGCCGGCTTGTATCGCCCAAACGATAGATATAAATGGTCAAAATTTCCTCTGGGAGGTGATCCTTTATTAAATGGGCCCATTCAACGACAGTCACACCATCACCATCAAAATATTCATCAAAGCCTAAATCTTCTTCCGATTCACTTACCCGATAGACATCCATATGATACAAAGGCAAGCGACCCATGTACTCCTTTATTATCGTAAAGGTAGGGCTATTCACCATTCTGGTTACACCCAATCCTTTAGCCAGCCCTTTTGTGAATGCCGTCTTCCCTGCACCCAAGTCACCTTCTAGAGCCAGCACATCTCCACTGGAAAGCTTTTGTGCCAATTTGTGCGCAAATTGCGCTGTTTCTTCCTCATTCTGAGAAATCCATTCAACATGTTGCATATATCAATCACCTTTATCATTATTAGGAAAACGTCCGTCCTATAATTCATGTCGAGAACCATAAACGCAATATTATGGAACAAAAACCATTCTATATGTAGTTTACCTTGTTTCAAAAGAAGAAACAAATAAGTTAAGGACATATTATTCGAATTTCAGATAAAACAAAAAAACGAAACCTAAGTTTCGTTTTTTTCATGATTGCGGGGACAGGATTTGAACCTGCGACCTTCGGGTTATGAGCCCGACGAGCTACCGGACTGCTCCACCCCGCGACGGTATAAATGTTGCTTTTATAAATATAGTATTCCCGTTTATTCAAAAAGAATACAAAGATTATAGCTTGGCGGCGTCCTACTCTCACAGGGGGAAACCCCCAACTACCATTGGCGCTGAAGAGCTTAACTGCCGTGTTCGGAATGGGAACGGGTGTGACCTCTTCGCTATCGCCACCAAACATTTAATCTTTTAGCACATTTATTATCATAACATGTATGAAAACAAAATGCAAGAAGAAATTTTCATTCCTTCAAAACTAGATAATAAGAAGGTATTTCATTTTTTTAAAAGCGTTGGTTAAGTCCTCGATCTATTAGTATCAGTCAGCTCCACATGTCACCATGCTTCCACCTCTGACCTATCAACCTGATCATCTTTCAGGGATCTTACTAGCTTGCGCCATGGGAAATCTCATCTTGAGGGGGGCTTCATGCTTAGATGCTTTCAGCACTTATCCCGTCCGCACGTAGCTACCCAGCTATGCCTTTGGCAAGACAACTGGTACACCAGCGGTGCGTCCATCCCGGTCCTCTCGTACTAAGGACAGCTCCTCTCAAATTTCCTGCGCCCGCGACGGATAGGGACCGAACTGTCTCACGACGTTCTGAACCCAGCTCGCGTACCGCTTTAATGGGCGAACAGCCCAACCCTTGGGACCGACTACAGCCCCAGGATGCGATGAGCCGACATCGAGGTGCCAAACCTCCCCGTCGATGTGGACTCTTGGGGGAGATAAGCCTGTTATCCCCGGGGTAGCTTTTATCCGTTGA
>NZ_JBBOYT010000001.1:5327500-5370000 GCF_038008245.1 Peribacillus sp. FSL K6-5616 | reverse complement strand
CACGATAATATTTATTTGGCAAGGGTTTTTTAAAGAAAAAATGGCGGTCCCGACGGGAATCGAACCCGCGATCTCCTGCGTGACAGGCAGGCATGTTAACCGCTACACCACGGGACCAGTATTTTGATTGTGTATAAGAAAGTGACCCATACGGGATTCGAACCCGTGTTACCGCCGTGAAAGGGCGGTGTCTTAACCGCTTGACCAATGGGCCTTGATATAAAAATGTGTAACTGGCGGAGAAGGAGGGATTTGAACCCTCGCGCCGCTTACGCGACCTACACCCTTAGCAGGGGCGCCTCTTCAGCCTCTTGAGTACTTCCCCAAAAAATGGCTCCGCAGGTAGGACTCGAACCTACGACCGTTCGGTTAACAGCCGAATGCTCTACCACTGAGCTACTGCGGAATAATGAAAATTGGGTTCCTTTTTCACGCTCAAGGACCTTAGTGTTTGTCGTTAAGGACAAGTTGTTATCTTGTCGACTCTTATGATTATAAAGAGGTTGCAACCTAAAGTCAAGAGTTCTTTTGTGCTTTTTTATTTTTTTGTTTTTTGCTCCTTAAACCCTTGGTAAATCAATGTTCCACGACATTTACCACAAACGAAACGGGTAGTGTCGATTCGTTTTTTTCTTATATATACCTGCTGACAGTCTTCACATTTATATTGAATTGTATTCATCTTTTTCTTTAATTGGTTAGATGGCAGCGGCTCGCAAAATCTCGGTGCCCCCACTTTTTTGAGTAAATGCTTAAAGTCCGCATCACGATGCTGGTACCCCTTCTTCTCGATGTGCAGATGGTAATGGCACAATTCATGCTTAATGATTCCAATCATTTCTTCCACACCGCGTTCATCAAGATACTTCTTATTTATTTCTATATTGTGTGAACGGAGCAAGTATCGTCCTCCTGTTGTCCGGAGACGCGGATTAAAACTCGCTTGGTGTCTAAAGGCCTTTTTAAAGTCTTTCAACGAAATTTCTTCTACTAGTTTTTGCAATTGACGATTATCCATTTCCCCCTCCCTTTCCTTGGTAACATGACAACCCATTATAACATAGACTAATAATACAATAGGAAACTAAGGGAGGAAAAGCTATGCCTAATTGGTTCCAGAATCAAATCCGCAAAGCCTTTTATGAAAAGGATTATTATCAAGTGAAGATGTTGAATCAATGTTGGTTTTTTTATCAAAAGAAAGAAAGTCTCAGGTTATAGATTCGACATTGTTCCAAGTATAAATACATCATTTCAAAAAAAACCCCTTCTAATATAGAAGGAGCTTACCTTAGGCTAGTTTTGATCCTTTGGCTCGAGCATCGTTAAAGATACCCTTTGCTTTTGGGAGTCAACAAGTTCGACCCAGACTGTGACAACATCCCCAACGGCAACTACATCCAATGGGTGCTTTACAAACCGGTTGCTCAGTTTAGAAATATGCACCAGTCCATCCTGTTTAACACCGATGTCCACAAACGCACCAAAATCCACAACATTCCTCACTGTACCTTGTAATTCCATCCCAGTTTGCAGATCCTCCATTTTTAGTACATCCTGCTTAAGCAGCGGTTTTGATAACTCATCCCGAGGATCTCTTCCCGGTTTCATCAAATCATCGATGATATCTTTAATCGTAATTTCCCCAATTTCCAATTCATTGACCAAATCAGCCGGATTTAATTTACCTAACTCTTCATTCAGTGCATCACTGCCTAAATCATCAGATGTGAATCCCATTTTCTTCAATAATTTATTCACGGCACTGTAGTTCTCAGGATGTATCGCGGTTTGATCTAAAGGTTCATCTCCATTAATGATACGTAAGAACCCTATACATTGTTCATATGTTTTGGAACCCAGCCGGGGAATCTTCTTTAATTCCTTCCTGCTTGAAAACTTTCCTTCCACTTCCCTTTTCTTCACAATATTTTGAGCAACCGATTTTGATAAACCAGCTACATATTGTAATAGAGACGATGAAGCGGTATTGACATTAACACCCACCTGGTTAACAGCTGTTTCCACTACAAAGGTGAGGGATTCCGTTAACTTTTTCTGAGACACATCATGTTGATACTGGCCTACTCCCACCGATTGCGGATCAATTTTTACAAGTTCAGCAAGGGGATCTTGAAGCCTTCTACCTATCGAAACGGCGCTTCTCTGTTCTACTTGAAGATCCGGAAACTCTTCACGGGCAATATCCGAAGCTGAATACACACTAGCTCCCGCTTCATTAACAATTATATATGAAATGTTCCCTTTCACTTCTTTTAGAATATCTGCAATGAATTGCTCTGATTCACGTGATGCCGTACCATTGCCGATTGCCACGATCTCAACCGAGAACCGCTGAAGTATTTCGATCGTTTTTTCACGGGCAGCATGAAGTTTCGCAGCAGGAGGATGCGGATAGATCACACTGATATCGAGTACTTTTCCGGTTTCATCAATGACAGCAAGTTTACAGCCAGTCCGATATGCCGGATCTAAGGCGAGGACCACTTTTCCTTTAAGCGGAGGCTGCAAGAGCAGGTTCCGGAGGTTTTCAGAAAAAATGTGGATAGCTTGATCCTCCGCTTTTTCCGTCAGCTCTTTTCTGATCTCCCGCTCTACAGAAGGCATGATCAAACGCTTAAGTCCATCCTCAATCGAAGATTTAAGAACAACTTGGGCTTCAGATTTGTTATTTTTAATGATTTTACGTTCCAGATGACCAATGATGACTTCAGTCCTGGGCTGAATGGAAATTCGCAAAACCTCTTCCTTTTCACCTCTATTCAGCGCCAATACCCGATGTGGTACGATTCTTTGAACCGGCTCCTCATATTCATAGTACATTTCGAAGATTTTTTTCTCGTCTTTCTCTTCATTTTTCACAGTTGAAACCACTTTTCCAGCTTTGAAAATTTCAGCCCTTATCCACTTCCTTAATTCCGCATCATCGGATATATGTTCAGCTATGATATCCTGCGCACCTGCAATAGCCTCTTCAATAGAAGGAACTTCTTTTTCTGCCGATATGAATTCAGCTGCTTTTTCGCTGACTCGAGGATGCATTTGACATTCCAAAAGCCAATTAGCCAGTGGTTCAAGACCCTTTTCTTTAGCAACTGTCGCTTTCGTTCTCCTTTTTTGCTTGAATGGCCTGTATAAATCCTCGACTTCCTGCAGTTTTGTTGCCTTCTCGATTTGTTTTGTTAATTCTTCCGTCAATTTTCCCTGTTCACCAATTGAACGCGTAACTTCCGCTTTCCTCTGGCCAAGGTTTTCTAGATAGTTCCATCTTTCCATAATGGAACGAATCTGCACTTCATCAAGTGAACCAGTCATTTCTTTTCTATACCGTGCGATAAAAGGGACAGTATTCCCCTCTTGCAGCATCTGTATGACGTTTTGGACCTGATGATTTTTCAAAGTCAGCTCATTGGATATTTGTTTTATCAATTCTTTTAATGTATCTTCTATAACGATCATTTTGTATACCTCCAACCTTTTAATCTAATATATATAGTCTAGCAAATGAGCGATGAAGTTGCGAATTCCATACAAAAAAGCTCACTTCCGAATCATGGCGAAAGTAAGCTTCCTAAAATGAAAGTTGTATCATCTGCAGTTAATGGACTGCTTTTTAATATGCATTGGGCGTTCTTATCGATAGGGACCAGCCTTTTTAAAAAAGACTTAGCTCCCTTAAGTTCCAAACCATCGGAATGAAGAATGAATTTTGCATTTGGTTCATATTTGTATCTCTGCGTCCTGTATTTTTGTTTCCTGCCGGATAAATACCCTGTAACAGGTAAAGGGTAAACGAGTTTATCGTCGCTTGGATTATACAGGAAAAAGCGGATGTTACCCACTGAACTGTATACAAATTCATTCTTGTCATAAAAGATTTTCAAAATGGAAACGGCTGCCCCCCGTTTATCGACTAAAACTTGATTGCACACTGCCATTAATGCATCCACATCCAAATCATGATTACGTTTAACTTCCTCGATGACGGCATGGGATGAATCGTATGCATTTTTCCCGCTGCCTAGCCCATCTGCCAGGACACATACAAAGTATTCTTCCGTATGAAGAAAAAAGTAATCATCGCCACAGTAAACCATCCCATTTTTAGACGATTGAGAGACAAGGACTTCTATTTTTTCTCCCCTCAGAATATCTTTGATCACTGAATTAACTCCGAGTTTTCAGCATTAATGGCTTCTTGAAGTTTCTTGATCGCTCGGCGTTGGAGCCTTGACACATGCATTTGGGAAATCCCAAGCTTATCGCCAGCTTCTTTCTGGCTTAAATTCTCTAAATAAGTATGTTGAATGATCATCTTTTCACGGTCACTCAGCACATGAAGCACTTTTTCAAGCACAAGACGCTGATTGACCTTTTCAAAACCTTCATCGACATTTCCGAATATATCAAGCAATGTGACAGTGCCGCCATCAGAATCCGCCTCAATAGAATGATCCACGGATAAAGCTTGATAGCTTTTTCCCATTTCCATCGCCTCTAAAACTTCTTCCTCGGTCACGCCTATACTATCGGCTATTTCATCTATTCTTGGTGAACGGTGCAGAGTTGTCGTTAACTCCTCGACAGTCACCCTGATTTTCGGACCTAGTTCCTTAATTCTCCTTGGCACATGGACACTCCATGTTTTGTCACGAAGGAACCTTTTGATTTCCCCGATAATAGTGGGGACGGCAAATGCCTCAAAGCTCTTGCCGAAGGATTCATCATATCGTCGAATGGCACCTAATAGACCAATCATGCCGACTTGGGAGATATCCTCCTGAAATGATTTCCCTTTCGCATACTTACGGGAGATTGTTTCAACCAAACTTTTATAATGGATGACGAGATTACTCTGCGCTTCTTCATCTTGATTCTGCTGGTAAGCTCTGATCCATTCATTTACCTGTTCTCTTTGTGCCTGATTAGGTTGAGACTGTTTTTGCATCCATCTCCACCTGCTCTCCTTCTAAAAACTTAGTCATAAATACAGTAACCCCATCATGCTGATGAATTTTTACATCATCCATCAGAGTTTCAATAAGGTAAAGACCCAAGCCTCCTTCTCTCAAAAGTTCGACTTTTTGTCCATTTTCGTATGGACCTAGCCCTTGACGAACCTCCTCGAAATTACAGCTCTTGCCACTATCGGAAACCATGACCTCCAAACGGTCAGGATAAAGGCCGAAACTTACTTTCACTTCACCTTTTTCAGAATCCTTATATGCATGCTGTACCGCATTTGTACAAGCTTCACTGGTAGCGATTTTCAAATCCTCTATTTCATCATACGCAAATCCCATCCGGCTTCCAATTCCAGAAAGCGTTAAACGAATGACACCGATGAATTCTGGTTTTGCAGGTATTTTCATTTCGATGTAATCATATACTTGACTCATTCTAACCCACCCTCTGTACCACTTTTTATATCAATGATATCTGCAAGACCTGTTATATCAAATAAACGTCGTAACCTTTCCGATAATCCAACTAACGTGAACTCGCCATTATGCGCCCTTACGCTTTTAAAAGCACCGACGAATACCCCGAGTCCCGTACTATCCATATACGAAACTTCAGTTAGATCAATAGTAATCGAAACATTTTCCTGCTCTGAAATTGGAAATAATGATTCTCTTAGTTTCGGTGCAGTATAAGCATCGATTTCACCTTTTAGTTTTACATTAAATTCAGTATTCAATTCATTAACATCTACTGTTATATTCATCCTTGACCCACCTCTTCAAATCCTCTTCATTCCTATATCTATACCCAGCAGAAACAATACTAAACATTTGATTTTAAAATTATTAATGTAAAATCATCCCTCAGTTGGAAGTTCTGCATTTTCTCCAATTGTTTATATATATTATTCACCATTTCCTGGGCTTGCAAATGCATATTCTTTCTAATCAAACCAATAAGCGTTTCCCTTTCTATGAACCCATCATTCGTGCGGCACTCCGTTACTCCGTCAGATAATAAAATGATCATGTCTCCACGATTCACCGTTTTTTCATATTGGCGATACCTTGTTTTCTTATCAACGCCAAGCAACAAGCCCTTTGCATCCAAATCGCTAAAAGTACCTGTAGCTGCGTCATAGTAAAATCCAGGTTCATGTCCGGCTGAAGCATAGGAAAATTGCCTGTCATGCGGATCATATAAACCATAGAACATGGTTATGAACATGCTTGGATCAACATTATGCTCCACAACCCGGTTCAAGCTCTCAAGTACACTATTCGGTTCATGACGATGCTCCGGAAGACTGTCCATCGCATATTTGATCATCGACATGCACAGCGCAGCAGGGATCCCTTTTCCTATGACATCGGCTATCCCTACCCCTATACGCTCATTTTCATCCTGGACGAAGTGATAGTAATCCCCGTTCATCTGCCTCGCAGGAACACTGATCGCCCCAATTTCAAGAGCTTTGATATCAGGGATTTCCGTTTCCAAAAGAGTGTGTTGAACGTTTGCCGCTATCTCGATTTCCGTTTTCAGTTCCTGCTGTTGATGTCTGAGGCTTTGATGTTCACGGTATGCAATGCCGTAGCCCATCATGACTTCTAGCAGAAAATCGAAAGAATCCAATACTTTTCCCGGTAATTCCGGGTAAAGTTCCATTAAGTTATTTTTATGCATACTTATGATTTCTTCTGGAGATATATTGTATTTGATATGTAGGCGGCTAATCTTCTGCCCTTGATAGAGTGCCTGCTCATTTTGGTCTTTAAGATAAGTAGAAAGCGCCTCATGATACTTTTTCTCCATGTTCTCCCTAATATCCATAGTCCCCCCCTAACGGAGCCATTTCGTCGCGATAATCTTAGTCCCTTCACCTGGTATCGATTCAATATCAAAGTCATCCATTAAACGTTTGGCTCCAGGAAGGCCTGCCCCCAGCCCCCCTGAGGTGGTATATCCATCTTCCATGACTCTGCGGATATCCTCAATTCCCGGCCCTTGGTCTTCTGCAATGATTTTCAATCCTGACTTCCCATTTATATTTAGCTTTTCTATGCTAACACTGCCTTGTCCAGCATATAGGTATATGTTTCGGGCCAATTCGCTAATGGCCGTTGTGATTCTGGCCTGGTCTACAGTACCGAACCCCAACTCTTTAGCGACATTTCTTCCGAGCTGCCTTGCAGCTACGATGTCCCATTCATTTATGATTTTTACGCAGGATTGGAACTCCATTCTTTAATCCCCCAATTCCTGTTGTAATTTCTCCAGGCCTTTCTCTAAGTCTAATGCTGTCAGAACATCATCGAGACTAATTCCTAGTTCAATCAATGTTATTGCAACAGCAGGCTGGATTCCCGTAATTACAACTTTGGCCCCCATAAGCTTAGACATGCTAAAGACATCGCCTAATACCTTTGCGATAAAAGAATCAATAAAATCGATTGAGGTAATATCTATAACAACGCCATTCGCGCTTGTTTCATGAATCTTATGCAGTAAATCCTCTTGAAATTGAAGGGCTGTCACATCATCCAATTCCCACTGTATAGAGACTAACAAGCAGTCATAAAGCTTTAATATCGGAATCCTCATACTTATCCCTCCACCTTTACGATCTTACGGCTCGTTAATTCCAACGCAACTTCTATCCCTTTTTTCAACGTATTTTTTGTAATCACTTCATTTAAATTAATGCCAAGATTAACGATGGTTTGAGCTATTTCAGGGCGGATGCCGCATAGTATACATTTGGCGCCCACTAATCTGACTGCCTCAGCAGCTTGAATGATATGGTGGGCAACCATGGTATCCACAACCGGCACGCCCGTAATATCAATAAGAACGACTTCAGATCTATGCTTAACCACGCCAGTCAACAGGTTTTCCATTATCTGTTTGGCACGTTCCGTATCAATCGTACCAATCAGCGGCATTACCGTAATTCCTTCCAATACAGGAATGAGCGGTGCCGAAAGTTCTTGCAACGCTATTTTTTGCATGGAAACGGTTCTTTCCCAAGTTTGAGTATATATATTGACTATTTCATTATTTATCGGTGTCGCCCATTTATCCAAATGGTTAACGAGATTGACTTGATTATCAGGAGTAACGAGACCCTTTTCCACCATTCCATTAATGACAATTAACGTGAACTTATGAAGTCCTTCATTGACGAAAGTAAGAGGCCATCCCAATTGGACGACTTTCTCGGCAAAATCTGAAAGCTTCAATGTGAATTCCTTGTTTTTACTATCAACGTTCGTGATGATCATATCTATAAATTCACTGCTCGTTTGCGTGAACATTCGATCTGAGACAACTTTAATTAATCTTTCGTCCGTACTTTCCTTCATGATGCCCATCCACTCAGTAAGGATGTAATCTTGATTTTGCTTAATAAAATCGTAAACCAATTGATTCATAATATCCTCCCATTCTAACACAATTGCTATGTTTCCCTGTCCACGTCACAAGGATGTTAACTAACTGTAATGTTATTTCCATTTGGATTTCCTTCGAGTTTCTCCACTGCACTTTTGCTTTTTTTAGGTATTTACAACATAACTACATACCCGAAATTCAGGTAAGAAAAACATAAATTAATGAAAAGTTAGGGAGATACCATAAAAAACAATGACATTCCATCCAATATCTAACTGTATAATGTTTTTATTCGTCAAATTTTTCATATTTCCTCCCTGTTTACTTTTTGGACACATGTTTATGTTATTTCATAAAAAAACACGATTCCCACAGTACAGGAATCGTGCCATCTAAATAATATCAAGAATGATTTGTATTATAATAACGCCCGGTTTAACGGGAAAAATTCTCTTTAAAACTCAATGAGGCCTAAACTTATTTGCAAAGCTTCATTGACTTTTTGCATCATCGGTTCGTCAAGATGCGTAATTTTATCAGTTAAACGCTGCTTATCGATAGTCCGGATCTGTTCTAATAAAATGACGGAATCCCGTTCGAATCCGTACTTTTTTGCATTAATCTCAACATGCGTAGGCAATTTCGCTTTTTGAATTTGAGCTGTAATGGCTGCCACGATCACAGTCGGACTAAAGCGATTACCAATATCGTTTTGTAAAATTAGTACCGGACGGGTTCCACCCTGCTCTGAACCGACTACCGGGGAAAGGTCTGCGAAGTATACGTCACCACGCTTAACAACAATCAATGGCTCAGCCTCCGCTAACTAATCGTTCAACGCAATGACCAGCCTCGAATTCAGCCTGGAAGGCTTCAGAAGCAATCGTTAAATTAATGGCCGCCATTTCAATATAACCGCGTTTCATCGATTCACGAAACTCTTTCTTTTTACGTTCGCGAAGATACATTTTTGTGGCACGATAAATAAATTCACTGCGATTCACATTTTCCTCACTCGCATACCCGTCTAACTCTGTTAAAAAATTTTGAGGTAATCGAATTAATATCTCTCTTGTTGCGCTGGATTCAGACACAAACATACACCTCCACCATCACTACACACCTTTATTATATATCCTTTTCAATATTACCATTAAATTGCCTATCTGCAAAGAGTATATTCTATTCTCAATCCTATTATCAGCATAATAAAGGAAATCTTATTCACAATCTTAGGATTTTTTTACAATCCGCTCATTCCAAAATGAAGTTGCGTGCATGATTCATCTGATTGTCTTTCATATATATGCGGGGCACTCTTGCTCCTATCATGCATGTCACCTCATAGTTGATCGTTTCCAGTTTTGCCGCTATCTCATCGACAGTGATCGATTCATCCCCATCATTCCCGATTAATGTGACCACTGTTCCTACAGGGTATGGTCCAGGAAGCTTGATCATGCATTGATCCATGCAAATCCTTCCGACTATGGGCACTCTTTTTCCATCCACAAGAACTTCCTGACCTTGCAGCTTACGGATCCAACCGTCAGCATACCCGATTGGCAAAGTTCCAATCCATTCATCACCTTCAGACGTATAAGTCGCTCCATAACTAACGCTTTCACCCTTAGCAAGCTGTTTAACCGCGACCATTTCCGTTCTCAATGATATAGCCTGTTTTAATGGAAATGGCAATATCGGCTTCATTTCCATGGAAGGACTCAAACCATACATGGAAATCCCCATTCTTATTGCATTCCATTCTAAATCGGTGAACCTTAAAGAAGCTGCACTATTGGCTGCATGAACATATTCCGGCTTTCCCGTCAATTCGGAAAGCATCCCTTTAAAGAAAGCAAGCTGCTTTTCATATAAGTCCGTCTTCATTTCATCCGCAGTCGCGAAATGAGTGAATATCCCTTGGAAATTGAAACAAGCTTCCCTCTTAAGCAAACTTTCCACTTTCATGAGTTTACCTTTATCTCGAATGCCGATTCTCCCCATGCCGCTATCCACTTTTACATGGATTTGCAAAACTTGTCCCGGTTTCAACAAATCCTTTGCCTTCTCCAACCATGCTTCATCGAAAACCGTCACGGAAATCCCATGCTCGGCAGCAAGCGCTGCACTTTCAGGCCTAGAAGCCCCAAGGACAAGAATCGGAGCCAATATACCTTTTTTCCGTAAGGCAAGAGCCTCATCCAAAAAAGCTACACTTAAAAAATCCGCCCCCGCATCAAGCGCCGTTTTAGCCACTTCATAGTCCCCGTGGCCATAAGCATTGGCTTTAACGACAGCGAAAAGACTAACGCCCTTTCTCAGACTTTTTTTCATTGAAGAGATATTTTCAAAAATATTATCCAAATTTACTTCTGCCCACGTATCTCGATGAAATATTTTCGTTTCCAAGACCTTTTCCTTCTTTCCTGCACTCACCATAAGATTCTTCCCAGTAGCGAAGTTTTCGTTTCATTATAGGACCATTCTATAACCAACCGCTAGAAAGATAAAGTGCTTTTTCACCTTGATCCTCTTTTCCCAGCTAACAGCCTAAATCAAATAATGGGTTAAAAATGTCAACAAGCCGCTTCCCCGCCTATCCTACCCAGAAGAAACCTTCGTAAGGAGACGGGAAACATCAGCTTGTTATGTAATCCTATTTGACTGGATCTTCCCCAACCGAACGGGCGACTTCTATCATCTCTTCCTGTGTCAAATCCTTTGATGCTAGCATGTAATCGACACCTTCAAAAGTCCATGCAATCGTATTTCCCGTCATGGCACCGACAGTATAACCCAAATCAACAGGTTCTCCATTCACATTCGTCGAAACGGAAGTTTGGACTACCTCAGCTTTTTCCTGAACTAATGTAAAACTTTTTGTACCCTCATAGGTCAAAACGACACGTTCTCCCTTTTCCGTCGTAATTTCTTTTTCTTCCGTTAAATTCATATCACCAATATTTTCAGGGTATTTCACTGCAAACCCCTCATTTTGGACTTCTGCCATAACGGGAGCTTCAAGTTGTGCACTTGTCATGTTTTTCTTCATGTCGAATGAATCTTTATCAAAACTCGTATCGAATTTTACTTTTGAGAATTCAACAAGAACCAAAGCGGTCCTATCAGGGTCCATGACTTTTACACTGACTGGGGATAAATCCTTTTTGTTTATAGTAATCTCTTGAAATGGTAACATTTTATTGTTTTGGTAGCGCGTTTTCGTTTCAAAGACATAATGTTTATCCGTTTCTTTATATGTCGCACTTTTATCTTCCGTAATGTCTTTCACCAACGACTCGAACAAATAGGCCTGACTGCTGTTCTCCGGCCACTCGCTTTGAAATTTAAAACTTTTATTCAAAGCAGGCGTCAAAACATATACACCATCATCATTTTTCAAAATCATCTGGCTTTGATCTTTCTCTTCATTTTTCAGATTCACGCGGTAAAAAGAAGGGTCCTTATGCCAAATCTCCACATTATACACTTGAGGTTCCGTCCCCATCTTTAATGTCATCTTCGCGTTAGCTTTATATCCTTTCATTTCACCAAGCTTCTCATTCAATTCACTTACTACATCACTCTGCGATTTTTGGCCGCAAGCAGAAAGAGCAAGCAAGAGCATGATCCCTGCAAAAAGCATTACCATCTTCTTCATCTTTTCAACCCCTTTTTGTCATTTGAACGTAAAAGGGAGAGGAAAAGGCAGGATCCGGACATTGGCTCGACTGATGTCTTAAATTCCTCAGTATTTTAGACAGGACCATTTCTCGATCCGGCTAAAAACTTTTCGAGAGCACCTACTCTGCCATGTACCTTTTACCGGGCCTTGTCTCCCTATAGCACTAAATGTATATGAGACAACCTTAAGGTTTATGACCCGATTGGACAAAACTCCACTCACCCTTCAATTACGACTTGAGCAACCGCATAATCCCTGCTATGGCTAATCGAAAGATGGACACCTTCAGAAAACGGCTTAGAAATCACCGGCTTTCCTTTATCATCCGAGATGATTTCAATATCCAAAAAGGATAAGTGTTTACCGATCCCTGTACCGTTCGCTTTTGAAAAAGCCTCCTTTGCCGCAAAACGCCCAGCAAAATACTCGACCTTCCTTCTTCCATTTAACTTTTCGAAAATCAAGATTTCACTTTCCGTCAATATACGATCCTTTAAACGGGGTTGCCGATTAATCAATGTTTCCATTCTATCCAACTCAGTAATGTCCACGCCTATACCTTTAATCACTTTGACACCTCTTCTATTAATTTAATAAGTTGCATATCATTAGGAGGACTCTTTTACCTGAAAATGATAATATTGTATCTAATTAAAAACGATTTATAGGAGGAATTTATGTTTACAAGAACAGAAAGCTTCCGCGAATATGCAAATTCTTATCGAGCTGTAACTGTGCTCATACTCATTATGATGCTTGTATTCGTTCTCGTCCTTTTCCCCGTACTTCCCGGCAATGTACTCTTTTATTATGGCACAGGTGTGAATTTATACATCGCTGATGGACAATGGTGGCGTTTGATCACCCCCATCTTTCTACATAGCACGTTTACACATTTACTGTTTAATGGATTCTCACTTGCCATCTTTGGCCCATTCCTGGAGAAATTACTTGGAGCCTTCAAGTTTTCAATCTTCTTTTTATCGACAGGGATCCTTGCCAATATCGCAACCTTCCTGATTAACCCACTGACATATAACCACGTAGGTGCTAGCGGAGCAATTTTTGGTTTACTCGGATTCTTTCTATATCTTGTACTGTTCAATAAAACCAATTTTACGAACAACGAAAGAAATACAGTATATACATTGACCGGAATTGCCATTATCATGACTTTCATCCAACCGCAGATCAACGTTGTCGGTCATTTGGCTGGAATGGCAACCGGCTTTTTAACAGCTCCATTATTCTTAAGAAAAAAATGGTAGGCCAAACAGCCGACTCTTCCTTTCAATCATTGGGAGTCGACTGCTTTTTTAGGTGAATACCATGATTTAATTATTAGGCAATCCTTTTCTTCCACATCAGCAACCATACCGACCCGGGAGGTAATTCCTGATTTAATCGATGCTGTAATGGTGGCTAATTCTTTTCGATTCTGAAACCAGCTTTTTTTATATGTGATTGATTGAATTCTGCTTCTCTGCATGATCAATGTTTGCTTCGAGAAAAAACGGCTGCTCATTAGCAATAAATTCCCTTCTATGCTCCAACCTGAATCTCTATATTGCATGTATGCCCAAAAAATCGCCAACGGTACAAGCAAGAAGGAAAGATAACCCCAAGGTCTGAAAAACCATACCAAGGCACCGATGATCGGGATGAGGTATAGAAACTTTCGAAACACATACCTGGAAAGTGCACGCTTGGGTATTGGTGTCATCTCCGTATCCGTTTCATAAACCGGTAAGATTTCCAGGATTTTCTTCTGTAAATGCTTCTTCCTGATTAAAGGGAACAGCATGATGGAAAGACTTTCTTTATCTTCCATGCTCCCTCCCGCATATTCAATATAAACCGTCGCCAATCCCAATGGCTTTCGAATTAAATTCTCCATGATCCGGATACCTTGAATTTTATGGATAGGGATTGTCAGCCGTCTTTTCTCGAGAAGCCCCCTGGAAATAACGATCTCCTCATCCGTTTTTATCACGGTAAAGGAAGCGTATTTAATTACCATACTTAATGTGGCCAGCACATAAACCGCCAATAAAGCCACAAGGGCAAACAAGGTCAGAATGAAGGTCCCCATTTCAATAAAATCTTCATAATCCTTAAATATTCTCTCAAAAGGTATCATTTCATCGAACTGTGAAATAAAAGCGACTGCCCCGGATAGGAAGACACCTACCGCTCCCGAAGTGGCAGCCATAGCGAATAACTGCGGCAGCGTCTGCTTAAAAACGGCAGATGATTTTGCTGTAATTTCATTATCCACGACTTCATCTTTATCCCTATCAAATGGGTTATACGCATTTTTTTCCTCACTTATATAAGCATTGATTCGATCCGCATCACTTTTGCTTATGGCTGATAATACGGCATCCGCCTGAGACCCGCCTGCCGTTTCAATATTCAGCTTCACCAGGCTGAATACCCTCTGGATGATGCCCTCTGATATATCCATGCTATGAATCCGATCAAACTTTATATACCGTTTCTTCCTTACGAATACCCCGGACTCAATTCTGAATTCGCCCTCTTCTATCCGATATGTAAAGCGTAACCATTGCAAGAATGCATTCCCTATAATCAAAAGTATAATAATGGCAATGACCAGCGGTTGTATCCATCCGGGAATTCCTTCATTCTTCCCAGGAATGACGACCACTAATAAAAAAGGGATGACTAACTCCTTAATCGATTTAATGATGTTAAGCAATACAGCTATGGGGTGAAGCCTTTTAGGATCAGACATCTTCTTCCTCCACACTTGCCATTCTCGAAATATAATGCCGCAATTCATCTGCCTCTGCAAGGTCCAAGGCAGGGATAACATGAAGAGTAGCTGCAGTGGAAATTTCAACGGAGGCTAAATCGTATTTTCTTAATAATGGCCCTTGCTTCGTTTCAACATGCTGAACCCTTATCATGGGTATGAGTGTTCTTTTAATGACGAAAATACCACTTTGGATATCAATTTCAGTATTTCTTACTTCGTAACGCCACCTCTTCCATTTAACCGACGGAATCAGAAAGATGGCCAGATAGGATTGGATTATCGAAATTAGGACCAACGCGCCAATCACCCAATATGTCCAATCAAAAATGATTGTAAGCACGAGTACGGCGATGCTTATAATCCAGGTTATTGAACAGCTTATAAGACCACTGATTTTCCATACGGTTAAGGCCTTATTCGATATACGATTTTCAGGTTCCATGTGCTTCTCCTATTCCGGACAGGTAATGCTAATTGAATCATCATCATCCATCCTTGCTTTCATCCATTATACTATATTTAAATACTGGAAATTAACCCCTTTTCAAACAAAGGCTGTGAGCATTCCATCCAAAAACCGCGGATACCTTCATGAAGAGTTGGAGATGCACATAAAAAAATGCCGCTCAAATGAGCGGCATTCCCAATTCAATTAAATCTTATTAGTTTTTTCTCTTTTTTGGCTCGTGCTGCGGTTTCCGTAACCATTCGATTTACGGTTCGTGCTTGGGCGTTTCCCTGATCCGCTGCCGTAATCTTTTCTGCCTGAAGAACTGCGGCCATTGCGCTGTCTGTTGCCAGAAGATCCGCTTCCTCCGCGATTGCGACGCATTGGAGATGGAGATTCTTCCGTTAACTTGATAGGCGTTTGATCCGGTTCTTTTGTCATTGATTTAAGCATGGCTGCAACTAAATCCGCTGCGCTATGTTTTTGCAATAACTCTTCCGCTTGACCAAGATATAAAGTTAAATCCTCATTCTCGATTGTATTAAGGATTTTTTCCGTTACTGCTTTTTGTTGACCTTCCAACGCTTCAGTTAACGTAGGAGTCTTAAGTTTCTCCATACGTTTTTTCGTTGTATGTTCAACTGCATGCAGTTGGCCTCTTTCTCTTGGTGTTACAAACGTAATGGCTATACCATGTTTACCCGCACGTCCTGTACGTCCAATACGGTGAACGTAGCTTTCCGGATCTTGAGGGATATCAAAGTTGTATACGTGAGTAACGCCGGAAATATCAAGTCCACGTGCAGCAACGTCAGTAGCAACGAGCACATCGATGCTACGGTCTTTGAACTTTTTCAATACAGAAAGGCGTTTTGCCTGGCTAAGGTCACCATGAATGCCTTCAGCCATATAACCGCGGATATTCAATGCAGATGCCAATTCATCTACACGGCGTTTCGTACGTCCGAAGACGATCGCAAGATCCGGTGTTTGAATATCGAAAAGGCGTGCAAGTGTATCGAATTTTTCACTTTCTTTTAACTCCAAGTAATATTGTTCGATACGATCCACTGTCATTTCTTTTGCTTTTACACGTACAAGAACTGGTTCTTGCATGAATCTTTCAGCAATTTTACGGATCGGATCAGGCATTGTAGCTGAGAAAAGCAATGTTTGCCTTTCATCAGGAACCGTTGAAAGGATTAATTCAATATCCTCAATGAATCCCATGTTAAGCATTTCATCCGCTTCATCAAGAACTACAGTGTGAACTCCGCCTAATTTAATATTTTTACGTTTGATATGGTCTAAAAGACGACCAGGCGTACCAACGATA
Organism: Peribacillus sp. FSL K6-5616; assembly: GCF_038008245.1. Classification (NCBI taxonomy): domain Bacteria; kingdom Bacillati; phylum Bacillota; class Bacilli; order Caryophanales; family Bacillaceae; genus Peribacillus; species Peribacillus sp. FSL K6-5616. The sequence goes on along the minus strand of NZ_JBBOYT010000001.1, from coordinate 5,353,367 downwards.
ATATGTGGTTTTTTCTTTAAAGCACGGATTTGACGGTCGATGTCTTGTCCACCATAAACTGCAAGTACACGAGCACGTTTTCCGTAACCAAGCTTGAAAAGTTCCTCGGAAACTTGAATGGCAAGCTCACGTGTAGGTGCAATGACGATCCCTTGCACGTTTTCGTTATTGATATCGATGTTTTCCATCAATGGAATACCGAATGCTGCTGTTTTACCTGTTCCTGTTTGCGCTTGACCGATTATATCTTTACCTTCAAGTGCTAGAGGTATCGTTTGGGATTGAATCGGGCTCGCTTCCTCAAATCCCATTTTTTCTATTGATTTCATGGACGTTCTATCTAATCCTAATTCGCTAAACAATGTCAATGTTTTCGTACTCCTTTTTATATCGTAAATTTACACGTGCATTCATGGATCATGCACAGATGTTTTAGTTCAAATCCTCATCATCATGACGGATGTTCTTCTTTATCTCTTAATAAAAAGTTTATCATTATCACCTAAAAGTATGTCTGCCTTTTAGTTCAAATGAACTCAATATGATTTTTTAAAAAGGAAATATACCAGTACGGACATTCACTGGCATTTTTAATTTCGCGCACGTGTAAACTTATCATTAACCTACGCTCATCTTTTTAAAAGTACATGTAACCAAAATTAAATTCAATATGGAAAATTAAAAGTAGCATAAACGGTGTTTGACCGTTTTATTCAGGTGAGGGCTGCTGCACCTATTATTCATCAAACTTAAAAAGGCTGGATGAACAAAACTTGACGAGAGCCAAGATTCTTATACAAAACAGGCCCGGTGCGTTGAGGATTTGCAGAAGTGGAAAAGCGCTAAAAATGCGGCTTGATTCCCTAATAGCTACTAAAGCCGCCAAGAGATGCAGCTTTTATATATGACCAGACGCGCGGCCTATTTAATCTAAAATAATCTCAAGAATGAACTCATGAAACATGTAAGAACATACAATTTTGTTGCCTCAACCTGATTAATTTAAATAATCATCAATGATAAGACATTTAAACTCATACTCATATTACCATTTTCAAACTGTTAATGCAATAAAGGATATCGCCCCATTCACAGTTACTAAAACTTTGGATCGTTTCAAGAACGGTGAAATTGGATATCACCACCTGATAAATGTACAACTGATTTATTCAACAGAATTACCTTAGTTACTATAACCTATCATGCGTAAGTGGATTCAGACCGGAAACGACAGTTGGCTTCAGGAATCCAGTTGGGAGGATTTCAGTAACCTATTCCTGTTTTAAAATAACGGTTCGGGATAAACCATTCCAGACCACTTACTATATCCATGTGAATTTTTCACAAAACGAACATCCATTTATATATGATATGAGTTTAAATCAAATAGTTTCAACAAACCTTTTTCAGGAAGGATTAAATCTAATGATAACACCCTTCCACGGTTGCCCCCGTTGGAAGAAAGGGCTTATCATGATTGAATTTCCAGGTACATGGGATCATTCATTTTTCCGAAAATTACATCTTTTTGTCTAAAAATTATAGTAAATAACTCTAAATACAGTATGATTGACCTATCAACAAATCAACGGGGGGTTATATGAACATATTCACAATAGATGTTCCTTTATGTAAGGATTTTGGTCGAATCTTAAAGAAAATGAACAAGAAAGTCACTTTTTTGGAGGATCCACTCAATCAAAGTCATCTATTCGAAGATTCATCGGACTTAATGAAATCATTATTTATTTTGCCTTTACACATATCAAAAGATTCTTGGCAGCAAACTTCTTTATTCGCCTTAGCTGAATCTCACGAAATCCCTATCTTATTCATTTACAAACGCACTTTAGGAATGGATCCCCCTCAGACCTTACCGGAAAAGACCTTTTATGAAACCATGGCAGTCCCTGCCGATTCAGTAGAAGTCCGGATTAAATTAAGGTCACTCAAAAACATCAGCATGCAATTGTTTTCGGCAAAACTGAAGGGGCAGGAGCTTGAAAAGATACACCAAAAATCGGCAAGGAGCCTGCGAATTGCAAAGGGCATTCAACTTTCAAGTTTACCTTTGTCGATAAATAATGAAGATATAGAGATCAAAGGCCTTTTTCAGCCTTCGAGTGACCTTTCTGGGGATTTATTTTACTGGGCGGAGGTTGATGACAGTATATACGGCTTCATCATGATCGATGTATTTGGAAAAGGCATCCACACAGCCCTTATAAACATGTCCATAAGGGCTTTGATGCCCGACCTTATCAAACGGGTAAAAGACCCCATTTACATAACAGAGGAACTGGGCAAACATATTCGGGACCTATTTCAAGGAGTTAATCGGCAAAACAAAAAACATGCTCGTATTACAGCCTTCATCGCATACGTGAATACAAAGGATCGACTCATCGAATATGTGAACTACGGACTTCCTTCAGCCTTTTTGTATTCCCCATGCACCAACCAAATTCTCAATTTAAACGAAGGGGCCACCCCAAGCGGACCGATCCCCGAATTGCCCATAAAAAAAGTAGTCTTTCATTATGAACCAGGAAGCCGATTCATCATCTATACAGATGAACTGTCTAAAACGCCTACACCTTCCGCCATTGACCGATCTGACAATATCGAGAGGGAATTCATTGAAAATGTCCATCTCGATACAAATGACCTTCTTCAGAAGCTATTGGTCTCAAGGATGAGGCATTCAGTGATTAACGATGACATCTGCATTATAGCCGGGACACTGTTTTAAACACAATAAAAAAGGCCGTTTCAAAAAAGAAACGGCCTCAGTTTGTAGACAAAAGGGGTTCGGAATTAAAAAATTCTGAACCCCTTTTGAAATTCCCTTTGAATTTTCGCCTAAAGTTTAGAGATTGGGGCTCTACGAGCCCACTATGTTAGGCCATTTTTGGACCTTGCCATGTCCAATTGGCCATCTTCTTTAAATTAATGGCAGCGAAAGTAAGCATCGCCTGCATCGACAATTTTTTAAGTCCCCTTAAAGTAGTCCAACGCATACCATGCTTTTCTTTTGCATCTGCGAATACACGCTCAATCGTTTCTTTACGTTTTGCATATATAGGTTTTACATCTTGATGATGACGCAGATGATCTGCTTCTTCCACATGTGTTTGCCAGATATGCCGTGTCACCACTTTTTGACAGTCTTTGCTTTCTGTACACCGAGATAAAAATGAGCATGTTGTACAAATTTGTTTTGGCGATTTGTACTCGCGATAGCCCTCTTTATTTGTTGTTGAGTACTTTAAAGTTTCGCCCGAAGGGCAAAGGTAACAATCAAAATGTTCATCGTATACATAGTCCTGTTTGCGGAAAAATCCTTCTTTGGTGCGAGGACGTGTATAAGGTAAAGCCGGTATGATTTCTTTGTTAAATAGGTAGCTTGTAATCGCTGGTGTTTTATAAGCTGCATCTGCGGCAACGGCTTCCGGTTTTCCAACTTTCTCAATCACTTGTTCAACTAGTGGCTCTAAGATCTGACTGTCATGTGTATTTCCAGGTGTTACAATCGTTCCCAATACAAAACCGTTGCGGTCTGCGGCCGCGTGGAATGAATAGGCAAACTGTTTTGTTCGTTCATCTTTCACATAGTAGCCACTCTCAGAATCCGTTGTACTTTCTTTAATCTCTTTGGTCTCTTCTTTATCAAATTTATCTGGTGGAAAAGGCTTTTTTCCATGGTTTTCACGATCTTGATTGATTTCTTCTTGAAGACGTCCTTGATACGCTCGTGTTTCTTTACGAACGATTTTCTTTTCAAATTTCCGTTTATTCGCACTGGCTTTCACATGTGTGGAATCCACGAAAACGTGTTCAGCACTTATTAACTTTTTATTAGCAGCTGTCATTAAAATGCGATAGAAAATCTGTTCAAACAGATCTGTATCTTTGAAGCGTCGCTCATAATTTTTCCCGAACGTAGAGAAATGAGGTACTTTATCATGGAAACCATAGCCTAAGAACCAACGGTAAGCCATATTGGTTTCAACTTCTTCAATCGTTTTACGCATGGAACGAATACCGAAGGTATATTGAATGAAAGTCAGTTTAACTAAAATAACTGGATCAATACTTGGGCGTCCTACCTCTGAATACATATCTTTCACCAAGTCATAAATGAAAGTGAAGTCAATGGCAGCCTCCATTTTACGAACCAAATGGTTCGGTGGCACCAATTGATCTAAAGTAATCATTTCAAGTTGATCTCGCTGAATAGAATCATGTTTAGAAAGCATCCTCATCACCTCAAGTTTTAATACTTCTATTTTAAAACAAACATGACTCCAGGCAAAAGTGTTCTATCTAAAAGGTAAGACAAAGTTGATTGGAGCGGGTGTTCGAGACTCCTGCGGGAAAAGCGCGTCTAGGGGAGACCCCGCAGGCGAAAGCCGAGGAGGCTCCCCGACCGCCCGCGGAAAGCGAGTGCCTGGAGTGGAAATCAACGTCCAAATTGTACAAGCCATAAAAATAGACAAACTCGATTTTCATCGAGTTTGTCTACAGTCTGAGGCCGTTTCAAAAAAGAAACGGCCTTTTCTTTATTTTTTATTTTTGTAGAGCTTGAACGACTTCCTCCAGCTTCATGCCCCTGGAAGCTTTAACAAGTATGATGTCATTTTCCTGTGTGGACGACTTAAGTTCCTCTATAAGCTCCTGCTTATCTTGAAAAGGGCGAACCTGCTCCGATGAAAAAGACTTGCTCGCTCCCTTGGCAATAAACTCGGCTAAAGTACCATATGTGAAAATCTTATCAATCCGCTCATTGGAAATCAATTCACCAATTTTCGTATGAAAGTCTTTTTCCTGCGGCCCTAACTCCAACATATCTCCCAATACAAGGATCTTATTCTCGAACCCAGATAAGCCCTCAACCAACTCCACTGCCGCCTTGACTGAAGTTGGACTGGCATTATATGCATCATTGATGATTTTCTGCCCTTTTGCGCCTTCAACCAATTCCATCCTCATATTAGTTAACTGAATGGCCGATAGGCCTTTACGGATCGCCGAATCATCTACATTGAATTCTTTAGCAACCAAGATGGCAGCCAACGCATTAAGAACATTATGATGACCTAAAACAGGTATCTCATAACCGATTTCCTTATTACCGCTTGCGATTGTAAACGTGGTACTGTCTGCCCCTTGGCTAATGGCCTGTGGATATAAATCATTTTGTTCCGTACGTCCAAAAGATATTACGTTTAAATCAGGAAAATCCTTTTTGATCCGATTGCGAAGCAATGGTTCATCACCATGATATATCAGCGTTCCATCTTTCGACAAACCTTCGACAATTTCCAACTTCGCATTCGCGATTTCCTCGCGTGATCCTAAATCCAATAAGTGTGATTCACCGATATTGGTAATGATCGCTACATCAGGCTTTGCCATTTTGGATAAGAACTCGATTTCACCGCGGCTGCTCATTCCCATTTCCAAAACAGCCGCTTCCGTATCCTCTGCCATAGAAAGCACCGTTAACGGCAAACCTAAATGATTATTGAAGTTTCCATTTGTTTTATGAACCTTATAGGCAGTGGCCAGCAGCGCAGCGGTCATATCTTTCGTAGTGGTCTTACCGTTGCTCCCTGTTATCCCAATGACTTTTATATTCAACTCCTGGCGGTAAGAACGCGCCAATTGCTGAAGTGCTTTCTCAGTGTTTTCGACAATGATTATCGGTAAATCAACAGGAGGATTCGGAACATCCCTTTGCCAAAAGGAAGCTGCAGCCCCTTGCGCTAAAGCCTGCTTGACATACTGATGGCCGTCAACCTGCTCACCCTTAAGCGGAATGAACAAACACCCTTCCTTAACCGTTCTTGAATCGATGGTAACCCCATTAATTCCTTTGGACTGGAATGGACTGATATCATTCAATCCCTCTGCCATTTCATGTACTTGTTTTAACGTTCTCTTTATCATTTTGTTCCTCCTACATTCATCGAACCGTTAATCGCTCTCCGTTAACCAAACGAAGCAGAAACCAGTTTAAATCGCACCGGTTCCTGCTGATTGGAATCCATCAAATCAAGGCTTGATGGATTGTGGAGTTTACTGATACTTTACCTGCATGATCAAACTGTATATTTGATTTGTTGTTTTTCCTGATGACGTTCCAAGGCAAGTTTCACGAGTGTTTCAATTAATGCTGGATAGTCGACACCTGTGTGCTTCCACAATAACGGAAACATGCTGAATGGAGTAAACCCAGGCATTGTATTCACTTCATTAATATAGATTTGCCCCTCATGCGTCAAGAAGAAATCTGCGCGAACCAATCCAGAGCAATCCAATGACTTAAAGGCAGTAATGGCCATTTCGGATAAAGCTGCATACTCGCTTTCCGTTATCTCCGCCGGAATGACCATCGCTGAATTACCGTCTACATATTTTGCTGAATAATCATAGAAGGCAAAATCTTTCTTAGGGATGATTTCGCCTGCCACTGAACAAGACGGTTCATCATTACCAAGAATACCAAACTCGAGTTCACGAGCAATGACCCCTTCTTCAATGATGACCTTCCGATCGAATTGAAAAGCTTCCGCTACCGCTTTTTCCAGTTCATCAGCATCATTACATTTGCTGATACCGACACTTGAGCCTAAATTGGCAGGTTTGACAAAACAAGGGTACCCCAAATCATCCGCTACCTTTTTGATGGCACTTTCAGTATTCTTCTCCCATTCAGAACGGATGAACCAAGTGTATTTCACTTGAGGAAGTCCCGCCTGGGCAAAAATGTTTTTCATGATGACCTTATCCATTCCTGCTGAAGAAGCTAAAACGCCATTCCCTACATAAGGGAGGTTCAACAGTTCCAGCATCCCTTGTACGGTTCCATCTTCTCCATTCGGTCCGTGAAGCAATGGGAAAATTACGTCATACCCTGTTGATTCACTATTTTCATCAGTTGAATGTGCTTGCAAGGCAAGAGGCGAGCTCGATTTTTCCGGTGAAAATGTCAATGCCTCCACGTTCTCGGCAGGACCTGTTAACTTTGGTCCATTAATCCATGAACCATCTTTTGTTATGTAAATCGGATATATATCAAACTTTGCTAAATCGAGAGCTTTAATGACCGCTAAAGCCGTCTGCATAGAAACCTCATGCTCCGCAGATTTTCCACCATAAAGCAAACCAAGTTTAGTTTTCATGAGTTATTACCCTCCAATATTCTTTTAACCATGTTCATTGTATCACTTTACACTAAAACGGATAAAGCGAAACTTCCATCATTGAGGCTTTTCCAATGATTACTATTTTGCAGAACACAGGATAAAACCGCCACATCCTGTGGCAACTCCTGTGCTAGCACATCCTGTGCGTCGCAATCGGGCATTTACAGGCTGTTGGCTCACCACATTTCTTTTTCATTACATTTGTCACCGAGCATCCTTACAGCCTGTTAATGCGGGGTAAAGCGAAACTTCCATCATTGAGGCTTTTCCAATGATTACTATTTTGCAGAACACAGGATAAAACCGCCACATCCTGTGGCAACTCCTGTGCTAGCACATCCTGTGCGTCGCAATCGGGCATTTACAGGCTGTTGGTTCACCACATTTCTTTTTCATTACATTTGTCATCAGGCTTCCTTACAGCCTGTTAATGCGGGGTAAAGCGAAACTTCCACCAATGAGTATTTCCAATGATTACTAATTTACTGAACACAGGATAAAACCGCCACACCCTCTCTTATCTCTTATGCATGAGACGGTAAGTCTTACACCTAAAAAGTTCAAGGACTTCAAATAAAATTAGGAGGATGGTGTATTTTTAATAACACTTTCCCAAATCTTCTCTTTTCGATTGAAGATAATAAATGCATCGGGCTCCTTACTATCTCTATCAGAAAAGGAATCATGCATCTCATCCATGTTTAAATAATCCCCTACGACCCATGCCGGTATCTCAATTTTCGTTCTAGTATACTTAACATCCCGAAAGGAAAAAACGAGCCCCTCTGCCAGAATATGAGCCAAAGAAGCAATGATTTCTGCAGGAATCGCCGTCAGCTCTTTTTTCTTTCTGATTCCAAGCCACGTCCTCTCTACTTTTAATGGCTCCAGCTTTAGCGGAATCAGACTTCCTAACATCATATAATATGTCGAAAGAGAACGAAAATAAATTTTATTGAACCAGCCATCATCCTGGGCAAGGTACACAAATTGGTTATTCAATTTACGAAAAAACGGGGGATCCAGATGGGTTTTAGCATGTCCTAAATATAAAAGTTCCGCTATTTCCCTTCCATCCAATTCATCCAGCCCTTCCGCTTCTTCAAAATCGATCCAACAGAAATCTCCATATGCCCGGACATTTTCTTTAACGAGCTTCGCAATAGCTTCAGATGAAGCGCTCTCAAGCAGGACATTCAAATTGTATTCCCCACCATCGAATTGATGTTTCAATAATAAGATCGAATCCAAGGTATACGGAAGCGAATTGACGAATTCACGAAAATTGAGTCCATTAAAAAGGACAAACCGTTCGGAAGCCTGCATATACATGTATAAGATATCATTGCTATCATTCTTCATAACCTGACCCCCTCCGAGCTCTCAATCAATAATGTTATTTTATCAAACTTTTGGAGTTTCACGTAAGTTATATAACCCCAATATTAATCATCATCTGCATCGTTTAAATAACATGAATCAAAATCCATTTTAACCAATAGGAAAAAATATAGAATTCGAAGAATGGATCATGACTGGTTTTATCATTCATTCACTCATTTCATGTGGCCGCTCCCCTTTATGCTGATGATCCCCTGCGCAAAATACCCGACATTAGTCAAATCAACCGTAATTTAAAGCCTGAAGGTAGTTTCATTTCACAACACATGACCTTCTGGGAGGAAGAGGATATGATTTGGTTTTGGGGTAAACAATGAAAGGCTTTATGAATTTGGGGGTATTTTGACATCCAGGAAGACCCGTCAAGAAGTAGTTCCCTCCATAACACCTGAAGGAAGCAGATTTTTACAGTATCGAGAAAAATTAAGGAAGCGCTTTTTCATTCAATAAAAAAAATCCAGAGTGACATTTCACTCTGGATTTTTTGTATCAAGAAACTTGTTGTTCTAGTTCTTTTTTGGAAGGAGGGTTGAATTGACCTTCCCATTTAGAGATAACGATTGCCGCAAGTGAATTACCAATAACGTTTACCACTGTACGTCCCATATCAAGAATACGGTCGATACCGGCAATAAATGCTAGACCTTCAATAGGAATACCGACAGTTCCCAATGTCGCTAAAAGAACTACGAAAGATACACCTGGTACACCCGCAATCCCTTTGGATGTGATCATTAACACTAGCATTAGCGTGATTTGCTCATACATGCTTAAATCGATTCCATACATTTGAGCGATGAAGATAGCTGCTAACGCTTGGTATAATGTAGAACCATCAAGGTTAAAGGAGTATCCAGTCGGAATAACAAATGTAGCAATATGTTTCGGACATCCCGCTTTCTCCATTTTTTCCATGATTTTCGGAAGAACCGCTTCTGAACTTGCAGTAGAGAAAGCAAGAATCAATTCTTCTTTTAGAAGTTTAATCAAAGTAAAGATATTGAATCCTACAAATTTTGCAATAAGACCCAGAATGACAATTACAAAGAAGATCATTGTTCCGTAAACAGAAAGCGCTAACTTTCCTAACGGAATTAGAGATTCCAAACCGAACTTGGAGATAGTCACACCGATTAGTGCAAATACACCGATAGGAGCGAATTTCATGACCATGTTAGTTAGGTAGAACATTCCTTCAGCTACACCTTGGAAGAAACGGAATACTGGTTTACCCTTTTCACCGATGGCCGCAATACTTAGTCCAAACAACACGGAGAAGAAAATGATCGCTAGCATATCGCCTTCTACCATGGCTTTAACTGGATTGGATGGCACGATGTGTACAAGTGTATCTACGAACGATTCATGCTGCTTAGTTTCTGCTGTATCAACATATGTCGAGATATCAGTTTGTTCCAGGTTATTCATATTCACACCAGCACCAGGCTGGATGATATTCGCTGAAATTAAACCAACAGCAATCGCTATCATAGTTACGACAACAAAGTATGATAATGATTTAGCACCTAGTTTTCCTACCGCTTTCAAGTCACCTACACCGGCAACTGCAACGATAAGGCTGGATACGATGATCGGCACTACGATCATTTTAATCATTCGTAGGAAAATGTCTCCGAATGGCTGTAAAAAGCTTTGGGCCGACTCATTACCATAAAAAATGGCACCAACGATAATCCCTAGAATTAAACCAATGAAAATTTGGCTAGCTAAACTTAATTTGAATTTCTTCATTTACTTTCCTCACCTTCCATAAAGTCTTTGATGCAAAAACATTTTTGTCTCGGTAAGGGAAACAAGATACTAATAAAAAGAAAGTAATTTTTCTTTTTTTGAAAAACTCTGTCTTTACGCCGAAAAAAAAGACACTTCATGTGTCGATTTCTTATTGGCGTGAATATTCACACATGTTCCCTTAAAGACGCTGACGAGGTTAGCTGTCGGGTTAGGAATTGGAAACACAAATGCCCTTTCATTTCTGAATTCACCCCTAGCGGATAAAATCCACAAAAATGGGTCCCCCGTTCTTGGAATAAGATTAAGCGAGTTAACTTATAATAAAATATTATACTAAAAATGATAATCTGTAAATATTTATTCGCATCAGTTCTAGAAAAAATCTTTTAATATGTCTGAATATTCTGCATTAAAGGCTGTTGTATCTATAATTACGTTTCCCGATTTTTAATCAAATAAGTTATATTGATATAATTAATTCCTAATTTAACATCACCTCTCTTGTGAAAAAAGCGGTTATTTTTCCAGAATGCCAAGTAACAGATATCTTACTTTTTCCCTAGAGGTGAATTTTTTATAAGTTCTAGCTTTCACTTTTTCAAATTGAATCGGGGTTATAAAATAAGAATGGTTCTTCACTGCCGCATTCGACTCCAGCAGGATGACGTCACCTACAGACGGTCCCTTTATGATTTCTTGCTTCCCTTCAGCCTTAAGACCTTTTGTAATGTAATGTTTATCCACATGGCCTTTATTAGTCAACTTGTAAATATAAGGCTGCTTTTGGTATTGTACGGCCTCTATCGGAATGGAGGGTACACCGGCTTTCTCATTGGTTATTACAGTAAGATTCACTTTCGATCCCACCAACAATGGTTCAGTTTCTTCGCCTTCCGGTTCGATTAAAGCCTGAAATGGAAATCTGTTATCTTTTTTTAATGATGGTTCTTCAGCGGGATAGGAATGGATACGGCCTATCTTCCCTTTCAATGCCTTTTTTGAATCAGAGGAACTTGCTTTTATAGTCATGCCCACTTCAGCCTTTTTCATTTCCTCTTCGGAGAAATCCCCTTCAATTGCCATATTTGTCGAAACAATGGATATAATGGGATTATTCAGGTTTTTATTGATATTTTTAACGACACCATCAGCCTCGCTAGTCGTTACAATTGCACTGGACTGCTGCTCAATCGAACTTAATTTAGCATCAAGCATTTTTACTTTTTCATCCAACCTGTTTTTTTCTAGTTCCTGCTTGTACATTTCTTGCTCAATGTTACTTTTAATAAGATCTGAAGAGCTTGTCGTTATATCAATATTCAAGTTCTTTTCCACCGATTCATCAATTGCAGCTTCAGGTTCACTGGTCACGGTCCCCTGATAAGACCTCAACTTCCCTATGTATTCCTCAATCCCTGCAATTTCCCCCTCGGCGGCCGTTTTCTCCGCTTCCAAATTCGTCTTAAGCGCATCAAGTTCGGTCGTCGTAAACTCAAACAACGAGGAGCCAGCCGTAATCGCATCGCCTTCTTTTACAAGGAATTTCTTAAAATCATTTTTCTTGGCATCAAAATAAATATCATACTCTTCTACTGGTTTAATTACCCCATTTGTTTGAATAGTATCCGTAATTGTATCTTTTTTTACCTTAGTCCAGTTTTCAACGAAAACCGTCCGTTCCACTTTGCTTTCTTTTTTTTCAATAAGGTATAAGTTAACGGTTATTAACACTATCGACGCAATGGAGACCGCCGCTATTTTCCATTTACCGCTCATTCATTTCACCCGCTTTATACAAATACGCCTACTTGGATGTATCCTAAAAAGGCTTTAACAAACCATGTGGCCAAATAGAATAGAACAATCATTAAAAGGACCAAATAATTATTACGTTCTGTAAATTCCTTTAAATAAAAATATTGCAGAGCAATAATAAGAAATTGAAAAATGGTAATTCCGCTGAAAAAGTGAATGAAATAATCACTTCTGAGAAAATACTGACTGATGATCCCCAATGAAAAAGGATTGGCATCGCTGCCTAAATCCATTAAAACGAATAAGGGAATCAATAATGTTTTTTCTATTAATTGCAAGCCAAAAAGAATCATTTGAACGATAACTAATTTTATATAGGGGATATCAGTAACGATCCAAAAGAATAGAGCTGCTAAAAATATGTATATGGAAGGGTCGATTATTCCTGTTATTATATTGCCGCTCAAAATCAGCAACTTTGCTGCTTCGAATTCATTGGCGCTCATCTTCGTGATTTCTTTGGAGAATGATTCTGAACCAATGCCAAAATATCCCCCAACGGCGAATACTATAAGACTAACAAAATATAAAACTATTAATTTCAATCCAAACTTTGTGACTGCCTCTGCATTTTGCAGCTGATAACGACTCCGATAAGGCTCTAAAATGCCCTTTAACAATCCGACCTGGTACACCATAATTGGTCCTCCTGCAAAAAATGATATATCATCATACATTTTATCCTATTTTGGAAACAATTGCAGAAATAAGGAATGAATATACAAAAAAAACACATAAGCCTTTCCCTTCAAATGTAATCCTCATACTAATTTGGTGTTAATACTGACAAATGGTGGGCGAGGACTTTAATGCGCGAAGGAGTTTGCCTATAGTTCTCTCCATCCATATCCACATCAAGCGGCCTCTTGGATTCAATAGTCAAGGTACCTGCTTGTAAATAAGTCACCCCAGAGTCAGAACTCATATTTTCAGTCCATGAACGTTTCATCGCTATTATTTCTAAAAATGCACCAAGGCTTGCATTTTCCAAGATGGCAACGCCAAAGAGCCCATCGTCTGGACTAATCATGGGGAAGGGTAATAAATTAGTGCCGATAAAACAACCATTCAAGACCAAAATCATAACGGCTTCCCCTTCAATGAAATTCCCATCATATTCTAGTTTATAGGAAAAGGGAGCATTCTCACCAATCGTCCTTACAGCGCTTAATAAATATCCTATCTTTCCGAACCTGCTTTTTTCCTGCTCATCAATATTGTTAAGCATCTGAAATAAGTCCCACTCCCCAGAAATTGAAAAAAAATCGTTATTGGACTTCCCAATATCAATTGGACGAACCTTGCCATTTACTAATGCTTCCGCAGCTTGACGAACTTTTTGAGGAATCTTTAATGTCCTGGAGAAGTCATTGCAAGTCCCTCCAGGTAAAATCCCAAACAAAGGCCGCCTCTGAAGGGGTGAAAGGCCATTTACACACTCATGTACCGTTCCATCTCCTCCCAATACGAAAACTACATTCATTTCTTCACCATATTCCAAACAATAACGGCATGCATCGCCTTTTTGCTTGGTTTGTAGAATGAGAAACTCATCAATATGTGGAGCTAATACCGGAAGACAACCCTCTAAATTCCTTTCGAGTTTATCTTTCCCTGCATTTTTATTATAAATCAGCATTCCTTTTTTCCATCGCACGATTCTTGCCCCCATATCATTGAAAGAATGGTCTTCTTCCCATCACTTTTTACTTTTTCCTAAACCTCCGTTTTTAACACTCATTAAAAATTCAAATGAAAAAGAGGCTATTCGCCCCCTTTCAGTAAAGCCTTCATATATACAACAAATAATCCTTCATCATTAAGATAAGCTTTGAACACAAGGGACTTCTTTTTTCATTTTTTTCCAAAAATAATAAAAGGCTTTCCAAGATGATGGAGCTTGGCCTAACTTTTGAAAATTCTTCCTGGAGCGCTTTTAAAGCTTCCGTATTTTTACGCGTTTCCATCCCCTCTTCTTTACGTGTTTCCACTTCCAGCATCCTGGCGATAATCGAATGGATTTCTTCTTTTGGGCTCATATCCCGCATCGAGCAACCTGGTAGGGGAAATTGTTTCAATAATGGATCTTCCATGTTTTCCAGACTTGTGACAATGGAATCCATCCGGTTCAATATGAAGCTAGGTAACAATTCCACATCGAAAGCATTTTGTTTCCTGATCAATATTCCGATATATCCTTTGAAAAGCGAATCTAAAATAATGGTGCAATCGGGTAGAAGATCAGATGAAAGCCCCGGGTATAACTCAATGATTTTACGCTTGAACCAAATCAAGCCCTCTTCATGGATATAATGTAAAAATCCATCTAGTTCCTTGCTGATATGAACCATTTGTTCCTGCATCATCATTTGAATCAAGTTGGTATTTCCCGTCATATGCTCAATGTGAACAGTGATCTGCCTCATGAATTTGTCTTTACTGGACAATGAAGCATCCAGTTCAAGATCAAGTAATGAGTCTGTCAACGCTTCATAATAAAATTTAAAAATGGAGACTAGTAATTCCTCCTTCGATTTAAAATAATTATAAAAGGACCCTTTTGCTATCCCGCATTTTTCAACAATTTCCTGAACCGAAGTTGCATGATAGCCTTTCTCCGCGAAAAGCTCTACAGACTTATCTATGATCATCTTATTTTTTTCTTTCATCAAATTCATCCTATCTCTTAAAATTGTCCATTGGTGACCAATGGGTCACATCTTCCAAATTGTATCCCAAAACCCTTGAAATCACAACGTTAACACTAACGGATATTATCTGTTGCAATCATAATCCATATACTATATATTTGAGTTTGTGACCGACTGGTCACAATTTTATGTATGGAGGGTACAAGCTTGAATTCAATAATTAAATTTTCATTAAAGAATAAATTGGCAATCTGGTTGCTTACCATCATCATCGTTGCAGCTGGTTTATACTCCGGTTTAAACATGAAACAAGAAACCATACCAAGCATCTCCACTCCTTTAATTAGCATCTCCACTGTTTATCCTGGAGCTGCACCTGAAGAAGTAGCAGATAAGCTCACCGACCAGATTGAGCTAAAAGTAACAAATTTGCCAGGAGTCGAATTAGTCAGTTCTTCGTCCATGGCCAATGCCTCTTCCATCCAATTACAATATGATTATGATACGGATATGGACGATGCAGTAAAAGAAGTGAAAGAAGCTTTAGAGAAATTGGAACTGCCAGAGGGAGTAGATGACCCGAGCGTATCTAAATTAGAATTAAACGCTTTTCCTGTCGTCGCACTCAGTGTAACAGATAAGGCTTCTGATTTACCAGCCCTTACAAAAAATGTCGAAGAGGTGTTAGTACCTAAACTTGAAGGAATTGACGGCGTGACATCCGTATCCATTTCCGGACAGCAAGTAAATGAAGGCAGCCTTGTATTCGACCAGGACAAGATGGCTCAATACGGGCTCGATGAAGAAACCGTAAAGAAGGTTATCCAGGCCGCAAACGTCAGTATGCCGCTTGGCATATATAACTTTGATGATAAAGAGAAAACGATCGTTGTGGATGGAAACATTTCCACATTAAAGGACCTGAAAAATGTAAAGATACCTTTAACCGGCGGCCCGCAAACAGGAGCTCCAGCACAAACTGGACAGGAAACCAATCAATTATCTCCTGAAATGGCAACAGGTCCTGCCCAAATGCAAAATGTGAAATTATCAGACATTGCCGATGTTAAAATCACCGGTAAGGCTGAGTCGATTTCAAGAACAAACGGTAGCGAATCGATTGGAATTCAGGTTACAAGATCACCTGATGCCGATACAGTTGCAATCGTCGACGAAGTAAATGAAGAAGCATCGAATTTCAAAGAAGAATTTAACGGGGTAAGTGTACACACTACTCTCGATCAAGCTAAACCGATTAAAGATTCTGTTGAAACCATGATCAGCAAGGCACTCTTCGGCTGTCTGTTTGCCGTCATTGTTATCATGCTGTTCCTTAGGAACTTTAAAACGACTCTCATTTCCGTCATTTCGATTCCATTATCCCTATTAGCAGCCCTTTTGGTGCTCAAACAAATGGATATTTCATTGAATGTCATGACACTTGGGGCCATGACCGTTGCGATTGGCCGAGTCGTCGATGACTCCATTGTCGTCATAGAAAATATTTATAGAAGAATGGCTTTAAAAGGCGAACAATTAAAAGGCGGCGAATTAATACGATCTGCCACTAAGGAAATGTTCATCCCCATCCTTTCATCGACAATCGTTACTGTAGCCGTATACCTGCCTTTAGCAAGCGTTACAGGACCTGTCGGGGAACTATTCATGCCATTTGCCTTAACAATGGTGTTTGCATTAGTCGCTTCATTAATAATCGCCATCACACTTGTTCCGGCAATGGCAGACTCTTTATTTAAAAAGGGACTATCTAAAAAAGAATTACAATCACATGAAGAAAAACCAAGCAAACTATCAGCATTCTATCGAAAATCACTGGATTGGTCGTTAAACCATAAGCTAATCACTTTCGGTACAGCCATTGTATTATTAGTTGGAAGCTTATTCCTAATCCCAAGCATCGGTGTCAGCTTCATGCCTGCAGATGAAGAAAAAACGATCATCGTAACTTACACTCCCGCACCTGGAGAGTTAAAAGAGGATATTGAAAAGCAAACAGAAAAAGTGGAAAAATACTTCATGGATAAAGACGATGTGAAGACCGTTCAATACACACTTGGTGAAAGCATGATGGGCGGCGGCATGATGGGCGGTTCGAGTAACTCGGCTCTCTTCTATGTACTCTATGACGAAGACACCGAAAATTTCGGGGACAAAAAAGAAACCGTCATAAAAGAATTAACTGAACTTGATTCACCTGGAACATGGAAACAACAAGATTTCACATCAACATCAAGCAACGAAACCACTCTATTTGTTTACGGAAATACACAAAAAGATATTGAACCGGTAATTGATGATATTCAAAATATCATGAAGAAAAACGAAGATTTAAAAGATGTTGATACAAGTCTTTCGGATGCTTATGAGCAATACACTCTAGTAGCAGACCAAGAAAAGCTAAGTGACCTTGGACTGACAGCTGCACAAATTGGCATGTCCATTGCCAATACGAATAAAGATGATGCTTTAACTACCATTAAGAAAGATGGAGAAGAAGTCAAAGTATATGTCGAGACAAAAGAAACGACATTCGAAGACAAAAAAGATCTAGAGAATACGAAAATTTCTTCTCCAATGGGAATGGAAATCCCATTGAAAGAGCTTGTGAAAATCGAAGAAGGCAAAGCTTCCGATACAATCAGCCGCCGCGATGGAAAAATTTATGCCGACGTGTCTGCAACAATCAAATCGGATGATGTGGCCGCAGTGACAGCTGAGGTACAGAAGGAAGTTGATAAATTAGATCTTCCTGCAAGCGTATCTATAGACTACGGCGGAGTGACGGAAGATATCCAAGAATCATTCACTCAACTTGGTATCGCTATGTTAGCGGCAGTTGCTATCGTATACTTTGTCCTAGTCGTTACTTTCCATGGTGGTTTAGCACCAATAGCCATTCTCTTCTCCTTACCATTTACGGTAATCGGGGCATTGGCAGGGCTATTCATTGCAGGTGAGACCATCAGCGTTTCGGCAATGATGGGTGTCCTGATGCTTATTGGTATCGTCGTGACCAATGCCATCGTATTAGTGGACCGTGTTATCAAGAATGAAGAATCCGGGCTATCTACCAGGGAATCTTTACTCGAGGCAGGATCCACCCGTCTACGCCCTATCCTGATGACTGCCCTTGCCACAATCGGCGCTTTAATACCTTTGGCAATCGGTGCGGAAGGCAGCGGATTAATATCACAAGGTTTGGGAATTACCGTTATCGGCGGACTGGTGAGTTCTACATTGCTAACACTTGTAATAGTGCCGGTAGTATATGAAGTTATAATGAAAATAGGTAAAAAGAAGAAAAAAACAGTTAAGTAACGAAGAAAAAGAAGAGGGGATTCCTGATATAAGGAATCCCCTCTTTTTTGATTCAACAATGCATCAATATGTTCGGCCCTTTTGACTGAACTATATTCCTCTTCTTTCAACCTGTCCCGTCTCTTAAGATAAAACGTCCTATTCGTCATTTCCAAGGAAATCTGTTTGTTTAAACAAAAAAAGGAAAGATCTCGCTTCCCCTTTTAATTTCTATATATTAGTGTTTGGTGAAAGTTTGATCTATCGCATTTGCCAGATCCAGAGATTTTTCTTTTAGATAACGCTTCGTTACGTTTAAATCTTTATGACCGGCAAGCTTGGATATCGTTTGTATATCTATTCCATTATCCACTAACCTTTGACAAAAAGTATGTCGCAGTTTATGCGGATGCACATTGTATTTTTTCAATATATATTGAACTGACCTCGGAGTGATCCTTTGATTATAGCTTGAGATGAATAGCGGATCTGCTTTTTCTTTTAAAGACAAAAGATAATTTTGTACATGTTGTATAGCCGATATCGTAAGGGGTACGGATCTGTCGATTTCACCTTTTGCGTTCCGGACAAGTATATAATTACGCTCTGTTTCCATGATGACATCACGGCCATTTAAGTCACATAATTCGGAGACACGAATTCCAGTATGTAACAAAAGGTAGACGATGGCAATATTCCTTAGATTTCCTTCTGCTTCTATATCTCTTAACAGTATCTGCTGCTCATTGAGGCTTAAAGTTTCAGGTACCTCAAGCTTGTGCTCCTTAACTTTACGTTCCACAGAAAGCATCACTTGCGGTTTGCCTAAAAATTTAAAGAAGACATTTAATGCGATATAGTGTTTTTCGATTGTCCCTGGGCTTTTCTTGCAATTTTCTAAATAATCAAGATAACCCTGAACATCTTCAGAATGGATCTCCATCAATATCTTTTGTGTCTGGTCACAAAACTGTGAAAGGACACCAGTATACGTTTTGATCGTATTAGCTGATTTGCCTTGGTCTCTCAACCATTCAGCAAACGAAAAAATCATTTCATCTTTAGCAGAGGTATCCATCGGCTATTCCCCCAATGACAGTTTCAGAACTATGTTAAGTTTAACATATATCCCTACAGAAACGAAGAATTCTGTCCCTTTGTCTTAAACTGATATGGATAAGACAGATAGCTGTAGAAATTCAGATACATTAATAGAATGTCCTACCATTTACCCTGCATATAACTTTCTTTAAGGTCTTTAACAGGTTTAAATAATAAGTACTGAAGATAACGACCTCAAAAAAAGACCAGCCGGATGGCTGGTCTTTTCAAATGGCTTGGCGGCGTCCTACTCTCACAGGGGGAAACCCCCAACTACCATCGGCGCTGAAGAGCTTAACTGCCGTGTTCGGAATGGGAACGGGTGTGACCTCTTCGCTATCGCCACCAAACATAAAAGGAACGTTGTTCCTTCAAAACTAGATAATAAGAAGGTATTTCATTTTTTAAAAAGCGTTGGTTAAGTCCTCGATCTATTAGTATCAGTCAGCTCCACATGTCACCATGCTTCCACCTCTGACCTATCAACCTGATCATCTTTCAGGGATCTTACTAGCTTGCGCCATGGGAAATCTCATCTTGAGGGGGGCTTCATGCTTAGATGCTTTCAGCACTTATCCCGTCCGCACGTAGCTACCCAGCTATGCCTTTGGCAAGACAACTGGTACACCAGCGGTGCGTCCATCCCGGTCCTCTCGTACTAAGGACAGCTCCTCTCAAATTTCCTGCGCCCGCGACGGATAGGGACCGAACTGTCTCACGACG
Source organism: Peribacillus sp. FSL K6-5616 (assembly GCF_038008245.1). Taxonomy (NCBI): domain Bacteria; kingdom Bacillati; phylum Bacillota; class Bacilli; order Caryophanales; family Bacillaceae; genus Peribacillus; species Peribacillus sp. FSL K6-5616. Next base: position 5,333,392 of record NZ_JBBOYT010000001.1, on the reverse strand, counting down.
TTCTGAACCCAGCTCGCGTACCGCTTTAATGGGCGAACAGCCCAACCCTTGGGACCGACTACAGCCCCAGGATGCGATGAGCCGACATCGAGGTGCCAAACCTCCCCGTCGATGTGGACTCTTGGGGGAGATAAGCCTGTTATCCCCGGGGTAGCTTTTATCCGTTGAGCGATGGCCCTTCCATGCGGAACCACCGGATCACTAAGCCCGACTTTCGTCCCTGCTCGACTTGTAGGTCTCGCAGTCAAGCTCCCTTGTGCCTTTACACTCTACGAATGATTTCCAACCATTCTGAGGGAACCTTTGGGCGCCTCCGTTACTCTTTAGGAGGCGACCGCCCCAGTCAAACTGCCCACCTGACACTGTCTCCCACCCCGATAAGGGGCGCGGGTTAGAATTTCAATACAGCCAGGGTAGTATCCCACCAACGCCTCCACCGAAGCTGGCGCTCCGGCTTCTCAGGCTCCTACCTATCCTGTACAAGCTGTACCAAAATTCAATATCAGGCTGCAGTAAAGCTCCACGGGGTCTTTCCGTCCTGTCGCGGGTAACCTGCATCTTCACAGGTACTATAATTTCACCGAGTCTCTCGTTGAGACAGTGCCCAGATCGTTACACCTTTCGTGCGGGTCGGAACTTACCCGACAAGGAATTTCGCTACCTTAGGACCGTTATAGTTACGGCCGCCGTTTACTGGGGCTTCGGTTCAAAGCTTCGCTTGCGCTAACCTCTCCCCTTAACCTTCCAGCACCGGGCAGGTGTCAGCCCCTATACTTCGCCTTGCGGCTTCGCAGAGACCTGTGTTTTTGCTAAACAGTCGCCTGGGCCTATTCACTGCGGCTTTTCTGGGCTATTCACCCTAAAAAGCACCCCTTCTCCCGAAGTTACGGGGTCATTTTGCCGAGTTCCTTAACGAGAGTTCTCTCGCACACCTTAGGATTCTCTCCTCGCCTACCTGTGTCGGTTTGCGGTACGGGCACCTTACATCTCACTAGAGGCTTTTCTTGGCAGCGTGGAATCAGGAACTTCGGTACTATATTTCCCTCGCCATCACAGCTCCGCCTTAATGGAAACGGGATTTGCCTCGTTTCCGGCCTAACTGCTTGGACGCGCATATCCAACAGCGCGCTTACCCTATCCTTCTGCGTCCCCCCATCGTTCAAACGATGTATAGGTGGTACAGGAATATCAACCTGTTGTCCATCGCCTACGCCTTTCGGCCTCGGCTTAGGTCCCGACTAACCCTGAGCGGACGAGCCTTCCTCAGGAAACCTTAGGCATTCGGTGGAAGGGATTCTCACCCTTCTTTCGCTACTCATACCGGCATTCTCACTTCTAAGCGCTCCACCAGTCCTTCCGGTCTGACTTCAACGCCCTTAGAACGCTCTCCTACCATCGACACCATACGGTGTCAATCCACAGCTTCGGTGATACGTTTAGCCCCGGTACATTTTCGGCGCGGAGTCACTCGACCAGTGAGCTATTACGCACTCTTTAAATGGTGGCTGCTTCTAAGCCAACATCCTGGTTGTCTAAGCAACTCCACATCCTTTTCCACTTAACGTATACTTTGGGACCTTAGCTGGTGGTCTGGGCTGTTTCCCTTTCGACTACGGATCTTATCACTCGCAGTCTGACTCCCAAGAATAAGTATTTGGCATTCGGAGTTTGACTGAATTCGGTAACCCGTTGGGGGCCCCTAGTCCAATCAGTGCTCTACCTCCAATACTCTCATCTTGAGGCTAGCCCTAAAGCTATTTCGGAGAGAACCAGCTATCTCCAGGTTCGATTGGAATTTCTCCGCTACCCACACCTCATCCCCGCACTTTTCAACGTGCGTGGGTTCGGGCCTCCATTCAGTGTTACCTGAACTTCACCCTGGACATGGGTAGATCACCTGGTTTCGGGTCTACGACCTCATACTCATTCGCCCTATTCAGACTCGCTTTCGCTGCGGCTCCGTCTCATCAACTTAACCTCGCATGAAATCGTAACTCGCCGGTTCATTCTACAAAAGGCACGCCATTACCCATTAACGGGCTTTGACTACTTGTAGGCACACGGTTTCAGGATCTATTTCACTCCCCTTCCGGGGTGCTTTTCACCTTTCCCTCACGGTACTGGTTCACTATCGGTCACTAGGGAGTATTTAGCCTTGGGAGATGGTCCTCCCTGCTTCCGACGGGATTTCTCGTGTCCCGCCGTACTCAGGATCCACTCAGGAGGGAACGAAGTTTCAACTACAGGGTTTTTACCTTCTTCGACGGACCTTTCCAGGTCGCTTCATTTACCCCGTTCCTTTGTAACTCCATGTTGAGTGTCCTACAACCCCAAGAGGCAAGCCTCTTGGTTTGGGCTAATTCCGTTTCGCTCGCCGCTACTCAGGAAATCGCGTTTGCTTTCTCTTCCTCCGGGTACTTAGATGTTTCAGTTCCCCGGGTCTGCCTTCAGTACCCTATGTATTCAGGTAAAGATACTGTTCCATTACGAACAGTGGGTTTCCCCATTCGGAAATCTCCGGATCAAAGCTTACTTACAGCTCCCCGAAGCATATCGGTGTTAGTCCCGTCCTTCATCGGCTCCTAGTGCCAAGGCATCCACCGTGCGCCCTTTCTAACTTAACCGTTAAAAAAGATCTTACAGATGCTTTGAAAAAAATTAATTGCCTTCTATCTATTATCTAGTTTTCAAGGAACAAAGCAGAAAGAATCCATCACATCGTGATGACTGTCTTTCCTATTTGAATGAATTACTCATTCAAAACTGAACAAAACAAAAGCGCTCTCGTAATTATCCTTAGAAAGGAGGTGATCCAGCCGCACCTTCCGATACGGCTACCTTGTTACGACTTCACCCCAATCATCTGTCCCACCTTAGGCGGCTGGCTCCATGAAGGTTACCTCACCGACTTCGGGTGTTACAAACTCTCGTGGTGTGACGGGCGGTGTGTACAAGGCCCGGGAACGTATTCACCGCGGCATGCTGATCCGCGATTACTAGCGATTCCGGCTTCATGCAGGCGAGTTGCAGCCTGCAATCCGAACTGAGAATGGCTTTATGGGATTCGCTTACCTTCGCAGGTTTGCAGCCCTTTGTACCATCCATTGTAGCACGTGTGTAGCCCAGGTCATAAGGGGCATGATGATTTGACGTCATCCCCACCTTCCTCCGGTTTGTCACCGGCAGTCACCTTAGAGTGCCCAACTGAATGCTGGCAACTAAGATCAAGGGTTGCGCTCGTTGCGGGACTTAACCCAACATCTCACGACACGAGCTGACGACAACCATGCACCACCTGTCACTCTGTCCCCCGAAGGGGAAAGCCCTATCTCTAGGGTTGTCAGAGGATGTCAAGACCTGGTAAGGTTCTTCGCGTTGCTTCGAATTAAACCACATGCTCCACCGCTTGTGCGGGCCCCCGTCAATTCCTTTGAGTTTCAGCCTTGCGGCCGTACTCCCCAGGCGGAGTGCTTAATGCGTTAGCTGCAGCACTAAAGGGCGGAAACCCTCTAACACTTAGCACTCATCGTTTACGGCGTGGACTACCAGGGTATCTAATCCTGTTTGCTCCCCACGCTTTCGCGCCTCAGTGTCAGTTACAGACCAGAAAGTCGCCTTCGCCACTGGTGTTCCTCCAAATCTCTACGCATTTCACCGCTACACTTGGAATTCCACTTTCCTCTTCTGCACTCAAGTTCCCCAGTTTCCAATGACCCTCCACGGTTGAGCCGTGGGCTTTCACATCAGACTTAAGGAACCACCTGCGCGCGCTTTACGCCCAATAATTCCGGACAACGCTTGCCACCTACGTATTACCGCGGCTGCTGGCACGTAGTTAGCCGTGGCTTTCTGGTTAGGTACCGTCAAGGTACCAGCAGTTACTCTGGTACTTGTTCTTCCCTAACAACAGAACTTTACGACCCGAAGGCCTTCTTCGTTCACGCGGCGTTGCTCCGTCAGACTTTCGTCCATTGCGGAAGATTCCCTACTGCTGCCTCCCGTAGGAGTCTGGGCCGTGTCTCAGTCCCAGTGTGGCCGATCACCCTCTCAGGTCGGCTACGCATCGTCGCCTTGGTGAGCCATTACCTCACCAACTAGCTAATGCGCCGCGGGCCCATCTATAAGTGACAGCGTAAACCGTCTTTCCATCTTCTCTCATGCGAGAGAAGAACGTATCCGGTATTAGCTCCGGTTTCCCGAAGTTATCCCAGTCTTATAGGCAGGTTGCCCACGTGTTACTCACCCGTCCGCCGCTAATCTCAGGGAGCAAGCTCCCATCGATTCGCTCGACTTGCATGTATTAGGCACGCCGCCAGCGTTCGTCCTGAGCCAGGATCAAACTCTCCGAAGAAATGTTTGACTTGCTCATTTGCTTTTTTGATAGTGTGTGCTCACTTAAAATTTAACGTTGGCGCTTTGTTTTGTTCAGTTTTCAAAGAGCAATTTCCACAATCGTTCTTTCGAACGGCTGTTTATTCATCATAACATCTTATTGATTAGTTGTCAACTTCTGCGAAGTTTTTAACTTATTTTAAATCGCTGTGTTTTTCAGCGACCATTTCATCTTATCATTTTCATAGTAAGAAGTCAATAGTTATTATTTCTTTCAGCAAATGCCAAAAGCGATGAAGTTTTTTGCATGTCTTAGTTGGTGCTTATTTATATTAATCCTTTTCCACCATAAAGTCAATACATTTCACAATAAATAATTCCTTTTCTTAAAGTTAGGTGAAAAATGTTTCAAGGTCCGTTTTGCTAGTTGAACAGATCTGAAGGCAACCCGTCCAAAGCCTTAATACATTTTATCTTTTGAGCTGTTTTGGTAACGTCTGTTGTTTTGAACAAAGGAATAGTAGTAGAAGCAACCTTTTCAAGGGGTGATTAAACGGCATATGCTTATACTTTATTTATTATCGGCTGATTAAAAAGAAATCAGTACCTTCAAATAGATACACACCTTATGATGACATCAAAATGGGAATTAAAGATGACGATATAAACCCGATACAGGATACTACAAATGATCACATTCAATATGAAGAGAAATCAAATAACGACAAGACCGTTTAAAGCAGCCAAGATATGCGAAAAAAGATGGCAGTTTTCGTGACCTTATGAAAACAAAAAAAGACCAGCCAGATGGCTGATCTTTCAAATGGCTTGGCGGCGTCCTACTCTCACAGGGGGAAACCCCCAACTACCATCGGCGCTGAAGAGCTTAACTGCCGTGTTCGGAATGGGAACGGGTGTGACCTCTTCGCTATCGCCACCAAACATAAAAGGAACGTTGTTCCTTCAAAACTAGATAATAAGAAGGTATTTCATTTTTTAAAAAGCGTTGGTTAAGTCCTCGATCTATTAGTATCAGTCAGCTCCACATGTCACCATGCTTCCACCTCTGACCTATCAACCTGATCATCTTTCAGGGATCTTACTAGCTTGCGCCATGGGAAATCTCATCTTGAGGGGGGCTTCATGCTTAGATGCTTTCAGCACTTATCCCGTCCGCACGTAGCTACCCAGCTATGCCTTTGGCAAGACAACTGGTACACCAGCGGTGCGTCCATCCCGGTCCTCTCGTACTAAGGACAGCTCCTCTCAAATTTCCTGCGCCCGCGACGGATAGGGACCGAACTGTCTCACGACGTTCTGAACCCAGCTCGCGTACCGCTTTAATGGGCGAACAGCCCAACCCTTGGGACCGACTACAGCCCCAGGATGCGATGAGCCGACATCGAGGTGCCAAACCTCCCCGTCGATGTGGACTCTTGGGGGAGATAAGCCTGTTATCCCCGGGGTAGCTTTTATCCGTTGAGCGATGGCCCTTCCATGCGGAACCACCGGATCACTAAGCCCGACTTTCGTCCCTGCTCGACTTGTAGGTCTCGCAGT
>NZ_JBBOYT010000001.1:5217500-5322500 GCF_038008245.1 Peribacillus sp. FSL K6-5616 | reverse complement strand
TTCGCCATCGGACAATCCATGGGAGGTGCCCTTGTTCTCGACTTAGCGACAAAATTGGCTTGTGATGGAATTCTCACCATCAACGCCGCTCTCCAAGTTCCTGAATATGAAAGATATCGTAACCAATCGGTTCCACGCTTCATTCCCGAAGGCAAGCCTGACATAAAAGACGATACACCTAAAGAAATCACATATGACCAAGTTCCGTCAAAAGCGATTAATCAATTGCTTGATATAATGGAACATACCAGCCAAAAACTAATAGACGTTTCGTGCCCGATACTTATCTTCCATTCACCAGAAGACCACGTTGTACCGGACTCGTGTTCCTATCAGATTTACGATACTGTCATGTCCGGTGATAAAGAGATGGCGCGCCTTGAAAATTCATATCATGTGGCGTCGTTGGATCATGACAAAGATCATATCATTGAACATTCCTATCAGTTCATTCAAAGGTTAAGTAAAAGGGAAATAATCGCTTCTTAAAACTCCTTTCTCCATATAAATCAGGTTTACCCACTCACTTCATGGGTATATACAGTATATAAAGAAAAAGGAGGTAACATAATGAGCGGTTTATCAGACAAAGTAAAGAGTGCTGTAAATAAAGTTAAAGGTGAAACGAAAGACCAAGTCGGAAACGCGAAAAATGATCCTCACTTACAAGCAGAAGGTAAAGCCGATAAATTAAAAGGCAATCTCCAAGATGGCATTAGTAAATTGAAAAATGACCGTTAATTGCAAATAGCCGAATACAGGATTCACTCTCTTAGAACATTCTCATTTCATATAATAGTGACCCCCCTTTTATAGAGAAGAGGCGGCAGATGATCTGCCGCCTCTTCCTTCTTCAATTCGCTTGAATAACCACAACACACATATCATCAGGCTGATCTTGCTGCATTTCAGGTGACATCAAAAAATCGATAGGGGGAGATTCTTTACAATCAAACCATCTTGTCGAGACCGCTTCTTTTATTTGGTCGAGGCCTTCCGTCCCTTCTCGATCTATCGCTTCCATGACTCCATCCGTAAATAGCATAAGCTGAATCTTCTCTTCATAACGAATGACGGATTTCTCTACTTTCATCTCGGTGAAGAAACCAACAGGACATGTCCCTTTTGAAAGGGAGACCACTTTTCCATCGTCCATTAAAGCAAATCCAGGAGGATGTCCGGCATTTATATATTCCACTGTCTTTTGATCTGTATCAATGATCATATAAATCGCGGTAAAATAATAATGCACTTGATTATCATCTTTATTAAGGGTACTCATCCAGCGATTCATTTCATTTATTACTGACACTGGGTCCGAATGAGTCCTGATGGCATCCCTCAATACGGAGGATATGAACATACACACAAGTGAGGCGGATATGCCATGCCCCATCATATCCAACAGGATGATCCCATACCGATTTTCATCGATGCGGTGCCAATAGTACATATCCCCTGCTAATTTATTCGCAGGTAAGTATGATGCCCTTATAGTTAAGTGGTCATTTATAATGGGTTCACTTAATAAGCTGCTTTGAACCTGCATGGAAAGATCCAATTCATTACGGATTTTTTCATCCTGCATTTTATGCCAATCTTTTTCATATTTAAGTCTTAACCCCACGCGAATCCTCGCAAGTAAATCTATTTTATTGATAGGCTTCATTATATAATCAATTCCGCCAACATCAAGTGCCTCGGCCACCTTGTTTGAATCTTCAAGGGCGGTCACAAAAATCACGGGTATATCTCTAAGGTGAGGAATACTTTGAAGTCTCCTGCACGCCTCTATCCCATCGATCTCCGGCATCATGATATCAAGCAGAATGATATCAACTGAAGTCTCTTTAGGTTGCGGACTATCCACCTGTAAATATTCAAACATCTCAACAGCTGAAGTTAATGATAGAAAATCCGTATAGCCAGCTCGTTTTAGAATTTTCTCTATAACGAAAAGGTTAACCTGGTTATCATCTACGATTAAAATCGTCATTCTTTCATTCCCCTTTTGGCTTATATCGAGCGGCAACATTTATCTTTTTTATATGGAACAGTACTTTTATAAAGCTCCCTTAACAGGGATTTTTCCATTATATTATAACGAAGTTCAGTCTCTTTTAATAATGATAAACTGCAGTCGAGATTCTGCATGGAGACCAACTCATTATATATACCCCTTCTTCCGATGACTTAAACATAGTTATTCAAAAAAAGTGAAAAATAATTTAATCAAAAAGAAAGAGTCCGCATATATGCGAACTCTCAGTTTGTAGACAAAAGGGGTTCGGAATTAAAAAATTCTGAACCCCTTTTGAAATTCCCTTTGAATTTTCGCCTAAAGTTTAGAGATTGGGGCTCTACGAGCCCACTATGTTAGGCCATTTTTGGACCTTGCCATGTCCAATTGGCCATCTTCTTTAAATTAATGGCAGCGAAAGTAAGCATCGCCTGCATCGACAATTTTTTAAGTCCCCTTAAAGTAGTCCAACGCATACCATGCTTTTCTTTTGCATCTGCGAATACACGCTCAATCGTTTCTTTACGTTTTGCATATATAGGTTTTACATCTTGATGATGACGCAGATGATCTGCTTCTTCCACATGTGTTTGCCAGATATGCCGTGTCACCACTTTTTGACAGTCTTTGCTTTCTGTACACCGAGATAAAAATGAGCATGTTGTACAAATTTGTTTTGGCGATTTGTACTCGCGATAGCCCTCTTTATTTGTTGTTGAGTACTTTAAAGTTTCGCCCGAAGGGCAAAGGTAACAATCAAAATGTTCATCGTATACATAGTCCTGTTTGCGGAAAAATCCTTCTTTGGTGCGAGGACGTGTATAAGGTAAAGCCGGTATGATTTCTTTGTTAAATAGGTAGCTTGTAATCGCTGGTGTTTTATAAGCTGCATCTGCGGCAACGGCTTCCGGTTTTCCAACTTTCTCAATCACTTGTTCAACTAGTGGCTCTAAGATCTGACTGTCATGTGTATTTCCAGGTGTTACAATCGTTCCCAATACAAAACCGTTGCGGTCTGCGGCCGCGTGGAATGAATAGGCAAACTGTTTTGTTCGTTCATCTTTCACATAGTAGCCACTCTCAGAATCCGTTGTACTTTCTTTAATCTCTTTGGTCTCTTCTTTATCAAATTTATCTGGTGGAAAAGGCTTTTTTCCATGGTTTTCACGATCTTGATTGATTTCTTCTTGAAGACGTCCTTGATACGCTCGTGTTTCTTTACGAACGATTTTCTTTTCAAATTTCCGTTTATTCGCACTGGCTTTCACATGTGTGGAATCCACGAAAACGTGTTCAGCACTTATTAACTTTTTATTAGCAGCTGTCATTAAAATGCGATAGAAAATCTGTTCAAACAGATCTGTATCTTTGAAGCGTCGCTCATAATTTTTCCCGAACGTAGAGAAATGAGGTACTTTATCATGGAAACCATAGCCTAAGAACCAACGGTAAGCCATATTGGTTTCAACTTCTTCAATCGTTTTACGCATGGAACGAATACCGAAGGTATATTGAATGAAAGTCAGTTTAACTAAAATAACTGGATCAATACTTGGGCGTCCTACCTCTGAATACATATCTTTCACCAAGTCATAAATGAAAGTGAAGTCAATGGCAGCCTCCATTTTACGAACCAAATGGTTCGGTGGCACCAATTGATCTAAAGTAATCATTTCAAGTTGATCTCGCTGAATAGAATCATGTTTAGAAAGCATCCTCATCACCTCAAGTTTTAATACTTCTATTTTAAAACAAACATGACTCCAGGCAAAAGTGTTCTATCTAAAAGGTAAGACAAAGTTGATTGGAACGGAAGGTACGAGACTCCTGCGGGAAAAGCGCGTCTAGGGGAGACCCCGCAGGCGAAAGCCGAGGAGGCTCCCCGACCGCCCGCGGAAAGCGAGTGCCTGGAGTGGAAATCAACGTCCAAATTGTACAAGCCATAAAAATAGACAAACTCGATTTTCATCGAGTTTGTCTACAGTCTGAGAGTCCGCATATATGCGAACTCTTTCTTTTTACAGTTTCCGATAAATCCGTTCCTTTGAATCAAAGTCCTCATAATCCTCCGAAAAGGATGATGTATGAAGAGTTTCCTTGCTGCCGACCGCAAGGAAGCCATCTTTACAAAGACTGTCATAAAACAACTGATTAACATAGGTCTGTAATTCACCGGTAAAATAAATCATCACATTCCGGCACATGATGATATGGAACTCATTGAACGAACCATCAGTAACTAAATTATGCTGGAAGAACACAATGTTTTTAAGGAGGCCCGAATCAAGATAAGCATTTTGATAATCGGTTGTATAATACTCCGAAAATTCCTGGTTACCTCCAGCTTGCAGATAGTTTTTCGTATAAGACTGCATTCTATTTAAAGGTAATATCCCTTTTTCCGCATGACGGAGGACTTCATCATTCATATCAGTGGCATATATCCTTGCCTTATCATAAAGTCCTTCTTCCTTGAGGATGATTGCCATGGAAAAGGCTTCTTCACCGGTTGAACAACCCGCATGCCAAATTCTGATTTCTGGAAGTTTTTTCAGGAGCGGTACAATATTTAAACGAAAGGCTTTAAAGAAATCCGGATCGCGAAACATTTCAGTGACATTTATTGAAAAATCTTTCAAAAGCTTCTCGACATACCCTTTTTCATATAAAACCATTTCTATCATTCCGCTAATCCTGCGTATATGGTCCAGCCTCATTCTATTTTCAACTCTTCTTTTAATAGAAGAACGCATATATTTGCGAAAGTCAAAGCCAGAAACGGAATAAATGGCCTCTAACAATAATTCGATTTCTAAATCTTCTCTTTCTTCAATCGTTAAAGTATCCTTCATGAAAATCCTTCCTCACCCATACTATCAATCAATTAGTCAGCCATACTCTTAGGACGGATAGCAGCTGATCCAATTTTAATGGTTTGCTGACATAATCGGAAGCGCCGGCCTTCAGGCATTTTTCCCTATCGCCTTTCATCGCTTTCGCAGTTAACGCGATGATTGGAAGATCCTCGAATTTACTTTGCTCGCGAATTCTGGTCATCGTTTCGTAACCGTCCATACCCGGCATCATGATATCCATCAAAATAACATCTATATTGTTTCCTTTTTCAAGGAGTTCCAAACATTCAAAGCCGTTTTCAGCTGTAAGGATTTCCATCCCCTCATGCTTCAGCGCATTTTTCAGGGCAAATATATTACGGTGATCATCATCGACGACCAGTACTGTTTTATTGCAGAATGGTTTGGCCTTATCCAGATCTTCTTCATCCATCATACCTGCATCCGGTTCTCCCTGATCTCCAAAAGGCGCGACAGAATCATCGTGGTTAGCTGCTGCCACTTCCGGAGAAGCAGCTATTGCTTCGTCGACATTTTTGAAGCCCTCTGGCATGCTTGGAATAAAGAAAGTAAAGGTACTGCCTTGCCCCTCTTCACTATCTACAATGACCCAGCCTCCCAGAAGTTTGGCAAACTCCCGGCAAATCGATAGCCCAAGTCCTGTACCGCCATATTTTCTCATTGTAGCTCCGTCACCTTGCTGGAATGCTTCAAAGATAAGTTTTTGCTTCTCTTTTGATATTCCGATGCCAGTATCCGTCACCTTAATTTCAACCCAATTGCTCGCTCCTTTTGTCTGTATCCATTGTGCTACATTTTCTTCATCAGCTTTTTTGATTTGGACAGAAACAGAACCTTTTTCCGTGAATTTAAATGCATTGGATAGCAGGTTTTTCAAAATCTGCTGGAAGCGCTGTTCATCCGTAAAGAAAATATCCGGAACGTTTTTACTTTTTTCGATTATAAAGTCAATGTTCTTTTTCTTCGCTACATGATCGAAGTTACGGTGCAATAACTCAGGAAGCTCACTCAAATTCATTTCATCAAAGACCACTTCAAGCTTTCCGACTTCAACTTTTGATAAATCCAAAATGTCATTGATCAACGTTAATAAGTCTTGGCCTGATGAATTAATGACACGAGCGAATTCCTGTTGCTCTTCATTTAATTTACTATCATTAGGATCTGAAAGCATTTCTGATAAAATCAGGATACTATTGAGCGGTGTCCGCAATTCATGGGACATATTTGCCATGAACTCCGATTTATATTTTGAACTTAACTTCAATTCTTCCGCTTGTTTTTCAAGATTCAGTTTAGCGACTTGAAGCTCTTTCGATTTTTCTTCCGTTTCACGATTTCTCTCTTCCAATTGTTCATTGATCATTCGCAACTCTTCAGCCTGTGTTTGCAGTTCCTCCGATTGGGCTTGCATTTCCTCTGACTGTGATTGCAATTCTTCCGATTGAGCCTGTAACTCTTCAGTCTGTGCCTGTGATTCCTTCAATAAACGCTCTATTTCCATCCGGCCCTCCACATTATTGATCGTGATGCCCAGAGTATCAAGAACCTGGTTCAGGAACGTTTTTTGCAGCTTCGTAAAGGCCTCCAAACTCGCCAGTTCAACCATCGCCACCACTTCATCCTCAAAAACGACTGGCGCAATGACAATGCTTTTCGGGTTGACTTCCCCCAATCCTGTCGTAACCAATTGGAAATCTTCAGGGATATCCTCGATGACTTTGGATTTCTTTTCAAGGGCGCATTGACCGATCAAACCTTCGCCAAGACGGAATTCACGCCTGCCCGAATCTTCACCATCTCCAGCAAAGCTGGCAAGCTTCACAAAGCGCATATCCACACCCTCACCCCGTTTGACGTAAAAAGCTCCAATTGAAGCTCCCATCATCGGTGCAAGTCTTGTAATGAACCGGTCAGCAAGGACTTCCACATCAACAATGCGCTGATACATGGTAGCTATATCTGCAACACGGGTCTGAATCCAGTTCTGTTCACTGATCTTTTCAGTGAAATCTTTTTCTTTTTGATTATAGATTTCAAGCGATTCCGCCATATCATTGAACGATTTCGCTATTTCCCCAATTTCATCAGTGGTCCGCACCGGGATTCTTGGTATGACCGACAAATTTTTATAATCGATATTTTCGATGACCTTCGTAATTGATTGCAGATCTTTCGATGTACTGCGGATCATCCAAACAACCGTTACGGAGATGACCAAAATGCTGAGAATAACCGCAAAAATTACAAATCCGATCATATCTTCATAGGTTTGTTTCGAATTACTTAAAGTATCTTTCATGACACCTTCTTGGTAATCCTTAAATTCATCCATCGTACTGATGACTTTCGTTCGCTTTTCCCTTTGGTCATCCATCAGGCTTGAAAGATTATCCGAAGAGTTTTCCGATTTTATCTTTTGGATGATTTCAGCCTCCGTTATGGAGTAAGAAGCATATTGGGTCTCGAACTCTTTCAATAATTGCTTCGCTTTCGCCTGATTTAACGAACCTGATAACCCGGCAATTTTTGATTCAATCAAATTATGATTCTCATTGATGATTTCGAGGCTCTCTGCTCTTTCTTCTTTATTTGCATCATTAGCTGCAAACAAAATCTCACGGTCCGACCTAGAAAAAAGCTGACGGATTTCCATCGAAGCTTGAACTTTTTCATAGCGATTTTCAACTATTTCAGTCATGCTGCTCTTTAAATTGTTTAGCGTAAACATCATGAATGAAAGTAAAATAGCCAAGAAAAGCAAGATCAAACCAAATCCCAACATTTGCTTTTTCTTAAAACCCATTTTTTTCCGCCCACCTTCAATACTTATTTATACCAGCCCGAAATAACGGCTTGCAAAATACTAGAACTCACCTTATATTCTTTGAAATGATATATAGATAGTTTCATTGCTCAAAATCAATTTTAACATTTTCCAGGCTAAAATGGTTACCCACACTATCATTTTACATGAATTCCTTTTCCAATTAAGCAACAGTCTGCCTTACCATTGTCATAAACACCCAAATATATGGTTCGTACATAATAAAAGCCGAAAGTTTTCACTTTCGGCTTTTGGTTTGATCCTGTTTATTTAATCTTCTTCACTTCAACATATAAAACATGGTGGCCGTCCATTTCCTTTACAGTAAATTCATATCCGGCGTATTCAATTCTATCCCCGACAGCAATTTCAAATCTGCCTGTCAGGAACCATCCTCCCAATGTATCGATATCTTCCTCCGGCAAATCGATCGCAAGGGTATCATTAACATCTTCAACCAATGTTTTAGCATCGAATACATAATGCCCTTCATCAATTTTTTGAATGAGCGGACGTTCATCCTGGTCAAATTCATCACGGATTTCCCCGACGATTTCTTCAAGGATGTCTTCAACCGTTACAAGACCAGCTGTTCCGCCATATTCATCGGTCAAAACTGCCATATGGATCCTTTCCTTCTGCATTTTAAGCAGCAGATCATGAATGGCGATCGTTTCAAGAACACGGATGATGGGTGTTACAAAGGAATCCACCGTCAAAGCCGTTACATTATCTTCTGTAATCGTCGCTGTATAAAGTCGCTTGATATTGACCATTCCCACGACATTATCTTTATCACCGTCTATGACCGGATACCTTGTGTATTGTTCTTCTTGAATCAGTTCAACAACTTCCAATAATGGCATGCCTTTTTCGATAACGGTCATTTCCGTACGCGGAACCATGATTTCATTGGCAATACGCTCATCAAATTCAAATATCTGATTGACATATTTGTATTCCGATTGGTTGATCTCACCGCTTTTATAGCTTTCCGATAAAATGATGCGCAGCTCTTCTTCAGAATGGGCCATTTCGGACTCGGACGCAGGCTTTAATCCGAACATGCCCGTCAGCAGACGTGCAGAACCATTCAGTAACCAAATGAATGGGTACAAAATGCGGTAAAAGAGAATTAACGGCTTTGCAAATAGCAACGTTACCTCTTCTGCCTTTTGAATCGCAACCGTTTTCGGTGCGAGTTCGCCGACTACAACATGAAGGAATGTCACGGAACCGAACGCGATCAGGAACGAGATGATGTGACTTACAGATGCCTCTAATCCCCATTTAGTGAACAATGGTTTTAAGATCGCCTCGACAGTCGGTTCACCCAACACCCCTAAACCTAAGGCGGTTACTGTAATCCCCAATTGACAGGCAGATAAGTACTCATCGATATGCGATGTCACTTTCTTGGCTGCGAGGGCATTTCTATGCCCTTCTTCAATTAATTGATTGATCCGGGAACTTCTGACTTTCACGATTGCAAATTCCGATGCAACGAAAAATGCGGTTAATGCTATTAATGCAGCTACTGCCAATAATTTTATAAAAATCTCCAATATGTGCGGGTTCGCCATATAGTTCCAATCCCACTGACCTTCGGATTAGACATGTACGGCTTAATCCCAAGCACCTCCTGTATAAATGGTTATTTTCGTTTAATAAGCGATTTTTTCCTTATAACATGAACCAAAACCATTTAGCCTTAATATGCACCTTTGTGCATAAAACTATAGAGCTAAATTTTAATCATACGAGCAACACTAGTAATGATTGGATCAAGGCCATGCTTTCACGGGATATCTGTTTTTTTAGAAGAAGCTCACTTTTTCCGTCCTTTTCAATCAAGCTGATGAATTCCTGAAGTTCTTCGTTCAGGCCATCCATTTTATTCTTGAGCTGAAGACCTTTTTCCTCAATTGCTGATGCGGCTTCCTTATCCTTTTTAAGTATTTCTTTAATATCTTCCAATGTAAGGTTTTCTCTTTTGTATCCTTCGATACGGCGGAGCCTTTCAAGTTCACCGACTGAATAATAACGGTAATTAGAGGCGGAACGTTCTGCTTTAAGCAAGCCAAGA
The DNA here is from genome assembly GCF_038008245.1 of Peribacillus sp. FSL K6-5616. Taxonomy (NCBI): domain Bacteria; kingdom Bacillati; phylum Bacillota; class Bacilli; order Caryophanales; family Bacillaceae; genus Peribacillus; species Peribacillus sp. FSL K6-5616. Next base: position 5,312,691 of record NZ_JBBOYT010000001.1, on the reverse strand, counting down.
TTCGTATAATAATCTACGGTTCGTTTCGTAACATTCGCCATTTCCGCCAACTCGCCAATTTTTAAAGTCTCGTTCCCAACATAGCCCCTCCTAACCGTCACGTTATGGTTTAGACACATCTAAGATATGTCTATTCTTCCTGACGTTTTATTCTATTCCATAATCGTACATTATTTTAATTGAAATGAAAAATATTTATTATCCTCTTTACCCTTCATTGGAAAAATAAAAACCGATTAATTGAATAATCGGTTCAGACTGTAGACAAACGATTGCCTGCATTTTTTGAGAGTGTATAAAATATGAAGGCTGATTGGAACGTAAGGCACTCGCTTTCCGCGGGCGGTCCGCCTCTGCTTGCGCCTGCGGGGTCTCCCTTGGACACGCTTTTCCCTCAGGGATCTCGAACATCCGCACCAATCAACTTTATCTAAAAATTAAGATGGAACCATTTTTGTCCATAAACTCAAACCGATTAATGGTTTAATTTATCATTTACTCCACGGGGTTTTATTTTTTTGTTTTAACTGAGAATTGATTGCTCAGTATCTTAGGACCGCATTGGCATAGGGAAGAATGCTTCAGCTTTTTTATTGGTGTTCCGCATGTTTCACAAACTTTTGCTACCATTTATACTGTCCTCCTCACTTTAATTTCATGATAAATATATTATACTACTTTTATAATAATAATCAATACTAAATTAAAATTATTATAAATAAGGATAACTTTTGTTTTATTGACCTTTCTCTTCACAAGGGATTAAAATAAGGATAAAATATAACAAAACACATCAGGAAGGTTGGTTTTCTATGACGAGTGAAATTCGCTCCATTCCCCGTCCCTTAGTACGTACGAATCAATGGGTCATTTTCTTAAGCGTAGCCACCGCCTTATTAACGGGTCAATTATGGATATTAGCCATTCCTTTAACAGCGGGACTTTTGGGTCTTCTCTTTAATTTCAATCCAGTGATGCGTCTTGCAAAGCTCTTTCTTAAAAAGAAACCGTCCGATTATATTCCTGAAGATCATTCACAGCAGCAATTCAACCAGGCCATAGCAGTCGTTTGCTTAGGACTTGGATTCACTTCTTTTTTGCTTGGATGGAATGTTACCGGATATATATTCACCTTGATGGTCGGAATGGCTTCACTCATAGCCATTCTTGGATTCTGCATCGGCTGCTTCATCCTTTATCACTGGAAGCAATATTCCTATCGCCGATCTCAACGCCAATAGCACACATAAATGGGACTGACATACGTCAGTCCCATTTATTATTCGGCTGTACGTAAGGAATTACTCTTTTTGACCCAGATGGCTGCCAATGCAATCAGCAAAATCAATAGTGCTTGCGGCACCAGCGTTTCCATTGTTGGATAAAGACCTATCGTTTCTATAAACGGGAAGGCGCTGATCGTATTTGTCTGTATCACTTGCGATACCTGAAGTGAATGGATGGATACTCCAAGAATCTTGAAAGCCAAGGCATATATGAGTATCGTTGCCACTTTAAAAAATAGGGTCATCGGTAATTTCACACTGTACCGCAGCATGACGAAGCCAACTGCCGTTAATAAAAGGATTGCAAGGAAAATCCCGCTCAGCAGCTGCTTTAATTCCATATAAGGAGCCATTCCCGCATAAAAGATAATCGTCTCGGCACCTTCACGGAATATGGATAGAAAACTGATTAAAGCGAAAGAGATGATGCTTCCCGTCGCTATGGCTTTGTTCATTTGCTTGTCGATATACCGGTTCCATGCATGTACATTCGATTTACTATGAAGCCAAAGACCAATTGTCAACATCATTGATACGGCTATTATCCCAGTGATTCCCTCAATATATTCCCGGCTTGACGCAGCCGTGATCTGTGAGAAGACAATATTGATTATGACCGCCAATATGGAACTGGCAGCTAAACCCGCACCAACCCCTGTCCAAATCCATTTTTGTTTGTCCGCTTGCCCGATTTTCTTTAGGAAAGACAATAATGTAGCTACAATCAAGAGTGCTTCCAACCCTTCCCGTAAAAGGATCAAAGCGGCATCCCATGTTGTATAACCTGTATCATCAATTAAAGGGAGTAATCTAGTGTTTAAATCGGATACGATTCCCTTCGCTTCCTCCGACTTTACCTTTTTCGATTGCAATAGGCTGATTGCGGTCGGGACTTTCGTTTCCATATCGCCGTAAAGCTTGCTGTCCCTTGTGGAGACCTCCCCTTCGACATTAGGCCAAATTGTTAAGATTTCATTTAGCTTATCAATGGCGGAATCGATGTCATCCTTTTCAATATCCGTTGCACTTCCTTGTAAAAGTTGCGTTACATCCCCAAGTGAATAGATATTCTTCTGGCTTCCTTCTTCCACTTTACCAGCTAGGAAATCCTCGATTAGTCCCTTTAATTCAGTTAGGTTATTTTGGGCCTTTTCCGAATCAGGGGGGTCTTGAGTAATCGCTATCCGAACAAATGCCATTTTTGTTTCAAATTCGCCATATGCAGCAACACTTTTCTCCCTGACAATGACCTCTGCACCGGTCCATTGATTCAGGAGGTCGGTATATAGAACTTTAGCTTGATCAAAGTCACCTTCAGTTATCAAAGCGTTCAACTCATCTATTAAAGGAAGTATCGCTTCTAACCGTTCCTTATAGTCCGTTTTATCAACAGGGTTTTCAGCGGTATCATAAATAACAAGAGTACTTGATAATGCCGATAATCGCTTCTTGATTTCATCTGTGGAGACCTGGTCCCTCACAGCACTTTTTACCGCGGATAGCTTGTCGTCGACTTTCCTTGCACCCTCGCTGTCCGTTTTTATCGTTTTCCAATCTTTCTCGAATAGATCGATATTTTTCGATACTTCCTCAAGGTCTCCGTATTTCACCTTCATTAGACTATCGCCAATATAAACAAAAAGCTGATCATGGTTTTCACCCGCCGAAACCATCCTTATATTAGTCGAAAGAAATAAAAGGCTGACTATTATAACCCATATCCCAGTCTTCCATCTAGAAACGGCCATACTGGTCCCTCCTTATTCATGAACTAAAATCGCCAACCGGATAATATCCATGCTGGCGATTTTCACGTCATCATTTGAAATTTACATTTTATCCAAAAAGGGAATCCCCAATATAGCCACCCTTTTTCGCACCTGGTAAACAAGCGAACATGGCACTTCCCCTGTGAACGATATATTCGTTGAGTTTATCATTTTTCGCTAGTCTCTCTTGTATGGGTATGAATTGTTTACTTGGGTTTCGCTGAAAACAAATGAATAGCAAGCCGGCATTGAAGCTCCCTGTTTTCGGATCCATTCCATCTGCATATGAATAGGAGCGCCGCAATATCTTTGCTTTTCCGTCCCCCCTGGAGAGACTCATATGCGAATCTTCTGGAATGATCCGATTTCCACTTGGATCTTTAGCTTCAAGATCCACGGTATCGAACTCATTCTTCATTCCTAGTGGAGCTCCACTGTCACGATGACGGCCAAATGTATTTTCTTGCTCTTTCAAGATTGTCCGGTCCCAAACTTCAATGTACATCTGGATTCGGCGCACCACCATATAACTGCCTCCAACAAGCCAGTCAGGACCATCCCCCGCCCTCACCCAAACATGCTCATTCATTTCATTATTATCATTCGTATCCGGATTGACCGTCCCATCCTTAAACCCGAAAAGGTTCCGCGGTGTCGTTTTTTGTGAATCGGCTTGCTTAGTACGTTGAAAACCTGTTTGTGCCCAATGAATGATCGTTTTCCCTCTTCCGATCCTCACCAAGTTCCGAACGGCATGAAAAGCCACTTGAAGATCATCTGCACATGCTTGGATACAAATATCCCCACCGCACCATTCATCATCTAACGCATCTAAAGGGAATTTGGGCAGGTCCTTTAATTCAGGAGGCCTTTTCGATTTCAAACCAAATCGATCTTTACCCTCTTTTGAAAACAGGCTCGGTCCCACTCCAAAAGTGATCGTTAAATTGGAAGGTGATAATTCTTTCGCTTCACCCGTATCCTTTGGGGGCATATTCGTATTAAGTGACGCTTCACCAATCAATTTCCCCGCTGTCATCTGAGCCGCAGCTTCTGTCCAATCCTTGAATAACTGGATTAAGTCGGACCTTTTATCCGTGGTTACTTGCAATGATGCGAAGTAAAGGTTATCTTGCGCTTCGGTGGTGATACCGGCTTGGTACGCTCCATAAAAAGGAACAATATCCTTGGTTTGACCCTTCGCCCTTTGTTCAGAAAGTGTCAGCAGCCCGCCAAATCCAGATGCTCCTATCACGACTCCGATTCCACCGACTCCTGCCGTTTTCAACATGTTTCGTCGACTTACCTTTTTTGTAAAAAGTCCGGTTTCATCTTTCGGCGTATGTTCCTTCAATTAAGATTCCTCCGTTACAATCCCTATTTGCGAAAGTGGTTCGGCCAATGCATCAATTGCTTGACTTAACTCTTTGACTTCAGCTTCCTTTAAATCCGTATATGAAATATAGCCATTCCCTTCCTTATGCTTTTCAAGCAAGCCGTATACATCGTCAAAACGTTGTTGGATTTCCGCAGCTAGCTTCGCATCCTTTTCTTTCAGCGCTGGAGTAAGCAGATCATAGATTTTTTCTGCACCTTCAACATTTGCCACGAAATCATACAGGTCGGTATGGGAGTATCGGTCCTCTTCTCCTGTCACTTTACTCGTGGAAACTTCATTCAATAAATCCACGGCACCCGTGATCAACAAATCGGGCGTTACCTCAACCGTTTCAACTTTGGCTCGAAGCAAATTGACATCATTCATTAATTGATCTGCATACTTTTCGTATCCGTTCGTTGTATTTTCTTGCCATAACCCCATTTCAATCCTATGGTAACCGCCCCACTCTTCATCTTTGACATCCCCTTCACGAGCATCGATTTTGGGGTCAAGATCACCAAATACTTCAGCGATGGGTTCCGCTCTCTCATAATGCATGCGGGCTGGTGCGTATAATTCCTTCGCCTTTTCTATATCACCGGCAGATACGGCCGTAGTGAATTTTTCCGTTGCGTTTACGAACTCTTCTATTTCACCAATGGCATATTCCCGGTACTCACTAGATACATCATCAAGCTTACTCGCACTCACTTCTTTGGCATTATCACCTGCCTGTTCAGTTCCTTCCTTTTCCTGCGCACAGCCAAATAATAGGCTGGTTGATAGTAAGACCGCTAATGACGCATGTGCTTTCTTCATTTTGTATTCTCCCTTTGATATGATTTGTAGATTTATATTAGCAGATAATGAGAATCATTATCAATATATATTTTTAATGGAAATGTGACATTATTCATTCTCTTTGAAAAGAATCCACGCTATCCCTTTTGCTTTCGCAGGATAAGTAGCTCCCAGCTGGCTAAAAATAAAAAAAGCAGCCTACATTTCAGCTACCTTTCACGCTCACTCATTAACTTGTTATTTTCTTTATCCATGATTTTTGTGATTTCCTCAACAAATTGATTGATCAATATTAGCTCTTGCTCATTATAAGCTGAGCATAATTCTTTTGTGGCCATAGAAAGCGATTGATAGTGCGATTTAATCTGTTCCTGCCTTTCCGGTATCGGCATAATCATGACCTTTCTTCCGTCCAATTGATCTCGTTCCCTTTTAACATAACCCGACTTCTCAAGGCGATTGATCAGTGCCGTAACCGAACCCGTGCTCAATCCTGTAATTTTGGATAATTCACCGGCGGTAATCGGTCCTGTTTCATTCAATATTTCAGCACTCTTTAAGTCCGTATGGGACACCCCTATTTTCTGGGCCATATTTTGTTGAAATAACACGGATCTCATTCCATACCGCTGCAATCTGTGTGTTAAACTCTCTAACAGAGCTGAATTCACCCTATTATCGCTTGACATAAAATGCCACCCCTTTTACACTTGAATTTATCTTGATTATCAAGATAAATGTTTTGTTTCATCTTAACGTTACCCTTCAACCATGTAAAGGAAATTCATGAGCTGGTTGATATGAAGGAGGAAAATAAATGAACGTTCAAAAAAAACAAAAATTCATTGTTGCCGGTTTATTGCTGGGTATCTTGATGTCAGCAATGGATAATACGATTGTTGCGACTGCTATGGGAACGATCGTTTCTGATTTAGGTGGATTTGATAAGTTTGTATGGGTGACATCTGCCTATATGGTCGCCACGATGGCAAGTATGCCGATATTCGGGAAGCTTTCGGACATGTATGGAAGAAAGAGGTTTTTTATTTTCGGACTTATAGTCTTTTTGATTGGTTCCGCATTATGCGGCATGGCTCAGAGCATCGTGCAGTTAAGTATCTTCCGTGCAATCCAAGGGATCGGCGGAGGCGCCCTGATGCCTATAGCCTTTACGATCATTTTTGATATTTTCCCACCTGAAAAACGGGGAAAATTAACTGGCCTTTTCGGTGCTGTATTTGGGGCATCAAGCGTATTGGGACCACTTTTAGGTGCCTATATTACCGAATACTCCAGCTGGCACTGGATTTTCTACGTCAATGTTCCGATTGGGATCATTTCTTTATTTTTCATCTGGAATTATTACAAGGAGTCACCCAACACCCGAGAGCAAAAAATTGATTGGGGTGGCGCAGCAACTCTCGTCATTTCCGTTATCAGCTTAATGTTCGCTCTCGAACTGGGCGGAGAGTATGGCTGGAGTTCCTCTCCCATCATAGGCCTGTTTGCCAGTTTTGTGGTTTTCTTCGTTTCATTTTTCTTTTTCGAAAAAAGAGCAAAAGATCCAATCATTTCATTATGGCTGTTTAAAAGGCGATTATTTGCCACTTCTCAGATTTTAGCCATTCTTTATGGCGGTACATTCATTATATTAACCGTCTATATCCCGATTTTCGTGCAGGCAGTTTACGGTGGTTCCGCAACAAATGCAGGACTGATCCTAACTCCCATGATGCTTGGTTCTGTATTCGGCAGTGCAATTGGCGGGATATTCAATACAAAGACAAGCTTTCGTAACTTAATGACGGTTTCCGTCATCTGTTATTTTGCAGGAATGCTTTTATTAGGGACCATCACCCCTGATACCAGCAGGACTTTATTAACTTTGTACATGATTTTGACTGGATTTGGCATGGGCTTTTCCTTCTCCCTCTTGCCTATAGCATCCATCCACAACTTGGAACCTAGATACCGGGGGTCGGCCAACTCAACAAACTCCTTCCTTCGTTCTTTTGGGATGACACTCGGTGTAACGATTTATGGAGCGATTCAGAACAATGTATTCACAAGTAAAATGACGGATGCGTTTAAAGGAATGCAAGGAAGTCCGGATACAGCCGGATTGATGGAGGATCCACGCCAGCTCTTCCAATCGGATGCACGTGCCGAGATTCCGGATTTTATCCTGGATAAAATCGTTCATGCGATGTCCGATTCGATATCATTGATATTCACCTTGGCTCTCATTCCGATCGGTCTTGCAGCCATCACTGTGTTCTTTATGGGAAAAACAAGGGTGGAAACACCTTCGAAAAAGGAATCCTTTCAATAAACAAGAAGCGCTGCACTTCCAGCGCTTCTTGTATTTTCATCTCCCTTCTATAAAGGAGGTGATGATTGCCGAAAAATCATTCGACTACTAAAATATAAGTAACACATTCACATACCGAGGTGAGAAGTTTGAAAATCGTATGTTTTGGAGACAGTTTAACCAGAGGCATTTCTTATGTTAGAGGGCGCCTTCGCATCATTAAAGAAAATTATCCAAACTCTTTAGCTAAGCTAACAGAATCTTTGCCATTCGTCGAAGTATTGAATAAAGGGGTTTTCAATGATAACTCCGACCTGTTGGTTAGCCGGATCGAGAAAGACGTCATGTCGGAAAATCCCGATATCGTATTAATAGAAGTCGGTGGAAACGACTGTAACTTCCATTGGGACGAAGTGGCCAAGAATCCAGATGGTGACCATGAGCCCATCGTTCCAATCGAACGCTACCTGGAAAATATCACACAACTTGTCAAGCAGGTTCAGGACAAGCATATTACCCCTTTCCTTTTAACTCTTCCGCCACTGGATCCTGCCAGGTATTACAGATCCATCGCCGATAAGTTCGGTCATTCAATCGGGCATTTCGTTTCCCATGTCGGCGGTATTGAACATTGGCATGGGATGTATAATCGCCAATTGAAAAGCCTTGCAGAGGAACTAAAGGTGCCTTTGATCGACGTCCGTTCCTATATTAAATCCTCCGGTGACTTGGGTCCCTTGATTAGCGATGATGGCATCCACCTCACTTCAGAAGGATACCAGCAAATGAGCCTGGCCATTTTCAGTGATTTGCGGAAGCATATGGAAGTTGATAGGTTTACTCAGCCATAAAACGGTAAAAAGGCAAAGCATGGCGCTTTGCCTTTTTGGGTTTTACAGACTTTTCACTTCCACGTTTTCCGGAAGCTTGAAAGGGTTTTCGGTATTGATCCGGTCATAAAACATCATCCCGTTCAAATGATCTAGCTCATGTTGAAACACGATTGCAGCAAAGCCCTTCATCCGCATTTCTATTTCCTCACCATTACCGTCCAAAGCTTTGATTTTAACCCGTTCATAACGCGGTACATATCCTTTAATATCACGGTCGACAGAAAGGCAGCCTTCACTTTGCGGTAAATAGATCATTGTGGCGGAATGGCTGATGATTTTCGGATTCACAAGGGCATATTCAAACAGCTTCCCCTTTTCGTCGGGAAAATACATGACGAACATGCGTTTATTCAAGCCTATCTGATTGGCAGATAACCCAACTCCTTCACGCAAGTTGAACTTCTTTTGGAGTTTTGGATCCTGACTGTTTTTCAGGTATTGCATCATGCATTCCAGCGTTTCACGATCTTCATCCGAAATCGGCAGGCTAACTTCATCCGTTACCTGACGCAGAATGGGATCCCCTTCTCTAACGATATCCTTCATCGTAATCATATAGTCTTTTATAAATTTACTCATAGAACTTCACACTCTTCTACCATTTTATTTTTTCATGACTTAGACCATTTCACTTTAGCATTTCGCATTTAAAAAGTCTAATATGCCGGTTAGATTAAATATTTCTAAATTCCGGACTCTTTAAACTCTCATATATAAGTGTTATTTCTTACCTTTAACATTATTTACCTTTAATTTAAGGTACAAAGACCTATAGATTACATGTTTAAAAATTTTATACTGAATATATATTCTTAAAGGAGATGAAAAATTGAACTCGAACTCTAAATTAGTTTCGAAATTGCTGCCGTTCCTTACGGCTCTCATTGTGATAATTGCTGGAATCAGTTGGTATGCTGTTACTCAGTCAAAGGATATGGTCATTCCTTTTTCATCCGTGGAAAAAACGATTAAAGCCCAAAATGGAGCTCTTGTCACCATTGAAGAAAAAAGAAATGGCACTCTTCACATCTCCACACCAGATGGAGAATACGTTTCCAGTATTCCTCCCAACAGTCAAATGATCAATAAACTTGTCGAAACTTATAACGTTCAATATTCTTTTTCATCAACTAATAAATCAGCATTATGGATTTTAGGCGGGTTAATGGCGGCTCTCGTCACAACCGGTGTCATTATACAGAAAAAATCAAAGGGCGGATTGCGGATCGGCAGCAAAAAACAAAGCCTTTCCACCCCAAAACCCCTGCCAGAGATAACTTTGGATGATGTAGGCGGTTTGCAATCCGAAATCAAACAGGAAATCCTTCAGACACTTACTACACTAAAGGAACCTGAACGTTCAGCTAAAATTGGAATTAAGCCGCCTCAAGGCATTTTATTATACGGCCCTCCTGGAACGGGGAAAACGCTGCTTGCACAGGCAATTGCAAAAGAGCTTGGTGCAAACTTCTTCTCAACGAGCGGTTCAGCCTTCAACGAAATGTTTGTTGGAGTCGGTGCAGCCCGAGTCCGCAGCCTTTTCCAAAATGCACGTAAGCAATCGCCAGCTGTCATTTTCATCGATGAAGTGGACGCATTGGCTGGTAAAAGGAAACCTCATGGCGGGGAAGAAGGCGAAAAAACGTTAACCGAACTGCTTGTCCAATTGGATGGAGGCCATCCAAATGAAGGCATTTTATTCATTGCAGCGACCAACCGGAAAGATATGCTCGATGAGGCATTTCTACGTCCTGGCAGGATTGATTTCTCTTTCCAAGTCCCACTTCCGGATACACAAGGAAGAAAGGAAATCATCGATATCCATACGAAGGGAAAGCGTCTAGCGACAGATGTCCTGGCTTCCCTGGATGAGTTGGCTGAAAGTACATCCGGTTTCTCCGGCGCTGACTTAAGCTCCCTTTTCGATACTGCCTCACGTCATGCCCTGAGGAATGAACAGGATATGATTCGTAAACAGGATCTTGATTACGCCATTGACCGTACGATTCTTGGAGCGACATCACGTACCTTGAATGACGCGGATACGAAGCGGCGTGTGGCCATCCATGAAAGTGGACATGCCCTTATTGCTGCTTTGACAAAGCCTGGTTCCGTTAGAAAGGCGACCATCATTCCGCGTGGGGAAGCCCTTGGATATGTAGCGCCAATACCAAAAGAACTTCATCTGGCAACAGCCAGTGAATTGCTTGATCAAGTCAAAATGATCTTGGCAGGCGGCGTGGCGGAAAGAATGTATTTAGGGGAACATAGCATCGGTGTAGGCGGAGATGTACAGCAGGCAAAACATCTGCTGGAACAAATGGTCGATACCGGAATGCTTCAAGATGGATTCACCCTCACCTTCAATAAAGGTGAGAAGGAGCAAAAGATGCAGGAATTATTCACGAAAGCGATTCAGGAAACGGAAATGTTGATTGACTCGAATCGCCTACAGTATGAAGAGCTCGTTGAAGAGTTATTGAAAAAAGAGACACTTGAGGGAACTGAAGTTCAGCGTATCGTTGACGCTTCGGAAATAACCGGCATATGCTCGAATGCATAATACTCTTCCCACTAAGTCTTAAGAACTGATTTCCAGAGCCTGTTTGCAATAAAACAGGCTCTTTTTTTTTGACCATATATGGAAGCAGAAATGATGAAGGGAAATTAACCAGATGGAATTTCCTCATCCAAATCAACACGACATGTTCCTTTACGGTTTTTCCTGCCCTTGTTGCTGCAATCCAAAGAACAATATTTACTATCTGCTTTTCTTGGTTTGTACTTCTTCCCGCATTGTTCACATTTCTTTAATTCATATTTTATATAGGCTGTCCCTTTACAGCTCTGGGAACAGTATTTAGCATTTTCGTTATAACTTTTAAATCCACGACCACATATCTGGCAAACGAAATTGGCCATTATAAATCCTCCAAATCATGCTAACTGACATTAGCCTTCTATCAATCTATCTTTTCGTACCGTTGCTGGAACTCCCCAATAGAGTTAAAGTTGCCCATTTATATGAATTTCATCAGTTTTGCACTTCCAGCCGAGTGATATTCAGATTCTCACATATTTGTTGAAAAGTGACTGATCTGTGGTGATCCTTAAAACTTTCGGCACTTACCTGATATGCACAAACGGCAAGCCGATACTCACTGTCTACCTTATACTGCCTACAGGTGAAGTCCGTTATTGATAGATTGCTATGTACATCAGTTAACTGAATGTCTTCCATGCCATGCCTTCTTACATTAAAGCTGTGCAAAGGTATGGATAAGCCCTTACCTATTGCTTTGATATAGCTTTCCTTCAAAGTCCATATATCATAAAAGGAAGAAAGTCCGTCTTCTGCTTCCAATACTTGCTTATACTCTTCTTCGGTAAAAAAAACCTTGGCCAGCTGTAACTCAAACGGCCCTATTTTCTCTATATCCACTCCCACCTCTGCATCATGCACGGCACAAACCACATACTCGCCAGAATGGGAAATATTATAATGGAACGATGGATAATCGGGCAGAAAGGGCTTCCCAAATGAATTTGTCCTCCATCGCAGTTCTTCCTTAACCGAACCGTATCGTTCTTTAAGAACAAACCGCACCATCAAATCCCCTATAAGGGAGCGGTAGGCATCATCCAACTTGACGAACCTTTTCACCCGCCGTTGCCTTTCGATTGAAACATGGACAAGCAGTTTATTTAAGTCGGACTCCTCTTTCTTTATGGGCAATTTACATATATATAGTTCAACCAATTCTCCTGCCCCTTCCCCTACTGCCAGCAAAATGAAGGGGAGGTCACTGGTAAAAATCCAGTGACCTCCCTCAAAAATTAACCGAATGAGTAACTTACCCGCTTTTGACCGGTTTTACATCAAGGGAATTAGCCCTGTCCTGTTTCGGTATGGTGGCCTTAAAATCATCCTTCTTTAAACGCATCGCAAATATTAGGGCTATGACGAGCAAAATGGCAGAACCGAAGAGAGCGAATTGATAGGATGATAAGTTAACATGCCCATTCGTTCCCATCGTGTCAGCGCCCACTGCCCCCAGGATGCTGGCTAGGATGGCGACACCCATCGCAGAGCCAATCCGGTTTTGAACATTGAACAATGTGGCGGCCATCCCCATCGAAGCCGAGTTGATATTAGTGAAAGTGGAGTACTGTATGGCCACAACTGTATGTCCCAAACATACGCCGACGCTAAATAACAGGGCCCGAAGGAACCACGGGTTGGCGGTCGGTCCCACGAGGCTAATCAAGGTATAAATGATGATTGTGCTAAGCAGCCCCATCTGGATCACCTGATGTATGCCCAGTTTCTTTGTAGTCAAAGGCATCATCCGGGATGCTACCATCAAACCTATGGCTTCCGGGAATGTCGTCAGCCCGCTTTCCAAAGCTGAAGCATGAAGCGCACTTTGATACATTAACGGAAACACAAAGAGCATCCCCAATAAGCCGGCCATTGAAAATAATGAGATGATGCCCAATGTCCGAAACAAACGATCGGATAATAAACGCAAATCAAGCATTGGTTGGTCCACACGCAGTTCCAATAGAATAAATGAGAGAATAAGAACTGCACCGATAATTCCTGTATACATGATAACGGGGGAGTCCCATCCTTTGGATGGTCCTATGTTCATTGCATACATCATCATGGAAAAGCCTGAAGCTGACAGCAGGAATCCTGGAAGGTCCAACCTGCCAGCCGTAGGCTCTTTATGTTCTTTTAAAAACAGTACACCGATTAACAGGACCATAATCCCGAAAGGAACATTAATATAAAATGCCCAACGCCAAGACATCTGCTCCGTGAAGAACCCGCCAACGATCGGACCAATGGCTGGTGCGAATGCAATGGGCAGCACAAGGGAACGGGAAACCTTTGGCCTTTCCTCCGGAGAGAACGTTCTGAATAAAATCGCCATTCCCACCGGTGTCAGGATCCCGCCTCCAGCCCCCTGCAAAACCCTGAACAAGTTCAAGGTTTGCAGATTATTGGCAAAGCCGCATAAAAAGGAAGCAGCCGTAAAGACACCCAATGCAATCAAGAAGATCTTCTTGGTCCCAAATCGATCCCCTAGCCAACCCGCTACTGGAAGGAAGACAGCCAGGCTAACTAAATATCCAATATTAATGCCGCTGGTTGAAGAAGGATCTAGGTTAAATTCATTACTGATTGTCGGGAGGATCACATTGACAATCGTCCCGTCCATCGAAACCATGAACATCGCTATGACATAAACGATGCACACTACTATTTTAGGGTCTAGCTGTATCCGGGATTTCACTTTGTTCCATCACTGCTGGCAACTAGTTTTAAACTATTGGGCAGCAAATCCGGCCAGTTTTTGTTGATGTATTCCAGGCAATCCTGCCGGCTTTCTTCCCGATATATGACGGACCAGCCTTCCGGAATAACCAAAAAGGCGGGCCAAAGGGAATGTTGACCTTCTTCATTTATCAATACATGGTAGATGCCATTTTCATTTTCGAAAGGGTTGGTCATCAGATATGTCCTCCTTCATTATTTTTTGCCAACTTCTTCATGGTGGATAGTTTGTTAGCGATAACCTGGCCAATTTCAGCAAGCGGTTCCGGCTGGCACATATCCTTATGGCGGCATTCAATATTATGCTGTTCAATCATTCCATGGATATATGGGTTCCATGTATCAGGATAAATGGGATCAAACCAGTCCGGAATGATCGTCGACCTGAAGAACAGCACATTCCCCTTAAAGGTTTTAGGTTTATACTCACCCATGATCCGAACAGAATTTACATATGTCTCTTTAAGGTTCAGGATCGTTTCTTCTTCTAAACTAGCCAATGCACTGCCATCTCGGCGAAGAATTTCTATGGCACTGGCATTATCCAATGGCTGGTCTCCTAAACTATCAGGATCATAACCTCCCAATGCCAGCAATGCGATTAAAGCCTCCTCATCATCCGGAGCCTCTTTTATTGGCAAGAAATGACTTGGATAAGCATCAAGGATTGCAACCAAACGGACGGCCTCTCCCTCATTTTGCAATTGAGTGGCCATTGCATGGACGACATTGCCTCCGAGAGACCATCCCAATAGATGATAAGGTCCTTCTGGCTGGATTGTCCGTAACTGATCGATATAGTCTGCCGCCATTTCAGTCAGTGTTTTCGGAAGTTGCTCCCGCTCTGATATTCCTCGTGCCTGTAACCCATAGATTGGATAGTCAGGGCCCAGTGCAGTCATCAATCCAGCGTAGCACCAGCTAAGCCCTCCCGCCGGATGTACACAAAACAGCGGAAGTTCCGACCCATTTTTCCTAAGCGGCAGCAGGACGTCCAAAGCACTTTTGCTCGTGCCCATTTCAAGTCGTTCAGCGAGCCCCGCAACAGTCGGAGCCTCGAATAGGTTACCAATACTCAACTCAACGCCAAGTGCTTCACGTATTTTGCTCATCAAATGGACGGCAAGCAGCGAGTGGCCACCTAGATCAAAGAAACCGTCATCTATTCCGACATGGGGCAAATCGAGAACCTCCATAAAAAGGTCGCACAGAATCTCTTCCTGCGGAGTCCTCGGTCCGCGCCCTGATTGATCAGTACCGAATTCCGGCGCCGGCAATGCCTTGCGATCCAGCTTACCATTCGGTGTCAAAGGCAATTCGCCCATTTCAACGAAAGCTGATGGCACCATGTAATCCGGAAGGCTGTTTGCAACAAATTGACGTACATTCGCCGGATCGAAGGTGACGTTTGACGCAGATACGACATATGCGACCATACGCTTATCACCCGGATTGTCTTCACGAACCACTACCGCAACTTGTTCAACATGGGAATGCTGAGCAACCAATGCCTCGATTTCCCCCAATTCAATACGGAATCCACGGATTTTAATCTGATGATCGGCCCGACCTATATAATCCAAAGATCCATCTACAAGCCAGCGGGCCAAGTCGCCTGTGCGGTACATCCTGCTGCCTGTTGAACTGAATGGGTTGGCGACAAAACGGTCAGCCGTCAAACCTGGCCGGCCTAAATAACCACGGGCGAGACCAGGTCCGGAAACATAAAGTTCCCCAACTACCCCTGGCGGAACTGGCTGTAAGCTTGCATCTAGCACATACACGCCCAGATCGGGTATGGCACAGCCAATCAGGCTATTTGCTTTTATGGATGTTATATCCCGATTAAGCTCAAGATAGCTGACATGTACGGTAGTTTCCGTTATTCCATACATGTTGATGAGATATGGCGCATTTTCCGGATGGCGGCTGTACCAGTTCTCCAAACGGCTCAGTTCAAGTGCCTCCCCGCCATAAATCACGAAACGTAATTTAATGTCCTGCCCTAGTTCCGGCATTTTCCGATCAGCCTGCATCAATTGATAAAATGCTGATGGGGTCTGGTTCAGTACCGTTACTCCTTCTTTAACAAGCAGTTGTAAAAATTCTTCCGGTGACCGGCTGATGGAATGAGGGACGACCACAAGCTTGCCTCCGTGAAGTAAAGCTCCCCAAATCTCCCAAACCGAAAAGTCAAAGGCATAAGAGTGGAACATCGTCCACACATCTTCGGAATTGAAATGGTACCAATGTTCCGTCGATCCAAAAAGTCTGATTACATTTTGGTGCGGGACCACGACTCCTTTTGGTAAACCGGTGGATCCTGAAGTATATATGATATATGCCGAATTTAAAGGTGATAACGGGTGAATTCGATCACGATCGGTTGGATTGAGAATTGAATGATGACCCAATTCTTTTATGGTACTGGCTTCATCCAATATGATTTGCCTGATATCATGCATCTCAGGAAGCTTGGAAGCTACACCCGAACTCGTTAGAACACAAGCAGGCTGAGCATCAGACAGCATGAACGTTAACCGATCATTTGGATATTCAGGATCTAAAGGCAAATATGCCGCCCCTGCCTTGAGTACAGCCAGCAATCCTACAACCATTTCCAATGATCTAGGCATGGCCAATGCAACGAATTGCTCTGGTCCTACACCTTTAGCAATCAAGAGATGGGCTAGCTGATTCGCTTTTTTGTTTAACTCCTCATAAGTCAAGGAAGTGTCCTCATATACCAATGCAATATTGTGAGAACACTGGCTTACCCGTTCTTCCAGTAATGCCGGTAAGCACTTATGCGGTATTTCTTCGGAACTTCCATTCCAATCCACAAGGATTTCCTTGCGCTCTTCAGTTGACATTATTTCCAATAGTCCAATTGGCCGGTCCGGTTGCGATATGGCGCCGTTCAACAATCTTATTAATCGATTTATTAACATCTCGGCGGTCTCACGCTTAAATAGATCTGTACTATATTCAAGGAAGCCATTTATCCCATCCGGACTCCCATTTTCAGCATGCTCTTCACGTAATTCGATCGTCATATCGAACTTTGAAGCGCCTACGCCATATAACTTCAGGTTGGATTGAATCCCCGGAAGCTCCAATTTCGGATCAGGCGTATTCTGCAGCGCCAGCATGATCTGGAATAATGGATGCCTAGATCGAGAGCGGACTGGGTTCATCACTTCCACTAAACGCTCAAAAGGCAAATCTTGATGCTCATAGGCATTTAAATTAACCCTTCGCACCCTGTCAAGGAGTTCACGGAAAGTGGGGTCGCCGGAAGTATCCGTCCGCAACACCAATGTGTTGATGAACATCCCTACAAGATCGCTTAAGGCATCGTCGCTTCGACCTGCTATCGGACTTCCGATAGGGATATCGTTACCTGCCCCAAGGCGAGTGAGGAGCGCCGACAGTCCAGATTGCAAGACCATGAATAAGCTGACGCCATTATCACGGGCCAAATTCAGTAAACGACGATGCATTTCAGGATTGATAGAAAAGTCTACGGTTTCACCTCTATAACTAGCCTCAAGGGGACGCGGATAATCAGTGGGCAATTCCAATTGATCTGGCAGATTGGCCAATGTTTCTTTCCAGTATTCCATTTGTTCAATGGCTAAACTGGATTCATCACCCTCACTCCCTAAAAGGCTTTCCTGCCAAAGCGCATAATCGGCATACTGTACTGGTAAAGGGGGCAGGTTAGGTTCTTCGCCTTTACTTCGCGCCACATAAGCTGCCGTTAAATCGCGGGTAAGCGGTGTCAGGGACCATCCATCTCCTGCAATATGATGTAATAATAAAACCAATACATGCTTGTCCGAGGCCATTGTGAAAAGCTGGGCACATATGGCCGGTTCTTTTGCAAGATTGAAACTATATCGCGCAGCTGTAGCAATTTCAGCTTCAAGTTCGGACTCTTTGATGTACGATACCAACAATTCCACTTGTGCTTCTGATGAATCCAGAACATATTGATGAGCTGTACCCGAGGTAACAGGGAAAAGCGTACGCAAGGTTTCATGACGCTCGACTACATCATTGATCGCAGCCTCTAGTGACCTAGTATCTACTTCACCGGACAATTCAACAACCAGTGGAATATTGTACGTTGGACTTGGTCCTTCAAGACGGTGAAGGAACCATAATCGCCTCTGTGCAAAGGAAAGGGGCACTGTTTCCGGCCTATCGGCTTTCTTTACAGGCAACCTTGCACTCTTTCCATTGGAAAGCTGTTTTACAAGTCCCGAAACTGTTGGTGTCTCAAAGAGTTTACCAATGCCTATTTCGACTCCGAATGTATCTCTGATTCGAGCCATCAGTGTTGAAGCAAGAAGGGAGTGACCGCCTAAATTAAAGAAGCTATCATCGATACCGACCCGGGAAAGACCAAGAACCTCGGCAAAAAGATCGCACAATATTTCCTCCTGCGGTGTTCCAGGAGCCCGATCTGATACAAGTGCAGTGAGGTCAGGCACAGGCAATTCTTTCCGGTTAAGCTTTCCATTCGGGGTCAATGGCAACTCGTCCATGGTTATGATTGCGGACGGCACCATGTATTCCGGTAGACCGCTGCCTACAAATTCCCGAAGTTCAACCGATTCCGGTGTCGCTTCCAAAGAAGGGACGATATAGGAAACGATACGTTTATCTCCAGGCTGATCTTCACGAACAATGACTGCAGCCTGGTTAACGCCAGGATGCTGGGTAAGTTTCGCTTCAATTTCCCCCAATTCGATACGATAACCCCGAATTTTGATTTGATGATCGGCCCGGCTGATATAATCCAATGAGCCATCCTCTCTCCAACGAACTAGATCGCCCGTTCGATACATACGGCTACCTTTTAATCCATAAGGATTGGCGACAAACCGCTCAGCGGTTAAATCCGGCCGCCCTAAATAACCACGGGCCAACCCTGTACCGGCAATATATAATTCCCCTACTGTTCCTTTGGGAACGGGCTTTAAAGCTGCATCAAGCACATATAGCTGTGTATTCCATATGGGTTTTCCTATGGAGGGCATACCACTTTGATGCGGATCTAGCGTAATGGATGATGACCATATTGTCGTTTCCGTAGGTCCGTATAGATTAGTCACTTCACACCCTAGTTCATGTAAGGCATTGATCAGACTAATCGGAAGGGCTTCCCCTCCTACAAGCACTCTAAGATTCTTTATCACATCCGGATAGTTCGTTACCAGCGAATGCCAAAGCGTCGGTGTTGCCTGCATGATGCTTATATCATGGTGAACGATCATATCAGACAGAGTCTTAGGGTCTTGAACCGTTTCCTTGGCAGCTATGACACAACTTGCCCCATTCAATAACGGCAGGAAGATTTCTAATCCGGATATATCAAAAGCTATTGTCGTTACCGCCAAGAGCCGATCCTGATGTTTCAAAGAAAATTGGCTTTGCATGGAAGAAAGGAAGTTAATAAGGCTAGCCGATTGAATCAAAACACCTTTCGGTTTTCCGGTAGAACCTGAAGTGTAAATCATATAAGCAGGATTAAGTGGCGAGACTGACCCCATACGTTTTTCATCATCCACATTTATATCCGGATAACTCCCAATTCCAAGTATGGTTTCTTCCTCATCCAAAACGATGCGCTCCGCTACATGGACACCCGATAATTTTGAAGATAATTCTTTACTTGTTATGATGGAAGAGGGCCGTGCATCATTAAGCATGAAATCGATTCGATCCGTTGGATAATCCGGGTCTACAGGTAGATAGGCCGCTCCCGTCTTTAACACGGCCAACATGGAAATGACCATATCCACCGAACGGTTCAGTGCTATAGCCACGAATTTCTCAGGTCCTATACCCTTCTCCAACAGAAGGTGGGAAAGGCGATTGGCCCGCTTGTTTAAATCCATATAACTAAGGACAGTATGCTCATCCATCACCGCTGTCAAATCAGGGGTTTTGGAAACTTGATTTTCAAATAATTTTGGTAAAAGCAAAGAAGGGAGTTCCTCTTCCGTTCTATTCCATCGTTGCAGGACTTGCTCCCGTTCCTCAGGTAGAAGCAGTTCAATTTCCCCGATTGATTGAGTCTCTGCTGCCGCAACCTTTTCAAGGAAATTCAGGAATCGCTTATGGTGAGCACTCAAATCTTCAATAGCATATACCTCTGGGTTTGCATCCAAATCAACCCTTAGCCCGTTACCATCGGACTTGTCATAAATGTTAATCGACAAGTCATCGACAGGTCCTGTTGCCAGCTTATGTGTGATCGCTTTACTTCCCGAAAAATCCAGTCCATAATCAAACGGCATAATATTAATTTGAGGTCCGAATAATCGCTGGTTGTCACCCAGCAGTTTAAGGTCCCGACGCAATTCTTCATGTCGGTAATTTTGATGTCGGCGGATGGTACGGACTTCCTTCGACACTTGCTTCACTAACTCTTTAAAACTCATCTCAGGTTTTACAGACAACCGGAGCGGCAACAGATTCATGACCATACTGGGGATATTCAATGAGGAAGATCCCAACCGGCCCATCATCGGTAAACTCAGGATGACATCTTCCGAGCCTGTCAATCGATTTACGTAAACGGCCGTTACTGCAATCACGACTTCATGCCAGCTTCCTGAATATGTATGTGCATTCGCTTTTAAGGATTGTGTAGCGGCAGATGATAGATAACCCGTTTGACTAATGAATCCTTTAGAAGTCCGGGGGGCTCGATCAGCTAGGCTCATAACCTCTGGCTGATCAGCAAAACGGTCTTGCCAATACTGGCGATCCAGTTCGAACTTCTCGGATTTCCTGTACGCCTCATCTTCCTCTAGAAGTAAGTGTAAAGGAGCGAAGGCACCTTCCTCCAGATTTTGTCCCTTTTGAAGAGCTGTATATAGTTTAGCTACCCGTTGCGAGATAAGTGAAAATCCAAAAGCATCCATTACAATATGGTGAATCCGCTGATACCAGAAAAAGCGATCTGAATCCACTTTGATCAAGGCTTGATTGAAAAGTGGATCATTTTTCAAGTCAATAGGTTGAGCCAGGTCTTTTTTCATCCATTGCATAGCTTTATCCCGTGGGTTTTCCTCTCCACTGATATCAATGAATTCAAAAGGAAATTCACTCGATTCCCCGCTGACCTGAAACGGTCCATTATGATCCTCACCAAAGCGGACGTGTAAAAACTCCGCCTCCATGACTGCCTGTTTCAGCGCCTGTTCAAATTGTTCTATATCAATCCGGCTATCTATTTCTATGTATTCCCCTGTGTTATAAATTGGATTATCCGGCTCCAGTTGCTGAGCAAACCAGATACCGGATTGTGCGCCGGACAATTGCCAGCGCACATCTTGGTCCTGAATATTAATCACTCCGTTTTACCTCCTTCTCTTTGGATTCAGTCATGCTAACGCCTTTTGGGAAGACATTAGTTCCCACCAAGCTGCGATTGTCGGTTTTTCAGCCATCTGCATGAAATTAATTTCAGCCCCTTTTCCCCTTAGGATCTCAACAAGGGTCATCATTCTGATCGAATCCATTCCAAGATCCACTAGATCCTCGTCATCATCAATATCTGATGGGGATTCACCCAGAAGATCTGCGATTTGATGCCTTAGGCCCTGCAATGTCAAACCGTGTTCATCATTTTCTTCAATGGGTTCAGCGAATGATTGCTCTTCGCTTTTCAATTGTTCAAGCAATAGAGATGTTGAGGTTGTTACAGCACACCGTTCAGCTGCATATTTAATCGCCATTTTATGTTCTTCCAATGAAAAGTCCGCTACTGCATCAGATACCAAAAATGGTTCTATATCCTGCATAAAGGCTTCACTTGCTGTCAACAAACATCCAATATGGGCATATACCCCGCAAATGATCAGTTGATCACGCCCTTGTTCTTCCATCATCTCTAAAAGGTTCGTCCTTTTAAATGCGCTATAACGCCATTTAGTCAGGACGATGTCATCCTCACTTGGAGCGACCTCATCCACCACTTTCGTTTGATTGATATCATCATCAAGTCCCGGGCCCCAAAAATCTGTAAGCAGTGCCCGATCTTCCGGGTTTTGATTACCTGGTTGTGCTGTATAAACAACAGGGATCCCCAGTTCCACACAGCGACTTTTGATGCTCTGAATATGTGCTATCAGTTCAGTTATCGGTGACTCGCTTGCTGTATAGTAATTAAGGAAATATTGCTGCATATCATGAATGAGAAGCACTGAACGCTTTGGATCCGCTTTCCAGGCAACCTTATTTTTTGGTAATTCCGATTCAACAGGCATTGCATATGGGGTGATAGCAGGAATAGCCATCAAATCACTCCTTCTATGGTTTTTTATTTATTTCATCGTAATTCGACTGTTAAGTTTATCTGATATAGTTTGTCGCAATGCTTTCTTACTCACTTTACCTAGCGGCGTTTTTGGGAAGGAATCAATGAACTCAACCCGGTCAGGAATTTTAAAGACGGCAAGCCCCCGCTCCTTCAAGAATTGTTTAAGTTCCTTTGCCGTCGGCGCATGATCGCGGGGTATCACAAATGCACATGATCTCTCCCCTAGATAATCGTCCGTCATGGAAACGATGGCTGCATCATGTACTGCATCATGGGCCAGGAGATGATTTTCAACTTCCTCAGCGGCAATTTTTTCACCGCCACGATTGATTTGGTCCTTATCGCGGCCTTCCACGACTATATAGCCCGAATCGGTCATGCTTACCAAATCACCAGTTCGATAGAATCCATCCATGGTGAATGCCTTCGCATTATGCTCTTCGGCTTTATAATAACCGCAAATGGTATAGGGTCCTCGCGTTAACAAATGTCCCACTTGCCCCTGTTGGACATCCCGGTCTTCCTCATCGACAATTCGGATTTCATCATATTCCGACATCGGCCTGCCTTGTGTGTTGATGATGATTTCGTCAGGATCGTTTAGTCTTGTATAGTTAACTAGACCTTCTGCCATGCCAAAAACTTGCTGTAACTTGCAGCCGAAGGCGGGAGTTACCCTACGGGCAGCTTCTGCACTGAACTTAGCTCCCCCAACCTGAATCACTTGAAGGCTGGATAAATCATGGTCACGGGTAGATACTGCATCAAGCCATCTTAAAGCAAGAGGCGGTACAAGAGCTGTGATCGTCACACCTTCTTTTTCAATAAGCGGAAATGCCTCATCAGGACTTGGACCTGGTGAAAGGACTACCCTGCCGCCTGCATAAAGGGTACCAAGAATACCTGGCGAGCTAAGTGGATAGTTATGGGCAATAGGAAGAACTGCGAGATAAACACTATTCATATTCACCTGGCAAATTTCCGCGCTAAGCCTCAAACTGTATATATAATCATCATGTGTTCTTGGGATCAATTTTGATAATCCAGTACTTCCCCCTGATAATTGAAGAAAGGCAATGTCACATGAATCCACTTTTGTTTCATTCTTAGTTGGGTCGATATATAAATCCGCCAAATTCACGAATTCTTCTTCTTCCCCCAGGACAATCACGTTTAACAACGTATCGTTCTTGCTTTTTGCACCTCTTGCAAGATCGCGATAGTCAAATCCGGCATGCTTGTCCGGGATGATGTAGGCAACTGCCTCAGCAAACTCGCAAAAATAGTTAATTTCACTGCTTCGGTGCGACGGCAGAGCAAATACAGGCAATGCCCCTAATCTAAATAGTGCAAAACAAACCTCAAAGAATTCGATTACATTGGGCAACTGGACCACCACTCGATCACTTTTCTTTATTCCCAGTTCCTGAAATCCAGCCGCTAACCGATCGGCCCCATTATCCAATTCCGCATAGCTCATGTTTCTTTCTCCGCTTGTGATGGCGATGCGCTCCCCATGTACCTTGGCACGCTCACGCAACATTTCCCCGAAGGTTTCCCCTTTCCAGCACCCTTCCTTTCGATATAAATCCGCAAATTCCTTAGGCCACGAAGTACACCCTGTTAACATCCTTTATCCCTCCACACACACTTTAATTTAGTGATTTTGCATCTATTCCCATTGCACGCAGCATAGTCTGAAATTCAGCTGATGTTTCCGCAAGCTCTTCTTCCGGTTTGGATTCTGCAACTACTCCAGCACCAGCGAATAAGCGAAGAACTTGTCGCTCTACTTCCGCGCAACGGATGGTAACGACCCATTCCCCATCTCCTTCTGCATCGCACCAACCAACCATTCCTGTAAAGAATCCACGATCAAATCGTTCGATTTCCTGGATGGCTCCTCGTGCCAGGTCCGTCGGTGATCCACATACAGCAGGAGTCGGATGAAGTGCAATCGCTAGCTCCAATGATGAAGTTGCGGGATCATTAAGCTCACCTTTTACTTCCGTCGATAGATGCCACATGGTTTCGGTATGTATCACTGTTGGTTTTTCCGGCACATCCATCGTTTTGAAAAATTTTCTCAGCGCCTCAGCTACGGCATGGACAACAACAGCATGTTCATGTAAATCCTTGGAGGAAGAAAGTAACTCGTCCGCTCTCCGCTTATCCTCGATAGGGTCATCACTCCTTGGTCTGGACCCTGCCAATGGATTTGCCAGAACCTGTAACCCCGACCTTGAAACAAGCAATTCTGGGCTAGCCCCAATCAGCGTTTTCGAGAATGGGGTATCACCTTCTCCCTCGATACTTTGAGGTAAATCCACGGCAAAGGTATAACCGTTCTTGTTATGTTGAGCTAGATTATGAAGTAACGGATTGATATTCACTGTTTCTGATGAAGTAAGATGCAACGTTCTTGATAGGACAATTTTGTCAAGATGCCCGCTTTTTATATACGTAAGGCCGCGTTCCACCCCCTCCTTATAAAGGGAAGGTTCGGGTACCGACTTCATTTCATAAGTCGGCTTTTGGGTTTCCATTGAAAAGCTGGCGTCATTATCTTGCAAAGGGACTGATGAACGTATGTTTTCAGGTACAATAAGTTGGGCGTCCTTTTGATGATCGAATGGTACAGCACCCGTTACCACTGGATTGGCATGTCCTTCCACGTTCGCCTGTTTTAAAGCAGCAGCCACTCTTGCGGCGAGACTTTCCATTTGATTCGCATTTTCTTCATCTCTTGGAACCGTAATGAAGGAACCTTTTCCCAATAGTGTTCGGTTTGGCGATGCAAGGAAAAAGTCACCAACCTCATACTCGTCCAACAGCTGTTTTTCCAAGATGGCAGAATCGCCTTTAAACTTCGACATATTAAAACCCCTCCGATTTCACTTAATATTCAGACTCATGCATGAATGGTCGTCTTAAGCACCTAAAGTGGCCCCACCATCCACACATAAATTACTCATTGTAATGTGATTTGATTTATTCGATATGAAAAATAGGATTGCGTCCACTATATCAGTAGGCATGGCTATTTTTTTCAGTGGGATTCCTACCTTGAATGCATCAGGCATACCATTTATGACAGCCTCGGCACCATTCTCTTCATTCCACAGGGACCATTGCATCTCCGTGTCCGTAGATCCGGGGGAAACGATATTGCAGCGGATATTATATTGGGCCAATTCCAACCCTAAACACTTCGTAAACATGACGGCAGCTGCCTTCGATGCCGCATAGGCAGCCAAGGAAATTCTCGGTACACTTGCGGCATTGGATCCGACCGTGACAATCGACCCTCTTTTTCTGGTCATCATGTATTTGCTCACTGAACGAGACAAATTAAAAACACCAGTGGAATTGACGGAAAATATTTTAGCCCAGTCTTTGTCACTGAATGACTCGATCATCCCTGTACGTAACACTCCGGCAACATTGACCAGTGTCTCTATGGGACCAATATCATTCTCAATTTGATCAACAATGCGATCGATTGCATGACTGTCGCTCACATCTGCTGGAAAGGCATATACCTCCAAACCTTGAGACTTCAATTCACTCACGTATTTATTAAGCTTTTCAGCATTATAATCAATGGCCGCGACAATCAGGCCAAGCTTGGCTAATGCCTGAACCACGGCACCTCCAATACCTTGAGCACCTCCCGTTACAAGCGCAACTTTCCCTTTACATTCCAAAAAGTCCACTTTGACACTCCCTTTCCTAATCAAATAATTCGATGTATAGCAGCTCAAATACAATCCCCTTGGCAACCCGGGGCGATACATGGCTTTAGCAATTGCTGAAAAAAGCAAAATACCAATTGATAACGATAATCATTATCAATTGGAATCTACAGGTAATGATATATATTTATAACTTACTGGTCAAGTGCCTTCCGTGGATTTACTGAGAAAGTCCTATTTCTTACCAGTCACATTTCTCTTTAAAGCAAAACGCAACGCCCTGTTAATCAAAGGCGGCAAAACTGAAAGATGCCCTTCCCCTTCAAACTCGTTGAATTGAACATTCACTCTGCTATCCTTCAAGGATAATCGTTTTGATAATTCCAAGGCATTTCCATTCATGCCGCTTTTATGGGTGCCTTCCAGCTCCCCCACGCCAAGCAATAAGGAAATATCACCATTTCCTTGATTCAATCGGGAAAGAAACTTCTCCTCCTCCTCACGGAACCACTTTTTGTTCCAATGGAGAGATGGGCTTCCAGCTATATATGTTTGGAAGGCATACGGTTTTTCAAAAAGAACATATAAAGCGAAAAGGCCGCCAAGGGAATGCCCGAAAAGCGTTTGGCTATCGTGATCCACTTTATACCTTTTATCGATTTCCGGTTTTAAATCTTCTTCTATGAATTTCAGAAAGTCTTCCGCTCCTCCATGCGAAGGCCATGGACTTCCATCCGGTCTTACAGGTAACTCGCTAACTGCAACAGGCAGAGTGTAATCATAATAACGTTCAGAAGAAAATGGTCCATTGGTGGCATAACCAATGCCTACAATGATGGCGGGAACCACTCCTGACTTTTCCGGCCGGCGAGATTGCAACCGTACCGCCTCGACCATCGTTCCAAATACCGAATTGGCATCAAGCAAATAAATGACTGGATATCCCCAGGATGGCGGCTCTTCCAATGGTTTTGATACAAAGATTTGGTATTCACGTTTCCCGGCACTCGACTGCATGGGAATCTGTTGAGTTCCTTTGATCGTAACCTCTGTGCTTGCAGCAGTTTTGTCCATTACGTTTTTGTCCATTTTTTTATGCATCATCTAAATGAATTCCCCCAACCTCTAATACTAGTAATTTTATTCAGGTGATTTTTAAAAGAATATAATTGAGAAAGATTACCACAACATCGATAATGATAATCTTTCTCAATGGATATATCAACCATACACCGATAATTTTTTCCTATCATTTTACAAAAAGGGGCTTTCCCATTCCTTTATAACCCTGATTTTCAAAGCCTTTTGGACATACCCAAAACATTACTATGGAAAATTATTCTTGAAATAATAGAAAATTAATATTATATTAAATAACATGTGAAAGTGATAATGATAATCGTTATCAATATCATGCATCATTATGTGAAGCTATTGTTAATTTCAACGGGCAAAGGAAGTGAAAATAGATTGTCAACCAATAAGGATTTGTTTTTAAATCCTATTAAGCAGGGATAAATGACATTTAATCTATTCAAAAAGGGGAATCGGCTAATGAAAAAGCAATTATTCGTACTTGGAATGGCAACAGTATTCAGTTTGGGACTATGCGCTTGCGGCAATGCCGAAAAGACTTCAAGCGATGCTTCAGAAAAAAGCAAAGTGACGGATTCGTCTAAAAAAGAAACAAAGACCCAAACCGTCACATATCTGGATAAGGAGTATACAATCCCAGCCAAAGTTACCAGTATCGCCACTGCTAGTTTGGAATCAATGGAGGATGCAGCCATATTGGGGATTAAGCCTTCGGGTGTTGTTACTGTAGGTGGGGAAATACCTGAATATTTAGCTAAAGACCTCGAAGGTGCTAAGTCGATCGGTGAAAAAATGCAGCCGAACTATGAAACTCTTCTTGGGATGAAACCTGATGTCATCATGTGGTCTTCTAAATCTCCAGCTAATGTGACGGAAAAGCTGGAAAAAGTGGCGCCAACATTCCCTTATTCACATATTTCGACCAATTGGGAAGACAATCTGCGGTTAATGGCCAGCCTTACAGATAAAAAAGATGAAGCGGAAAAAATCATCACAACCTATAATGATGACGCCGAAAAAGCAAAACTGGAACTCGGTGAAAAGCTGAAGGATAAAAAGGTATTAGTCGTGAGAATCCGGAACGGCAGCCTATTCCTATATCCTGAGGATGTGTATTTCAACCCAGTAATCTATAAAGATCTTGGCTTGACCGTCCCTGAAGAAATCAAGCCAATTAAAGCACAAGAAATGATTTCATTAGAAAAATTTGCAGAACTTGACCCAGATTATGTTTTCTTGCAATTCTCGGAAAGTGAAAATGCACAAAAACCGGAAGCATTAAAAGATTTGGAAAACAACTCGATTTGGAAGAGCATCACGGCAGTAAAAGACAATAAAGTGTTTGTAAACTCGGTTGATCCTCTTGCTCAAGGTGGAACGGCTTGGAGTAAAACAGCTTTCCTGAAGGCTGCAACGGAAGAATTAGCTAAATAAACAGTAAGGTGCGTTGATTGATATGGCAAAAACAAATTCGTTACCAATAATAATTCTTTGTATGGCACCTCTATTGATTTGTTTCTCCATCGTATTATCGATTTTATATGGTGCCAAAAATATTGATTCCATAACGGTATGGAATGCCATTTTCCACTATGACTCTAGTAATGTTGACCATACGATCATTATGGCTTCTCGCTTGCCTAGAGTTTTGGGTGCCCTTCTCGTCGGGGCATTTTTAGCCATATCAGGAGCACTCATGCAGGGGATGACAAGAAATTATCTTGCATCCCCTTCAATTATGGGAGTGACGGATGGCTCTGCGTTCGTGATTACACTTTGTATGGTATTTGCTCCAGGTATGTCTTCATTCCAAATGATCCTCTTTTCCATGCTAGGTTCTGCATTGGGGGCCGGAATTGTCTTTGGTTTTGGGTCGCTGCTTCCAAATGGGTTATCACCCGTTCGATTAGCCATAATCGGAACTGTGATCGGGACATTTTTAAGCAGTATTTCTGCAGCCATAGCATCCTATTTCCAAATTTCCCAGAATGTGAGTTTTTGGTACAACTCGAGGTTGCACCAGATCGATCCCAATGTACTGAAATTGGCGATACCGTGTGGAATGGTGGGAATCATCCTCGCCCTATTCATCTCAAAATCCATTACGATATTATCTTTAGGCGAAGAAATTTCCATCAATTTAGGTCAGCGCACAAAAGTAATAAAAGCTGTGGCCCTCCTTTCCGTCATCTTCTTAACGGGAATCGCAGTGGCGCTTGTAGGGAAAATCGGTTTTGTTGGACTTATCATCCCCCACATCACCCGGTTTTTAATTGGGATTGATTATAAGTGGATCGTTCCATGTGCAGGGGTAATTGGTGCAGTTTTTCTAGCTTTGTGCGATGTCTTGAGCCGGTTTGTTAATTATCCATTCGAAACCCCAATAGGGGTCGTCACTTCCTTGATCGGCATTCCTTTCTTCCTGTACTTAATAAGAACGAGAGGGGGAGAAAAGAATGGATAAGAATGCACGGTGGCGCTTCACCATCACGATGACCATCATTTTATGTTTAATCGTCGTTACAAGTTATTTTAGCTTGATATCCGGAACATTCGACATGACCGTCAAAGCTGTCCTCCAAACCTTATTCCGGGTGAATCCAGTGTCCGATTTTGATTTGGTCATCTTTGAATTCAGGCTCCCCCGCATTGTGATTTCCGGTTTGGTGGGAGTGAGCTTAGGAATTGCGGGAACTGTCATTCAAGGGGTTACGAAAAATGGCTTGGCCGATTCCGGTATTCTCGGTATTAATGCTGGTGCTGGGACAGCCATTGTCATTTTCATGTTTTTCTATCAAGGTCAAAACAGCGGCTCGGACTGGATCTCCATTATGAGTTTTCCGCTATTCGGTTTGGTGGGCGGGCTTTTGGCAGCCCTATTGATTTTCCTTTTCTCTTGGAAGAATGGCACCCTGGACATGAGTCGCCTGTTACTGACCGGAATCGCCATAGGCTCGGCGTTTGGTGCCCTTTCCTTATATTTATCATTAAAAATGAACTCAACCGATTTTGAAATGGCAACGGTTTGGCTCTCAGGAACGATATACGATGCCAACTGGAAGTACATCGCATCCATGTTACCCTGGATGATAGTCCTGATTCCTATTATTAAGAAAAAGGCTTATTTACTTGATTTGTATCAGTTGGAAGAATCAAGTGTTAAAAGTTTGGGGATTTCAGTAGAAAAGGAAACGATCATCCTTTTACTTTGCAGCATCGGATTGGTGGGCGCCTCCGTTTCCGTATCGGGAAATATCGGTTTCGTAGGTTTAATGGCTCCCCACATTGCGAAGCACCTTGTAGGTATCCATCATAATCAGGTCATCCCGGTATCGGGAGCAATTGGCGCATTGCTGGTGATCGTATCCGACTTTATCGCAAAAACCGTTTTTGCACCGGCTGAATTGCCAGTCGGGATCGTCATCTCAATCATTGGTGTTCCTTATTTTCTTTATTTACTAATTAAAGCTAAAGCGTAGAAGGAGAGATGATCAGTGAGTATTCTCCGTACGGAAAATCTAGAAACGAATTACGAGAAATTCACGGTATTCAAGGACTTGAACTTGGAAATAAAAGAAGGCCTGGTCACTACCATCATTGGTCCTAATGGCTGTGGTAAATCCACCTTACTGAAGACGATAGGCCGTATTCTAAAACAAAAGAGCGGAAGCGTATTTTTACAAGGACAGGATTTACATAAGATCCATACGAAGCAGATTGCCAAGCAGCTGGCGTTACTCCCCCAAAACCCGGTTGCACCAGCCCAATTGAAGGTAGAGGAACTCATTTCATATGGAAGGTATCCGCACCGCAATAATGTAAATAAATTAACGAAAGAAGATAAAGAAACGATTGAATGGGCCATGGATATCACAAAAACCCTTTCATTTCGGAACCGGCAGATCGCCAATCTATCCGGTGGTCAAAGACAAAAGGTTTGGCTGGCAATGGCTTTAGCACAGAAAACGGAGATTTTATTATTGGATGAGCCAACCACCTACCTTGATATGGCACATCAACTAGAGGTTTTGCAAATAGTTGAAAAGCTTAATAAAGAACAAAAAATAACGACTGTCATGGTATTGCATGACATTAACCATGCGTCACGGTTCTCACATGAAATCATAACGATGAAGGAAGGGGAAATCGTTAAAATCGGTACCCCGGGGGAAATCATCACACCTGCCGTTTTAGAGGAAGTCTTTCGTATTCATGCAAGGGTGATGATAGATCCGGCCAATGGAGCACCCGTTTGTTTTGGTTATGACAATTTATCACAGCAAGAAGTATATAAAGAAGCCGTTTTATCCAATTGAAAGATGTGGTTCGGAAAACGTATAATTCATCAAATGATATTCCCGAATCAACTGACCCATACCAACACCTCCAACTCCTCAGGTATGGTTTCCATCTGAATTTTATAACATAGTTGATTGGAGAGGAAGGTACGGGACTCCTGCTTAGAAAAGCGCGTCTAGGGAGACCCCGCAGGCGCAAGCCGAGGAGGCTCCCCAACCGCCCGCGGAAAGCGAGTGCTTGGATTGGAAATCAACATCCAAACTGTACAAGCCATAAAAAAACTGCAGGCAAACTCACTTTAGTTTGTCTACAGTCTAAAGTCAAAAGGGATGTCGACAAGTCGACACCCCTTTTTTAACCGTTTTATAGTTTTTCCAACTGGATGATATCTGGTGTATTTTGTTTCTGGATCCCTGACTTTTGCAACTTCACTGCCGTTCCTTCAGGTAAGTTAGTGAATATAATAGGAGTGACCGTTGATGGTGCATTCCGTTTAATGAAATCTAAATCAATTTCCAAAAGAGGTGTTCCCTTTGTTATTCTTTGGCCTTCTTGAACAAGAGCTGTGAACCCTTCTCCATTTAATTTAACTGTATCCAAACCAACATGGATCAGAATTTCCAGACCATTATCCATTTTCAAGCCCAGTGCATGATTTGTCGGGAAGATACTTAGAACTTCCCCATCGATTGGGGATACTAGTTTTCCGTTGACTGGCTCGATAGCAAAGCCATCCCCCATCATTTTCATGGCAAACACTTGATCGGGAACTTGTTCTATCGGTAAAATGGTTCCTTCAATTGGAAGGACAAAGTCATTTGCACCCAAAGCTTGGTTTTCCTCTACTATATCCTCTGCCACTTGTGCAGATGGACTTGTTTTCACTTGGCTTGGGTCGACTCCATCCTTGACAAGCTGTTTCATTGCATTTGCAACGAATTCAACATTCGTTCCAACAATGACCTGCACACTCGATTTATTCAACTTCATGACACCGCGCGCACCATGCCGTTTTAAGGCTGCTTCATTCACATTTCCTGAATCGGCCACTTGTAAACGCAAGCGTGTTGCACAGTTATCAATTAGCTTTATATTCTCTTTACCGCCAAGATCTTGAATGAAAAGCGATCCCATATCGGTATATTTATCCCCTGTTTTCACAATAGTTTCTTCTTCCACTTCTTCCTCATCGTCTTCACGGCCAGGTGTTTTTAAATCCATGATCTTGATGACAAAATAGAAAATCACGAAGTAAACTGCCGCGTATACCAATCCAATCGGGATTAACCATAGCGGTTTTTGCGCAATACCAAAGTTCAAGAAATAATCAATGGCTCCTGCGGAGAATCCAAACCCATGATGGATATCCAATATAACAGCAAGTGCCAGAGAGACCCCGGTTAAAAGGGCATGTATTACATATAACACCGGTGCGATGAACATGAACAGAAATTCAATCGGTTCAGTGATTCCTGTAAGGAAAGAAGTGAAAGCCAACCCAATAAGCATCCCTGTCACCAATTTACGTTTCTCTTTCTTAGCAGCTGCAATCATCGCTAATGCTGCAGCTGGAAGACCGAACATCATGATCGGGAAAAAGCCGGTCATGAAGGGCCCAGCAGTCGGGTCCCCTGCGAAGAAACGATTTATATCACCCGTCGCTCCATTGTACTCACCAAAGACGAACCAAACCATACTATTCAAGACATGATGCAATCCTACTGGAAGCAATAAGCGATTCAATACGCCGAATACGCCGGCACCCAATGCCCCTGCACCTGTAATCCAGTCACCGACACTATTGATTACATCTTGAATCGGAGGCCACACAAAACCGAATATTCCCGCAAGTATGATCATCGCAAGCGAAGTGATGATCGGGACGAATCGTTTCCCTGAAAAGAATCCAAGCCATTCAGGGAGCCTTATGTCGGAGTATCTATTATATAGAAGAGCTGCAACTATACCCGATATAATACCGCCTAAAACAGCCATGTTGATTTCTTTATCAATCGCTTGTGTACCATTCGTTAATACAAAGTATCCAACAAGGCCTGATAATGCCGCAGCGCCACTTCCATCTTTGGATAATCCTATCGCTATTCCCAAGGCGAACAATATCGCAAGGTTATCGAATATCGCCTTTCCAGCTGCGGCAATAAAGGCAATATCAAGTAAATCCGGTTGCCCTAAACGAAGCAATAACGCGGCTGCTGGTAAAACGGCAATCGGTAACATTAAAGCTTTCCCAATCTTTTGTAAAAAATTTAACATCGAACTCATCTCCCTTGTACCTAACTTCTTTGATCAACAACAAGATGTATTAAGCGTTTTCATTTTATCAATATAATAACTTTTCTTTGGGATTATACTAGCACAGAAAATATATAGATGTCTATACCAATTTACTTGTAAATATACTATATTCTTCGAAAACAAAGTAAAAATATCATTTTTGTTCTTGATACTCCTGAACTGGTCTAGACAACTTTTAATAAAAACGATAAAATGAGGGCAAAATATATGAGACCATTTCATGACTCATTCATTAAGTTTTACTTTCATAAAGGAGATTATGTATGAAAACATTCATTATTAATAATCTAATGGTTTACAGCGAAAAGGAAACATACAAAAATGGATTCATTAAAGTCGTGGATGGAAAAATTGCCGAAGTTGGTCCAGTCAGCCAATACAAACAGGACGATGATGCCAAGGTAATTACTCTTTCACCGGATTATCAGGTAATTCCCGGTGCCATCGACATTCATATTCACGGAGCATCCAATTCCGATGCAATGGATGCCACACATGACGCATTATCCACAATGGCAAAGACCCTTCCTAAAGAAGGAACCACCAGCTTTCTGGCCACTACAATGACCCAATCCACCCAAGCCATTGAATCAGCACTTCTTAACGCTGGTAAATATATCGAGAATCAAACTCAAGAACACGCTGAAATAGTTGGAATTCATTTAGAAGGTCCTTTCATTTCACCGGCCCGTAAAGGAGCACAGCCTGAGGATTATATCGTTGATCCCGATGTCACTCTATTTAAAAAATGGCAGGAAATGGCCGAAAATCAAATCAAACTTGTAACGCTTGCTCCTGAACAACCGAACGGATTAGATCTTGCCGCCCACTTAAGGGGGACTGGCGTCGTCGCCTCCATCGGCCATTCAGATGCAACATATGACCAAATAGATGAAGCAATCCAGGCAGGGACTACCCACGTTACACATCTTTATAATGGGATGCGTGGACTCCATCACCGCGAACCAGGTGTTTTGGGAGCTGCTTATCTTCGAGACGAGCTATATGTTGAACTTATTGCTGACGGCATTCACTGCAGGCCGGAAATGATCAAGCTGGCATATAACCAAATTACCAGCGAACGAATGATACTGATAACGGACTCGCTTCGTGCCAAATGGCTTGAAAAGGGAACCTATGATTTAGGTGGTCAGCCTGTTAATGTTGACGAAACTAAAGCAACGCTTTCAGACGGCACACTAGCCGGCAGTATATTGAAAATGAACGATGCCATCAAGAACACAATGAAATATACCGATTGTTCCATGACTGACATTATAAAAATGACGGCGGAAAACCCTGCCAAACAACTTCGGATTTTTGACAGAAAAGGAAGCATCCAGGTCGGCAAAGACGCAGATCTTGTAATATTGAATGACCGCTTGGACGTCGAAATGACGTTCTGCAGAGGAAATTTAGCTTTTAAAAAGGAGAATGTATAATGAATATCATACAAGTGCAGGACTACACGGAAATGAGCCGGACAGCCGCAGAAATATTGATCGGAAAAGTCAAAGGAAATCCAAATATCAAATTGGGCCTTGCAACAGGCGGTACCCCTAAAGGAATGTACGATAATTTGATTGAAGATCACGTGCGCAATCATACTTCATATGAACATGTAACGTCTTTTAATCTTGACGAGTATATCGGCTTAAAACCAAATGATCCAAACAGTTACCATTTTTATATGGATGACTCCTTATTCACTCACATCAATATAAATAAAGAGCGTACTCACCTGCCTAATGGCACAGCCGATGACACGAACGGAGAATGTCAACGGTATGACGAAATGATTGATTCCGTGGGTGGGATCGATCTTCAGATACTTGGCATTGGCCAAAATGGCCATATTGGTTTTAATGAACCTGGAACTTCCTTCACATCCGGTACACATGTCGTGACACTTGAAGATTCAACGCGCCAAGCGAATGCACGTTATTTCGACTCCATAGACGAAGTACCGACACATGCCGTTACGATGGGCATTTCAACAATCATGAAAAGCAAAGAAATTCTGCTGCTGATTTCTGGTGAAGAAAAAGCCGAAACACTGAAGAAATTGATTCACGGTGACATTTCCGAGGAATTTCCTGCATCTATCCTAAAAAAACATAATAGTGTTACAATTATCGCAGACCAAAAAGCGTTATCCGGAGTGATAATACCCTAAAGGAGCGAAAGTCGATGATTGATAAAAACTCACCTCTTCCGATTTATTTTCAAATCGAAGAACAAATAAAAAGAAAAATAGAAAACGGTGAGTTCCAAGCGCACGATGCCCTTCCATCTGAACGTGAATATGCCGAGCAATTCGAAATTAGCCGGATGACCGTCCGCCAAGCCATTAATAATTTGGTGAATGACGGATACTTATACCGTCAGAAAGGAAGGGGAACCTTTGTCGCCGATAAGAAATTGGAGCAGCAGCTCAATGGGCTGACCAGTTTTACCGAGGACATGAAGGCAAGGGGATTAAATCCAAGTAGCAAGCTGCTGAGCTTTGAAATCATTCCGGCTGATAAGAAGATTGCCAGTGAATTGCACATTTCCCTTTATGCTCCCGTTTATGAAATAAAACGCATTCGGTTGGCTGATGATGTTCCAATGGCGCTCGAGACCGTGTACATGTCTGCCAATTTAATTAAAGGATTAACGGAAGAAATCATTAACCTTTCCCTTTACCAGTATGTGGAGAACTACGTTAAACTAAAAATAGACTATGCTTCACAAACGTTGGAATCATCGATTGCTTCTGAATTGGAAGTGACCCATTTAGCAATTCCGAAGCACTCACCCATATTATTCATTCAAAGGAATACGTTCTTAATAGACGGAACTCCCCTTGAATATGTTAAATCGGCTTATCGTGCGGACAGGTATAAGTTCACTATCAACATAAGCAGATAAAATTGAATATTTTCATCACTATAGTCTTTTAATTGCCAAAGGTAATCGGAGGGTGTCACATATATGAACTCATACTTTGAAGAAGTGCAGGCATTACTCACAATTGTGGGAGAACAGGAAAAGCAATCAATTAAGGAATCTGTGGAACATATCTCAAAAGCAGTCATGTCGGATGGGATCATCCATCTATTCGGGAGCGGGCACTCCCACATTTTGACCGAAGAGGTATTCTACCGGGCAGGTGGGTTAGCCGCAATTCGTCCAATTTTCGTTGAAGATCTAATGCTTTTTAAAGGAGCTTCAAGGGCATCCCAACTTGAACGCCAAAATGACCTATCAGAGAAATTCATGCATGATGAAGATATCCGTCCTGGTGATGTCTGTATTGTCATTTCGTCATCCGGCGTAAATCCCGTTCCGATAGATGTCGCCACTATCGCAAAAGAAAAAGGGGCATTCGTCATTGGACTAACATCACCGGAGTATGCAAAAAGTTGTTCTTCACGGCATAAACAGAAGCATTATCTCCACGATGTCGTTGATTTGGTCATAGACAATCATATTGCCAAAGGTGACACATTACTGAAATCAAATAATATACCTTTTGGTTCCGGATCGACCGTGGTCGGGGCCGTTCTCCTCAATATGGTTTTCACGCAAGTCATCCAAACGATTATTGAATCAGGGGAAACCCCTCCCGTATTCCTAAGCAGTAATATCGAAGGGGCAGATGAACACAATCAAAAGATCATCGCGAAATATAAAACAAGAATTCCCCAATTATGAAATGGAATACATAGTTTTTTTGTTTCGGTTGTTTATTTCTTACTGTAGGCAAACTCCATCGAGTTGGTCTACAGTTTTTTTGAGAGTTTGGAAGTTGACCGTTGAATTCCACTGCAGGCACTCGCTTTCCGCGGGCGGTCCGTGTGCCTCATCGGCGCCTTTAGCGCACGGTATGTCTCCCTTGGACTCTCTTTTCCACAAGAGTCCTGTACCTTCCTTTCCAATCAACTCTGCGTGAAAACTACGTTTGAACCCTGATTGCCCCACAGTTTTGGGGAATCAGTACATTGACCGTTTCATTCCACCGCAGGCACCCGCTTTTGAGCTGGCGGTCCGTGTGCCTCATCGGCGCCATTCGCGCCCGGTATGTCTCCCTTGGACTCTCTTTTCCGCAAGAGTCCTGTACCTTCCTTTCCAATCAACAGAGTTTTAGTAATTAGGCAGAACTCCATGTGCCAACAGTCTTTCTGCAACTTTTATTGAAACGCTTTCCATCCTATCTTAAGTAAAAGTTTCATTTAACGAATGAGTGCAGGGCATGTATTTGTTGATTCCATACATTCGTTTCATGCATCAGCAGACCGTAACAGATTTGTGTTGTAGACGATAGTAACACCGATTGAGAAAGTTGTTAATCTTGAAGCTGTTGCAGATGCAGCTTACAAAACCAGTACGCCTGATTATGTGTATGATGGAACTTATGATTGTTATTTCTTCCCCCACCGGGTGAGCTTTTAAATCCATTTCCCATCTTATAATCATTCAAAAAGGGTTTCGGAATGGAGGCCTTCTTTATTTTATAGTCCCTTTTATTCCTTATTTTTTAAAAACGGCCACCAATTCGCGTTTCCAAACGATGCAACCATCACCGGAATAAACAATGGCAAGATGACAAACGCATATAAAGCAAGCCCCACCAATATTAAAGTGGCTATTTCCAAGAGCGATAAAACTCCTGCTGGCATCATGGCAGCAAAGGTTCCGCCCAGTATGACAGCCGCCGAGATGATCACCGTTCCCATTTTTCTCATGGACAGTAACATCGCTTCCTTGACCGGCTTATCTTTCCACTCGTTAAAGCGATCCATCAAGAAAATGCTATAGTCAATGCCCAGAGCAATCAAGATGACGAAGGCAAAGAAAGGAACTGCCCAGCCGATGCCGGCATACCCGAGAATATTAACAAAAATCAATTCTGTAATGGCTGCCGCTGTATAATAAGTCAAAACGAGCGACACTATCAAATAGACAGGCATGATCAAGGATCGCAGCATGAAAAAGAGAATGATTGCAATACCCGACAGCATCAAAACGACCGTCCTTGAGAAATCCTCACCAGACATCATGCCCAAGTCATGATGTGTACTTGTGATTCCCCCTATCGCCACCTGCGCGTTTTCAAGCTTTGTATCTTTCGTTACTCTTTCAACGGTTTCCTCAATCGAATCGATTTGCTCGATTGCTTCATTGGAATAAGGATTCGCCTTGAATACCACATCCATGGTCATGATTTTACCGTCTTCAGATAAATACGCGTTCAAAGCTTCCCCGAATTCTTCGCTTTCCACTACTTCTTTGGGAATGTACATGCCTGTTACCGTTTTATCCGTTTTTGCCAGCCCTGATAAATAACCCTGTGCGGACGATAGTCCATCATGGACTTCATTCAGACCATCAGCACTTTCATTTAAGCCATCAGTCAAATCAGTAAGCTGCCCGCCGAGGCTTGAAAAACCATTTAGGAGTTCTTGCTGCCCATTACTTAAGCTAGTAAGGCCTCCTTTAAATCCTGACAGATTATTTATGACTTCCCCCTGACCATTAGCCATGGTGCTTAGACCCTTTTGTAAAGTGTCAACGCCTGAAACCAATTGGTTCAGGCCCTCCCCAAGAGAATTTTGACCCTTTACGATTTCTTCCATATTTTCATTCGCCGTATTCAAACCGCCGGACACTGAACCAAGATTCCTATTGAGCTCTGAAAGGCCTGCTGCCATGGGCTCCAAGCCACCCTGTGCCCCTTGCACTGTTTGCTTGATCGTTTGATAGGACTGATCAGCCTGTAATTCTGGATGAGTGGATTCCATTTGCTCAAAGGAAGGATTTAAACCGGCAAGGCTTTGTGATACACCCGTAAGGTTAGTTTGAATTTCTTTATATCGACCTGTGAGCTCACTTAACCCATTAGCTGATTGTTTATAGCCTTCGAGAAGCTGTCCGCTTCCGGCGGCGAGCTTATCCAAGTTTGCCTTGACCTCATTCAATCCGTTTTTTATGTCCCCGGTCCCTGAAGACCCATCACGGATGCCTGCTTCAATGCTTGTTAATGCCTTCTCCACCTGACCTACGCCGCTCTTTAATTCATTGGTCCCGGATATGAGCCCCCCTATTCCGTCCGTCGCTTGCTTCAATCGCGGTCCTGAATCGGAAAGCTCACTGCCTGCCGTTTTCAATCCATCGCTTATTTGTTTAATGCCTTCATTTCCTTCCCCGATTCCCTTTTCCAAGGTTTCGGCCTGGTTCGCTACAAATAAATCCTTAATCGGTTCACCTGTCGGGCGGGTCATGGATCGAACTACATCGACTTCATCCACCTTTACTACTTCCTGGCTGATTTTTTCAGCAAGTGCGACGTACTCTTCCGAATCCATGCGTTCGTCATTCTTTATGACAATCTGTGTTGGCATCGATTGTCCCGGTCCGAATTCATCGGAAATGATATTAAATGCCATGATGGAAGGGACATCATCACCCGCTTCTTCAAGGGAGTTATATGAAATCTTCCCATCATATATAAACAAAAAGGGAACACAGACGACTGCAACAATCATCAGCGCCAACAATGGACGGTTCAAGGAGAAGTTACCGAGAATTCCCCATAGTTTACTTTCACTATGCTCAAGTTTCCCTTTTGCCGGCCAGAATAGCTTTTTGCCAAGAACCGCCATGAAAAATGGAACGATCGTATAAAGGGCGATCATTAAAATGAAAACCCCTATGGCAACGGCCGCCGCAGATTGATAGAGCTTAAAAGTGGAAAAGCCAATTGCCGCAAAACCAATCATTACGGTCAGCCCGCTGAAGAAAACAGTCTTACCGGAGGTTCGGTACGTCTCAACGATCGCTTCATGCAAGGACTCCTGTGACGATAGCTCTTCCTTGAAACGACTAAGCAGCAGGATGCAATAATCAGTCCCGATTCCAAATAAAATACCTACCAGGAATATTTGGGTGTAAGATGAAATCGGAAAGTCCCATTTATCCACCAGGAATGAGACGATGGATTGTGAGCATAAATAAGTGAAACCTACCGTTACCAACGGAATGATCGGTGCCACCACTGAACGGAAGACTATCAGCAATACAGCCAGAATGAAGACCACCGTGATGCCTTCAGTTTTCTTCAGCCCTTCTTGGGAATTGGCATTAAGATCTTCATCGATCATCCAGCTGCTTGTGTAATAATGCTCGACATCCACTTGCTCCAGCTCTTTATAAAGGGCATCGATCACTTCCTTAGCTTCCCGGTCCCCCTTGACCATCGTGATGGATGTCAAAACCGTTGTTTCGTTCTCCGAGACCAACTGACCTTTTAGCGAGGGCTCTTTAAAAT
This sequence comes from Peribacillus sp. FSL K6-5616, assembly GCF_038008245.1. Classification (NCBI taxonomy): domain Bacteria; kingdom Bacillati; phylum Bacillota; class Bacilli; order Caryophanales; family Bacillaceae; genus Peribacillus; species Peribacillus sp. FSL K6-5616. Next base: position 5,271,848 of record NZ_JBBOYT010000001.1, on the reverse strand, counting down.
GGGTCATGACCTCTTTGATGCCAAGCTCTGCTTTATTCTTTTCAAGCTTTTGGATCGCTATCTCAATCTCTTTCAATTCCGGGGAAGACAGCTTCTTATCACCATGAAATACGAGAGCCACTTGTGACTCATCCTTATCCTGAATCTCTTTCATTAGCTCATTGGCCATCCCAGAGGAATACTCTGCCGGTACATCCAGCTGGCCCTTATTCCGGACAAGCTCCGCCATATCCGGTGCCGCAAGCAATAAACCTGCCGTAATGGCAACCCACGCGATAATGACCAGCCATCTTCCCTTTATGATCCCCCTCATTTATATTCCTCCCATTCCTCATTCTTCATTTGAATGAAAATTTGTGAAAGCTTCTCATATGTATCAAGGAATTTAACAATCTCTTCATAATCGAATTTCGTCATGATGCTCTCTACCAATTTATGAATCTTATTTTCCGTTTCCTGTAACAACGCTTCCCCCTCTTTGGAAAGCTTCAAATGAAAGACCCTTCGGTCAACCTGGTCCTGTTCCCGTTCTATCAATCCTTTGCCTTCCAGCCTGTTGATGTTGGACGTGACGGCACTCTTATTAATATAAAAGGCTTCACTGATTTCCGTCGATGTACACAACCGCTGTTGTTGAATGAACCGCAAAGTATAGTATTGTTCGTTCGTCAGCACATCACAAATCTGATCTTTTATTAAAAGCTCCCCCATCTTATTTACATAGAAAGAAACCTTCATATATCGATCAATCAATCCAGAAACTTTTTCATTAGACATCGTTGCACCTCCCAAAAAGTAGTTCAGTCATTTAACTATATGTAGAGTACTATTGTTTTATTTATCATGTCAATCCCATGATAGTTTATTATTTCCAGTTTAACTTATGGTAAATAAGGGAAAACCCAAAGTAAGCAAACAATCTACTATTCTAAAGGAGGAAATATAAATGACTCAAACAACTATCGAAACTCAAACGAATAGCAAACTTTTAAAAGGGATTTTAATCGGAGGGCTTGTCGGCGGTGCATTGACCTTGCTCGACTCCAACACGAGAAATAAAGTAAAGCGATCTGCCATCCTTTTAAAAGACAACTCCATGAATATGATTGAACAGGTCAAGGAAAATCCCGGCGAAATGAAGGAACAGGTGGTATCAGGAGTCAAAGGGGCAACGGAGACGATTAAAGAGGCAATCAATGACGTTGAAACACTATATGAAACCGTCAATGAAGACGTGGTGGGTAAAGTATCCGAAGTAAAGGATATCTCCACTGATGCCCTTGGTACAGCGAAGGACGCAACAAGTGAATTAAAAGACATCAGTTCAAAAGTGGTCGTTGCCGGTAAACAGCTGAAGGAAACGCCAGCATTGAAATCCGATAATGTTAAAGATGAAAAAGAGAGTGATGAAATCGTTAAAAAATCAGGATTATCCAATCAAAAGTCCATCTCATCCAACTTCTAATATATAAAAAAGCTGAGGCATTATGCCTCAGCTTTTATTATGGCTTGTACAATTTGGATGTTGATTTCCACTCCAGGCACTCGCTTTCCGCGGGCGGTCGTGGAGCCTCCTCGGCTTGGGCCTGCGGAGTCTCCCCTAGACGCGCTTTCCCCGCAGGAGTCTCGTACCTTCCGCTCCAATCAACTCTGTATAAAATTTAGACAGAACCATACCTATGGAGTTGAAGGTGTTGCTTTGGGCCAATTGGATTGGGGACATCATTCGATGAAAGGTACACCATTACCCTTTTGTTTTTTCATATATCCTTCACTTGATACCTTAGTTAGAGTCTTCCAATTTATTCGTTATATCATGGTCTTTTTTCACTTCGGCTAACCAAACTGGATATTCCTCTTGTAATCTTTCAGAAAGAAGCGTTTCTTTAATTACTTCTTTACTGTCTTCTAAATTAGCTTTTTTTGCTTCCTTCTTACCGGTTACTTTTATGATATGGTACCCATATTCGGTTTTGACTGGATCACTGACTTTATTTTTATCAAGATTAAAGGCAACATCTTCAAACTCTTCCACCATATCGCCTTTCCCAAAATACCCTAGGCTTCCACCGTTATCCGCCGTTTCAGTATCAGTGGAATATTCAGCTGCCAACTTAGCGAAATCACCGCCTGCTGCAAGTTCTTTCGCAACCTTTTTAGCCGTTTTTTCGTCTTCGACTAAAATATGACTAGCTTCCACTTGTTCCGCTTGAGCAAATGTATCTTTATTATCTTCAAAATACGTACTGATTTCATCGTCCGTAACGGTAATTCTCGGTTCGACCAGTTTTTTCGTTTGCAGGTAAACCACGATGTCCTTTTTTAAGGCATCCATTGAAGAACCGCTTGCTTCCAATTGTTCTTTTAACGACTTTTCATCACCATAGGACTCAACCATAACATCGATTTCTTTCTGGATTTCTTCATCCTTAATTTTGATTCCTGCTTTTTCCGCTTCCAATTCCACCAATTTATTCGTAATTAACAGGTCTAAAGTATCTGCTCCGTATCCCGCAACAAGCGCGTCATACAGCTCATCCTCATTGATTTTCTCGCCATCGATACTCGCAATTGTCTTATCCATGGACGAAATCATCGCAAATGCCATGATCCCGGCAATGATTAAAATGCTTCCTGCCCAAATATATGCCTTCGTGCTTTTTAATAGTTTCATGAATAATCTCCCTTAAGTTTTCTATTATGATAGCTTGGAAATATTAATTAATCCTTAAGATTTTAACTCAACCTTCAGTATGCACTAACTCAATCATTATACTAACATACTTATATCCCAACAGATATTTTAGAGTATCTCATTCTGCTACAGATTTTACATTTAAATTTTGGTTGATCATTATAAAAAACGGTATTATACCGTTATATCAACTTTTGATATATAGGTAACAGAGTGTAATTCGGCCTTTACTCGTGAGTTTCGAGCAAACGAAAAAGCATGGTGTACGGAGGGAATTCCTACACCATGCTTTATTTATTTTGTTATTTACGATGCATCTTGAATTCAAGGAAGAGTTCATTGTAACGGGCCAAGTTTTTCTTCCCAAGGTTTTCGTACACTTCCAGTTTCTTCGTGAGTTCAGGTGATGGATAGAACCGTTCATCCTTCACCACTTCTTCAGGCATATATTTAAGTGCTTCTTTATTAGGTGTCGAGTAACTTACATATTCAGCATTTTGAGCTGCAACTTTCGGGTCCAGCATGAAGTTGATGAACTGGTGGGCCGCATCTACATTTTTCGTTGTTTTCGGGATGACCATATTATCAAACCATAAATTGGACCCCTCTTTTGGAACAACGTATTCGAGATCTTCATTTTCAGCCATGATTTCAGAAGCAACTCCCGACCAAACAAGGCCAATCGCCGCCTCCTGGGCTTCCAATAGCATGCGGCTTTCATCTCCCACTATCGCTTTAATATTCGGGGTGAGGGCATCAAGTTTGGTTTTTGCCTCTTGAAGGTGTTCTTCATCTGTATCATTCAATGAATAATTCAAAGAGTTCAGACCCATGCCCATCACTTCTCTAGCGCCATCCGTCAAAAGGATTTCATTTTTTAAATCTTTATCCCATAAATCCGCCCAGGCCGTTATTTCTTTGCCACCGAGCATCTCGGAATTGTAAACAATTCCAACCGTTCCCCAGAAGTACGGGACGGAATATTTATTCTCCGGATCGAATGGCAGATCGATGAATCGCTCATCGATATTTTTCAAATTCGGAAGCTTGGAATGATCCAAGGGAACCAGCAAGTCTTCTTGCCTCATCTTATCGATCATATACTCAGACGGAATGGCAATATCATAAGTGGTACCGCCCTGTTCAATTTTAGTCATCATGGCCTCATTCGAATCGAACGTCTCATAAATGACCTTTATACCTGTTTCTTCTTCAAAACGATCGATTAGATCCGTATCGATGTAATCGCCCCAATTATAGATGGTAAGCGTATTGCTGCTCGTAAATCCCTGCGCTGAATTCAATCTTGAAATCGCATAAAGCAGCAAAGCGGATACGAGGGAAATGAGCAAAAACATTTGGAGAAGCCTTTTCATCGTTTCCCCCCCATTCCCGTTTGCCTAACACGTTGAGTTATAAAGTAATAGACGACAACCAACAGCAGTGTCACGACGAACAGCAGTGTCGATAGTGCATTGATATTCAATGATATTCCACGGCGGGCCAATGAATAGATTTCCACGGAAAGAGTGGAGAAACCATTACCGGTCACAAAGAACGTTACCGCAAAATCATCAAGTGAATAAGTCAATGCCATAAAAAAACCAGCAAAGACACCTGGCAAGATGTATGGAAGGATGACCTTCGTCAATACATCCCACCGGCTTGCCCCTAAATCCCGGGCCGCATCAATTAAAGTAGGGCTCATTTCCTGAAGTTTCGGAAGGACCAGCAGCACAACGATCGGGATACTGAAGGCGATATGTGACAACAGTACCGAGTAGAATCCAAGCTTGATCCCGGCCATTGTGAATAATATCAGGAAGGAAGCACCGATGATCACATCGGGACTGACAATCAATACATTATTCAATGACAATACCGTATTCTTAGCTTTACTGCTCGTAAAGGAGCGAATTCCAATTGCCCCTATCACCCCGATGATCGTTGCGATCAGTGCAGATAATAAAGCTATCACAAGTGTATTCAATACAATGATCAACAGCCTCGTATCTTGGAACAGCTCCTTGTACCACTCCATCGTGAACCCTTTAAAGTCATACATCGTTCCACCGCTGTTAAAAGAGTAAAAGACTAAAAAGAAAATCGGTGCATAGAGAATGAGAAAAATCAAAACGAGAAACGCTTTTGATATTGGTGATAATTTATTGCCCAATTTACACACCCTGCTTTCGGTTACCCGTTACAAACATAATCAGGAACATTATAATAATCAAAAATACCGCGATCGTGGAACCCATTCCCCAATCCTGTGTTACAAGGAAGTGCTGCTCGATAGCCGTACCAAGCGTAATGACTCGGTTACCGGCAATCAATCTTGTAAGCATGAACAATGAAAGTGCCGGGATGAAGACTACTTGGCATCCCGTCTTTACCCCATCTAACGTCAACGGAAAAATGACACGGCGGAATGTCATCCATCGGGACGCTCCCAAGTCATTGGCCGCATCCAAAAGGGTTGGATTCATTTCATCAAGCGCATTGAATATCGGTAAAATCATAAACGGTATGAAAATATAAACCGAGACGAATATGAAGCTGAAATCCGTAAAGAGAATCTGCTGCTTTCCGATTCCTACTGCCTCCAGAAAACCATTCGCCACACCATACGTGCCAAAAATTCCAATGAAGGCATAAGCCTTCAAAAGTAAATTGATCCAGGAAGGCACGATAATCAGCAAAAGCCACAACTGCTTATGCTTGGTTTTCGTTAACAAATAGGCTGTCGGGTAAGCGACTAAAAGGGATATTACCGTAATCAGGAATGCATACCAAAATGAGCTTAATGTCATTTTTAAATATACTGGCGTAAAGAACTTTTGATAGTTAATCAATGATAAATTGCCTTCAATGTCAAAGAAGGAATAGTAAAGGATTAACAAAATGGGTGCGATCACGAATAAAGCAATCCATAAGACATAGGGTATGAAGTAAATATTACGGGATATTTTATTCTTCATGACTTTCCCCGTCATGATACGCTTCCAGTCGCTTATCGAATTCTTCTTCAGTTTCACCCAATCGCATGACATGGATCGATTCCGGTTCGAAATAAAGACCTATTTCATCTCCGACTGCCACTTTTTTCGTTGATTGGACAAGCCATTCATTTCCATCATGGTCATAACAGCTGATTTCATAATGAACACCGCGAAATAGCTGGGAGTCCACCCGAACTTGCAGTTTTCCGCGATCGACGGAAGTAATCTCCAAATCTTCCGGGCGGATGACAATATCGACAGCTTCATTACTGTTCAATCCTTGGTCAACACACTCGAACTGTCTGCCGACGAATTCCACGAGGTAATCTTCAATCATTTTTCCTTTTACAATATTGGACTCACCGATGAAATCGGCAACGAATCGATTCAGCGGTTCATCATAAATATCCGTAGGGGTCCCGCTTTGCTGGATTTTCCCTTTGTTAAGGACAAAAATCTCATCTGACATCGCTAATGCTTCCTCTTGGTCATGAGTGACGAAGATAAACGTGATTCCCAGCCTCTGTTGCAGCTCCCGCAATTCATATTGCATTTCTGTACGCAATTTCAAATCGAGGGCAGATAGCGGTTCATCCAGGAGGATGACTTCTGGTTCATTAACAATAGCCCTCGCAATCGCTACCCGTTGCCGCTGACCGCCTGACATTTCCCTGATCTCCCGTTTTTCATACCCCTCCAAATTAACAAAGCTGAGGGCTTCCTTCACCTTGATTTCCACTTCCGAATTCTTCATTTTTTTGATCCGAAGACCAAATGCTACATTTTCAAACACATTTAAATGCGGAAACAGTGCATAATCTTGAAATACCGTATTCACTTGCCTTTTATTGGCTGGCACATCATTGATCTTTTTCCCTTCAAAGTAAATATCACCTTTGGAAGCTTCCGTAAATCCGGCAATCAAACGAAGGATCGTGGTCTTCCCACACCCGGAAGGACCCAATAGCGTATAGAACTTCCCTCTCTCGATTTCAAAACTAACATTATCGAGAACCACCGTTTCATCATCAAATTGCTTCGTAACCTGATCGAAGCGTATTATATTCCCATTTGCCATAGCTTCTTCCCTCTCTCCATTCCCTTACTCATCAATCTTCAACGATTGCATTTTTTTGAATTCTATAAGTATGATTCCGTCACCACGAGTAATAACTCGGACGGACCTTCAAAATCATTGATGATTTGATGTTCATCTGAAGCATGAAAATAAATCGATTCCCCTGCCTTGACGAAATACGTATGTGTACCCAGCTTTACAATGACTCTTCCGCTTAATACATAACCGAATGTTTCCGACAAGGATGGTTCAAATTGTTTGAACTCCCCTTTTTCCTGGAGAGTCAGGCGAATAGGTTCCATTTCCTTTTCATTCGATTCAGGCACGAGCCACTGAATTTGGTATCCCCGTTCTTCATCGATGAAAAATGTTTGTGCTTCTTCTTCATACACTACTTTTTGGACTTGATCCTCATCATCGAAGAACTGTTTCGGCTTGCAGCCGAGTACTTCTAAAATATTGAAAAGAGTTTCAATCGAAGGGGAACTAAGATCCCTTTCCAACTGTGAAATATATCCTTTGCTTAAATCCGTTCTTTCGCCCAATTCTTCCTGGGTCAATCCTTTTTTCAAGCGAAGGTTCTTTATTTTTTTCCCAATTTGCATTCCATAACCCTCAATCGGTTTACTTATAGTAAACACACAGTAGATAAAGTTTTATATAAGTAAACTTTCAGTTTAATTTTACGAATATCATTATACAGGAAATGCCGGAAACTTCAAACGGAATTTCCGGCATTCATTAAAAAAGGACTGCCGCCTGGCAGTCCCCTTTTTACAACTTCAGACATATCTCTTGCGCTTTCTTTTCCCCATCAGCAATACAATCCGGGATTCCGACTCCATTGTATGAACAGCCCGCAAGTAAAACATTCGGATAATTCTCGGAGATTTTCGCCTCCAGTGATTGAACGATTTGAGGATGCTTAATATGGTAGTTCGGCATATTTTCATGCCATTTCGTCACTTCACTTGTAATTGGATTCCCAGAAATGCTTAGACTGTTCATAATGTCGTGTAAAGCCACAGAGATCAATTCCTGTTTTGCAAGGGACTGTAATCGTTCATAGTCCGGACTAGAGCTTTTATAAAAAAGCCTTACCAAAAGCTGACTGTTTTCAGAAGTATGCTCCCATTTCCGGCTTGTCCAGGTGCATGCATTACAGATCAAATCACTATTATCGCCTGTAATGAAACCTGTCCCGTCTTTAGGAAGCATGCTGTCCGGGATATCGAATCCAAGATAAACGCTAATCATCGAACTATTGATCAAGCCGTCGAAATCTTCATCCAACTCCCGATCCCCCAATAATTTCTGGGCAATTGTATGCGGTGTACTCAATACGATAAAGTCCGTTTCCAGCGTTTCACCGTTTGCCAATGTAATGATGTACGCCTCATCATTTCTTCCGATTTCATCTACACTGACCCCTTTTAATATCTCGACCATATCGAGGCTTTCCTCTATTCTTTCCACCAATGTTGATAAGCCATTTTTAAACGAAAGGAACTTCTTATTCCCCTTGCTTTTATATTTCTGCTTATTTTCCGATAGGCCTCGTATTATACTGCCATATTCGTTTTTATAATCCAGCATCTCCGGCAGTGTTTTGGCAATGGTCAATTCATTTAATTTTCCTGAGTAAACACCTGATAGGACTGGCGATATCTGCTTTTGCACCAATTCCTTGCCTAAGAAACTTTCAAGAAATAAACCGATGGAGTCATTCTTCGTAAATGTCTCATTTTTTGTGTAGAAATCCTTTAAGGCGTCGACCTTACCTTGGGCGGAAACCAGATCACTTTTGGCCAGTGACTCCAGGCTCATTGGTATTCCGAATAGGGCATCTTCGGGGATTCCCTTCAGCATCCCATCAGTATGGATGAATGATTTTCCCGTCGCATTATAGACGACTTGATCCTCCAGGTTCAATTCTTTAAGAAATGGCTGTATATTCTGTTTCCTGGCAACGATCGAATCGGCACCCGCTTCAATTTTAAAAGGACCATCGTGCACAGTCCTTATTTTACCGCCTAGTTCCTCATTTCCTTCTATTAATATTAATCGTACGGAGAGACTCCTCGCTTTAACTGCCTTTTGTAAATAAAACATGGTTGATAAACCGGTAATGCCTCCACCTACGACTACGACTGTTTTCATTAGGACTACACCTCGATTAAGATTTTGCAATAAGTAAAGTGTACCATAAGGCAGCAGCATTATTAAAAGCAGCCCTTCTAAAATCATCGGATACATAACGAAACCTGTAACAAATTGGACAAAAAAGACCTCCCCTTTTGGAAAAGTCCATTAGCCAATTTTATTTGTTATTCCTCCCCTTATTCGATATCCTTGTTCACCATATCCAATCTATATTCCATTATCTCCATCAACCCGCTTCTGCCTTCCTTCTGAATGCCTGTATCCTGAAACCCCGATTTCGCATAAAGCGTTTTTGCGTTCACGTTCATGACGTCCACTGCCAGAATGATCGAATCCTTGTTTGGAAAAATCCCTTTTGCGAATTCCGGAAGGCTTTGCAAGGCTTTCTTTCCAATCCCTTTTCCCTGATGTTTTTGATCAACAAGGAATCCCCGGAGTAATATCGCTTTTTTATCGCTGGTGAAAGGGGGGATGTTTTCGCCAATGTGTAAAACGAAAAAGCCAACTGGGATACCCTTAGCCAATATTACGACTGGGTGCCTGTCGCAATCTTCCCGGCAATATTTCAGTTACTCATCCGGCAGAGCTGAAAAAGGGGTTTGTGTATTCGGTAAATAAAACTGGGAAAGCTGGTTAAGGTGTTCCGGTAAATAAGGCATTAAAGTTATGGTCTCGATTTCCTTTTCCATTAAGCACACTCTCTTTCATCAATTATTGGATACAATAATGATTCGATGCCCCGTCGGATATTCCCTTTCCAAACCGGAAGGAGCACTGTCGAATATATCGACAGTGCTCCTTCTGTATAATCAATGGGTATTTTCATTGATAGTCAGTGCTTCTCGTAAATTTATTTGCTGGCGGAGTATGTTGGCAACATCACGGGAGATTTGTCGTTTTTCAAACATATCCTGCACTTCGTCCCTTTCTGCCTGGATCGCTTTATAGAACAGCTCTCTTTCATACTCGGCCATTTTACTCGGGGTACGGCCTCTGTTCTCACGCTTGCATTTTAAAATTAACACTTTATACTCGTCTATGATCATCGAGGATGTCTTATGATTATCGGCTGTAATTCCGGCCTGTATCTCTTGGATGGCGGCTTTATACATCCTGATTTTAAGATCCCTGACCTTTTCCAATCTCTTAAGATTGATTTTTCTTATTTCACTTTTATTAGGGAAAAATAATTTTAAAACCCTCAGCATACTTCTCCTGAACAGCGTTACAGACCTAAAAAAACGGAACTTCAGTCGATTTGTTACGGCACCTTCCATACGCTGGATGTATTCCTTGCATATATACGCCGTCTCCCGGTCCACTTTTTCATCCTTAATGAGTTTATCCAGGAATCTTTGCTCTGCTTCAAGGGCCTTGAAGCGAAGATCCTTTTCTTCTTCCCTTAATGCAGCCGGTTCTTTCTCCTGTTCTACATAGGACAGTTCATTGATCTTGGTACAATACCTGGAAATGATCGACAAAGCCGCTTCCCGGTTTTCATCTGTCATTTGGGACTCAATCACCCGAATAGCGGCTTGATGTGATTGGATGGCAGCAGCTTTCGTTTTGTCAGCCTGCTTATCCACCACTTCCTCTTCTTCCGATCGTGCCACGATTGGCAGAAATACACTCGCAACAATCAGTGTCAGCAATATGACACCTGCTGCAATGAAAATGATTAACGAACGCTCAGGAAAAGGACTTCCATCTGCCAACACATATGGAATCGAGAACGAACCCGCTAACGTTACAGCTCCGCGAACACCGGAAATGGTAATGATCCCGGCCGCTTTGAAGTCCGGTTTTTGGGCTCCAGCTTTTTTCGTCATCCAGCCAATCGACCAGGCAGCCGTAAGCCAAATGAATCGTAAAGCGAAAAGGAAAAGTGTAATGATCACGATATAAAGGATCACTTTTCCATTATTGAAGGCTGGATCTTGAAAGATCGTTTTCGCAACGCTTGGGATTTGCAAGCCAAGCAAAACGAATACAAGACCATTCAATACATATAAAATGACGGACCAGGTACTCTTTGAAACGACTTGAAGTTCCACTGTTGGTGAAATTTCCCGATCTCGTTCAATGGCATGGACAATTCCCCCAGCCACGACTGCCAAAATCCCAGAAAGGTGGAAATGTTCCACAGCGAGGAAAATAATAAAAGGAGTCAGGATTTGGATAAGCATATGCATCGTGACATCTTCCATCCCTAAACGGCGAAGAAATACGCGAAGCCTGATAATGATGAAAGCTAGTACCGCTCCACCTACAAACCCACCAATTGCAATCCATATGAAACTGAAGGTTGCGTCGACTAAGGAGAAAACACCTGTGACTGTAGCTGCAACGGCAAACTTAAAGGCAACTAAACCTGAGGCATCATTCATCAGCCCTTCGCCTTCGAGAAGGTGCATGATGCTCTTCGGCAATTTGACCCGACTCGCCAAAGCGCTTACTGCCACTACATCCGTAGGTGACAAAATGGCCGCCAAAGCGAACGCTGCCGGCAATGGGATCGAAGGGATCATCCAATTAATTAAATATCCGCCTGCCCAAACCGTTATGAATACGAGGCCCAGTGCAAGCATCAGAATGGGCGCTCTCAACTTCCACAGTGCTGTTCGGGGTACATTTTTGCCATCATTGAACAATAGGGGTGCGATGAATAATAGCAAAAATAATTCCGTCTCCATCTCAACATGCATACCCAGGGGTAAAAGTGCCAATATGACACCGAGTGCTATTTGTATTAATGGTACAGGTATAAAGGGTATAAAATGGTTAATTACATTAGACACTCCAATCAATATAAGAAGCGCTAATATAACAAGAAAAAACTCCATACAAACATCTAACTTCCTCTCTCATCTATAATCATAACTATAAGCGTAACATATTTATACCCAGTCAATCATGCATTAACTATTCTAACCTGGAATCACTCTGAATAATGATACCTTTTATCAAAAGCGAAGGAGCTTACGATGAACACCCGCAAAGAAAAAAGCTGATTGGCTAAACCATGATCAGCTTTTCCACATGATGAATGAAATGGGGACTAAGCGACTCATTTAGTTCCCGGGACGAATAGACGAAGATGTTTATGCAGTACATTTGCCTGGAAAGGAAGAAGAATGCCTTCATCGCCATCGATATTGACTGCAAGTTCCTCTGACGTGCTTAAATGGAGCTTGGATGTTTTAATATATTCAACTTCGTCATTCCCCATGATCTCCCCCCTGATCAAACTGGGAATGATCTTGACGATGAGAGGAAGAGATAAATCCTTAATGATGAATGTGTGCAGCTTTCCATCATTCACTTCCGCCTCTGGTGCAAGTTGTTCAAAACCGCCGACAGAGTTAGTCATGGTTGCAATTAGTAAATGAGCCTCCCCCATCCACTTCCCGTGATCATGTTCAACCGTTAAAGGAAACGGAGTCTTTTTAATGATCGCTTTTGCTCCTTCAATGAAATAGGCAAAAGACCCAAGACGGGTTTTTTGTTCAACGGTAACATTATAGGGTGCCTCCGCGATTGCCCCTACCGCCAGCACATTCATGAAGTAACGGTCATTGATCTTCCCTATGTCCGATTCCTTAATATGCATATCCTTCAATATCTCGATGGCTGCATTGGGATTCAGTGGTATTCCCAAAGACCTGGCGAAATCATTGATGGTTCCTAGTGGAATGATCCCGAAGATAGGCCGATGCTGCTGCTCGCCCAAGCCATTCACTATCTCGTTCACCGTTCCATCACCACCCATGGAAATGACAGCATCGAATCTATCTGCACAGGCCTCCTTTGCAAAACCCGTCGCATCCCCCTCTCCTCCCGTTTTACGAACGCATACCTCATCAAAAAGTTCCCCTAGTGCCTTTTCCGCTTTCGGCAAAATCTTCCCTGCCTTTTCCTTGCCTGAAGATGGATTGACGATAATCATCGCTTTCGACATATGCTACCTCCCATTATTGTACTTCTACTAGCAAGTTACCTCTTTACTGAAGTATTAAAACCATACTGACAGGAACTTACATATAATCGCTGCCGTTTGGATTTGGCTGACACTTTAGAACAAGCTCTTTTATATTACATCGACTGTGAAACAGGCATTCAATAATCACTCAACTTCCTGTTTCCCATCTGTTATATTAATGCCCCACTCAACACATTGAAAATTGTTTGTCCGTTTCACTCCCTGATTGTTTTTTCGTTTTATAAAAAGCATTATTTCTTTCATTTCCTACTTGCCGCGGAGAAAAATAAAAATATATATAGATGATAAATCCCTTTCCAATAGGTTTTTCACACTACGGGTGAAAAAAATTTCAAATTTTCTGTAAAATACCTATACATTTTCCAGATTCGGGTATATACTGTATTATAACAACAAGCAAACAATAAAAACTGTACTATAAAGAGGGGGAGCGAGACATGCAAGCAAATCAATCAGATTTACTCATAATCGATTCATTTAAACATTGCCCGGAATGTGGTGAAACACAGGTGGACCATTCAAATTCCTATCTGATGGAATGCGATCGCTGCCTTTCCAAACGTGAAGAATAAAGCGACCGGAAAATATATCTAACATTAAAAGGAGGAAATCATCATGCAAATGAAAAAATCCATTGAGTTTTTTAACAATATCCCTGCTAAACATTGCCCTGAGTGCGGTGACCATATTATCGAGCATGCTGAATCCTACTTAATGGAATGTGACCGCTGCCTTTCCAGACGCGAAGACTGATTAAACCAAAATCAAAAAGGAGGAACCATCATGCAAACTATAAATCCACTGGAATTCTTCAGGACACTGCCGCCTAAACAATGTACGGAGTGCGGAACCCATATCGCTGAACAAGCTGAATCTTACTTGATGGAATGTGACCACTGCCTTTCCAAACGCGAAGACTGATTAAAACCAAATCATAAGGAGGAATCATCATGCAAACCAAAAATCCACTGGAATTCTTCAGGACACTGCCGCCTAAACAATGTACGGAATGCGGGACCCATATCATTGAACAAGCTGAATCCTATCTCTTGGAATGTGACCGCTGCCTTTCCAAACACGAAGACTGATTAAACCAAATCATAAGGAGGAATCATCATGCAAACCAAAAACCCATTGGAATTCTTCAGGACACTGCCGCCTAAACAATGTACGGAGTGCGGGACCCATATCATTGAACAAGCTGAATCCTACCTCTTGGAATGTGACCGCTGCCTTTCCAAAAAAGATGAATATTAATAAAAGATGCTGACATCAAGGAGCTATATAGGCCATTTTGATGTCAGCATTAACCTTGTTATCTGCCTCCCTTTCCTTGCATTCAAAAAAGGATGTCCCTTGGACACCCTTCAGTCTTACTATCTTTTCATCTCCCAATATATTTATCTACATACTTCCCGCTTATCTTCCTGCTGCTGTATTGTAAGAAGTCCAATGCAAAAATCATGAATTCAAGGGCCAGACGCTTATCGGAACGCATAAAATCAGAACCTAGCAGTTTCTCCAATTTTTCAAGCCTATGATATAACGTTTGCCGGACAATGAATAATTGTTTTGATGTCTCCTGTTTAGAACCGTTACAGGCAAGGTATGTCTTCAGGGTAGGCATTAGCTCTCCATTGTTTTGCTTGTCGTATTCAATGACAGGACCTAAATATTCATATACCGTTTCCTCCAGATTGCCATGTTTATTTATGAGTGAAATCATGCGATGCATATGTAAGTCCTGATAAAAGAAGCTCCTGTTATCCTCTGGTAATGTATCCTGAAGCAGCAACGTCTCACGGGCCGTTTCATAACTTTTATAAATCTCACTTAACCTTTGAACATGCTTACCAAAACCAATGGAAAGCAGCCCCATACGATTACGCCCGCTTACATCCATTTTCATGATTCGATCCACCGCGCTTGTAACCCTTGATTTCCAATCTTCGGATGAACGGTTATCACCTAAAATAAAAACAAGATGCTGATGTATTTCCATGGAAAATATCTGAAAGCCGTACTGTTCAAAAACAGTTCTAAACATTATCTTAAAATAGGTTCCATCTAATTTTGCAGAATTTTTATTATACTTTGGGTGTTGTTTGCAAATGCAAACAATTCCGCCATCCAACTGCATTTTCGGATCAATATAGGAAAGCCTTTCCCGGATTGCTTCGTCACTATATTCACCTTCAATCCAATTTGTAAGCCATATACTTTCTTCCGACATTTTCTTTTCTTCTATATATAACTCCCTTAATAGATGCTGTGCCAATGCGGTAGCCGTTCGATCCAAGATCAATGAATCAAAATCAGTCAACTCCCTGCCGTTGCTGCAAATGAGCAGTTCAGCATAATTTTCACCAAGCACTTGAATCGGCTGTCCAAGAACGGTTTTATCCAATTTCCGCTTCTCTTCATATATGTCCGCTACCATTTGATAGGTTGTTTTTTTCTTTATTTTTGGAATGCTGGCTATATCATTTTCATTAAAGATAAGAATAACCTGTACATTTAAATAGCTGTGGAGAAATTTTAGGATTGGTTCATAATGGTCAATTTCGAGGAGATTTTTATTTAACTGCTGTGAGTAGTTTTCTAAGTTGGAGATCATCTGATATTGTTTATTGATGATAAGGGAATGTATATCCTGCGTGATTTCCACGAAAGGGACTTCTTCATGAAATAGGATGATAGGGAATTGCCGTTCATTAGCGAGATCGATGGCACATTGCGGCACTGCCATGGTGTTGGCGCCGATCTCTATACAGAGTCCAGCTGCATCGCATTCTATTAATTGTCTTAAGCAGGATAGAAATGTGTCATCGCAGTCTTTCCACCCTAAACCGGTAGTCAGTATCAGTTCGTTTCCATTTAACAAATGGCTGATTTGGGTGACTTCCATGCAGTGGACCCACTTCACTTGACGCTTTATCCCACTGCTGCCTGCAATTATATCCGTCAGATTAAAATGCTTGCGTGTTAGAATTTCCTCGATTGTAATCGATGTATTCATCCAGCCACATCCTTTTATAAAACTGCTTTAAAATCTATTATAAACGGACAACCCTTAAATCTCCAGACACTTGTCAGAAAATCTAACGTCAAAATTCTACAAAAAACTCGAACAAAAAGGACCCATTCATGAGGAATAGGCCCGGTCCGCAACTATTTCAATTCAATTTTTTTTTGAAAAGCAATGTAGAGAAGTATTTCCTTCCTTCCGCGGTTTTGATGTTCAATTGCTTCCATTCCTGCTTCGTTCCTTCAATCAGTTCAAAATCGAGAAAGGCTCCACTTAAACTTTCGGAAACCCGGGTGATTCGATATCCTCTTTCAAGCAAAAAATCGATTTGTTCCCTTTCTAAGCGATACTCTTGATATTCGGACATTTCCATTCCCCCTTTTTCAAACGTTCTCCTTGCCGGTCGAAGCCGTAAAAACCATCTCTTCCTCAAGTTCTGGACCTTTTTCAATTATCCAATCCCTTCCAACTGAAATGCCTAAATATTTCTCATCGCTCGGATCGATGATTTCAGCTTGTTCATATCGCTTGAACCACCAATACTTAGCTAATATAAAATAACTAGCACCGCCGAGAAGAAAACCGATAATAAACGAATAATTTGAAAAAATCGTGGCACCGATTCCTCCAATCACCCAAGAAATGATTCCTGCCCAATTGACTCCATTCAAGTACTTATACTGGCCTTCACTTTCATAGAGTTCTTGTACATTCACTCTCCGTTTACGAAGGAAATAGTAATCCGCTACCAGGATGCCGACAATGGATGCCAGGATTCCACCTATTATTAATAAAACTTCTATGATGATGCCGAACAGGCTCCATGGCTGAACTACTATCCCAATAACCCCCGCTACAACGACTCCCGCCCAAAATGGCATTTTAGGACCCATGACATTGGAGAAAATGGTAGCTGCGGGAATGACATTGGCCGTAGTATTCGTCGACCATTGAGCAAATACGATCATGATCAAAAGGACGCCGAGGGCAATTCCATTTGCTGATCCCTGTATGGCAACTACAGGGTCATAATTGGAAACAGCCATATAAGAAACCGCTCCGATAATCACCATGAACGTCTGGGTGATGGGATAGGTGATAATATTCCCAATTATTTGCCCCTTATTGCGCTTGAACCAATTTTTTTCATTTTTTGGTGCCTTTATATAGCGGGAAAGCGTGGGCATATCTGCAGTCAATGTACCCCAAAATCCCATATTTGCCATAATGACGACCATGAAAGCTGTTGCGGCGGCCCCGCCAGTAACCGGACTTTCAATCCAGGACCATACCTCCCTTCCTTGGGCCACAGCCTGATCGGATAGAGTGAAATACATCCATCCAGAAATTAGAATGATGACGGGCGCCGCCAAGTCGGCGAATCGTTCAATCGACTTTATTCCCATTGCCGTGTTGACTAATTGTAAAACGGCAAAAATGAGGAAGCAGATAAACCAATTATCAAAGTCAAAAAGAGTTGTAAAGATAGCGTTCATTGCAGTGGCTCCAAAGTAAGTATTGAGGCCGAACCAGCATGACGCTACAAAACCGCGCACAACCGAAGGGATGTGGGTGCCAATCGTACCGAACGGCGCCCTCATATAGACTGGAAATGATATTCCATGTTCAACACCAATATCCCCTGTCATTGTCATCAAAAAGCCGAGAACCACACAGGCAATGACCGTTGCAAGAACGACCCAGCCTAAGGATAAACTTTGAACACCGTTCCCACCGATCGCGAAGGCAGCCAATACTACAGCCATGCCCACCCAAATGAAACCAAATCCGGCTGCACTTATGTTTTTCTCACTATGAGGTATAGGCAGCAAATCGGGAGACTTTAAATAATCTTTCTTCTCACTCATAAAAATCCCCCTAATTTAATTTGCAAGATTCCTTACCGAAGTTAGACTGTAAGCTTTTTCACGGTATCCGGCTTTAGCGCCGAATTATATTTTGCCCGTTTCAAGAATTGTCCTTTTCCAGCTTCGCCTACAAATTGTTTGTCTTTAATGACGAATTGACCTCTCGATAAAACGGAAACCGGCTCACCCGTAATTTCCATACCCTCAAACGCATTATAATCCACCGCCATGTGATGAGTATCTGCAGAAATGGCTCTTTCAACTTTCGGGTCAAAAATGACAATATCAGCATCCGAGCCTACGGCAATCGTCCCTTTCTTAGGGAATAACCCAAATAGTTTGGCAGCACGCGTAGAGGTCATGTCGACGAATTGATTCAAAGTAATGCGCTCTTTCATGACCCCTTCAGAAAAGAGGATACTCATGCGGTCCTCGATCGTTGGGCCGCCGTTCGGGATTTTCGTGAAATCTTCACGTCCAAGTTCCTTCTGTCCCTTAAAGTCAAAAGAGCATTGATCGGAGCCAATCGTTTGCAGCTGCCCCATTTTCAAAGCATTCCATAGCACTTCCTGGTTTTTCTTCTCCCTTAACGGCGGGGACCATACATACTTAGATCCTTCAAAATGGGGCTTTTCAAGATAAGACTGGTCAAGAACCAAATATTGCGGACAAGTCTCACCCCAAATATCCACCCCTTTATTCCTTGCCTCAGTGATCTTTTCAACCGCATCTTCACAGGTAACATGAACGACATAGAGCTGGCCATTTGCCATTTCCGTCAGTTTAGCTGCACGTCCAGTTGCTTCCCCTTCAAGCTCCGGAGGCCTTGTTAATGCATGGTAAATTGGATCGGTGTTCCCTTCGGCAAGCGCCTGCTTTGTAAGATAATCGATGACATCACCATTCTCAGCATGAACCATGACAAGTGCGCCAAGTTCCTTTGCATGCAACAAAGTGCGGTATAGCGTGGCATCATCCGCTTGAAAAACATTCTTGTAAGCCATGAACACTTTAAAGGACGAAATCCCTTCATTATCGATTATACTTGGCAACTCAGCCAATACTTCATCATTAATCTCACTGATCATTAAATGAAAACCATAATCTATGGCCGCTTTTTCATTGGCCTTTTCATGCCATGTTTCAATTGCTTTCTTTAAAGGCACCCCTTTTTCGGTCAGGCAAAAATCGATGATCGTTGTCGTGCCTCCATATGCAGCAGCGATTGTGCCTGTTTCATAATCATCCTTTGTCGTTGTCCCGCCAAATGGCATATCGAGATGGGTATGCGGATCAATGCCCCCCGGAAAAATATATGCGCCTTTTGCATCAATGATTTCAGCCCCCTCAGCCGACAGGTCCTTGCCAATCATTGTAATCTTCTCATTTTCAATCAATATATCCGCTTGATACGTATCTGCAGCCGTTGCAATCGTTCCATTTTTAATGATTTTCTTCATATTCGACCCCTCCATCATTTTACGAAATCAACACTTTCACTGCTTATGCCCCCAAGGAACGATTGGCGTTCATTCCACGTCATTGGCGGTAATTCATTTGTCAATTCGATCATATCGATCGCCCCATCTGCCGGACAGACGATCGAGCATAGATTACAGCCTACGCAATCCTCTTCTCGCACTCTCAAGAATGAGCTGCCTGACGTGTCCTTTAACATATCTATACATTGATGAGATGTATCTTCACACGCTATATGGCATTTATTGCAGTTAATGCACACATCATTATTAATGCGCGCAACGACCTTATAATTAAGATCTAAGTTCCCCCAGTCGGAATAGCGCGGTACGGACTTACCGACAATATCCACCACGGAGGATATCCCTTTTTCATCAAGATAATTGGACAGTCCATCGATCAAGTCTTCAACTATTCTAAAACCGTGATGCATGGCAGCCGTGCAAATTTGTACTCCAGTCGAACCCATCAGCAAAAATTCCACCGTATCCTGCCAATTTGAAATGCCGCCAATTCCCGAAATGGGAACATTGATCATTTTATTCCTTGCACACTCTGCCACCATATTCAAAGCAATCGGCTTCACAGCGGGACCGCAATACCCTCCGTGAGCACCCTTGCCGCCTACATGGGGAATCGTATTCCATGAATGGATATCCACTCCTGCCAGGCTGTTGATCGTATTGATCATGCTTATTGCATCCGCACCGCCGCGCACCGCCGCTTCAGCCGTAACCGTAATGTCGGTTATATTGGGTGTAAGCTTGACGATGACTGGTTTGGATGCAGCTTCCTTCGCCCAGTATGTTTGCTTTTCAACCAGTTCTGGAACCTGTCCCGAAGCAGCTCCCATCCCACGCTCTGCCATACCGTGCGGGCAGCCAAAGTTCAACTCGTAACCATCGACCCCTACATCTTCTATGCGCTTGATGATCTCATGCCACTTTTCCTGTTGTGGCTCCACCATCACCGATGCAATGATTGCATGATCAGGGAACCTCTTCTTCGTTTCATATATTTCCTTCAGATTCACTTCCAGCGGGCGGTCCGTTATCAATTCTATATTGTTGAACCCGGCAACTCTTTGTCCATTAAAACTGACCGCTGCAAAACGTGATGAGACATTCAGGATGGGGTCACCCAATGTCTTCCAAACAGCTCCTCCCCAGCCAGCTTCAAATGCACGCTGAACTTGATAACCCGAATTAGTAGGTGGTGCTGAAGCAAGCCAAAAAGGATTGGGAGATTTAATACCTGCAAGATCAATTGATAAATCAGCCATGATAAGCCTCCTATTTTTCATAGTTATTTAAGCAATATCCACCGCTTCGCCCATCAAAATCGAGTCAATTTCATAGGCTGTCTTTTTCCCTTGCTGGGCAGCTGAAACAACCATTGCCTCACCTTGGCCTTTTCCGAAGATCACGTCACCGCACGCAAAGATCTTTTCATTCGATGTCCTGTAGGAATCACCCTCCAATGTTACGACGCCATCATCATGTTGGATGCCGAACTGTTCAATCAATCCTACATACCTTGATTGGCCTATGGCACGAATGACGCCATCGACCGGAATGACGAACTCTGATCCGGTAATTTGGACTGGACGGCGCCGGCCATCTTCACCTGCCTCGCTAAGCACCATTTTTACGCACTCGATACCCGTTACCAGACCGCTTTCATCCGATAGGATCCTGGAGGGGGCAGTCAGCCAGTGAAAACCGACACCTTCTTGTTTGGCAAACTCATATTCAAAATCATAGGCAGTCATTTCCTTTTGGGTACGACGATAAATAATGCTCACCTGTTCGGCGCCCAGGCGAATGGAACAGGTCGCGGCATCGATCGCCGTGTTTCCAGCCCCAATCACCGCCATCTTCTTCCCAATGAATTTATCAGTGATTGTCCCTGTTTTCGTTGCCTTTACGAAATCGATTGCATCATAAACTTCAGCTAAATCCTCCCCTTCAATCCCAAGCTTAGGAACATCGGACATGCCTATCGCTAAAATGACCGCATCATGGTCGGCAATCAGCTGATTTGCGGAAACATCCACCCCGACCCGTGTATTCGTTTTAATATCAACATCCAAACTCTTTACTTGTTCGACTTCCCAATAAGAAATGCTCTGAGGTAAACGGAACGATACAATTCCGTAAGTATTTAATCCGCCTGGATTCTTTTCAGCTTCGAAAATGGTTACACTGTAGCCAAGCAAGGCTAGCTCCCTTGCTGCAGACAAACCCGCCGGACCGCTTCCTACAATGGCAACTTTTTTGCCATTCTTCTTCCCGGCCTTGAATAGGGCTTGTTTATTTTGGATGGCCCAATCTGTGGAATAACGCTGGAGATTGCCGATCATGATCGGCTTTGTAGAATGGTTCAGGACACATGCCCCCTCACATAACTCTTCAGTCGGACATACCCGCGCACAGCTGGCACCGACAGGATTGGCCGTCATGATTGTCTTGGCCGATCCTTTAAAATTACCTGATGCTATCTTCTTGATAAAACCGGGAATATCTATTCCTGTCGGACAGGCTTGGATACATGGGGCATCATAGCAGTATAAACATCGATTTGATTCTTCCAAAGCTTCCCTTGGGGATAATCCCCTCTCCGCTTCCTGAAAGTTAATCTCTAGACCACCTTTTAACGGGCTCGTCATACTCATCCACTATTTCTCCTTCCAAACATTTATTTTTGAAAAATAAAAAGGGAGGAATTGCGTGCATTCTCTCTACTGTCCTCATATTTAAACGATTGAAAGCATTGCCAACATGGTTTCCATCAATTTAATCACCTAACAAGTCATGGCGATTTCCCAGCCAAAAATCTCTCATTTTGTTTATTATTTTCTCTCTCATTCTCTCACTGGTCACGCCCCGGTCCCTGTTTCCTTCAAACACAAAAAGCCCCCCCTACTAATCTTAAAAACTCAAATCCTGCTGATAAATCAGAGAATTGAGTATTCTTTATTCTATAATGTTGAAAAGCAAGTTACATTATACAAAGTGTAAAGTATTTCCAGTCACTAAATTTGCAATATGTAATATTCATGTTATATTTCCTAACAATAAGTGATAAACCTCGTCATTTTTCTACATCCAACCTTACTTTTCATCATACTTACTGATATTTTTGGCTGATTTGTTCCGATTACCTGCTTATCAACACTTTGTCCACATAAAAAAAAGCCCAGAAACGAAAATTCTTGGTTTCCTGGGTCTTTTCACTTTTATCCACAACTTATTCACATATTATATGGCGTTATTCTCTTTGTTTTTGCAGAACAGAGGCACTTCACCAAAAGTTATCCACATTAACGAATCGACTTTTCCACTTATCAACAACCCATTAACAATTTATCAACAGGCAGGCTCATTCCGGATGTATAACGTATCGTTTATATTTCTCATAATCCGTTTTCTTGCACTCAAGCTTTATTCGATATCCGAGCGCCTCATATTCAGTTTCCGTTATGTGGCCATTTTCATTGAAATAAGAAACCAGCTGCCCTTGATCAAATGGAATCAGCATTTCACAGTGAGTATAGTCGACAAAAATATGCTTGCGAATTTGATTTATCAATTCCTCGATGCCAACTTTGTTTTTTGCTGACATATATACAGAGCCACGATTCACCTGAGGGATAACCAAATCGGTAAGGTCCGATTTATTATACGCAAAGATCGTCGGAATCCCTTTAATGCCTATATCGTTTAAAGTCTTTTCCGTTATCTCTATTTGCTGCTCATGATTAGGATTGGAAAAATCGACAACATGGATCAACAGATCAGCTTCTACCACTTCTTCCAATGTGGATCGAAATGCCTTCACTAGATGATGCGGCAATTTAGACACAAATCCCACCGTATCCGTCAATAAGAATTCCTTTTTATCCGGCAGCGGAATGTTTCGGACGGACGTCTCAAGCGTAGCGAACAGCATATCCTTCTCCAACACCTGCTTCTCTGCATTTGGATGGAACATCTCAATCAGTGCATTCATGATCGAAGATTTACCTGCATTGGTATAACCGACTAAGGATACGACAGGGATGGCATTCTTTTTCCGCTGTTTCCTCTGCGTTTGCCTGTGTGCAACAAGGTCTTCCAGTTCTTTATTCAAAACACTTATATTTTCCTCGATCCTCCTGCGGTCAAGCTCTAACTGCTTTTCACCTGCTCCTTTGTTTGTACCAACCCCGCCGCTCTGACGCCCTAGTGACTCCCTTAAACCAACGAGACGCGGGAGCATATACTGCAGCTTTGCCACTTCTACCTGAAGCTGTGCTTCCTTCGTTTTCGCCCGATGCGCAAAAATATCCAGAATCAAGATTGTCCGGTCAATCACCTTGCAATCCATGTCCCTCTCCAGATTACGAAGTTGCGAAGGGGAGAGCTGGTCATTAAAAATGACGACATTAGCTTCTTTATGCTCAACGAGATTTTTCACTTCCTCGATCTTCCCGGTACCGATAAAATGTGATGAGTTCACCCGATGCAAATTTTGTGAGATGGTCCCTGCAACCTCTACCTCACATGCTTCCGTTAAATTGGCCAATTCCTCCATCGAATACTCAAAATCCTTTGAACCGTTGAGATTGACTCCAACCAAAATTGCCCTCTGCTGTAATTCCATCATTTCAAATCCCTTCCGTACATACCTTACTCCCTATATTATACTTAAACAAACTGTCATGCTGCCTAAAAGCCAGCACATTGTAGCATACCAGGCATCGCTTGCATAACGGTTGCTGCCCTTAGCAAAGTGTTTTTATTGGACTTCCTTTTACTTTCTACAAAAAAATATGACGACCGACTACTTTTTTCAAAGTTTCACATGAAACAATTGGAAAGCTCAAAATAAAAGCTCCCTGGTGCACCTTAAGATGCACCAGGGAGCCCATATTATTCTATTCTTTTATTCTCAATAACCTAAGACTGTTCAATGTAACTAATAGCGTCGCACCCATGTCGGCAAAAATCGCCATCCAAAGTGTTAACCAGCCCGGCGCTATCAATAATAAGGCCAGGACTTTAATCACCAATGAAAACGTGATGTTCTGCTTAATGATTTTTAATGTTTTGCGGCTTAAGCGGATTGTATAAGGCAGCTTCGATAAGTCATCACCCATTAAGGCAATATCGGCTGTTTCCAGGGCCGTATCCGTGCCCGCCCCTCCCATTGCGATTCCTACCGTGGAAGCTGCCAAGGCCGGAGCATCATTGACACCATCGCCTACCATGGCCACTCGATCGTATTTTTGTTTCCATCGTTTGATGATGGTCAATTTATCCTGCGGCAATAGCTCCGCCTCAATCTCATGAACGCCAGCTGCCGCTCCAATCGCTTTTGCCGTTCCGATATTATCGCCAGTCAGCATGATCGTTTTTTCAATGCCTAAAGCATGCAGTTTCCGAATGGCTTCCTTACTGCTTTCCCTTATTTCATCAGACACCGCGATGAGTGCCAGGAGCTTCACTTGATCGCCAAGCACCATCACCGTTTTCCCTGTATTTTGATAGCCACTGATTAATTTAAGCACATCATCAGAGAAAACGAAACCTGCCTCTTCCACAAAAAGGTGGGGTTTACCAATGTAATAGATTTCTTGATTGATTTTCCCCTTTACCCCTTTACCCGTGATCGCAGTAAAATCCTCCACCAATAAAGAATGATAGTCCACATCGGAGGTTTCCGCCTTTTGAAGAATGGCCGTGGCAAGGGGATGCTGTGATCTGCTTTCTAAAGCAGCGGCGATAGCCAGCACGTCCTGTTCATTCAACACATCAGATAACATTTTGAAATCGGTCACCTCAGGTACGCCCTTTGTTAAAGTACCCGTTTTATCAAACGCGATTGCCTTTAAGGCTCCCGCTTCCTCCAAATGGACCCCGCCTTTAATCAGCACACCATGTTTCGCAGCATTTCCGATTGCTGTCACGATGGCGATGGGCGTGGAAATGACCAAAGCACAAGGACAGCCGACAACCAGTACAGCCAATCCCCGATAAATCCATTCACTCCAATCCCCGTTCATCACGATCGGGGGTAATACCGCAATGGCCAGGGCAATGAGCATGATGGCCGGCGTATAAAATTTTGCGAATTTATCCACGAAGGCTTGGGAAGGAGCCTTTTCGGCCTGTGCTTCTTCAACAAGGTGGATGATTTTTGCAATCGTCGTATCCTCGACCCGCTTCGTGACCTCCACTTCGAGCAGCCCTTCACCATTTAGGGTTCCGGCAAATACTTCACCCTCAACCGTTTTAAAAACCGGCTCGGATTCACCAGTAATGGCTGCTTGATTAAGTGTCGAGGCGCCCTTCATGATCCGGCCATCCATTGCAAGCTTTTGACCAGGTTTAACGATCATGATGTCGCCCACTTCAATCTCATCAACAGCAATCATCATTTCATGATGCCCTCTGCGGATCAAAGCTTCTTTAGGTGCGATGTTCATTAATGATTCGATGGAATTACGTGCCTTATCCATCGAATATTTTTCCAATGCTTCACTTATCGCAAATAGAATGACGACGGTCGCGCCCTCGCCCCATTCACCAAGCACGGCCGCCCCGAAAATGGCAACCGTCATAAGGGTGTGCATATCAAAGCGAAGCCTTACAAGGTTTTTCAAACCATTGACAAATAATGAATATCCTCCAACTATGATTGCAGCCGCATAACCGATTACCGGCATGATGCTTCCATCAGCATATCGATTATCCAATATCCAGCTTACCAGCAATAAGATAACCGAAAATACCACTTTAATATTTTCCCTTTGCTTCCAAAATGGTTCCTTTTGAGTTGCCTGTTCCTGTTCACCGCGGATCTTCAGGTTATCGAAAGCTCCCGCCTTTTCAATCTGTTCAATGGTCGCGCTGCCCTGTACCGATATCTTCGAGGCGCCAAAGTTGATTTTGGCATCCTTCACACCCTCTAGTTCACGGACATTGTTCTCGAATTTAGCCGCACAATTCGTGCAGGATAGACCCTGGATACGATATGTTTTCATTGGGGACTCAGCCATCGGCCCTTACCTCCTGCTGATGTTCTAATGCAATGAGAATCAATTGCTTAATATGGTGATCATCCAAAGAATAAAAAGCCAACTTACCTTCTTTTCGATATTTTACGATTGCATGTTTATAAAGGGTACGAAGATGATGTGACGTCGTCGCCATCGAAGCACCAATGATATTGGCCAGATCGCACACACACAATTCCTCGTCCGTACAGAGCGCATAAGCTATCTTCGCCCTATTTTCATCGCCTATAACCTTAAACAGCTTCGACATGCTGGATATATCCACCTGGCCCATTTCCTCTTGAATGCGATTGACCTTCACTTCATCATGCAGGTGAACATCACATATATCTTTCAGTTCCGTCATCTTCTCACACCTCTCATTCAAATATTCGTTTGATTATAATATAACATAATTCCCTGAATATTCAAATCCATATTTGAATGTATAAGATTCTTTTCCACTTCCCAAAGAAATGAATGAAAGTGCCCATATGTTTTTATATGTGGGCCATCGTTTTTTTGTTTCCCTTTTTGCTAACAAAAAGTTCATGCTGCCCTCTTCCCTGATCTTCAGGCGAAAAAAAGAAGGGACATAAATTCCTTTACGCCCCTTCAATCAATGATTTCAGTAATTACCTATCGTTACCTCGATACGTATAATATATTTAATTTAGTATTTTTTAGAAAAACTATGATATACTTAGTCAAACCTTTTTAAGCGTTTTACTTTATTTGTACCATTTACCCTGCTTATCGTTTAGCAGGGTTTTTTGTTATGTATTTTCACAAAACAAAAAAGACGGACCCTTTAAAAAGGATCCGTCTTTTTTGTTATTGAAATTATGCTTTTTGAACGTTAGAAGCTTGAGGTCCACGTTGACCTTGTTCTACTTCAAAAGTAACTTCTTGGCCTTCGTCTAAAGATTTGAAACCTTCGCTTTGGATAGCTGAGAAATGTACGAATACGTCGTCTCCGTTTTCGCGTTCGATGAATCCAAAACCTTTTTCTGCGTTAAACCATTTTACTTTACCTTGTTCCATTGTTGTTGCCTCCTAGTGCATCTAAGCACAATGTATTACTATCCTTGCTCTAAGTCATCATCGAAAACGAAAAGTAGTACTTTTAGTATCCTTAGTACCGAACAAAAATAATTAAGACTAAGCATAACATTAAATGGTAGCGATTGCAAATAGTTTGGAGAAACTTTTTTCCTGCAATTTTTAATACTCTCTCAATTCGATTAAAAAATAAGCAGCAACGAAAGTGACTCTATCTATTACACATGAACTCTTACATGCATTACTCCAAACAAAAACCTCTCGTTTAAAGAGGTTTCAAACTGTAGATAAACTCGATATTATTTATGATTGTCTACATTTTTTTGAAGGAGTGTAAAACGGAACGTTGATTTCCTCTCCAGGCACTCGCTTTCCGCGGGCGGTCCGCCCTCGGCGCGCTTAGAGCCTGTGGGGTCTCCCTTGGACCCCCTTTCCCGCAGGAGTCTCGTACCTTCCGTTCCAATCAGCTATGTTTAAAAACTCAGATAGAACCCATTTTATCTCCAAAAACCTCCCGTAAACAAAATTATGAAAGGTTTTTGTAGATGTTTACTTCAAATATTTATTTTTCCGTAATGAACTTTTCTACCATTTCTTCTAAAATCGCCGATTCTTTTGCTAAATCTTCATTTTGTTCCTTCAATCCAGCCATTATGGTACTTTGTTGAATGGCAGCTGCCGAGATTTGCTCCGTTGTTGCGACTCCTTCTTCGGAAATCGCTGCAATTTCCTGTATGGATGCCAGGCTTTCATCCGAAGACTCATTGATTTTTTTCGAATGGGTGGCCAATTGTTCTGTGCCTTTCAGCAATTTCTCTACGGATTCGAATATCTTATTGAAAATCTCGCCATTGTTTTCCACTAAGGAAACACCATTTAGTATATCCTGAAAACTCTCATCATTATTTTGGATGACCTTGGCTGTTTGTTCATTAATCCGCATAATCGATTCTGAAATGATATCGATGGATTCATCGGTTTGCACAGCCAATTTTTGCACCTCTTGAGCGACTACGGCAAAACCTCTACCAGCATCACCCGCCCGTGCCGCTTCTATGGACGCATTCAGGGACAGCAGGTTCGTTTGGGAAGCAATCACCCTTATTAGGCCAATCACTTCATTTATCTTCACTACATCCTCTTCCAGGCTCACCAAATTGGCTTTATTCGCTTGGCCGTTTTCCATGATTTTATCCATCTGGCTCGTTACATCTTGCACTTGGTTACTCCCTTGTTCAGCAAGTGTATTTGCATGCATCGTAAATTCATTCATTTCATTCGTTTGCTCGTTCATTAAACGGATCGTATCCGTTAAGTCACTGATCATATTGGAAATCCGGTCAATATGATGGGCACGTTCTTCCGAAGCCTTTGCTTCTTCCGTTGTCCCCGTCACTATCTGGCCATAGGATTCCACCATCTCTTCAAAGGATTGCTGAATGGAAACTGTCGTTTGATTCATCGTTTGGGCGTGTTCACGGACATTCTGGATAATATGGGACAAACTTAATCTCATATCTTCAAATCCATTTGACAGATCGCCAATCTCATCCTCTCTGCCAACGGGAATCGATTTACTTAATTCCCCTTTTGCCATTTCATTCGTGTAACCAACAAGTTCATTGACGGGTCCCGAGATCTTTTTCCCGATGACAACGGCGCATAGCACACCCAATATAACGGCACTTGCAAGAAATAAGATATTATAGAATATCATTGTGCTTTTCAATTCATCAATGAAGCTTGCATCCATATCGATTCCGACAATCGCGTCCGTTCCTTCGATCGGCGTAAAGTACGACTTGTGTGTTCCCCACTTATCTTTATATATTTCACTCAAGACGTCTTCGCTTCCCTTTATCGATTTTGCCTGTTCCGGTGTGAAGGGGGATTCCACCATATAGTCATCGCTGCCGCTCAAGGCTACAATCATGTCGGCATCATTCTCCCGCTTCAAAACATAAACATATTCAATTCCCTTTTTACCTTCAACAAAGGCATCCAGTTTCCGCTTAATCTCTTCGCCCCGTTCGGAAGCCTTGTTTATCAAAGTGGGATTGAGGCTCGCTGCTAAACTGTGGGCATTTTCAGAAAGGCGATCATCGAATTGCGGAAGGACATTCTCATTGATCATTTTATTAGTAATATAGGAAAAGCAAAGGCCCATGGCCCCTGCGAAAATCACGAAAGGAATAATATAAAACAAGAATAGTTTTGCCAATAGAGATTTTTTAGGATTCAGCTTTGAAAATCTCATTTCCATGCCCCCCTTAGTTGAAAACCAGGTGTTTTATAGTCAAATATGGTATTAAATCCAAATGAAGCAATTGGAGATTTTCATTCAAATCCTCACTTCTATAAAAGATGATGGCCATGCTCCGGTCATTTTGAAAAGGAAGCTGCCTATATTCCAAAACATGTTCGAATTCATGACGAAGTCCATCATGATCAATACGTGCAACATCTTCCGGATTTATTTCAAGCGGAACCTCTGCAAAGAAAAAGCTATATATTCGATCGTCCATCTCTTCCAATATCCGATTCCAATCGGGTTTCGTTCCTGAAAAATAGTGTTCATACATATTCATTCCATAGGCATGGTAACCTAGATCTGTTGTACCCGCCCCAGCAAAACGCAGGGGATTGATTTCGATGGGTATCACCCGGTTTCCCTTTTTGCGGATTTCAAAGTGTACAGGATAATTCCTAAGCGGAAGGACCGTTTGGATATTCTTCATGAACTTCAGTGCTTCATGATAGATTTCATCAATGGCCAACTTCGAAGTATAATAAATTCGATCGGAAGTATCGTAATCATCCTTGAATAATCGTTTGAAGACACTCAAAATGACCGGTTCACCATCTTGATTGTAATAACCATCAATGGCATACTCTTCACCCTGAATCCACTCTTCTATAAAACGGTCTGGGAACCGACCACTTCTGAATCATATAATCCATCCGAATGAAGTAAATCCGCTTTAAGCTGGTTCACGGCTATATCCCAATCCTGTTCATTCTTGACTTTGTGCACACCTACACTGGAATAGCCAATATTGGGTTTGATAACTACCGGAAACGTTATTTGATTTATATCCAGCTCACTTATCATGGATAAATCGATATCTTGGAAATAGAAATCAGGATATAAAGATTTCGTCAAATTTCGCACCTGACTCTTATCCTTCAATAACTTTGACCAAATGTATTCATTGCTATCCGGTTGAAAATGCCCTAATAGTATTATGCCATTTTCAGAGTTTGTAAGAATTCTTTTGTCCTTTTCCATGGACTTGAAAAATTCTGTATCCTTTTGAATGTTTAGCTTTTCTGATGTTAATGTGTCTCCCCATTGACCTTGTTCCAATACTGGAATTTGCTGTTCCTCTAACACCTTTAGAAGAATTGGCGACACAATCGACTCATTCAAAATAATCATTTTTTCCACCTAACTTATACTGTTTTTTGTATCTCCATATTTAATCGGTTAAAACGGGTAATTTTTTAGCTTATATAGGTATTTATTATTAAAAGTGGATGGAAAAGCAAGAAAATCTATACCTTTTCACCTATCTACCTCTAACATAAAAATCATTGGGAACATAGGAAAAAGCCCAGTTCATTAGCCCTGAGCTTTACCTATATTCATGCTGAACGAAATACTTTCATTAGTGTACATCTACAGTAACAACTTGACGGTTTATCGATGAAGAGACTTTGAAATGACATAACCTAGCATTCTGCCAAACGTGTTTACTAGAAGATCATCCACGTCAAAGGTACCGATGGAAAAGACAGCCTGAGATACTTCGAAACATAAACTTACTAGAATGGACGTACTGCATGTTTCCATCCGATATCTTGATATAGTCCATATCCCACTTTCTCCAAATGCAAAGCACCCACGTCAGCAATTTTCGTCTCATCACCAGCAATCATTATGGTAATCCGCTTCATCTGTATATTACTCATTTATACAAGTTGCCCAATACTACAATTGTACTCCATTCCCCTCCGATTTTACTGCTATGGACTGAAATTGGTGGCGAATTCAAAAAAAGCGGAACCTGCCAAGCATCGATAAAAAACTACTGATGACTAAACATAACCTGATAAATCATTCCAAATAAAGAAGGCGAGATATCACTATCTCCCCTCATCTTTTCGTCTCTTTATGATTAACATGATGAACACCAGTACACACGGTAAGCCTACCACTAATGAAACCCAAAGGAAATAAGTAATATTTGAATGCCAAGACGGATCTGTACTCATTCCGTATCCATACTTTCCCTCGAATTCAGCCTGATTGGAATTATCACTCGTATCTACTAATTCTGCTGTAATTATGACACGTTTGTCCGTATCGATCCCCGTAACATCACAAGTGATCAGAGTAAGTTCAGGACTACCTGTATCTTCAAGAACACTAACGTCCGTTTCCTGGACAATCTTCTTTGCTTTTACTTTATAGGTGAAGATTTGCCGTTTATTCGTTATATGAATATATGTCCCTTTTTCGATCTTTAATAAAGGTCCAAACAACAGGCTGTCATCTCTCATATGATGTCCAGCCAGCACATAATTGCCTTTACCCATTACTTGATCATTTTTTACTGTCGTGGCCCCTACAAGTAAATTTTGTGTATTCGTTCCATGTAAGATCGGTATAGATACTATATTACCCCCAATTACTATTGCACCTATCACGTCTTCACGTTTCACTGAAGAAATATTCACTAATACCTTTAGAAAATCAGGAGCTTCTATACTGGCATTCTCAGCAAAGGGCTTTTTATTATCAACATTATCTTGGATTTCCTCTTTAGAAAAACTAACTATACTGTACTTTTCGATTTCCTTTTTAATTACCGCTTCCTTTAACCAAGGTGAAAGAACCAACAAAAACCCCATTAATAAAAGAACAATGAATATAATAATGGATAAAAGATCACATATTTTAACTTTCTTTTTTTTTAGCATCTCAAATGGAATCATATAACATCATTCAGCCTATTCATCAACATTGGCTATTTGTTTTTTATTCTCTTCATTCTCTTTTTTCTTTCTTCGTATAAAAATGACCCATAATATGAAGGCCAACAATATGACGATGCCCCCTATTATTACGTAGAGCCACGTATAATCCTTCTGAATGGTCACATCACTATCATTAAGCTTCTTTGCCACATCCCCATCAATCTTAAAATCGCGTGTCCAATGCCATTCTTCTCCCATTGAGGCAGCAGTCATTTCTAATGTATATTCACCAGCCTCAAGCCTTTCACCATTCAAAGAGATCGGATAATCAAAATTAGAGTTCGGGGCCATCTGCATGCCCTCTTTATTAGACTCATACAGAACTTGACTATCATCCTTTTTGGTCACTTTCGATTTCACAGTCATTTGATTCATATACATGGGCATGGTATTTTGGATATTAACATTGATTACGTTTCTTGCATTTACTTGATCTGGGAATACATCATTCAATTGAAGTTCTGGTTTGATTTCATCCTCATTTTCCCTTAATAAAATGGCGACGATATAGGCGAACTCATTTTTGATCGATAATCCTTTATTAACCTGATTCTTATTTTGTTTTTCATCAGTACCTTCAGTATCTTCCTGAAGGATGATCCCACCAGCCACTACACCATCGAACTCTTTTTTGGGTAACGTTACATCCAGCTTTAATACGTAGTTTCCTTTTGCCGGAATGATAACTTCCTCTTCCGTCTTCACTATGTCTTCCATCTTGTACAGCAAAGTCGAATCCGCTTCTATATCATTCTCTCCATATTCAACTACACCATTAAGGTTTGTCGTTGCACTATGGATAAGCGGGTTTATTTTAACATCATTATCTGTATCATTACGCAAGTTAATTTCCAGTATTTGTTTTTGACCTGGTTCCACCATCAAATCAAAGTATGTCTTTTTTTTATCAACTTGATTCTTTGGAACGACTGTCTCAACGCCAAAATTAAATTCCGCAGCCGAACCCTTAAGTATAGTAAAAGGGAAAATGATGGATAGTGAACTTACTAACAATAAAGTACATATAGCTTTCCTTTTCATCTGATAACCCCCAGTTGATGAAAATCATGCATCGTATCCTAATTACCATGTATAGTCTTCTTTTCTTTATACATCCGCCAACAGGTAAAGCTTTGCCGGGGCATTGTTGGCAGTATTATTAAAATATCAATTTCTACTAAGGTTAATTTGATGAAGATTCTTTGACGACCTCCATCCATTTTCATTCATTTGCTGGAGTATCTTCCAATGACCATTTAATCTTTGCCTCATATTCCCCGACTCTAGCTTCTCCAGCCTTCGCCTCGACAAACAAGCCATTTTTTGTGTCTCCGTACCATAAGTCATTTATATATAGTGGTTCATCATCGGTACTGAGATGTTCATAAATAAGCGACCCTGTATGTGAGAGCACTGTGTCACTACCGTTATTTGAATAAACCAGTGATAACGTACTATCATAAGAAGAGTTGTAAAGTTCATCCACTAACGCTGCTTTCAGCTTCCAAGTGGATTTATGTTTCCGATTATCCTGTACACCAAGTTCCTGATCCATCGATTCAATTTGATAGCGTTTATCTTGTGGTGATATCCGAACATCACTGCCAAAAGATAAAGAGTCTGGTGCAAGCAATGTTAAACTTCCTGAGTATTCGACCACAGCAAGTAATGGACCTGCTTTAAAAATGGCATCATGATATTCAGTTGATGCAGTCGGGTTTATATTCCCCATATAATTGTTCGTTAATGGGACATCGGATAACCCTGTAATTTCACCGGTATTATCATTCAATAAGATTTGAACAGTTTTGCCTGTGGTTAATGGTGTTGGTAAATCAATGGACCACCTTCCATCTTCGGCTACTGTCGTTGTTATAAGATTTCCCCCAGCATCCTTTAACGACTCCCCATCCACTTCAATAAGAACGGTTGCTCCCACCTCATCAGCAGTTCCCATGATCTGATATGTTCCTTCTTCAATCTCTTGAAGTGATACCTCTGCCGGTGTTGGTGGGGTTACATCATATACCGTCGTTTCGGATTGTCCATCTTGTACCCAAGGCCCTCTTGTTGCCATTCCAGACATCTTTTGGCCGCCAACATTAAAAATCGGATCCATATACTGCACATAGCCATTTGCATCCGTTTTTAAATCCCCATGAACTATACCATGGGTATCAGTGATATCAACACTGGCCTGGTTTTCGGAAGCATATACATCCATATAATGAACGACACCGTTCTCATCCAGGCCATCATTATCAGGTGCTTCCCCAATTTTCACCCTTGCCTTAATGGTTAAATCAGCATCCGTCACTGGTTCAAACTCTACTATAGGTTTTGTATTCATTCCCGCAATTCGCCTATAGTACGTTGTTTTAAACCCGGTTTGTAATGCCGGTTCAGAGGAAACTACCGTTTGACGGCCAGTGGTACCAGAGTGACGGCCAGTAGCAGTAAAGCTTTCGACTGCCGCATATGAAAAGTCGGATGGCCCCAATGCTTTACTGCCAGTTTTCCATAAATCGATATCGGATTCATTGATTTCAAAAGTATTTGCATATCCTGATGCAGAGGTATCTGCCCCCAAACCGACCGCAGTATTATTTCCCATATTCCGCAAATCATATTGTTTGGGATTATCCAATGTGAAGGTATTGCCCCTATGGCTAGTGGCAGATCCTAAATTAATTAATGGCGTCGAACTTTTCCCAATAACATATAATTCAGCATCGGGAGCAACATAGAACGAATTATTACTTGATCTGTATTCAACAACAGATCCAGAAGATTGCCTGCTCGTTAAATTGATGTACGAGCCGCTTTTTGCAGTAAATGAGCCATTTCCATACTCTAATCTAACAGCATTTCCTGGCATGTTGATATCTAGCTTAGAGTTCTCCCCTACCGTGATATCTTTGTAATACAGATAGACTGCGGGATAGGTTACCCCTTTTTTTTGAGACTGAGTCAGTTGAACGATACTTTCATCACCGATTGTAAATTCCTTGGATTCACCAGTATCCCCTGATCTTGCAGGGAGATTGTAATAAAATATCGAAAAATCATAATAATTCACATTCCCTAAGTATTTTGTGCCATTTTCCATTTGGAGGCTACCCAGATAAAAATTTTCGGCACGTGTATCAATATTCATTTCTCCATAAATGGTTACTTCTGCATATTGAGCCCTAGCTAGTCTTTGTACGGAGGCCTCCGTAGTAATATTACCAAATCGATATTTCCATTTTCCTGTGTATGAGGCTATAAGCCTTGAGCCGACTATATCTTCTGAGTATGCACCTGCATAGCTTTGTGCCAATACGATATCGTGCATATGGAAGTTACCCCTACCATTGATTGGATTCCCTAAATAAATGGATGAGTTTTTAAAGGAAAGCCGATATCCATTTCCGTTAATCTCCAAGTCTCTGGTTACCTGATAAGTCCGTAACCCTGGAGTATCTCCAGAAGCACTTGGATTTTCAATATCTTTAGTTAAATTTATTTTAGATATGGAAGTGTTTTTCACCGCCGCTACAAAAGTATCCCAACTATCAACATCTATTTCGTCAGCAGCTAAAGCAGCAGCCATAATATTTCCTTCAATACTATTGGAAGGATCCATTTCTGAAAGATCTTCTTCCTCTTTAGCTAAAACTTCATGACCCTGTTCCGTCTCTTGACCACCCTGATCAATTGATGCATCCTCTTGCTTAGCATCTACATTTACACCATCTGTTTTTTCGTTTTCTCCTTTTTCTTCCACAACTTGGCCGGATTCTTCAGGCTCTTCTTTCTCTCCAACAAATTGATCGGATTCTTCAGGCTCTTCTTTTATTTCTCCAACATCAGCCTTTGCCTCATCCTCTTCTATCGTTTCCCCCTCTATATCTGGTACATCCTTTTCTATGGCCTCTATATTTATGCTGATCTCATTTGATTGGTTCTCATCTGATGTAGCAACTACCACAAAATTTCCGGCCGTTTGGGCCTGAAAGAATAAATGAACTTCATTTTCACCTATTTGTTGTTCACTATACGCTATAGTGATTTCCTTTTTAGCAGATTCATAATCCACTATGGGTGGACTACCATTACTTTGCATTGATTGCCTTGTAGCGTCTTGGTCATATGCCAACCCTTCAGGAACTTTTACTGAAATAATTCCGGCTTCTTCTATGGCCGAGTTCACCTCTAGCCTTATTTGGTCACCTGGACTTACAGTACTTTGTTCCGATGAAAGCCTTACAGTAGCTGCGGCGGCTGCGGATTTAAGATTGAAAAAACCATTTATATTCATTTGCTGCAGCATAATAACCAATATGATGCCCCATATCCCTATATATGAATAATCCTTTAAAGCCCTTCTGGATCTCCGTTTATATGTTAGACGTCCTTTTCTCATTTCTCTGTTTCCACCTCTATTCCCATTGAAAAAGTGTTGGTTCATGATCTTCTGCTAAACAATTAATTTTTTATTCCACTTCTTTCCTTAGAAGTTTAATCCAGTGAACTATTTTACAAGTCATAAAATAGTGATACACCGTATTTTCATTCATACGATGTATCATTTCCTTCACTCTATTACACCACGACCACTTTAATTTGCTGGTGTGTCAGTCAGAATCCAGGTAAGCGTTGTATTATACTCTTTAGCATATTTTGTAGTACTGCCTGGAACTGATAATTGAACACTTTTATCCATGTTGCCATCATTTGCTTTACCAAAACGAGAAACGTAAGTACCGGCACCTTCAGCATCTTTTGCTGCCACTACCGTTGACGGTGTACCTGGTACTAAGTCGATTTCAGCAGGGACTGTACTTGGTACTGGAGAAGTCGACGATGTGTTTACATTATTATTTAAGATTTTTATGGCTGCACCATCCAATACATCATTATCAGCGGTTTCGAACTGTGCATCTTGTCGTACTTGCAGTGTCCAGCCTGTTTCAGTTCCTCTATTGTCACTGACTTGTACATAATTAGGTCGTAACTCTTGCGTAGTCACTCCTTGATCATCCGTAATATTCACTTTTTGTGCAGCAGAATTATAAACCATGTCTTGTGTTGTGATTTCCTGAATGCCAAAATCAAATGATGAAGCGAAATCAATGCTTAGTGGACCACTTGTCCCTGGATTCGGAGTAGGTTCCGGGTTAGCCCTTTCACCTGGATTTTCTGGGTCAACGGGAGGTGTGATACCTGTATATGGCGCAAATGTAATGGTAACATTAGAATCATATTCTCCGCCTTCTGCTGATGCCCCTTGTCCTGCGATTCCGAAACCTGTGACCAAAAACGTTGAAGCAACAAGATATTTTGCAATTTTCATAGTGAACTCTCTCTTATTAGTTTAGTTATGTGTCGGTGAATCGTTATTTGTCGGTGAATCCGTTAAAACCCATGTTAGTTTCGTGCTATATTCGACTGCATCTTTTGGCGTGCTTCCAGGTACGGATAATGTAATTGCAGCATTCTTAGGTTCACCGCCAACATTTACTACTGTCCCAAAAACATCAAGCCATTTTCCTGCACCAGTATTCTCAGCCGCTGTCATCACTAATGATTCTGCTCCTGAGGGATCTAAGGTGATATCGGAAGCGGTAGGCGCAGTTACATTTTCCATATTTGTTACTGGCACACCATCAACGAATTTTATTTGAGATCCTGTCAGAACAGGGTTCAGTGTAGCATCGTTTTCAAATTGGCCTTCCTGTTTCACTTTTAAGGTCCAACCTGCATTGCTTCCACGATTATCGGAAATTTGAACATAATTTGCTCTATTTTCCTGAGTCACTGCACCTTGATCATCTGTGATGTTAACTTTCTGGGGTGCTGCATAATATACTTGGTCCACGTTTGAAATTTCATTTTCCCCAAAGTCTAAACTTGAAGCGAAGTCGATACTTAATGGACCATTCGTTCCTGGATTTGGATCCGTTCCATCCGGATTTTCAGGTTTCACTTCTTTATCTGGGTCATTCGGGTCAACAGGCTCCGTTATTCCTGTATACGGTTTGAATTTTACTGTACCCGAGGAATTATACTCCCCACCATCTGCAGCAAATGCTGAAATTGACCCCCCTAAAATTAGTGATGTTGCTAAAGCCGAGCCTGTAAGTACTTTCAATCGCTTTTTCAATGTATTTACCTCCATGACTTTTATTTATCTATGACTCTTAATGACTTTCTTTGCAAAAGAAAGAAAGCTAATAAAATTACTAGAACTCCAAAAAACATATTTTGAGTGCTCGATTGATCACCCGTTTGAGGTAATTTTTCAAGCCCTACATCATTTGATGGCCCATTTTCATTTGATTCATTTCCAGATACACCTGATTCGGGGGATTTATTACTGTCAGAATCTTTTTTATGAATATATTCTCCAAAGAACCCTACATTTGAGTCAGAACCATATGAACCGCTTGATTCGGCATGTACATTTGAAAAATTAATACCAAGTAAAACCATTAATATACTTATATATATAATTGATTTTTTCACCATTCCACCCTCCTTCAATCATTTGGTGGACTTTCTTCTAATGCCCTGAAAACGATGCCATTTAGTTTCATTAATAATATGGCCCTAAAAGACCATAACGGTAAGTCCTGAGATCTGCCGGTTGTTAAAACCCACTATCATACTATTTAGGAATAAGACCTATTACTCTCCCTTTTCAGAAAGATCCTTTATTGTTGTTCTTCCATTCGTTCGTTTGGCTCCTCATTACTTTTCATCTCCATTCCTGTAGAAAATTTCTATGATCCCTGCAGGGTTTCTACAACTCAATCATAATTACAGTTCATTGCGATATACAATAGAATTTGATGATCATATTTAGTACCTTAATTAGCATTTTTCGAAAAATGCCAACTTTTCAATCAACAATATTCGACTGAATAATCGAGTTTTTTCAAATTAGGGAATCTTTAAGTACAAGATATGAACTCTATATCAATCAAGTAATAAAGATACCCCTGCCATGCCGGAGTACCTTTCAAGCTCATACTCAATACTTCCTACAGCACAATATTCACTTTTCAGGCCATCACATTACGTTACTCGCCATTTTTATCCCGATACCATTAATCCGGTACTTAAAATGGCTCCTTATTTCATTATTGACTCTTGGAGCCCATTAAAAGGCATGATTCTACAATACCTGATTCTTGATCTACAGTTCCGATTTCCTACATGTGTCAGTTCTAGTATTTACACTAAGTCCCATACGCTCAGTTCATTTCATATTTCCTGAAAACAGTTAAAAAACCGATAAATAGATAACGGTTCATAGCTTATTATATGGTTCTATGTCATTAAAAAGTGGTTAATTTCCTTTTTTGTGGAAATAAATGAAAAGAATGAAAGGTAGTTTCCATTGATAAAATTATATTATTTT
Source organism: Peribacillus sp. FSL K6-5616 (assembly GCF_038008245.1). Classification (NCBI taxonomy): domain Bacteria; kingdom Bacillati; phylum Bacillota; class Bacilli; order Caryophanales; family Bacillaceae; genus Peribacillus; species Peribacillus sp. FSL K6-5616. The sequence continues at coordinate 5,231,986 of NZ_JBBOYT010000001.1, read as the reverse complement.
GCAATTGTAGAAGATGGTGTTTCTGGTATAAAAGAGGTGGGTAATAGGAACTAATAGGGATAAAGTTTTCGAACGATTTAGGGGGAGGGGAAGTGATTGGGTGTATTACTTTTTAGATCGTCCTGTTTATCAAAAAGTACGGATTTTAATCCACTTGCATTCAATAAATCAATTTTGTTCCATTTCTGATATGGCAAAAAGCTTAAATGCTTCAGATAGGACAATTCTAAAATTTATTGGCGAACTAAAACATGACTTAAAAGAAATGGAACCAGAAGCAGATATCATTGAACGTGAGCATAAAAACTTTTATTTGAAGACAAAAGACAATTTCTCAATCAAAACGGTCGAGAGGTGGTATTTAGAACAGTCATTAACCTATAAGGCGTGTGATCAGATATTTTATAATACAATGGGTGACATACATGCCTTCGCAAAAAAGAATTATACGAGCTACGCATCCATGTACAGACGAGTCAATAAAATTAAACCGCTTCTAGATCAGTTCAAATTACAATATACAACACAGCATATGGCGACTTTCAATGGTATGGAAAAACAATTTCGATATTTTTACTACTTGTTTTATTGGAATTCATGCTGGGGCGAGGTTTGGCCATTCTCATCTGTCACCAGGGAACAAATCCTTGAGCTTTTAAAAGGAGAGAAGGAAAGCATGCCTGAGCAGATGTTGTATTGGCTAGCCATCTCCATTACTAGAGCTAAGTTGGGGTATGTCATTGAAGAAGATCCTACCTATGAATCATTCACGAAACATCATCATTTATTTAAATCATTTTCAAGATTGGCAGAACCTCTATTTAAAGAGTTAACAACCTTAACGGAAGAGCAAATCACTTTAGAAATAATATTTTCCTTTACTGTAATTAGTTGTTTTGAATTTTATGATAAAAAAAATCCCCAAATCAGTTTAATCATGAATTTTGCCCAGCATCATAACCAAGATCTTTTTGTACAAACAACCATACACTGGTTGGAAACTTTCACGGAATTTTTTTCAATGGAAATTAACGCGGAAGAGTATGGTGCCTTGTTTGCCAATCTCTTATACCTTCATTACTATACTCAGATTTTTGATGGGCCTACCTTTCTATTTAAAGAGGATCCATTTAAGATAGCTTTTGAACAGGATCCCCCAAATCAAGTGGAATTAATGAACCGTTTCTATGATCAACTTGCCAAGAAAAAGGCGCTTACGAAAATATTGAAACATCGGGAGAGATTATTGGGTAGGTACCATGGATTACTTAAGCGCACAATTAATTTTAAAGTGGACAACCAGCCAATCAAGATTAAAGTCTTTTCAATTCTGGAAGGAAATCCAAGTGAATATATCATTAATCAAATAAAAAGGATATCCAGTCATATTCAACTCTGTAACGAAGGTGAACATCCTGATTTAATAATCACTGATCGCTTATATATGTCTATTGAAAAATACGATGCAAAAGTATTTGTGTGGAGTTCCGTTCCAAAAAGAAATGATTTTGAGAGACTTAGAGACTGTATTGAGAGAATACGCTTGGTAGAGCCATCAGAACGATGAGTTTTATAGATTTTAAAGATACAAGATCTTCCAAACCAGACAACGAATAAACAGAAGTAAAGAGAAAGAAACTCATATCAGGCATCCATAACGAATCCGATAATGGAATCGGCATTGCTGAAAAAGACCAGTTTCATATATTCGAGCGATACTATAAAGCAGCCCTGGCAAGGGAACGCTCAAAAATCGGGAGCGGTTTAGGACTATCCATCGTGAAAAAGATTATAGAGATGCATGAAGGGACCATATCCGTGAAAAGCGAACTCGAAAAGGGAACGACCTTCACCATTCTGCTTCTTATTTCGTGAAGGGTTTTGTGATTTTATAGTTCATTTTTAATTTTCGGTAATAAAAAACAGCTGCAATGGCAGCTGTTTTTAAAATCTATTTGTTGGTTTTCACCCTTAATAATCAGCTTTTATTATTTCCGCCAAAAAGTTGAACAATCTGCCTTATCAAAAATATTATACTCTATCATTTTCTCAAGTAATGAGTAATCAACCGGACTGTCCCACTTGATACGTACCAACTGCTTGGTGTGATCATAGCCAGCCTGCACGATTTCATCAGAGAAATGATCGACCCCTGCCTTTTCAGGGGCAACAGCCAAATGATGTTTGGCTACGCTAAAGCCAATAATATATGTGTCATGATCGGTAAACATAGGCTGATTCCACGCAATCTTCGGCATTAGATGTGGAAATTTCTTAGTTACCCAAGCCAGGACTTCTTCCGTTCGTTCCCTATGTTGCGGGTTATCAATATTCGCTAAAAACTCTGCAAAGACTTCCATGTCATTCTCTCCTAAATTAAAAAATTTTTATGAAGACTTCATTTTCAACATCACCTAAATTTAATGCCAATATGGGTTTCTTTCAACAATGCACCATAGGAAGATCATTAACATTGCTATAATGGGTGCCATGACTACCAAATGATGAATTTGATAGATTGCATTACACTGCCACCGATTCTTATTACCTTGGTCTTCTAATCCACTTGTCAACTTGAGAGGTTCTCGTTGTTTTAAACATAAAAAATACCCCTTTGGCTAATCATAGCCAAAGGGGTAAAGCTTCGCAACTTTTTATAATCTACATTGCATTCATTCCAACTTACTCAACCGTTACACTTTTCGCAAGATTACGCGGTTTATCCACGTCACATTCGCGGTGCAAGGCTGCGTAGTAGGCAATGAGCTGCAGCGGGATAACAGAGATAAGGGGTGTTAATAGTTCATTCACTTCCGGGATGACGAAACGATCATCCTCTTCTTCCAGACCCTTCATGGAAATGATGCAAGGGTTGGCGCCACGGGCAACCACTTCCTTCACATTACCACGGATGCTTAGGTTGACGCCTGCTTGAGTAGCAAGGGCTATGACAGGTGTACCTTCTTCAATCAAGGCAATCGTTCCATGTTTAAGCTCTCCGCCAGCAAAGCCTTCCGCCTGGATGTAAGAAATCTCCTTCAGCTTAAGTGCCCCTTCAAGTACAACATAGTAGTCAAGGGAACGGCCGATGAAGAAGCAGTTTCTTGTAACGGACAAATATTCACGGGCGATGTCTTCCATCTCTTCTTTCGAATCACATAGGGCTTCCATAGCCGTCGCAACGATTCCAAGCTCTTTTACAAGGTCGAAACCGTACTCCATGTTACGGAATTGGCCAGTTACATTCGCCAAGATGGATAAGACTGCCACTTGGGCTGTGTAGGCCTTTGTAGAGGCTACGGCAATTTCAGGACCAGCATGCAGCAAGAGCGTATAATCCGCTTCACGTGACAATGTAGAGCCAGGTACGTTCGTGATGGTCAGGGCTTTATGACCAAGCGCTTTGATGGACACTAACACGGCACGGCTATCTGCAGTTTCACCACTTTGTGAAATGAAGATGAATAGCGGTTTTTTCGATAATAACGGCATATTGTAAGTGAATTCCGATGCCACATGGACCTCAACCGGAATTTCAGTCATTTTTTCGATGAATTGCTTACCAATCAACCCTGCATGATAGCTGGTTCCGCAAGCGATGATATAAATACGGTCAGCCTCACTTACGGCTTCAGTAATGTTATAGTCGATTGCAAGTTTACCTTCTTCATTTTGGTATGCTTGAATGATTTTACGTATTACGGCTGGCTGCTCGTCGACTTCCTTGAGCATATAGTGAGGATACGTACCTTTTTCAATATCACTTGCATCCAGTTCAGCCGTGTAAGGAGCACGCATGACTTCTTCGTTGGAAAGGTTCTTGATCGTTACCTCTTCATTTGTCACGATAACCATTTCCTTATCCATCAGTTCAAGGAATTGATCTGTGACTTGCAGCATCGCCATTGCATCCGAAGCGACAACGTTAAAGTCTTTTCCGACACCGATCAGCAGCGGGCTTTTATTTTTGGCGACTAAGATGGTTTCATCATTTTCAGCATCCAATAGGGCAATGGCATATGAACCCTCTAATAGAGTGAGTGTTTGACGGAACGCCTCTTCCACTTCCATGCCCTCGTTCACGAACTTCTCTATGAGTTGAACGATGACTTCCGTATCCGTTTCACTTTTAAAGGCAACATCCTTCAAATATTCACGTTTTAGAATCGCATAGTTTTCAATGACCCCATTATGAACTAATGTCAATCGACCTGAATTACTTTGGTGAGGATGGGCATTTTCACGGCTTGGCACACCATGTGTAGCCCAGCGCGTATGTCCTATTCCGGTATGCGCCATAGTATTTTCATCCACGGCTGCTCGTAAGTCCGCAATTCTTCCCTTTTCCTTAAAGATTGTCACTCCTGCTTCATTTCGCACAGCAATCCCTGAAGAGTCATAACCGCGGTATTCAAGTTTTTCAAGACCTTTTAATAAAATTTCCTTTGCATCGTTAAGTCCAATATATCCAACAATTCCACACATAATTTCTGTTCCTCCAACCGATTCGAGGGAACAGGAATGCACGGGGGCATCCCTGCCCCCTCATCTCTGATATATATTTTTATAAAGGAAATGCCCTAAAGCACTTTTTCCCATTGTGCATTTCCGACCCTTTGTGCAGTAAGTTGCCCTACTGTTTTAAGATTGGAATTACTGCGGCTGTGCACTTCAGCCGGGAGGTATCCGCCGATCATTCGATAAACCTCCTCCTCGTCAACTAAGTCATTTCTCGTCCAGACTTAGTTCAGGCGCTTTTGTGAATCCATTCTCTCCTTGCCTACCCTCCTTTTTAGAACAACCATTTTTAGAAAATGAGTTGTAAATCAGGATAATCATACCTTAAACAAGGGACATAGGTCAATTCTTAATTACCTTTACCAACAAAAAAGACTTCTTTATAAAAATATGCATAAAAGGAAATTTCGTTCCTTTTATGCATAGGATTAGTTATTCGTTCATTCCCATTTCCGCTCTTACAACTGCGACGATGCGATCTACATAATTAGTGCATTCCTCAGCTGTCGGTGCTTCAGCCATAACACGGACTAGAGGTTCAGTACCGGATGGTCTCACCAAAATGCGACCGTTTCCGTTCATTTCCCCTTCGACTGCCTTGATGACTTCCTGTACCTTTTCATTATCTGTTACAGCGTGTTTATCGGTAACTCTGACATTGATCAGCGTTTGTGGATATTTCTTCATCTCTCCAGCGAGCTCGGATAAGGTTTTTTGGGTGTCGCTCATGATGTTCACAAGCTGCAAGCCCGTCAATAAGCCATCTCCTGTCGTGTTATAGTCCAGGAAGATGATATGTCCGGATTGCTCTCCGCCAAGGTTATAGCCGCCTTTACGCATCTCCTCGACCACATAGCGATCCCCCACTGCCGTCTGGGCGCTTTGTATACCATGCTCTTCAAGACCTTTATAAAAACCAAGGTTACTCATAATCGTAGAAACCACTGTTCCCTGTTTCAAACGGTTATTATCTTTCAAGTATTTCGCACAGATATACATGATTTGGTCGCCGTCCACTATATTACCTTTTTCATCTATTGCAATGACGCGGTCTCCGTCGCCATCAAATGCAAGCCCAACATCCGCACCTTTTTCTTTTAAGAATTCAGCAAGTGCCTCAGGGTGGGTGGAACCTACCTTATCATTAATGTTCAAGCCATTGGGCGATGCCCCCATTGTAGAGATGTCTGCATCAAGATCTGCAAACAAATGCATGGCCAAGGCAGATGTAGCCCCATGTGCACAATCAAGAGCAACATGAATGCCTGTAAAATCTTCATCCACTGATTGTTTCAAATACTGGAGATACTTTTGCCCTCCTTCGAAATAATCGTTCAAATGGCCTAAATCTCCGCCAACCGGGCGTGGAAGCTCATCCTTTTCCTTATCTAATAGTGCTTCAATTTCCGCTTCTTGATCATCGGATAACTTAAACCCATCCGGTCCAAAGAATTTAATGCCATTATCCGCTACCGGATTATGCGAAGCGGAAATCATGACACCTGCTTCAGCACTTAAGGCCTTTGTTAAATAGGCTACTCCCGGTGTCGAAATGACACCCAGGCGCATCACTTCAGCCCCAATGGATAAAAGACCTGCAACAAGCGCACCTTCCAGCATTTCACCTGAAATACGAGTATCGCGTCCTATAAGCACTTTGGGTTTTTCTGTATTTCTAGTAAGGACGTAGCCACCAAAACGGCCTAGTTTAAATGCCAACTCCGGTGTTAACTCGCTATTCGCTATACCCCTTACTCCGTCTGTTCCAAAATATTTACCCATCTTTATCGCTCCTTCTTCGAATCGTTACTGAATTTAATGATGATGTTAAAGGAAGGTCATGTCTCTTCGTCTTTTTGTGTGATGGTGACCGAAACCGTTTTAGAATCCAGTTCCCATTCCACTCCCTCAGGCACTGTTACCGCCAGATCCACATCATGCGTACCTTCATCTAAATTACTCACATCTACTGTAAGATTAATGTCGTCTTTAGTTATTTTCTTCAAATCATCCGCCTCACCAAGCAAAGTGATGCTGGTTACATCGGATTCCAATTCGGCATCTTGGTCATCCCGTATGCCCACAGGAACTATTTGTATATTGTTGAAAGTTTTGGACTCAATGGCAGCCGCTTCATCTTCTTCTTCTGGTTCTGGTTTTTCTTCGACTACTTGTTCTTCTTGTTTTTGTTCGGTTTCTGGTTCTTCCTCTTCCACGACTGGCTCTGCATTCTCTTCATCTACATCAACTTTTTCTGTACGAATCTTGACCTGCGCCTTACCCAAGGACATTTTTTGTACACTATCCGGTTTATTAAGATCGAGTTCCAGTTCTGTATCACCATCAATTTTCGAGATATTTACAGGAAGATTTATTTCATCTATTTTCTCCAGGCTCGTTTCCGAACCAAATAAGGTGACCTCTTTTGGATCGACACTTATACTCGTGATCCTGATGCCATCCTTTGCCTTGCCGGTTTGCTTCGGTGCTATCGACACCGTCTTGGAAGGAATGCTCACTTTTAAGGAAACGGCAACAGAAGATGGCTCGATCGTCACATCCAGCTTATTCAAATCCCTGTCCAAGGCTTTAACGGTTGCCTTACTGTTCACCGTTTCGTTAAGTCCCTTACTTATTTCAAGGTTTGCCTTTACATAGGAGATTTGTTCAATTGCATCTTTAGCACCCGTTATTTTAACAGTTTTCGGGCTGACTGTTGGCTGACCAGCTGTATACCCCTCTTCAAGTAAAGAGCTGTTATACTCGGCTTCAACGGAGAATTCCTTCGTCACCCGTTCCTGAACGTTGACTTCCGCATATTCCGGATCGATCGTCGCCACTAACTTTTCATTCAACTCACTTATTTTAAATGTGACAGTTCTGTCCCCCATTGAGATTGCAGGATCAGAAAGGTCTACATACACTTTAAAATCCCTCTGGTTTTTCGCATTAATCAATAGGCTTTTTGCTCCCTTTAGAGTAACATCAACTGTCTCAGGCACCCCGCTCACCACTAGATTCTCGCGGTCATAGTACACTTCAACCGGTACATTTTCAATGGTCTCCGTACTGATTTCAGGGGCAGTCGATAAACCAAGGGATTTTTTATCCGACTCCATCTCAAAGTTAATGGAAATGAACAAAAGTGCTGCCAAGGCAAAAGCTACGATTCTCATAAACCAAGCGCTATTGGTGAATTTATCCATTCTTTTTCCCCCTCCAGTTAAAGATGCTTGAGGAAGTCGATTTGATATTTTCCACTACCAGTTCACTTGTAAGCATGGCCCTAAATGATTCTTGATTCAAATCCCGGTAAAGTTCCCCGTTTTTAGTGACGGATATTCCTCCCGTTTCTTCTGATACGACGATCGTCAGACTATCCGTAACTTCACTCATGCCTATGGCTGCCCTATGCCGTGTGCCAAGTTCCTTTGATATGAATGGACTCTCTGATAATGGCAAATAGCAAGCTGCAGCTGCCACCTGGTTATTTTGTAAAATAACTGCGCCATCATGGAGCGGCGTATTAGGGATGAAAATATTAATGAGCAGTTCTGAAGAAATATAGGATTTCAGGGGTATCCCCGTTTCAACATAATCCCCCAGCTCCGTACCTTTTTCTATCGTAATCAAGGCACCAATCCGCCTTTTTGCCATATAGGTGGACGCCTTTAGGATTTCCTCGACTAAACGCTCTTGCTGATTCTCTTCTGGAACGGTGCCCCTTGCAAAGAGCTTCCCGCGTCCTAATTGTTCAAGTGCCCTTCTCAGTTCAGGTTGAAAAATGACGAGAATTGCCAATACTCCCCAATTCATGACTTGTGCCATTAACCATCCGAGTGTATTGAAACCAAACAGGTTGCTTAAGCTTTTTACAATGACAATTACAAAAATTCCTTTTAGCAGCTGAATAGCCTTCGTGCCTCGAATAATAGTTAACAATTTATATATCACAAACCATACAAGGAGAATATCAATGAAATTTACTACATAGTCCCAAACAGTCAAATTGGTTAAAGACATGTTGTTTCCTCCAGTCAGTATTACTCCAAATACCAATTACAATCTTTATTTACAATAACCTTAATAGTATACCATTTTTTAAATGATTCATCTAAAAACTAGTGTGAGAAATTTACACAGGAAAAAAGAACCATTAAAAATGGTTCCCCTTCCTTTAAAAAATAAAGCTGGGCGAAGTCATCGTAAATCAAAAACGATGCCCCTGCCCAGCTTCTATTCCTTATTCCTTTTTCTCCTCTTTAGCAGGAACCAACGAGGTTGCAGTGTCCTTCACTTTATACCACATCCACTCAAAAGCTTGGTCAATAACATGGATGCTTCCGGTCACATTACCTGCTTTAGACATATACTTATGCCCATTTATGACTGTCACATCTCCCTCTACTTCACCATCTATTTGAATATTACCATTTTGAACTACCACATTTCCCTTGATTGTCTCACCCTCAGGCACAATAACCGTTTCACCTTCGACCACTAAGTTAGGCTGCTTTGATACTGAAAAATGTTCGTCCTGATTATAAGTGGAAAAAACAGATCCTGTCATCAATATGATGAACATCGCTGCCGCTGTCATGAAAGGATGGCTTTTGAACCAACGTTTAGCACCTGTTGTTTTCGTTTCCTTTGGCAATTGAGCCATAACCTTCGCTGTAAAGTCATCCGGGGCCTTTATATGGGAAGTGCTTTGTACAAGAGCGACCGCCTTTTTCATTTCATGAAAGTAATCCCGGCATTCAGCACAGTCATGCAAGTGCTCCCGTAAAACTTCTTTATGCTCCGGTTTGATGTCCTCATCTAAATAATCATGCATATATTCAATGATTTCCTCATGGCAGTTCATTTTTCTCACCTTCTTTTTATAAATGGCGTAGTTGTTTACGCAAGGCTTCGCGACCGCGATGTATCCTCGTCTTAACCGTACCGACCGGCAAATCGAGTATCTCACTGATTTCCTTTAGAGATAACTCTTCAATATACTTCAATACGATTACCGATCGGTATTTCTCGGGCAATTTCATTATTTCCACTTGAATGGTTTCCTGCAGTTCTAATGATTCAACCTCTTCCTCGGGTTTCGCCATATCCGATGCAATTTGGGAATACATATTCAATCCCTCTGTTCCTGCCACCTCTGCATCCAGATAGTAGTCCGGTTTTTTCTTGCGAAGCCGGTCAATACAAAGATTGGTCGCAATCCGATATAACCATGTAGAAAATTTCATTGTTATATTGAAACTTCGAATGTTCACGTAGGCCCTTACAAAGGCCTCTTGAGCCAAATCTTCTGCTTCTTGCCTGTTTCCGAGCATCCTGAAACATATTTGGAAAACTTTGTCCTTGTAAATTTCGACAATTTCCCCAAAGGCATTATGGTCTCCTTTTAATACTTGATTAATTCTCTCTTTAATGAGTGCATCCATTTTCCGGTATTACCCCCGCTCATGCGGCTATACGATTACTACGAATCGTAAGCTGAAAGGTTTCAAAAATTTAATACATTAATTTTAACAAAGTTTTACATTTTATGTTTAAGAAAAAAAAAACAGGGCTATATAGTAAGAAATTGTAAAATTCAAAGGAGTGATTCTCTATATGAGTACTGAACAAATTTTAGACCATATTGAACAATGCAGACAGAAAATGATGTTTTTGGCTTCCCGTTCTTCGATGGTGGATAATGAAGTTATTGAAGTTAGCAGCAAACTGGATTCTTTAATCATTCAATACATCCATTTAACTAAAAATGAAGATCTCATGGACAGACGTGCTCTCAAGTGAATATGGATAGAAAATTGCAACCATTTATCTATAAATATGTTTTTGTTACATACACCCTGGTAAATAAACCTATGTCTTCTAGCATATAAAAAACAGTAACCCATTACAAGCCGGTTACTGTTTCTTTTAATTATTAGTTATACTAATTTTTCTCCAAATAGCGAACCCATTAAGGCCACGGCAACGATTGCCGTTTTATTTCGCTCATCTAAAATGGGATTCACTTCAACGAATTCAGCGGATGTAATCAAGTTGGATTCCGCAAGCATTTCCATGGCCAAATGACTTTCCCGATAACTTATACCACCAATTACCGGTGTCCCGACTCCGGGTGCATCTGCTGGGTCCACTCCATCCAAATCCAGTGAAAGGTGGACGCCATCCGTTCTTTCCCTTAAATAATCAATGCATTCTTCCATGACCCGTGTCATTCCCAACCGGTCGATCTCATGCATCGTGAATACTTTAATCCCTTTCTCACGGATAAGTTCCTTTTCCCCTTCATCCAATGACCTCGCTCCGATGATTACGATGTTTTCCGGTTTCACTTTTGGAGCAAAACCATGGATATTGATCAGGTCCGGATGTCCAATCCCAATACTGACAGCCAAGGGCATCCCGTGTATATTTCCTGATGGTGAAGTATCTTCCGTATTTAAATCGCCATGTGCATCGTACCAAATCACACCTAGATTCTCATAGTGCTTTGCGACTCCTGCCAGTGTGCCTATTGCTATTGAATGGTCTCCTCCCAATATAAGCGGAAAGGAACCTTCTTCTATTATTTCATCAACTCTTGTAGCTAACTGGGTGTTACCTTTTGCTACAAGCTGTAAGTTTTTTAAATTTGTCCCGGGCTCATCTGCATTTTCAGGACGCCCTACAATTATATCCCCTAAATCCTCTACTTCTATATTCAACTTTTCAAGACGCTCGACAATCTCTGCGCAGCGGATGGCACTAGGTCCCATATCCACCCCTCGCCTTGCTTGACCAAGGTCCATAGGCAATCCGATGACGGAAATTTTCTGAATAGACATACAATTCCCCCTTTCCACCATTTTATATCGTATATGCCAATTGGTTCAACTCGACATTTCCATGTATAATGATGCACGTTTTCCGATAACATATGTTTTTTGTGAAAAAATATCTTTCTGGGGATTAGTTTACCCAATTATGCCTTAAACAAAAAAAAGTCTTAAACCATTTTTGGCTTAAGACGTAAGTTTTGGTGTATGTAGTTGATGGTGGAGCCTAGCGGGATCGAACCGCTGACCTCCTGCGTGCAAGGCAGGCGCTCTCCCAGCTGAGCTAAGGCCCCTAAGGAATTTAAAATATATTAAGCGGAAGACGGGATTCGAACCCGCGACCCCAACCTTGGCAAGGTTGTATTCTACCACTGAACTACTTCCGCAAATGGCTGGGCTAGAAGGGATCGAACCTTCGCATGACGGAATCAAAATCCGTTGCCTTACCGCTTGGCTATAGCCCAATATATGATATGCAATGATTAATGTACAACAAAATAAAAAGGTGGTAATCATATATTTCCCCAATATAGAGAATATATAACTGATCCACAGGATTTTATTAAAATGGTGGAGGGGGGCAGATTCGAACTGCCGAACCCGAAGGAGCGGATTTACAGTCCGCCGCGTTTAGCCACTTCGCTACCCCTCCGCAATATATGGTTGTAAATGGTGCCGGCAAGAGGACTTGAACCCCCAACCTACTGATTACAAGTCAGTTGCTCTACCAGTTGAGCTACACCGGCAAGTAAAGAATAAAATGGTGGAGGATGACGGGATCGAACCGCCGACCCTCTGCTTGTAAGGCAGATGCTCTCCCAGCTGAGCTAATCCTCCGGATTAATGATTTAAAATGGTGACCCGTACGGGATTCGAACCCGTGTTACCGCCGTGAAAGGGCGGTGTCTTAACCGCTTGACCAACGGGCCGAACTGTTTTTTTTGTTCATAGATAGATCGGGAAGCTCCCAAGCGGATTCGAACCGCTGACCTCTTCCTTACCATGGAAGTGCTCTACCTACTGAGCTATGGAAGCATATGGCTCCGCAGGTAGGACTCGAACCTACGACCGTTCGGTTAACAGCCGAATGCTCTACCACTGAGCTACTGCGGAATAATATAATGTTTCCTAAAACCCATTAAAGATTTAAATGAACAGCCTGGCAACGTCCTACTCTCACAGGGGGAAACCCCCAACTACCATCGGCGCTGAAGAACTTAACTTCCGTGTTCGGAATGGGAACGGGTGTGACCTCTTCGCCATCATTGCCAGACTATATTCATTTTTGAAGAATTCATTCCTTCAAAACTAGATAATAAGAAGAAGGTATTTCATTTTTTTAAAGCGTTGGTTAAGTCCTCGATCTATTAGTATCAGTCAGCTCCACATGTCACCATGCTTCCACCTCTGACCTATCAACCTGATCATCTTTCAGGGATCTTACTAGCTTGCGCCATGGGAAATCTCATCTTGAGGGGGGCTTCATGCTTAGATGCTTTCAGCACTTATCCCGTCCGCACGTAGCTACCCAGCTATGCCTTTGGCAAGACAACTGGTACACCAGCGGTGCGTCCATCCCGGTCCTCTCGTACTAAGGACAGCTCCTCTCAAATTTCCTGCGCCCGCGACGGATAGGGACCGAACTGTCTCACGACGTTCTGAACCCAGCTCGCGTACCGCTTTAATGGGCGAACAGCCCAACCCTTGGGACCGACTACAGCCCCAGGATGCGATGAGCCGACATCGAGGTGCCAAACCTCCCCGTCGATGTGGACTCTTGGGGGAGATAAGCCTGTTATCCCCGGGGTAGCTTTTATCCGTTGAGCGATGGCCCTTCCATGCGGAACCACCGGATCACTAAGCCCGACTTTCGTCCCTGCTCGACTTGTAGGTCTCGCAGTCAAGCTCCCTTGTGCCTTTACACTCTACGAATGATTTCCAACCATTCTGAGGGAACCTTTGGGCGCCTCCGTTACTCTTTAGGAGGCGACCGCCCCAGTCAAACTGCCCACCTGACACTGTCTCCCACCCCGATAAGGGGCGCGGGTTAGAATTTCAATACAGCCAGGGTAGTATCCCACCAACGCCTCCACCGAAGCTGGCGCTCCGGCTTCTCAGGCTCCTACCTATCCTGTACAAGCTGTACCAAAATTCAATATCAGGCTGCAGTAAAGCTCCACGGGGTCTTTCCGTCCTGTCGCGGGTAACCTGCATCTTCACAGGTACTATAATTTCACCGAGTCTCTCGTTGAGACAGTGCCCAGATCGTTACACCTTTCGTGCGGGTCGGAACTTACCCGACAAGGAATTTCGCTACCTTAGGACCGTTATAGTTACGGCCGCCGTTTACTGGGGCTTCGGTTCAAAGCTTCGCTTGCGCTAACCTCTCCCCTTAACCTTCCAGCACCGGGCAGGTGTCAGCCCCTATACTTCGCCTTGCGGCTTCGCAGAGACCTGTGTTTTTGCTAAACAGTCGCCTGGGCCTATTCACTGCGGCTTTTCTGGGCTATTCACCCTAAAAAGCACCCCTTCTCCCGAAGTTACGGGGTCATTTTGCCGAGTTCCTTAACGAGAGTTCTCTCGCACACCTTAGGATTCTCTCCTCGCCTACCTGTGTCGGTTTGCGGTACGGGCACCTTACATCTCACTAGAGGCTTTTCTTGGCAGCGTGGAATCAGGAACTTCGGTACTATATTTCCCTCGCCATCACAGCTCCGCCTTAATGGAAACGGGATTTGCCTCGTTTCCGGCCTAACTGCTTGGACGCGCATATCCAACAGCGCGCTTACCCTATCCTTCTGCGTCCCCCCATCGTTCAAACGATGTATAGGTGGTACAGGAATATCAACCTGTTGTCCATCGCCTACGCCTTTCGGCCTCGGCTTAGGTCCCGACTAACCCTGAGCGGACGAGCCTTCCTCAGGAAACCTTAGGCATTCGGTGGAAGGGATTCTCACCCTTCTTTCGCTACTCATACCGGCATTCTCACTTCTAAGCGCTCCACCAGTCCTTCCGGTCTGACTTCAACGCCCTTAGAACGCTCTCCTACCATCGACACCATACGGTGTCAATCCACAGCTTCGGTGATACGTTTAGCCCCGGTACATTTTCGGCGCGGAGTCACTCGACCAG
>NZ_JBBOYT010000001.1:5065000-5215000 GCF_038008245.1 Peribacillus sp. FSL K6-5616 | reverse complement strand
GAAGATTCCCTACTGCTGCCTCCCGTAGGAGTCTGGGCCGTGTCTCAGTCCCAGTGTGGCCGATCACCCTCTCAGGTCGGCTACGCATCGTCGCCTTGGTGAGCCATTACCTCACCAACTAGCTAATGCGCCGCGGGCCCATCTATAAGTGACAGCGTAAACCGTCTTTCCATCTTCTCTCATGCGAGAGAAGAACGTATCCGGTATTAGCTCCGGTTTCCCGAAGTTATCCCAGTCTTATAGGCAGGTTGCCCACGTGTTACTCACCCGTCCGCCGCTAATCTCAGGGAGCAAGCTCCCATCGATTCGCTCGACTTGCATGTATTAGGCACGCCGCCAGCGTTCGTCCTGAGCCAGGATCAAACTCTCCGAAGAAATGTTTGACTTGCTCATTTGCTTTTTTGATAGTGTGTGCTCACTTAAAATTTAACGTTGGCGCTTTGTTTTGTTCAGTTTTCAAAGAGCAATTTGTTCGCCATCTCTCTTAGCGACTTTAATATCTTAACATCTTATTACCACTTCGTCAATAACTTTTTTAAAAAAGTTTTTATCATTCTTTTTCAAATGCTTTGACGTTGCAGCAACTTTTATAATATACCAGCGTATAAATCAATAGTCAATAGGTTTTTTGAATTTAATTCACTTTTAAATTTCATGACTGATTCCACTTGGATAAATTCGATTTCCCCTTCATATACATTAGGATTTCCTCCTCGGTGCTCACCCTTTTAAACAGCCTGAAAAGGATGTTATATTTCTCGTTTATTGCCCTTTTGACTATGTGATCGATTCTGTCATCCTGCAAATCGAATAGTATTTCATCCATCTCTCTTTTTAAAAGGTACTCCAATTCCATTTTTTCTTTGTCATTGATCAATAAACCGAGCATGGTTCACACCTCCATCAGACATCTTTCCCCATTCCCATCAATTTTATGAACTTTCAACCCGTTTTTTTGCATAACAATAATCCTCGCGCATAAATTTGAAGACAAGAGTACTTTGGACAAGGGGATGGATTAATGAAATTTTTCATGGTGCTTCAAGCCAAGAACATCAAGTATTATTCGTTAATTTTGCTTACCGCACTTTTTACCGCTTGGTTTCTTTTTGTACAAAACATTCTTCATGCCCCCGTTTTTTCAACGGAAGATGGGCCGAAAGCGGTTTATAAAGGGGAAAAGAATGTTGCGATCACGTTCAATATTGGCTGGGGTGATGAGAAAGCCGCTCCGATAATAGAGACATTAAAAAGAGAAAAGATTAAATCGGCCACTTTTTTCCTTTCGGGATCTTGGGCAGAACGCCACCCTGACATAGTAGCTGAAATTGTGAAAGAAGGATATGAAATCGGCATGCTTGGTTACGATTATAAGGATTATACCGAAATGGAAGATCAAGAAATCATCCGGGATATTTCTAAAGCCCAGGAAGCATTTAAAAAACTTAATGTAAAGAATATAGAACTTTTACGCGCTCCCACCGGCCACTTTGATAAACGACTCTTGAAGATCAGCGAGAAATTTGGATATACCGTTGTCCATTGGAGCATCGATTCGAAGGATTGGACCAATCCAGGTGTGGATCGGATCGTACAAAACATCACCAAGGCCCAAAAAGGTGATATCATTTTATTACATGCTTCAGACTCAGCAAAACAAACGAATAAAGCATTACCGGAGTTATTAAGTGAACTTCGATCAAAAAATTTAAACTTCGTTAACGTTTCAGAGATGATTTCCAATTCCTCGGCAAGCAGTGAGGAAGTCCGCTAACTGAAAAAACTGCGTACTAATGGTCTCCTTGAACCTTTAGTACGCAGTTTTTCTGTTTTGATTTCTTTATGTAAGGTCCGGCCTACATATAGGTTAGCTGCCTTTACCTAATTGACCGGCTTTCATCTTTCCCTTTGCTGGAGTTTGCTTACGCTCTCTTCTATCGGCCAATTCCTTTTGTGAAATTTCAATCAATTTGCCAAGGACCAATAATTGATAAGCATTGCAGACTAGCAATGGAAACAGCATGAAGTAAAGCCAGCCTTCATCATTGGTTTTCAGGACAGGTACCCACTCCAATACCGTGACCACGACCATGAAAAACAAGGCCGGTATGAAAGACTGTTTATTCGTTTGTTTCATTTTGAAATAAGCTGTAATAAGCCCTGCGGCCAATACAACCAAAGCTAACACGATATACGAACTGATTCCCTCGCCTGAACCAAAGCTAAGATATCGCAGGTAAACAAGATCGAATACAACAAAAAGAATGAGTACAAGTTGAACGGCATTCCATAAGGAAGCGCTTTTAAATATCCCCAGACCAAAACGATGTATTGTTAAATAGGCAAAAAAGCCGGCTTGGCTTATGACACTGAAAATTAATCCAACACCGAATAACCAAATAAAAGTTGATAGGATGGCACTGACTTCAAAAGAAGAAAAATAAGGCTTAAACTCACTCCATCGAGCCAAGAACCCTACAACTCCGCCAGTTACGCCACCTATAAGCAATGTTGTTAAAAACAATTTAACTAAATTACGGCTGTTCATTGTTTTCCTCCATACATTTCTATTCATTTCCTTAATTGTACCAACCAAATTTGGAAAAATCCACTTATTCCACCAAGGAATAATATCGCCGATTGGAACCATATTAACAGTAAGAAGGATGAAAGGGGCCCTGCGTATGAGAGTGGGAGTTGCTTTGCTTTTCACGTCATTCTTACTCGTTTGTTCCGGTTGTGCTCAAAATGGGGCAGGCGGAGAAAAAATGGAGTACGAAGAGACAAAGAAAATGGTCGTCGATATCTTGAAGACAGATGATGGAAAAAAAGCCATCCAGGATATCATTACTGATGATAAAACGAAAGCTGAACTTATTATGGATTCGGATGCCATTAAGAAATCCATTGAAGATATGGTCACTTCAGATAAAGGGAAGGAATTTTGGAAAAAGACATTTAGTGATCCTGAATTTGCTTCCGCTTATGCTAGAGCATTAGAAGACGAACATAAAAAGGTATTGAAGGACTTAACTGCTGATCCTCAGTATCGTGGAATGCTCATGGAAATAATGAAAGAACCGGATATGGAAAAAGAAATGAATAAATTATTAAAAACCAAGGAAATGCGATCGGTCTATAAAGAGCTGATCATCGAGACCATGGAAAGTCCTCTCGTCCAAGCGAAAATGCAAGAGAAATTGGATAAAGCAGCCACAAAGGCGGCCGAGAAGGAGAAAAAGTAAAAAGAATGAAAAAAGGCTGATTCCCACTCGGAATCAGCCTTCTTTTTATTGCAGTTTTTCAATGACCTTTTTAGCAATATCTTCGTAAATCCTGCCAAGCCTATGGTCCGCTGCGTAGATGGATGGAGCAAAGTCCTCTTCGTTCCAATCTGGCTGTTGCAGGGGAAGTTGACCTAAAACTTCTGTACGAAGCTCTTCTGCAAGCTTCTCTCCGCCGCCTTTTCCGAATACATATTCCTTTTCACCGGTCGTTTTACTTTCGAAAAATGACATATTCTCTATGACACCAATGACTTCGTGTTCTGTCTTGATGGCCATGGCACCAGCTCTTGCAGCAACGAAGGCTGCAGTCGGATGCGGTGTCGTAACAATGATTTCTTTACATGAAGGGAGCATCGTATGCACGTCCAATGCAACATCGCCTGTACCCGGCGGTAAGTCAAGGACCAAATAGTCCAAATCTCCCCATTCCACTTCATTAAAGAAACTGTTAAGCATTTTACCCAGCATCGGCCCTCTCCAGATGATCGGCGCGTTATCCTCTACAAAAAAGCCCATTGAGATAACTTGGACGCCAAACCGTTCTACAGGAATGATTTTTTCCCCGCGAACAACCGGTCGTTTTGTTATCCCCATCATATCAGGTACGCTGAATCCGTAAATATCGGCATCAACCAGTCCGACCTTTTTGCCTAAACGAGCAAGTGAAGTGGCGAAATTCACTGAGATCGTAGATTTTCCCACTCCGCCTTTACCACTGGCGATCGCGATGAATTGTGTCTTGCTGTTAGGTCCAAGCAAACCTTGGTCCGCCTCACCCTGGGGAATGCTCTCACGATGCTTGGCTAATTCCTCTTCTGAAAGTTCCGTGAAACGGATGCCTACCGATTCCGCTCCGTTCGTTTTCAGCAAGTCCACAACTTCGGATTGCATTTGCATTTGCTCGGCAGTCCCCGTTTTCGCAATCGCAAGTTTAACGCTTACATGATTCTTTTCAGGTTTTATTTTGATTTCTATAATTCCATTTGTCTCTTCAAGGTTTTTATGTAGAAAAGGGTCTTTAAGATCCTTTAATAAATTCAGTACTTTCTCTTCTGTTAACAAGTCGAGCACCCCTTTGAATTTTATTTTCCCATTTTTCAGTATAACATATTACCGAAAGAAAACTTATTATCTGCCTTGCATGCGAGACCAGATTATTTCCCCATGATAAAAAGGCCTTGTACCTTACAAGACCCCGACATCACTTGTCATCCGATAGTTTTTCTTCTGTGAAGTACCGTAAAATCCCCATATAAATCGAACTGGCAATCTTTTCCTGGTATTTATCGCTGATAAGGCGTTCCCTTTCCTCAGAATTGGAAAGAAAGCCAATTTCCACAAGTGCCCCTGGTTTCTTAGCATAATTCATCAAATACACATGATTGATCGTTCTTGCATCACGCTTTGTATTTTCCAGGTTTCTGATGATTTCAGTCTGAATGAATTTAGCCACCTGTTCATTTTCCTCAAACCTGCTTGTATAAAAGGTTTGGGCACCTTTCGATGATGCCGATGGAAAAGAGTTCAAATGAATGCTTAAGAATAAGTCCGCTTCCGAATCATTGATCATTTTAACCCGATTCCGTAAGTCCTCCTGTTTTCGCTGGCGGATCCCCTTTGTATTACCCTGTGCCAGATCCTCATCCTTCTCACGGGTCATGATGACAAGTGCACCTTGTTCCTGCAAATAGTCCCTGACCTTTAATGAAACGGAAAGGGCAATTTCCTTTTCCATTATCTCTTGTACATTTGCCCCGCCGTCCATTCCTCCGTGGCCTGCATCAAGAATGATGACCTTCCCTGCCAACGGAAGGTTCCAGGAGTCCCAAGAATCATCTTCAACGAATTTAAAAGTCACAATTAAAAAAAGGACAAACAATCCCATAGCGATTCCTGTATATTTCAGCTTTCTGCGCATGACCGTTCCCCTTCCATGATCTCTCTACTAAAAAGTATGGGACAAACCATGGAATTAGAACAAGGAATGGGATTTTGCCTTCTTAATGCAGTTTCATTTTATATCGTTTTTCTCCAGTCTTAAAACCGTCCAGCCACCAATCGCCTACAAATCCTTCACAACAATAAAACAATCCTTCATCGAAAGCGTTATTCGCTGTAACTTCCCGCCAATACAAAATAAAGTTAAAAAGAGTATCGACCAAAAACTTCTCTTCCTTCCAGCACCTGGACCTTACATCATCTTCCGACTCCCCATAATAGCCAAACTTACTATAGTTCGCTCCTAATAAATAAGCCTCGATGGCAACATCGAAGTAGCCTTCCTCCAAAACATCCATCAAATCCTGTCCGAAATAACGCTGAATCCTCCCCTTCATATCCTCGATAGAAAGTTCCCTGAGCAACCTGCGTTCGAACTTCAATTGCCTTTCCCTTTGCATCTCCTGTAAACCTAATATCACAGCCATAATTCACCTCCGGGGCAATTCCCCATTTCCCAAAATTATTTCCCAAGACATAATTTAGTTTTAGCGTTCTATTTTGAACCATTCATTTATTCCATTGGCAAAAAATAAAGAGGATAGGTTCGGCAGGTAATTGAAAATGCCTATTATATGCTTTCTTCCATAAGAAGCTTAAAAGGACAGCCCAAACATTTCGGATGATGTTTACTCGAAGGAAAAATTGATACTATCACCCGAAGACGTCACTTTAGGATGCTACCTGAGGCAGGCCTTGCGACTTGGGTAGCTCACTGCGCATGCCTTACATTGATCACACCTGATTATTCATGTCGTGTTCTTACTTAAATTCAAGCAAGCTTTGTGATCTATTGATAAAAAGGACATCCGTGGTAAACGGATGTCCTTTTCTAACATGATATTACATTTTATAATAGCGAATTTATTTAAATACATACCTACTTGGCAGGATGAACTGCCAGAGGTTCATAAAGCACAGAACAATATCCAGTCGCCGGTATTACACAAAGTTGGAATGGCTTCCTATATTCGTTTCACTTTAAATCTGTCCAGCCCTTTTCTTTAATCGGCCAGCTAGGGGCACGACGATTATTCCGGCTATTACGACCTGCATTACATTTCCGGGGATGGAGCCGAATGGCTGGATCCAGTTACCGTAAAGGATAACTTCAGTAAAATAATAGCCCACGATTTTTATGATCAATGCAACGGCAACGGCCAAAGTGTATACAAGTTCTCTTTTGCCCGGTACCTTTTCAGATATAAGGCCGGCTAGAAAGCCCATTGCTCCGACGATGACGAATGTAAACGGTGCCCATGCTGCCCAACCGGAGAAAAGATCGAAGAAGGCCATACCGAAGGCGCCTGCTATCGCCCCTGTTTTTTTGCCATATACCAAGGCTGCTATAAAAAGGGGAACATTGCCCAAATGGACCAGGCCACCGTTACCCATTATTGGGAGCTTGATGTTGATGAACATTGTCGCTACAAGGGTTAACGCAATGAATAGTGCATTGATGACCAAGGCTTTTGTTTTAGTTGTTTCAATCGGTGAGTATGTTGAATTCATATGAAGTCCTCTTTCTTTTTTTAAGTATTATCATACTCCTAAACAGAGACTTAATAAATATCGATTTTACAAATAATTCTGTATTCTACAAATAAACTCATGTGTAAACAAATGGAACCTACCATCCCCAACATCCGAAGCACCATCCCCACGACGTTAAATCGCTTTGTGTCTGGAGGCTGGGAAGGATTTATATCATGACGCAGAAGGGTTCATGGAGCATGTTGGGGGTCATATTATATCCGGTCATTAAAAGGACTTAATGAAATTCAAATTCATTCTAACGGTTTAAGAATCATTGCACTCTGTACATTAAATAAATTTGATTGGCAATATAATCCGAACTAAAATAAAGCCCCTTTCTTAACCACCATATAATAATGCCTACCAACGAGGCTGTTTTAATGTCAATGTCAACATAGTCAGCAGGTAGATCCTTTTCAGTATTCTTCCTTCTAATTTCTACCAATTGCTTTAACAATGAAAACAACTGGTCCTCAAACTGATTCGTTTTAAATAAAATAAGTAAATAATTCCGATGGATATATAAATAATCAAGCAATTGTGTTAGCTGTTGTTTTTCCGATAAGTCTTTTGCATGTATTAAAGCAAATATTTTCTCAGATAGATCATTTAGAATCTCATCGGTGATTTGCGTTAATAAATCTTGAATATCCTGATAATGCAGGTAAAATGTTGTCCGATTCAGCCCTGCTTTGGCTGCTATTTCCCGAACCGTTAAATTTGAAATAATGGGGTCCTCGCATAAGAGTGCAATGACAGCATTTTTAAACATTTCCCTTGAACGAATTGTACGAGGATCTTCTTTTTTAAGTATAGACATTTCATTCTCCTTTATAGATATTCTTTAACTTTCTCAACAGCATAAATTTCTATGTCGATTAGTGAACACTTTCAAGAAAACTGTTCATGGTAAGTAACATATATTTTTGTTACCATCGATTTTATCGACACGGTGTTGATAATGCAAGTCAAAAATGAAGGAGTTTACGAATGGACATTACTGAAAGAAATAAAAAAGTTTTATTAATTGTACTGATTGCCGGTTGTTTTTTATCAACATTAAATCAGACTTTATTAAATGTTGCATTGAGTGGTTTAATGGAAGTATTTGATGTAACGGCTGCAACTGTACAATGGTTATCTACAGGGTTTATGCTAGTGAACGGTGTTTTAGTGCCAATCTGCCTTTTTAATGCAACGGTTTACAACAAGGCAGCTATTTATTAGCTCGATGTTCTTTTTGCTCATCGGCTCTGTACTTTGCGCATGTGCGGGGAATTTTGGCGTGCTGTTAACGGGCAGAATGATACAAGCAATCGGTGCCGGGATTATTATACCTCTAATGATGACGGTTATTTTATATTTATATCCTAGCGAAAAGCGCGGAAGCATCATGGGGACAATCGGCTTTGCGATAATTTTTGCCCCTGCCATAGCCCCGACCTTATCTGGTTTTATCATTGAATATGTTTCATGGAGATGGCTATTCATTGGGTTAATCCCATTCTTACTAATCGTCATCGTTCTAGCGTTCAAATATTTAATGAATGTTGCAGAGACAACAAAAGCAAAATTGGATATCACAAGTGTCATTTTATCAACGATTGGTTTCGGCTGTATATTATTTGGGTTTAGTAGCGCAGGAAGCAAGGGATGGGATGATCCCGGTGTCATCACTGCAATAATCGTCGGAATGATCGTGTCGACTCTATTCTGTTTACGTCAAATGAAATCGAGCGACCCACTATTAAATTTAACTGTATTCAAGTATAAAGTTTTCACGCTTACATCCTTCATCAATGTACTAATTACGATGATCATGTATGCGGATTTAATCCTTTTGCCAATCTACTTGCAGAATGGACGAGGTTTTACAGCATTTGAAGCAGGTTTACTGCTATTACCCGGAGCTGTGATTAATGCCTTCTTATCCCCTGTCACAGGTAAAATGTTTGATAAATATGGTGCTAAACCACTCTTTATTACAGGTTTGGTATTCATCATTGTTTCGATGTGGGGAGTCATAGATATAAGCGATTCAACGACGTATATCTATATCATGGTTCGTACCATAATATTACGAATTGGTTTGAGCTTCATTACCATGCCATTAAATACAGCAGGGTTGAATGCTTTACCAAGAGAATTGGGTTCCCATGGTTCAGCTGTAAATAATACCATTCGCCAATTGTCAGGTGCCATCGGAACAGCAGTTGTCATCACAGTATATACAATGCAGGCAACTTCACATGCCTCTGAGCTATCAATGGAAAATGAAAACATTACAGCTATAGAACCAGAGGCATTAGCTTCCATCCTTGGCTCAAGTGATGCCTATGTTTTCATGCTAGCCTTATCTTTTGTGGCATTCATAATTGCATGCTTCATGCCGAAAAAAGCAAAAGCCGCAATCAAAAAAAGTGAAGGTGAATCTCAAAACTAAGATTGTTAACTGAAATATTTAAAATAAAGCATATCCGGGAGATCACGGATATGCTTTTTTAATATTTCCGGTCAAAAAAAGACCCCCAACCAATATGGTTGAGAGCCTTTCGAAACGGTAATAGAATTAACGTTTTGAGAACTGAGGTGCACGACGTGCGCCTTTAAGACCGTATTTTTTACGTTCTTTCATACGTGGGTCACGAGTTAGTAAACCAGCAGTTTTAAGAGATGGACGGTATTCTGGATCAACTTGTAGCAATGCACGAGCGATACCGTGACGGATTGCTCCAGCTTGACCAGTATATCCACCACCGCTAACGTTTACTAGAACGTCGTAATTTCCAGTAGTTTCTGTTGCAACTAGTGGTTGGTTAACAACTTCACGTAATGCTGCAAAAGGAATATATTCATTGATGTCACGACCGTTAATAACGATGCGACCTTCGCCTGGTACTAAACGTACACGAGCTACTGAGCTCTTACGGCGACCAGTACCATAATATTGAACTTGTGCCAAGATAGTAACCTCCTTAGTAATTATCCGCGTAATTCGTATACTTCTGGTTGTTGAGCAGCGTGTGGGTGCTCAGCTCCAGCGTATACGTGTAATTTTTTGTAGATTTGACGACCAAGAGAATTCTTTGGAAGCATACCTTTGATAGCAAGTTCAAGCATTCTCTCAGGGTAGTTTGTACGCATTTCAAGAGCAGTTCTAGTTTTAAGACCGCCTGGATGCATAGTGTGACGGTAATAAATTTTGTCAGTCAATTTTTTACCAGTCAAATGGATTTTTTCAACATTGATAAGAATTACATGATCACCAGTGTCAATGTTCGGTGTAAAAGTTGGTTTATGTTTACCACGTAAGATGGATGCTACTTCAGTAGAAAGGCGACCCAAAGTTTTGCCTTCAGCGTCAATCACATACCATTTACGTTCTACTTCATTAGCTTTCGCCATAAATGTCGTACGCATGGTTAACCTCCTAAAAAACTTTTTAATTTTTTATATTTATTTTCAATCACAATAAACTTCCGGGGCTTATCGTGGGATTAAAATACATACCATATTATATTAACTTCTCCCAGATTCATTGTCAAGGGAATGTTACACTAGGATAAGTTGTCTATAAAACACTCTCTGCAACTCCATGAAAAGCTCAGTATAGCATCAAACCGCTCCATTACTGATTTCAGCCCATTACCCATTTGTAAAAAAACTGGTATCACTTTGAAAATATTTTTATTTGTAAAATACTTTCCATAAATACAAGCCTTGGGCAGGTGCTGTTTTCCCTGCAAAGCTGCGGTCCTTCTTGTCCAAAATTCCGCTCATATCATGGGGTGACATCTTGCCGCTGCCGACATCCAGGAGCGTCCCAACCAAGATACGCACCATATTATATAAAAAGCCTTCGCCAACGAAGCGGAAAACCATGAAATCATCGCTCTCTTCAAAATCCATTTCTTTTATGGTTCGAACTTTATCGACCACTTCCGTTTTTGCCGAACAAAAACTTGTAAAGTCATGTGTCCCTATCAAATAGGAGATTGCTTCCCTCATCGCCTCCACATTTAACGGGTATGGATAATGATAGGCGTAATTCCGCTTAAACGGATCCCGCAGTTTCGAACGGGCTACGATATAACGGTACTCTTTCCCAGTAGTATGGAACCTCGCATGAAAATCGTCAGGCACGATATCGACTTCCAGAACGATGATATCGGTCGGAAGAAGCGCGCTGAACGCCTTTATCCAATTTTCAGTAGGGAATGTAAGGGGGGACTCAAAGTGAAGTACCTGCCCCTTTGCATGGACCCCTGAGTCTGTCCTGCCTGAAGCAGTCACTTTTATAATTGTGCCTTTATGCATTTGGGCCAAGACTGCCTCGAATTCACTTTGTATGGTGCGTTTCTCAGGCTGCACCTGATAGCCAGCAAAATCCGTGCCGTCATAAGCGATCACACATTTATATTTTGGCATAGTTCTCTTCCTTATTATGAACGTAATAAAAATAACATGACCGTTAGAACACCTATTGAGACCATCAAAAGACTATCACTCGTCTTCCAGTTCAATTGGCGATATTTCGTGCGGCCTTCCCCGCCACGGTATCCTCTTGATTCCATGGCAGTTGCCAATTCCTCCGCCCGTTTGAACGAACTAACAAATAAAGGAACCAGCAGAGGTACAATCGATTTAACCCTGTCCTTTATCGGGCCAGATGAAAAGTCAACGCCCCTTGCAGTTTGGGCCTTCATGATTTTTTCCGTTTCCTCCATTAGCGTTGGGATGAATCGAAGGGCAATGGACATCATCAATGCCAGTTCATGTACAGGCATCTTCCACTTTTTCAAAGGTCCCAACAGCTCTTCCATCCCATCTGTAATGGATATCGGGGATGTCGTCAAAGTTAAAAGTGACGTTACAAGGATTAGTAAAGTAAATCTAATGGATATGAAAAAACCTTGAATCAAACCGCCTTCATAGATTTCAAACCAACCGTATTCAAAAAGCAATTCCCCTTCCTTCGTAAACAATATATGGAGAAGGAATGTAAATACGATCAAGAAAAAGATTGGCTTCAACCCATTATAAAGATAGCGAAGCGGTATTTTGGAAAGACTGATCAAAAGGATGGTGAATACAGCAAGCAAACCGTAAGAAACGACATTATTCGCCAAAAAGACGACACAAACAAACAGGAACACGAGGAGCAGTTTAGCCCTTGGGTCCATCTTGTGCATCAATGAATTTGCAGGGACATAACGCCCGATAATCATTTTATCCAGCATCAGCGGTTCCCCCGTTTCATGGCTTTATCTATTTCTATCGCTAAATCACCGATATTAAGACATGGATGATCAAAGCGAACACCAAGTTCCTTCTGGAGCTTTAGCTGAAAGCGGACCGTATCAGGAACATCCAGGCCTAGCTCCATTAATTGTTCCGGCTCTGAGAAAATTTCCTGGGGGGTTCCTTTTTTGAACACCGTACCCTTATGCATGATAATGATGTCATCCGCGTACTTGGCTGCATCCTCCATGCTATGGGTCACCAGAATCGTTGAAATGCCCCTTGCTTTATGCAGATCATAAAACATATCCATGATTTCTTTGCGTCCTCGCGGATCCAGTCCCGCTGTAGGCTCATCAAGGACCAATACTTCCGGTTCCATGGCAAGTACCCCAGCGATGGCCACCCGTCGCATTTGTCCGCCGGATAAGTCGAATGGAGATTTTTCAAGAACTTCCTCCTTCAATCCGACTTGCGCGAGGGCTTTCCTGGCCAGTTTCTTTGCATCGATTTCAGAAACGCCAAAATTCATAGGACCGAAACATATATCCTTTTCAACCGTTTCATCAAATAACTGATGTTCCGGGAACTGAAAAACAATTCCGACCTTTTGTCTTATTGGCCGCAAAGCCTTTTCTTTTCTTCCGGCTTCAATCGTCCGATCCCCAATGAAAACCCGACCCTTCGTCGGTTTTAAAAGAGCATTCAAATGCTGCAGTAGCGTGGATTTCCCGGACCCTGTATGCCCGATGATTGCGGTATAGGTTCCCGGCTCCATTGAAATATTGACATCATGAAGGGCTAGATGTTCAAAAGGAGTATTCACCTGATAGCGGTATTCTACATCATCGAGTGTAATTCGCATAAATCCTTCACCAACTCTTCCTCTGTCAAATGCCCATCAACTACACGAACACCATTTTTTTGTAACTCCTTGGTTAGTTTCACTGAAAAGGGAATATCCAGTCCAAGAGCAATCAATTCTTCCTCTAACTCAAAAATATCCTGAGGCGATCCTTCACGATATAACCGACCTTGGTTCATGACTATCATTCGATCGGCTTTCGCAGCTTCCTCAAGATCATGGGTGATTGATATGACAGTGATCTCGTTTTCCTGTTTTAATTCCCTAACTGTTTCAAGCACTTCTTCACGGCCTCTTGGGTCAAGCATGGAGGTTGCTTCATCTAAGATGATTATGTCTGGCTGCAAGGCTATTACACCTGCAATGGCCACTCTTTGCTTTTGACCGCCGGATAGATGGTGCGGCTCTTGATTAAGAAAGGCATTCATCTTAACCTTATTTAACGCACCATGAACACGCTCCACCATTACCTGCTGAGAAACACCGGCGTTTTCTAAACCAAAAGCCACATCATCCTGAACTGTAGTGCCTACAAATTGATTATCTGGGTTTTGAAAAACCATGCCAATTTTCTGGCGTACATCCCAAACGGATTCTTCTGTCAAAAGTTGATCATTAATGGTAATGGTACCTGAGTTAGCGAACTGAAGGCCATTCAATAACTTCGCTAATGTCGACTTGCCAGAACCATTATGTCCGACAATCGCTAGCCACTCCCCTTGATGAATATCAAAAGAAACATCATCCAAGGCGTTTCGAGACTGACCCTCATATTTAAAAACAATATTATTTAAAGAAACCAGCTTCTTCACCATGTGGCCCTCCTCATCCTCGACTGCACTCGCCTAAACTAAGCTCTGCTCACTCAATATAAATATAGTAGTTTTTCCTTCTGAAAATATAAAAAAACGCTGCACCCCTTCCACCGAAAGAATTTTCGGTAAATTAAGAGCAGCTAACAGCGGGCCTGTTACGAAAAACAGGTTATCTTATAATCGCTTTTCAAAAGCGGGAAGGGATGCTTGAGCTAGACGTGAAGGCTCCCTGCATGATACAGGTTCCGCCAGCCATCGTAACACTCAATGCGAATTTCTAAAGTACAGAATTTCTATTTAAAAAAAGAAAAAGGGCATAGAACAAGTGAGTATATTCATTTGTCCCGCCCTTTTTCATCGTTGTTATTAAACTAATTCAATAACCACGACTGGTGCACCGTCACCGCGGCGTGGACCAACTTTCATGATACGAGTGTATCCACCTTGACGTTCTTCATAACGTGGAGCCACGTCACTGAATAATTTTTGAAGGGCATCTGTGCCATTCTCAGCGTCAGCGATTTCGTTACGGATGAAAGATGCAGCTTGACGGCGTGCATGCAAGTCACCACGTTTACCAAGAGTGATCATTTTATCTACTACAGAACGTAATTCTTTTGCACGTGCTTCAGTAGTTTCAATGCGCTCATGGATAATAAGATCCGTAGCTAAATCACGAAGTAATGCTTTACGTTGTGCGCTAGTGCGTCCTAACTTTCTGTAACCCATTAGAGATTCCCTCCTTTGTTGAAGTTCTATATTGTGTGTCAATAACAAGGCTCACAACATAATGGATTGATTCCGCCATGTTATCAGTCGTCTTTACGAAGACCTAAGCCTAATTCTTCTAGTTTCGCTTTCACTTCTTCAAGTGATTTACGACCTAGATTACGTACTTTCATCATATCTTCTTCCGTTTTATGAGCTAGCTCTTGAACGGTATTGATTCCAGCACGTTTCAAGCAGTTGTAAGAACGAACAGAAAGGTCTAATTCTTCGATCGTCATCTCAAGAACTTTTTCTTTTTGATCTTCTTCTTTTTCAACCATGATTTCAGCATTTTGAGCTTCATCGGTTAAACCAACAAAGATATTTAAATGCTCTGTTAAAATCTTAGCTCCAAGTGCTACCGCTTCTTGCGGACCAGTACTGCCATCAGTCCAAACATCAAACGTTAACTTGTCAAAGTTAGACAACTGTCCAACACGTGTATTTTCAACTTGGAAAGATACGCGTGAAACCGGAGTGTAAAGAGCATCGATTGGAATTACACCAATTGGCTGGTCTTCTCTCTTGTTTTGAACAGCAGGAGTGTAGCCGCGGCCGCGACGTGCAGATAAACGCATACGCATATGACCGTTTTTACCAATTGTAGCAATATATAAATCCGGATTAAGAATTTCTACATCACTATCATGAGTGATATCAGCAGCCGTGATGACTCCGTCACCCTGAACGTCAATTTCCAGCGTCTTCTCTTCATCAGAGTAAATCTTAAGAGCTAGTTTTTTCACATTAAGAATGATAGATGTTACATCTTCCACGACGCCTTCAATTGTTGAGAACTCATGTAGCACTCCATCAATTTGTATAGCTGTGACAGCAGCACCTGGGAGTGAGGATAAAAGAATACGACGTAAGGAGTTACCCAATGTAGTACCATACCCACGCTCTAGTGGCTCTACGACGAATTTACCGTACTTGGTATCGTCGTTGATTTCAACCGTTTCGATTTTTGGTTTTTCTATTTCGATCATCAATAAACCCTCCTTCAAAACGTCAAAACCCCGGCAAGTAAACGAAGTCACTTAAACCGAAATTCCCCATGTATACGTTCCCGCTGTGCGCAACAACTGAAAATTAATCCTCTGTAAGAACGCAAACTCAGTATTATATCCCATTATTGACAGGAATACAAAATCTATACAGAAAAATTAAACACGGCGACGTTTTGGTGGACGGCATCCGTTATGTGGAACTGGAGTTACATCTTTAATTGCAGTTACTTCTAGGCCAGCAGCTTGAAGTGCACGAATGGCAGCCTCACGTCCAGCACCAGGTCCTTTAACTGTAACTTCAAGAGTTTTCATACCATGTTCAATTGATGTTTTAGCAGCTGTTTCAGCAGCCATTTGTGCAGCAAATGGAGTGGATTTACGAGATCCACGGAATCCTAGAGCTCCAGCACTTGACCAAGAAATAGCATTACCATGAGAGTCAGTGATCGTAACGATAGTGTTATTGAATGTTGAACGAATATGTGCAATACCAGTTTCTATATTCTTTTTCACACGACGTTTACGTGTATTAGTTTTACGTGCCATGAAAAGTAACCTCCTTTACTAATTATTTTTTCTTGTTAGCTACAGTACGACGAGGTCCTTTACGCGTACGAGCATTGTTTTTTGTATTTTGACCGCGAACAGGAAGACCACGACGGTGACGTAAACCACGGTAAGAACCGATTTCCATTAAACGTTTGATGTTTAGGGAGATTTCACGACGAAGGTCGCCTTCTACTTTAAGCTTGTCAATGATATCACGAATTTTGTTCAATTCGTCTTCCGTTAAGTCACGAACGCGAGTTTCTTCAGAAACGCCTGCTTCTGCAAGAATCTTGATCGCTGTTTGTTTTCCAATACCATATATATATGTTAATGAGATAACAATACGTTTGTCACGGGGAATATCTACTCCAGCAATACGTGCCATGCTTGAGTGCACCTCCTTCTATTTAGCCTTGTTTTTGTTTATGTTTAGGGTTTTCGCAAATAACCATTACTTTACCTTTTCTGCGGATAACTTTACACTTTTCGCAGATTGGTTTGACTGATGGTCTGACTTTCATTGCTATCTAACCTCCTTATACAGATCGGAGCGTAACCGGATTATTTGAACCGGTATGTGATTCTGCCGCGAGTTAGATCATACGGGGAAAGCTCAACCGTAACTTTATCTCCAGGCAAAATGCGAATAAAGTGCATACGAATTTTACCGGATACATGAGCTAAAACAGTATGACCATTTTCTAATTCTACCTTAAACATTGCATTTGGCAAAGTCTCTTGTACTGTGCCTTCTACTTCAATTACATCATCTTTCGCCATTAAAGTGATTCTCCCTTCTCTATGCGTGAACCTATTAAAGGTGCACATCTTTCCGTCAACATTACTACAGTCCAATTATCCTCATAAGTCTTACAATTCTGCATCAAGTATTCACCATTTTGTAGAACCAGGCTTTAACTGAGGACCTTTATCAGTTGGACCGAAATGAGGATTTTATGGGTCCTCATGTAAGTCTTGACCGATTCCGTGACCGACATACTCTCGAAATAGAGAAGCAATTAGTCTCGACATAGGTTTGAATAGCATGGGAGATGTTTGAAAGGCGCACGCCTGACATAGCTTCTTTCAACCCTCTATATCACGACTCTTTAGGAATCCCAATAGAGTCACTGCATTTCTTCATCAATTTTGCCGACCGGATATGTCCATGAAGATCACTTAAAAAGTAATCGCCCAATTCAGGGAATACCAAGTACAAGAACCTGATTAATAAATGTGCGAATGCTCTCGCGAAATCCATTATACCCTTTGTATTATAGGAATGCACCAAGTTTAACTAGTAAGTTATAAAAATGGTATGAATTTCATAAATCAATACATATGATTAATTTTGTAAAGCACCAAGCAACACATCAATATCTTCAAATACCTTATTAATATCTTGCTGTCCGTTAATGTTGACCAAGTAACCTTTGTCTCCGTAGAAATCAAGAAGTGGCTTTGTTTGTTTCAAATTCACATCTAAGCGATTTTGAACCGTTTCAGCATTATCGTCGGCACGTTGATATAATTCTCCGCCGCAGCGGTCGCATACATCATCTTTAGCAGGAGGATTGAATACAAGATGGTATGTCGCACCACATGATTTGCAAATACGACGCCCTGTCAATCTTTCCATTAAGATGCTTTTATCAACATCGATATTAATGACAAAATTCATATTGCGATCTAAATCAGTTAGAATGCTTTCAAGTGCCTCTGCCTGTGCCACAGTACGTGGAAATCCATCAAGCAAAAATCCTCTTAGGCAGTCTTCCTTGCTTAAACGCTCACGTACGATGCCAATGGTAACTTCATCAGGTACCAATTCGCCTTTGTCCATGAATGATTTCGCCTTTAGACCTAAGTCTGTTCCATCTTTGATAGCTGTTCGGAACATATCTCCAGTAGAGATATGAGGGATATTATATTTTTCTACGATTTGTTCAGCTTGAGTGCCTTTACCAGCACCCGGCAGACCCATTAACACTAGATTCAATTTTCTTCCCCCTCAAACTCTATAATGGGTAAAGGGAACAAGCCGTTCCCAAAACTCATTACTTTATAAAGCCTTTATAGTGTCTCTTCACAAGTTGTGATTCCAGCTGCTTCATCGTATCAAGGGCAACCCCGACTACGATCAGCAAACTGGTACCACCAATCTGTGCAGATTGAGGTAGATCAGCAAGCTTAATGAAAAATACCGGTAAAACGGCAATGATGGCCAAGAATATCGAGCCTACAAACGTCAAACGGTATAAAACACGTGTTAAATATTCTTGTGTACTCTTACCTGGACGAATCCCCGGCACATAGCCACCTTGCTTTTTCAAATTCTCAGCCATTTGTTCAGGATTAACCTGAATGAAAGCATAAAAATACGCAAAAGCAATGATAAGAGCAACATATATGATCATACCAATTGGTTTGGTGTAATCAAGATTTGTTGATATCCAGCTAGTCACGCTGTTCTTTCCAAAGAAAGAAGCGATTGTAGTGGGAGTAATAATAAATGCCATTGCAAAGATTACCGGAATAACCCCCGCAGCATTTACTTTCAATGGTAAATGAGTAGACTGGCCACCCATTTGCGTACGACCTACCGCAGCACGTTTCGCATACTGAATAGGAATTTTACGTAATGCCTGCTGAATGAAGATAACAGCAACCACGATTGCTAATACTGCTAAAACTATGAGGATAATCGTTATGATTCGTAAGAATAATTGATCACCGGCATTCTCAAATTGCTGTGCGTAAATCTGATTTGCCGTAGTAGGCAAACTAGCTACGATACCAGCAAAGATAATGATGGAAATCCCATTACCCACACCCTTAGCAGTGATCAGCTCCCCTAACCACAAAAGAAAAGCTGTTCCTGCCGTTAAGACAGTCGCAATAAGCAAGTATGTTGCAATTCCAGGATTTTCAATCAACTGTCCACCTGACATATTATTGAACCCATAGGACATTCCAACTGCTTGGATAAACCCTAGGATAATAGTGAAGTAACGAGTGAATTGCGCTAATTTACGGCGCCCTGCTTCCCCTTGTTTAGACCATTCAGTGAACTTAGGAACAACATCCATCTGTAGCAGCTGAACGATGATGGATGCCGTGATGTACGGCATGATACCCATCGCTAAAATGGAAAAATTTTGCAGCGCCCCGCCGCCAAAGGTATTTAAAAGCCCGATGACGCTCAGCTGGTCCTGTTCAGCGAGAAAATCGGCATTCACATGCGGTACAGGTATAAATGTACCGATGCGATAGACGATTAACATTAGAAGGGTAAAAATAATCTTATTCCTTATTTCACCCACGCGCATAAAATTGGAGATCGTGCGAAACATTAGATCACCTCTGTATTACCGCCAGCAGCTTCGATAGCTTCTTTAGCAGTAGACGAGAATTTGTGAGCTTTAACAGTAAGCTTTTTCTCAATGCTTCCTTTGGCAAGAATCTTGATTCCTGCTTTTTCTTTACTTACAACGCCAGTCTCAAGTAGAAGAGCTGGTGTTACTTCAGTACCGTCTTCGAAAAGATTTAACGTATCAAGGTTCACGATAGCATAGTCTTTACGGTTGATGTTGGTAAATCCACGTTTAGGTAAACGTCTGAATAGAGGAGTTTGACCCCCTTCAAATCCAAGACGCACACCGCCGCCGGAGCGAGCGTTTTGTCCTTTGTGTCCTTTACCTGCTGTTTTACCGTTACCAGATCCAATACCGCGACCTTTACGTTTACGTTCTTTACGAGAACCTTCTGCAGCTTTTAACTCATGAAGTTTCATGTTGGCACCTCCTTGTTAAGTTAAAAATTATTTTATTGTTCTTTTACAGTAACAAGATGAGCAACTTTGGTAATCATACCGCGAATCGCAGGGTTATCTTCTTGAACAACCGTTTGATGCATTTTGCGTAAACCCAAAGTGTTAACTGTAACACGTTGATCTTCAGGACGACCAATCAAGCTGCGAGTGAGGGTGATTTCTAATTTATTAGCCATAATTCGATTTCCCTCCTTATCCTAACAGTTCTTGTACTGATTTTCCACGTAACTTAGCTACGTCTTCAGCACGTTTCAATTGCTTCAATCCTTCAATTGTTGCGCGAACCATATTAATAGGTGTATTAGTACCTAGTGATTTAGACAAGATATCGCTAACTCCGCCTAATTCAAGTACCGCACGAACAGGACCACCAGCAATTACTCCTGTACCTTCAGAAGCTGGTTTCAATAGAATGTGACCTGCGCCATAGCGACCGTTCACAAGGTGAGGAATAGTAGTACCAACCATCGGTACAGTAATTAGATTTTTCTTAGCATCCTCAATAGCTTTACGGATAGCATCCGGAACTTCTTGAGCTTTACCAGTACCAAATCCAACATGACCATTTTTATCACCAACAACAACTAGTGCAGTGAAACGGAAACGACGTCCGCCTTTAACAACTTTAGCTACACGATTTACTGTAACTACGCGTTCTTCAAGTTCTAATTTATTAGGATCAATGCTACGCATCTGTTATGTCCCTCCTTATCCATTAAAATTCTAAGCCGTTTTCACGAGCAGCGTCAGCCAATGCTTTAACACGACCATGGAAGAGGTAACCACCGCGGTCAAAAACCACAGCTTTGAAACCTTTTTCAACAGCACGTTTCGCAATAAGTTCGCCAACTTTTTGAGCTGCTTCAGCATTGCTACCTGCTTCGATACCGATCTCTTTATCAAGAGTTGAAGCACTTGCCAATGTTACGCCTTTTGCATCGTCAATTAATTGTGCGTAAATGTGTTTGTTTGAACGAAACACATTTAAACGAGGACGAGCTTCTGTTCCAGAAAGCTTAGCACGTACACGCGCATGTCTTTTCTGACGAGTAGCATTTTTATCAAGCTTCGTAATCATTTACGTCACTCCTTTCGTTTACTTATGCGGCATTACTTACCTGTTTTACCTTCTTTACGACGAACGAATTCGCCTTCGTAACGGATACCTTTACCTTTATACGGTTCAGGCGGGCGAACATCACGGATATTAGCTGCTAGAGCTCCTACACGTTCTTTGCTTGCACCTTTTACGATTACTTTTGTATTAGAAGGAACTTCGACTTCAACGCCAGCTTCTGGCTCTATTTCTACAGGGTGGGAATATCCTACGTTAAGGATAAGCTTGTTACCTTGCTTTTGTGCACGGTACCCAACCCCAATAAGTTCAAGTGATTTTACGAAACCTGTTGATACACCTTCGATCATGTTAGAGATAAGCGCGCGAGTAGTACCGTGTAAAGAACGGTGAGTCTTCTCGTCAGACGGGCGTGTTACAGTTAACACGTTCTCTTCAACAACGATTGAAAGGTCAGGACTGAATGATCTAGATAATTCACCTTTAGGTCCTTTAACAGTTACTTCACTTCCAGTAACAGTAACTGTTACGCCTGCAGGGATTTCAATAGGTTTTTTACCTATACGAGACATAATGTGCACCTCCATTCTTGTGAAAATGTATTACCAAACGTATGCTAAAACTTCTCCGCCAACTTGTTTAGAGCGAGCTTCTTTGTCTGTTAAAACTCCGTGAGAAGTAGAAACAATTGCGATACCTAAACCGTTAAGAACGCGTGGTACCTCTCCAGTTTTTGCATATACACGCAAACCAGGTTTGCTGATACGTTTTAGACCAGTGATAACACGTTCGTTGTTTGCACCGTATTTTAAGAAGATACGGATGATACCTTGTTTGTTGTCTTCGATTAATTCAAAGTCACGTACGAAGCCTTCACTTTTTAAGATCTCAGCAATTTCCTTTTTGATCTTTGAAGCAGGAACTTCCAGTTTTTCGTGACGAACCATATTCGCATTACGGATGCGAGTAAGCATATCTGCAATAGGATCTGTCATGACCATTATATTTTACCTCCTTCCCAAACTCGGGTTTTACCAGCTAGCTTTTTTAACGCCAGGAATTTGTCCTTTATATGCAAGTTCGCGGAAACAAATACGACAAAGTTTAAATTTACGTAATACAGAATGTGGACGTCCGCAACGTTCGCAACGTGTATATTCTTGTACTTTAAACTTCTGTTCGCGTTTTTGCTTTACGATCATAGACTTTTTAGCCACGATTTCGCCTCCCTTTATTTAGAGATTACTTTTGGAACGGCATTCCAACTTGAGTAAGTAGTTCACGAGCTTCTTCGTCAGTGTTGGCAGTCGTTACGATAACGATGTCCATACCACGAACTTTGCTCACTTTATCGTAATCAATCTCAGGGAAGATAAGTTGTTCTTTAACGCCTAATGTATAGTTTCCACGTCCGTCAAAGGATTTCTTTGAAACGCCGCGGAAATCACGTACACGCGGTAAAGATACAGATACTAGCTTATCGAGGAATTGATACATACGCTCACCACGTAGTGTAACTTTCGCTCCGATAGGCATACCTTCACGCAAACGGAAGCCTGCGATTGATTTTTTTGCTTTTGTTATAACTGGTTTTTGACCAGTGATCAATGTAAGTTCTTCAACAGCTGTATCTAAAGCTTTCGAGTTAGAAACTGCGTCACCCACACCCATGTTAATAACGATTTTCTCAATGTTTGGTACTTGCATTACTGATTGATAGTTGAATTTACCCATCAATGACGGTGTAATTTCACTTTTGAATTTTTCTTTAAGGCGGCTCATTGCTTAGTGTACCTCCCTTCATTTATGACTTATTTATCTAAAGATTCACCTGATATTTTAGCTACGCGTACTTTTTTACCATTTTCGATCTTATATCCAACACGAGTCGGTTTACCTGATTTAGGATCAAGTGGCATTACATTGGATACGTGAATAGCAGCTTCTTTACTGATAATTCCACCTTGTGGATTAAGTTGAGATGGCTTTGAATGCTTTTTCACGATGTTAATTCCTTCAACAAGTACACGATTTTGTTTCGGATATGCAGAAAGAATTGTTCCTTGTTTGCCTTTGTCCTTACCAGAGATGACTACGACTTTGTCACCTTTTTTAACATGCATTAGCTTGGCACCTCCTTGAAAGGCTTTATACAAATTTTACATATTATAGAACTTCTGGAGCAAGAGAAACGATCTTCATGAAACTATTGTCACGTAATTCACGAGCAACAGGTCCAAAAATACGTGTTCCACGTGGGCTCTTATCGTCACGGATAATTACACATGCGTTTTCATCGAAACGAATGTAAGAACCGTCAGGACGACGCATACCACGTTTTGTACGGACAACAACAGCCTTAACGACTTCACCTTTTTTAACAACGCCTCCTGGTGTTGCCTGTTTAACTGTACAAACGATGATATCACCGATGTTTGCAGTTTTACGGCCTGAACCACCTAGGACTTTAATTGTTAGCACTTCACGAGCACCTGAATTGTCAGCGACTTTTAAACGAGATTCTTGTTGAATCATGTACGGTACCTCCCTTCGGAATTAGCTTAATCCGAACTAGATTAAATGATTACTGCTTTTTCTACTACTTCTACAAGACGGAAGCGTTTTGTAGCTGAAAGTGGACGAGTTTCCATGATACGTACTACGTCGCCTGCTTTAGCTTCGTTTAGCTCGTCATGAGCTTTAAACTTTTTAGAGTATTTCACGCGTTTACCGTATAAAGAATGCTTTTTATAGGTCTCTACAACAACTGTAACTGTTTTATCCATTTTGTCGGATACTACGCGTCCAGTGTAGATTTTGCGTTGGTTGCGTTCGCTCATTCTGCAAACCTCCATTCATTATCGATTAGTGACACCGATTTCTCTTTGACGAACAACTGTTTTCATACGAGCAATCGATTTGCGAACTTCACGGATGCGAGCTGTATTTTCAAGTTGTCCAGTAGCTAACTGGAAACGAAGATTAAATAGTTCTTCTTTAAGAGATTTTAGTTTTTGTTCAATTTCAGCAGTGGTTAGATCTTTGATTTCATTAGCTTTCATTTGTTTCACCACCAATTTCCTCTCTTTTTACAAACTTGCATTTGATTGGAAGTTTGTGTGCTGCAAGGCGCAATGCTTCTCTTGCCACCTCTTCAGATACACCAGAGATTTCAAACATAACTTTGCCCGGTTTAACAACTGCTACCCAACCTTCAGGAGCACCTTTACCGGAACCCATCCGTACTTCAAGCGGCTTAGCTGTGTAAGGTTTGCTTGGGAAGATTTTGATCCAAACTTTCCCTCCACGTTTCATATAACGAGTCATCGCAATACGAGCTGCTTCGATTTGACGGTTCGTGATCCAGGAAGCTTCTTGAGCTTGAAGTCCAAATTCTCCGAAGTGAACTTCAGTGCCGCCCTTAGCCATCCCTCTCATCTTACCGCGGTGTTCACGACGGTATTTTACGCGTTTTGGCAATAACATATTATTTTCCTCCTTCCTCAGATTTCTTCTTAGTAGGAAGAACTTCTCCACGGTAGATCCAAACTTTCACGCCTAGCTTACCGTAAGTAGTATCTGCTTCAGCATGAGCATAGTCTATGTCTGCACGAAGTGTGTGAAGTGGAACTGTTCCTTCGCTGTAATGTTCAGCACGAGCAATATCAGCACCGCCAAGACGACCAGAAACTTGAGTTTTGATTCCTTTTGCTCCAGAACGCATAGTACGTTGGATAGCTTGCTTTTGAGCACGACGGAATGAAACACGGTTTTCTAATTGACGAGCGATGTTTTCAGCAACCAATTTTGCGTCAAGATCTGCTCTTTTAATTTCGATGATATTGATATGAACTCTTTTGCCAGTCAACTGGTTCAAAGCTTTACGAAGTGCTTCGACCTCAGTACCGCCTTTACCGATAACCATTCCTGGTTTAGCAGTGTGGACAGATACATTGATACGGTTAGCTGCACGCTCGATTTCAACTTTTGAAACAGAAGCATCATTTAGACGTTTCGCGATATATTCACGAACTTTGATGTCTTCATGCAAAAGAACTGCGTAGTCTTTATCAGCGTACCATTTGGATTCCCAGTCACGGATTATCCCGATACGCATACCGATTGGATTTACCTTTTGACCCACAGATTACCCCTCCTTCTTTTCTGATACAACGATTGTAATATGACTAGTACGTTTGTTAATTGCACTCGCACGACCTTGAGCGCGAGGACGGAAACGTTTTAATGTTGGTCCTTCATTAACGTATGCTTC
Source organism: Peribacillus sp. FSL K6-5616 (assembly GCF_038008245.1). Taxonomy (NCBI): domain Bacteria; kingdom Bacillati; phylum Bacillota; class Bacilli; order Caryophanales; family Bacillaceae; genus Peribacillus; species Peribacillus sp. FSL K6-5616. Next base: position 5,189,751 of record NZ_JBBOYT010000001.1, on the reverse strand, counting down.
TGAAACGACTAGGTTATTAATATCCATTTCGTAGTTATGTTCTGCATTTGCGATAGCAGATTTCAGAATTTTTTCTACGACTGGAGAAGCAGATTTTGGTGTTAAGCGAAGAATCGCTACTGCTTCACCTACTTGTTTTCCTCGAATTAAATCTGCGACTAAACGCACTTTACGAGGAGCAATACGAACTGTTTTAGCGACAGCTTTAGCTTGCATGAGATGCCCTCCTCTCATTAACGTCTTGTTTTCTTGTCATCACTTGCGTGACCTTTATAAGTGCGTGTAGGCGCGAATTCGCCTAGTTTGTGACCTACCATATCTTCTGTTACATAAACCGGCACGTGCTTACGACCGTCATAAACGGCGATTGTGTGTCCGATGAATTGCGGGAAGATTGTTGAGCGACGAGACCAAGTTTTTACTACCTGTTTCTTGTCAGCTTCATTTAATTTTTCAACTTTTACCAATAAATGATCATCAACAAAAGGCCCTTTTTTTAAGCTACGACCCATGCGAGTACCTCCCTTCGTGACTGTTCTACGGTTCTATATATGAACCGTAGCTCAATCCCGTTATTTTTTACGACGACGTACGATAAATTTATCGGATTTATTTTTCTTCTTACGAGTTTTGAATCCAAGAGTAGGTTTACCCCATGGAGACATTGGTGATTTACGTCCGATTGGCGCTTTACCTTCACCACCACCGTGTGGGTGATCATTCGGGTTCATTACAGATCCACGAACTGTTGGGCGTTTACCTAACCAACGGTTACGGCCAGCTTTACCAATGTTGATAAGTTCATGTTGTTCATTACCGACTTGACCGATTGAAGCACGGCAAGTAGCAAGAATCATACGAACCTCACCTGAGTTTAAACGTACAAGTACATAACGGCCTTCTTTACCAAGTACTTGAGCAGATGTACCTGCTGAACGGACTAATTGTCCACCTTTTCCTGGTTTAAGCTCGATGTTATGAATTACTGTACCAACTGGGATGTTAATAAGAGGAAGTGCGTTACCCACTTTGATGTCAGCTTCTGGACCTGACATAACTTCCAAACCTACTTCTAGGTTTTTCGGAGCTAGGATATAACGTTTTTCTCCATCAACGTAATTAATTAATGCAATGTTTGCAGAACGATTTGGATCGTACTCAATAGTAGCAACGCGTCCTGGTATACCATCTTTATTCCGTTTGAAATCGATGATACGGTATTGACGCTTGTGGCCGCCACCTTGATGACGAACTGTTAACTTACCTTGGTTATTACGGCCGCCTTTGCTGTGTAAAGGAGCAAGTAATGATTTTTCCGGTTTGTCTGTAGTGATCTCAGCAAAATCGGAAGTTGTCATATTACGTCGACCGTTAGAGGTAGGTTTATACTTCTTAATCGCCATTTGTATTTCCCTCCTTCTCTAATGAATTAAGCCTCGAATAGCTCGATTTCTTTGCTGTCAGCAGTTAATTTAACAATAGCTTTACGGCGCTTGTTAGTATAGCCTGCATGTTTGCCCATGCGTTTGAATTTACCTTTGTAGTTCATGATGTTTACTTTCTCAACTTTAACGCCGAAAATTTCTTGAACAGCATCTTTAACTTGAGTTTTATTAGCTCTAACATCAACTTCAAAAGTATATTTCTTTTCAGCCATTATGTCTGAAGAGCGTTCAGTGATTACGGGGCGCTTAATGATATCGCGTGCATCCATTATGCAAGCACCTCCTCTACTTTTTCGACAGCTGATTTAGTCAAGATCAATTTGTTGTGTGAAACAACATCAAGAACATTAAGACCATCAGCTTCAACTACAGTAACACCAGGGATGTTACGTGCAGAAAGAGCAACTTTCTCATCTAAACCGTCAGTAACGACTAAAGTTTTAGTATCTACAGAAAGGTTTTTAAGTACCGCTACAAACTCTTTTGTTTTTGGAGCTTCGAAAGACAAGCTTTCAAGTACCAAAATGTTCTCTTCCAATGCCTTTGCAGACAATGCAGATTTAATAGCTAAACGACGTACCTTTTTAGGTAGCTTGTAAGCGTAAGATCTTGGAGTTGGTCCAAAAACAACGCCACCGCCACGCCATTGTGGAGAACGGATAGAACCTTGACGCGCACGTCCAGTTCCTTTTTGTTTCCAAGGTTTACGTCCACCGCCTGCAACTTCAGAACGGTTTTTAACTTTATGAGTTCCTTGACGTAAGGAAGCTCGTTGCATGATGATTGCTTCAAATAATACGTGATTATTAGGTTCGATACCAAAGATGGATTCATTTAGTTCGATGTCGCCAACTTGTGAACCTGTTTGGTTGAACAATGTAACTTTTGGCATTCTATTGCTCCTCCTTTCTCAGAAATTACTTTGCTTTAACAGCAGATTTAACTTTGATCAATGCTTTTCTAGCACCAGGTACATTACCTTTGATCAATAGTAGGTTACGTTCAACATCAACTTTAACGATAGCTAAGTTTTGAACAGTGATTTGATCTCCACCCATACGTCCTGGTAAAAGTTTACCTTTGAATACGCGGTTTGGAGCTACAGGACCCATTGAACCTGGGCGACGGTGGTAACGAGAACCATGAGACATAGGTCCGCGAGATTGTCCATGACGCTTGATAGAGCCTTGGAAACCTTTACCTTTTGAAATTCCTGATACATCTACTAAATCGCCTTCAGCGAAAATACTAACATTGACTTCTTGACCGATCTCATATTCAGTAAGATCCGTTCCGCGGAATTCGCGAATGAAGCGCTTAGGAGTAGTATTTGCTTTTTCAACATGGCCCTTTTCAGGTTTGTTAGAAAGCTTTTCACGTTTGTTTTCAAAACCAACTTGAACTGCTTCATAGCCATCAGTTTCAACAGTTTTCTTTTGAAGAACCACGTTATTAGCAGCTTCGATAACTGTTACCGGAATAAGTTCACCATTTTCAGCAAAAACTTGAGTCATACCGATTTTTCTTCCTAAGATTCCTTTGGTCATAAGTCACACCTCCTAGAGTAATTGTTCATATTTATATGAATTATAATTTGATTTCAATGTCAACGCCTGATGGTAGATCTAAACGCATCAATGAATCAACTGTTTGTGGAGTTGGGTTAACGATGTCGATTAGACGTTTATGCGTACGCATTTCGAATTGTTCACGAGAATCTTTGTATTTATGAACCGCACGTAGGATCGTGTATACCGATCTTTCAGTAGGTAATGGAATCGGACCAGATACAGCCGCACCAGAACGTTTTGCAGTTTCAACAATTTTCTCAGCAGATTGATCAAGGATTCTGTGATCATATGCTTTTAAACGGATACGAATTTTTTGTTTTGCCATAATTTTCCCTCCTTTTCGCCTATTTTAAAATAGACCTTCTCAATGGAAATTTCCCACACACTCGCCATGGCAAAGCGGCCGGGTGTGTCAGCAACCTTCCATATCATCGCAGTCAAAGACCAACATTGTCTATTATACATATAACACAAGTGAAATGCAAGTCAAACTTAGATTTTTCTTGTGCAACACACTTTTATTATTATACATACTATCACAAGTATTTACAAGTACATTCTACGTGGTCTTTCATATCCATTTTCTTCATTTGGAATTATCGAGAAACCCATTAAATAAACTCCAGTTATAATAGAAGAAAGAATGAATATTCTTTACAAATAGAAAAGAAGCAGATGGCGTCCCATCTGCTTCTTCCGGAAGGCGTCCCTTCCAATATTGTTTTATCAATCAATTATTCTTGGATTGTAGCAACTACGCCAGCGCCTACAGTACGTCCACCCTCACGGATAGAGAATTTAGTACCTTCTTCGATAGCGATTGGAGCGATAAGTTCTACAGTCATTTCGATGTTGTCTCCAGGCATAACCATTTCTACGCCTTCAGGAAGGTTACAAATACCAGTTACGTCAGTTGTACGGAAGTAGAACTGAGGACGGTAGTTTGTAAAGAATGGAGTGTGACGTCCACCTTCTTCTTTAGAAAGAACATAAACTTCAGCTTTGAACTTTGTGTGTGGAGTGATAGTGCTTGGTTTAGCAAGAACTTGTCCACGTTGGATATCTTCACGGGATACACCACGAAGAAGTGCACCGATGTTGTCACCAGCTTCAGCATAGTCAAGAAGTTTACGGAACATTTCAACACCAGTTACAGTTGTTGGTTTAGACTCTTCGTTGAAACCGATGATGTCAACAACGTCACCGACTTTAACTTGTCCACGCTCAACACGGCCAGTTGCAACTGTTCCACGACCAGTGATTGAGAATACATCCTCAACTGGCATCATGAATGGCTTGTCAGTGTCACGAGTTGGTTCTGGGATGTACTCGTCAACAGCTGTCATTAATTCATGGATTTTTTCTTCCCAAGCAGCGTCTCCTTGAAGAGCTTTTAGGGCAGATCCTTTGATAACTGGAATGTCATCGCCAGGGAATTCGTATTCAGATAGAAGATCACGGATTTCCATTTCTACTAATTCAAGAAGTTCTTCGTCATCTACCATGTCGCATTTGTTCATGAATACTACTAGGTATGGTACACCTACTTGACGAGAAAGAAGGATGTGCTCACGAGTTTGTGGCATTGGGCCATCAGCAGCAGATACTACTAGGATTCCGCCGTCCATTTGTGCAGCACCTGTGATCATGTTTTTAACATAGTCAGCATGTCCTGGGCAGTCAACGTGTGCATAGTGACGAGTAGCTGTTTCGTACTCAACGTGTGCAGTAGAGATTGTGATACCACGTTCTCTTTCTTCTGGAGCACCATCGATTTGGTCATAAGCGCGAGCTTCTGCTCCACCAGATTTAGCAAGTACAGTTGTGATTGCAGCAGTTAGAGTTGTTTTACCATGGTCAACGTGACCAATTGTTCCAACGTTAACGTGCGGTTTTGAACGATCAAATTTAGCTTTTCCCATTAGGAATTCCTCCTTAAAATTATAAATAAAAAATTAAGTATATAGGGGCTGTGAAAGAAGACTAATTCTTCCATCACAGCTTACATAAGATAGTTATACTTTAATAAGAGATGAAAATCAATTATTCACCTTTATTTTTTTTGATGATTTCTTCAGAAATGCTCTTAGGTACTTCTTCATAATGATCGAAGTGCATAGAGAATGTTCCGCGTCCTTGAGTGTTAGAACGTAAAGATGTAGCATATCCGAACATTTCAGATAGTGGAACCATCGCTTTAACCATTTGCGTGTTACCGCGAGCTTCCATACCTTCTACACGACCACGACGAGATGTGATATCTCCCATGATGTCGCCTAGGTAATCTTCTGGAATAACTACTTCCACTTTCATGATCGGTTCAAGGATGACAGGACTACATTTAGATGCTGCATTTTTAAGAGCCATAGATGCAGCAATTTTAAATGCCATTTCGTTGGAGTCAACGTCATGGTAAGATCCGTCGAATAATTTAGCTTTGATGTCGACTAGCGGGTAACCAGCAAGTACACCACGGTCAAGTGAATCAACTAATCCAGCTTGTACAGCAGGGATATATTCACGTGGTACTACACCACCGACGATAGCATTTTCAAATTCGAATCCTTTACCTTCTTCGTTTGGACCAAATTCGATCCATACGTGTCCGAATTGTCCACGACCACCAGATTGGCGAACGAATTTACCTTCAACTTTAGCTGAACCACGGAAAGTTTCACGGTATGCTACTTGAGGAGCACCAACGTTTGCTTCCACTTTGAATTCGCGACGCATACGGTCAACAAGGATGTCCAAGTGAAGTTCTCCCATACCAGCGATGATCGTTTGACCAGTTTCTTGGTCAGTATGCGCACGGAATGTTGGATCTTCATCTTGAAGCTTTTGTAAAGCTTGAGACATTTTGTCTTGGTCTGCTTTTGATTTCGGTTCAACGGATAGAGAGATAACTGGCTCTGGGAATACCATGGACTCAAGAATTACTTGGTTCTTGTCATCACATAGAGTATCTCCAGTTGTAGTATCTTTCAAACCAACGGCTGCTGCGATATCTCCTGCATATACAGTAGAAATTTCTTCACGGCTGTTTGCGTGCATTTGAAGGATACGTCCAATACGCTCACGTTTTCCTTTAGTTGAGTTGATTACATATGATCCAGATTCTAGTGTACCAGAGTACACACGGAAGAATGTAAGTTTACCAACGTAAGGGTCAGTCATAACTTTAAACGCTAAAGCAGAGAACGGTTCAGAATCATCTGAATGACGTTCAACTTCATCTTCTGAATCCGGTAATGTACCTTTGATAGCAGGTACATCCAATGGAGAAGGAAGGAAGTCGATAACGTTATCAAGCATTAATTGAACACCTTTGTTTTTGAAAGCCGATCCGCAGATAACTGGGAAGAATTCAACATTAACGGTTGCTGTACGGATAGCTGCTTTCAATTCAGCAATGCTGATTTCTTCGCCGCCAAGGTATTTTTCCATTAAGTCTTCATTAACTTCTGCTACTGCTTCAATTAACTTTTCACGGTATTCTTCAGCTAATTCCCGATGTTCTTCAGGAATTTCACCGATAGTGATATCAGTTCCTAGGTCATTACCGTAGAAATGAGTTTTCATTTCAATAAGGTCAATGATTGCTGAGAATTGATCTTCTGCACCAATTGGTAACTGAACTGGGTGAGCGTTAGCTTGTAAACGATCGTGGATAGTTCCAACTGAATACAAGAAGTCTGCACCGATTTTGTCCATTTTATTTACGAATACGACACGTGGTACACCGTAAGTTGTAGCTTGGCGCCAAACCGTTTCAGTTTGAGGCTCAACACCTGATTGGGCATCAAGTACAGCTACAGCTCCATCAAGTACGCGCAAAGAACGTTCAACTTCAACTGTGAAGTCTACGTGTCCCGGTGTATCGATGATGTTTACACGGTGACCTTTCCACTGCGCAGTTGTTGCAGCGGAAGTGATCGTGATTCCGCGTTCTTGTTCCTGTTCCATCCAGTCCATTTGTGAAGCACCTTCGTGCGTTTCACCGATTTTGTGGATTTTACCAGTATAATATAGAACACGTTCTGTTGTTGTCGTTTTACCAGCATCGATGTGAGCCATGATACCGATATTACGAGTGTTTGCTAAGGAGAACTCTCTTGCCATTTGTCTTTCTCCTTCCTTCTATAAGGATTTTATAGTGATTAATCTTACCAGCGATAATGTGCGAAAGCTTTGTTGGCTTCAGCCATTTTGTGTGTATCTTCACGTTTCTTAACTGCTGCTCCAGTATTGTTGGCAGCATCCATGATTTCATAAGCTAAACGCTCTTCCATCGTTTTTTCTCCACGAAGGCGAGAGTAGTTTACTAACCAACGAAGTCCTAGAGTCGATTTACGGTCTGGACGCACCTCAACTGGTACTTGGTAGTTAGCTCCACCCACACGGCGTGCTTTTACTTCTAGTACAGGCATGATGTTTTTAAGTGCTTGATCGAAAACTTCGATCGGCTCATTGCCAGTACGTTCTTTGATTAAATCAAATGCAGAGTAAAGAATTTTTTGTGATTTACCTCTTTGTCCATCAACCATTAATTTGTTGATTAAGCGAGTCACAAGTTTTGAATTATATATTGGATCTGGTAATACGTCTCTTTTCGTTACAGGTCCTTTACGAGGCATTATATTTCCTCCTTTCAAGAAAGTTCAATTTTGGTTTTAGTTTATTTTTTTGCTGCTTTCGGACGCTTAGTACCGTATTTAGAACGGCCTTGCATACGATTGTTAACTCCAGCTGTATCAAGAGCACCACGTACGATATGGTAACGTACCCCTGGTAAATCTTTTACACGTCCACCACGGATAAGAACCACGCTGTGTTCTTGTAGGTTGTGACCGATACCTGGGATATAAGCTGTTACCTCGATACCGTTTGTTAGACGTACACGCGCATATTTACGTAACGCGGAGTTTGGTTTTTTCGGTGTCATAGTACCCACACGAGTGCAAACACCACGTTTTTGCGGAGATGATACGTTAGTTTGTGCTTTTTTAAAGCTGTTGTAGCCTTTGTTAAGTGCTGGAGATTTTGAATTAACCTCTTTAGACTCGCGTCCTTTACGCACTAATTGATTAATAGTAGGCATTACATTTTTCCTCCCTTCACGTTTTCATTTCTAGTACCACACATCCAGGTGGTTCATAAATGGGTAAAAACAAAGTCTTTGCAAATATTATTGCAAAAACATTTTTACTTTTTAATGGCAACAGTTGCTGCTCCGACATCAATACCACATGCTTTGCCAAGCATTCTCATCGAATCAACATATGTGATAGGAACATCCAATTCTTTGGCGGTCTCAACGACACGCCCAGTCAAGTATATATCTGCATCATCAGCGATGATAACTTCTTGAATTAAATTGTTTTTAAGAGCTCTAACTGCTTGCTTCGTCCCTATAATCACTGACTTTGCCTGTATTACTTTTTCATAAGACATGGTCCATATCCTCCAAAGTTACAGGGTAACATAGGAGCACCTTTGCTATAGTATCATTATAAGTCGGATACTGTCAACTTCTTTCAAAAAAATAATTCAAGCAAAAGGTTTTCCTTACATAATTCTATTAAGATTTTCAATTTGCCCAAACGGAAATTATCAAATTCTCATAGGCTTTACAGCCGGCCATGAGTAATAAGAGAGACCAGCTCAATAAATTCTGATCCTTCATCTCCTCCAATAGGAAACGGGAGTGTGGTTTTCAGTTTAAATTATTGAGCTGGTCCTTTTTCCATTAATCCACTGTTACTGTATCGGCATTTTCGTCAACAACGACAGGGTTTGCTTTTCTGTATCTAAGCATTCCTGTTCCTGCAGGGACAAGTTTACCGATGATGACATTTTCCTTAAGCCCCAGCAATTCATCACGTTTTCCTTTTATTGCTGCATCAGTCAAGACCCTAGTTGTTTCTTGGAATGACGCGGCGGACAAGAAGGAATCCGTTTCAAGAGATGCTTTTGTGATACCTAGCAATACAGGACGGCCTGTAGCAGGTAATTTGTTGGTCAGCAATGCATCAGTGTTTGCAGTGGTGAACTGGTTGACATCCAATAATGTTCCTGGAAGCACTTCAGTTTCGCCTGCATCAAGCACACGGACTTTACGCATCATTTGTCTAACCATTACCTCGATGTGCTTATCACCGATTTCAACACCTTGCATCCGGTATACTTTTTGAACTTCATGAAGCAGGTATTCCTGAACAGTAAGCACGTCTGTAACCTTCAGCAATTCTTTCGGATCGATGGAACCCTCTGTCAACTCTTCACCACGACGGACAGGTGTATCAACAGTTACTCTTAAACGTGCTGTGTACGGCGCAGTATATGTGCGTGATTCAACAGCACCTTGAACAACGATTTCCTGTTGTTTATCCCGAATTTCATTGATGGAAACAATCGTTCCTTCAATTTCGGAAATGACAGCTTGACCTTTAGGGTTTCTTGCTTCAAATATTTCTTGGATACGAGGAAGACCTTGAGTGATATCGTCCCCAGCAACCCCACCTGTATGGAATGTACGCATCGTCAACTGTGTACCAGGTTCTCCGATTGATTGAGCGGCAATGATACCGACTGCTTCGCCCACTTCAACTTCTTGACCGGTAGCCAAGTTGCGTCCATAACATTTTTTACATACACCATGGCTGGTGTTACATGTAAAGGCAGAACGGATCCATGCTGTTTCGATTCCAAGTGATTCAATATAGTTAGCAAGATCTTCAGTAATAAGATCATTTTCAGCCACGATTACTTCATTTGTTTCTGGATGTCTGATCGCTTTTCTTGCATAACGGCCAACTAGGCGCTCTTCAAGATGCTCAATTATTTCAGTACCCTCTCTCAAGGCTGAAATTTTCAAGCCGCGGTCCGTTCCACAATCGTCATCACGGATGATGACATCTTGGGCAACGTCAACAAGTCGACGGGTAAGGTAACCGGAATCGGCCGTTTTAAGCGCTGTATCGGCAAGACCTTTACGCGCACCATGTGTAGAGATGAAGTACTCCAATACGGTTAAACCTTCACGGAAACTTGATTTGATCGGTAATTCAATGATACGTCCAGCCGGGTTGGCCATCAAACCACGCATACCAGCAAGCTGCGTAAAGTTGGAAGCATTACCACGGGCACCGGAATCACTCATCATGAAGATCGGGTTGCGTCGGTCCAGGGAGTCCATAAGTTTGGACTGAATGGTATCCTTGGCAGCACTCCAAATTGAAATGACGCGATCATAACGCTCATCCTCAGTAATAAGACCGCGTCTGAATTGTTTCAAGACGTTATCCACTTTGGTTTGAGCCTCAGTAATGATTTCTTGTTTTTCTTTTAAAACGACAATATCAGCCACACCAACGGTAATACCAGCTTTTGTCGAATATTTGAATCCAAGATCTTTCATCCGGTCAAGCATTTTGGATGTTTCGGTAATTTTAAAGCGTTTAAAGACTTCCGCGATGATATTTCCAAGAATTTTTTTCTTGAAAGGATCGATAGCAGGTTGTGACTTAATCAATTCAGGGATATTAGCGCCCTTTTCCACAAAATATTTCTCTGGAGTTTTGGTTTCCAGATTATAACGTGTCGGTTCGTTAATATACGGGAATGATTTAGGTAAAATTTCATTGAAGATCAATTTCCCAACAGTCGTAATTAGAAGTTGGCCGTTTTGTTCTTCAGTGAATGTTTCATTATTTAGTGACGATGCATGTACGGCACAACGGGAATGTAAGTGTACATATCCGTTTTGGTATGCAAGTAACGCTTCACTTGTATCTTTAAAGATCATACCCTCACCGATAGCGCCTTCTCTTTCCAATGTTAAGTAATAGTTACCTAATACCATATCTTGAGAAGGTGTAACGACAGGTTTACCATCTTTAGGGTTCAAAATGTTCTGTGCTGCAAGCATAAGCATGCGTGCTTCGGCTTGTGCTTCAGAAGATAGAGGAACGTGGACCGCCATTTGGTCACCGTCAAAGTCAGCGTTGTAAGCTGTACATACGAGCGGATGCAAACGAATTGCACGACCTTCAACCAACGTTGGTTCAAATGCTTGGATCCCAAGTCTATGAAGTGTCGGTGCACGGTTCAATAGTACTGGGTGTTCTCTAATAACTTCTTCTAGGACATCCCATATTTCAGGAGATAAACGTTCAATTTTGCGCTTAGCGGATTTGATGTTATGCGCTAGACCCCTCTGAACAAGCTCCTTCATTACGAATGGTTTGAATAATTCAATCGCCATTTCTTTCGGAAGACCACATTGGTACATCTTTAAGTTTGGTCCGACTACGATAACGGAACGGCCAGAGTAATCAACACGTTTACCAAGAAGGTTTTGACGGAAACGGCCTTGTTTACCTTTTAACATGTGAGATAAAGATTTTAACGGACGGTTACCTGGTCCAGTTACCGGACGGCCACGACGGCCATTATCGATAAGAGCATCGACAGCTTCTTGCAGCATACGCTTCTCATTTTGAACGATAATGCTTGGTGCTCCAAGGTCCAGTAATCTTTTCAACCGATTATTACGGTTGATAACACGACGATATAAATCATTTAAATCAGATGTGGCAAAACGTCCTCCATCAAGTTGAACCATAGGACGAAGCTCCGGTGGAATGACCGGAAGCACGTCAAGGATCATCCATGAAGGCTCATTTCCGGAGTTACGGAATGCTTCAAGCACTTCCAAGCGTTTGATTGCACGGGTTCTGCGTTGTCCTTGAGCTGTTTTAAGCTCCTCTTTCAACGACTCTACTTCCTTTTCCGTATCAATATCTTGTAAAAGTTTTTTAATAGCTTCCGCACCCATGGCAGCTTGGAATTTCTTACCGTATTTTTCACGGTATGTACGATATTCCTTTTCAGAAAGAAGCTGTTTCTTTTCTAAAGTTGTATCGCCCGTTTCAGTTACTACGTAAGATGCAAAGTAAATAACTTCTTCCAAAGCCCGTGGAGACATATCAAGAACAAGTCCCATACGGCTAGGAATTCCTTTAAAATACCATATGTGTGAAACTGGTGCTGCCAGCTCAATATGACCCATACGCTCACGACGCACCTTAGCACGGGTGACTTCAACGCCACAACGGTCACAGACTACGCCTTTATAACGAACACGTTTATATTTTCCGCAATGACATTCCCAGTCCTTTTGAGGTCCAAAAATTCTCTCACAGAATAAACCGTCTTTTTCTGGCTTTAACGTACGATAGTTGATTGTTTCTGGTTTTTTAACTTCTCCATGGGACCAAGAACGAATCTTGTCTGGTGAAGCAAGACCAATTTTCATATACTCAAAATTATTAACGTCTAACAAGGGGCCTACCTCCCTTTTAATCTCCAGGTTTAACCCTTGATTGCCGTCACGTTATGAGGCAATCTTACACCGGATGATGGTTGATTGAATCAATAAGGCTCTAACAAGGCAGCATGATTTTCTAATGAACATCTCGCTGCCAGTCAGAGCAGGTAATATATTACTGGATATGTTTATATTTAATTTTATTCTTTGACAGGTGCCCCTACTTCGGAAGCAACCATATCTTTAGTTTCTGAATCAAGGCTTAATTTGTCTGCTTGGTTGGCTTCATCTTCATCTTCCAAATCACGCATTTCGATTTCACGATCTTCGGCATTGAGGATTTTAACATCCAATCCCAAACTTTGAAGCTCCTTAATCAATACTTTGAATGACTCAGGAACACCTGGTTCAGGGACATTTTCACCTTTGACAATCGCTTCGTACGTTTTAACACGACCCACGACATCATCTGATTTAACGGTTAGGATTTCTTGTAATGTATAAGCGGCACCATAAGCTTCAAGTGCCCATACTTCCATCTCACCGAAACGCTGTCCACCAAATTGCGCTTTACCACCAAGTGGTTGCTGCGTAACAAGGGAGTAAGGTCCAGTTGAACGTGCATGAAGTTTATCATCGACCATATGCGCCAGTTTGATCATGTACATGACACCAACTGATACACGGTTATCGAATGCTTCACCTGAACGGCCATCATAAAGGACAGTTTTTGCATCACGGGACATCCCAGCTTCTTCAATTGTACCCCAAACGTCTTCCTCAGTGGCACCATCGAATACAGGAGATGCTACATGAATGCCAAGTGCGCGTGCAGCCATACCTAAGTGTAGCTCCAACACCTGACCGATGTTCATACGTGAAGGTACACCCAATGGGTTTAACATGATGTCGACTGGAGTGCCGTCCGGTAAATAAGGCATATCTTCTTCAGGAAGAATCCTGGAGATTACCCCTTTGTTACCATGTCGTCCGGCCATTTTATCGCCTTCATGGATTTTACGTTTTTGAACGATATATACACGTGCGAGTTGATTTACACCAGGAGGTAGTTCATCGCCGTCTTCTCTGTTAAATACTTTAACATCAAGAACGATCCCTCCGCCGCCGTGAGGTACACGAAGTGATGTATCCCTTACTTCACGTGCTTTTTCACCGAAGATTGCATGTAATAGACGTTCCTCAGCAGTCAGCTCCGTTACACCTTTAGGCGTGACTTTACCAACGAGAAGGTCTCCGTCTTTCACTTCAGCACCCACACGGATAATTCCGCGCTCATCAAGATTACGAAGCGCATCTTCCCCTACGTTAGGGATATCACGGGTGATTTCTTCAGGCCCTAATTTTGTATCGCGTGATTCAGATTCATATTCTTCAATATGAATGGAAGTGTACACATCATCTTTAACCAATCGTTCACTCATGATGATGGCATCTTCATAGTTATATCCATCCCATGTCATGAAGGCTACCAATACGTTACGTCCAAGTGCCAACTCACCTTTTTCCATTGAAGGACCATCAGCAAGAATTTCACCTTTTACGACGTTGTCGCCAACACTTACGATAGGGCGTTGATTATAGCACGTTCCTTGGTTGGAACGAATGAATTTTAATAGACGATATTTATCAAGATTTCCTTTTACTTGCTGCCCATCTACTTCACTTACCCTACGTACCCATACTTCACGTGATTCAACGTGCTCTACGATACCAGGGTGTTTACAGATTACTGCAGCACCGGAGTCTTTCGCTGAAACATACTCCATACCCGTTCCTACTCGAGGGGCTTCCGGTTGAAGCAAAGGAACTGCTTGACGTTGCATGTTCGCTCCCATAAGGGCACGGTTGGAGTCATCGTTTTCCAAGAAAGGAATACATGCAGTCGCGGCAGATACAACCTGTTTAGGAGATACATCCATGTAATCTACGCGGTCACGCGGAACAACGGTATTTTCACCGCGGAAACGTGCAACAACATCATTATCAAGGAATGAGCCGTCATCCGACAGTCGTACATTCGCTTGGGCAACTACATAGTTATCTTCCTCATCAGCTGTTAAGTAATCGATTTGGCTTGTAATTTTACCTGTTTCAGGGTCCACACGGCGGTATGGTGTTTCAATGAAGCCATATGGGTTAACCTTTGCAAAACTGGATAACGAGTTAATCAAACCAATATTCGGTCCCTCAGGCGTTTCAATCGGACACATGCGGCCATAGTGGGAATAATGAACGTCACGTACTTCAAAGCCAGCACGCTCACGTGTCAGACCACCAGGTCCCAATGCAGATAGACGACGTTTATGCGTCAATTCAGCCAACGGGTTCGTTTGATCCATGAACTGGGAAAGCTGGGAGCTTCCAAAGAACTCTTTAATGGACGCAATGACCGGGCGAATGTTGATTAGTTGCTGTGGAGTGATTGTGTTCGTATCCTGAATGGACATTCTTTCACGGACAACACGCTCCATACGGGATAAACCAATTCTGAATTGGTTTTGCAGCAATTCACCAACGGAACGCAGACGACGGTTACCTAAATGGTCAATGTCATCCGTGATTCCCACACCATGTAATAAATTAAAGAAATAACTGATGGAAGAAATGATATCAGCCGGTGTAATGTTTTTGACCTGGTCGGTCACATAAGCATTACCGATGATATTGATCACTTTTTCGCCTTCAGCATCGTTTGGTGCAAACACTTTAATAGGTTGAAGAAGAGTTTCTTCCTCTACTACACCACCTGATGGATGGAATGTTTTGAATCCTATTCCACCTTCGATATGAGGCAGAATCCTATCAAGAGTCCGACGATCAAGCATTGTACCTTTTTCAACAATGATTTCTCCCGTTTCAGGATCAATCAAAGTCTCTGCAATACGTTGTCCGAATAAACGGTTCTTAATATGCAGTTTTTTGTTTATTTTATAACGGCCTACATTAGCTAAATCATAACGTTTCGGATCAAAGAAGCGTGATACTAAAAGACTTTTCGCGTTTTCGACAGTAGGCGGTTCACCTGGGCGTAGACGCTCATAGATTTCTAGTAATGCTTTTTCCACACTCTCGGTGTTATCCTTTTCAAGAGTGTTGCGAAGGTATTCGTTGTCACCGATCAAATCGATGATTTCTTGATCTGTTCCGAATCCAAGGGCACGCATCAATACCGTGATCGGTAATTTCCTGGTGCGGTCGATTCGAACATACACAACATCCTTGGCGTCTGTTTCGTATTCGAGCCATGCGCCACGGTTAGGAATAACGGTCGCAGAGAACCCAAGCTTACCGTTTTTATCCATTTTCCCATTGTAGTAAACACTCGGTGAGCGCACTAATTGGGATACAATTACCCGTTCAGCACCATTGATGACAAATGTACCTGTTTCAGTCATCAGCGGGAAGTCGCCCATGAATACATCCTGGTCTTTTACTTCCCCTGTTTCTTTGTTAACAAGGCGCACTTTCACACGAAGTGGTGCAGAATACGTAACATCGCGTTCTTTTGTTTCTTCCACAGAATACTTCGGCTCAGCTAAGCTGTAATCGATGAATTCTAACGATAAATTACCTGTAAAATCCTCAATAGGAGAAATGTCCTGGAACATTTCCTTTAAACCTACATCTAGAAACCATTGATAAGAAGCTGTTTGAATTTCAATCAGATTCGGAAGGTCCAAAACCTCACTGATTCTTGCATAACTTCTACGTTGGCGGTGTCGTCCATACTGAACAAGTTGACCTGTCAACTGATTCACCCCTTAAATCAAGCGTTATAAGGATCCATTTGCCTCGGAAAAGGAATCATTTCCATAGACAAAAAGAAAATGGTTTTTATTTTAAAAACCACTATTTCTCATAAAACGAACTATTATTTATATATTTTTCCCATATTATCCATTGATTATACACCAATGGTATAAAAATTGCATAGTTACGGAATTATATATATGCATTTTATAATACTAACATAGCGAAAATTTAGAGTCAAACCTTTTTGGATAATAGTATATAGTAACCTTTTTTCTTAACAGGCACTTCAATATTTCCAAATAATTGCTCCATTTTATCCATTGCGGAGGGAGCCCCTTGTTTTTTTTGAATGACAACCCATAATTCTCCACCAGCTACCAAACTGCGATAGCTTTCTTCTAAAATTTCGTGGACTACACTTTTACCTGCGCGAATGGGAGGGTTCGTAAGAATCGCTGCGAATTGATTGGAGGCAACTTTGTCAAAACGATCGCTTTCGTAAATATTCACATTTGCGATCCCATTAGAAGCAGCATTCTCTTTTGACAATTCAACTGCCCGGCTATTTATATCAATCATTTCTATCGTTCTATCGGGATAAGCTGCCGCAATCGATATTCCGATCGGTCCATATCCGCAACCAACATCGAGAATATTTCCTTCCACAGCTTCATTAAGGTTAAAACTCTCAACCAAAAGACGCGATCCGAAATCAACTTCCTTTTTCGAAAAAACACCATTATCACTTTTGAAGCGAAATGTACGTCCCTTTAATGTGAAATCCCAAAATTTCGGATTGCTTACGACATCCGGTTTATGTGAGTAGTAATGCTCTGTCAGAGTCATCTCCCCCTATCAGAAAGGAATATTGAAGATTTAATGAGAGAAGAGAATTGAAGAATGGATGCTTGCACGCCGGAATGTTCCAGTAACGATATCCTCGTTACCAAACCATTAACGGCCAGTTCCCGTCATTTCTTTAAAAATGAAGAAAAAAAGCCCGCCAATGATAGCGAGCTTTTTGTTTATGCAAGATTACTTAACTTCAACGCCAGCTCCAACTTCTTCAAGTTTAGCTTTGATTTCTTCAGCTTCTTCTTTAGAAGCGCCTTCTTTGATTGCTTTTGGAGTGTTGTCAACAAGTTCTTTTGCTTCTTTAAGTCCAAGACCTGTAACTTCACGTACAGCTTTGATAACTTTGATTTTTTGATCTCCAGCAGATGTAAGAACTACATCAAACTCAGTTTTTTCTTCAGCAGCAGCGCCACCAGCAGCAGCTACAGCTACAGGTGCAGCAGCAGTTACGCCAAATTCTTCTTCGATTGCTTTTACAAGGTCGTTTAATTCTAAAACAGTCATGTTTTTAACTGCTTCAATGATTTGATCTTTAGTCATTTTTATTTCCTCCTCGAAATGGTTGGTTTTTTTTGAATCAGCAGGCTAAATAAGCGGTTAGCTTACGCGCCTTGTTCTTCTTTTTGCTCTGCAACAGCTTTTGTAGCAAGAGCAAGTCCGCGCATAGGTGCTTGTAGCACGCTGAGTAGCATTGAAAGTAGGCCTTCGCGTGAAGGTAGTTCTGCAAGAGCTTTAATTTCTTCAGCAGTTGCAACATTTCCTTCGATAACTCCAGCTTTGATTTCTAACGCTTCATGTTTTTTCGCAAAATCGTTAAGGATTTTTGCTGGCGCAATAACATCTTCTGTTGAGAATGCAATTGCGTTTGGACCTGTTAATGATTCGTTCAAAGCGCTAAGCTCAGCACTTTCAGCAGCACGGCGAGTCATAGAGTTTTTGTAAACTTTAAACTCAACGCCAGCTTCACGAAGTTGCTTACGAAGTTCTGTTACTTCAGCAACAGTCAATCCACGGTAGTCAACAACTACTGTTGATTGGCTTGAAGTTAACTTTTCAGAAATCTCAGCAACGATTTTTTGCTTTTGTTCAATAATTGCGTTCATCCTTACACCTCCTGTAGATTTGCTTGAAAACATTTATACCGTTTCAAAGAAAAAGCCTTCATCTCTATTGCAGACATGAAGGCAGTAATTTCAAAAGTCATAGTCCAGGACTATTATTATCGAATTACCTCGGCAGGGAATTAAGCTCGTAATGAGCACCTACTGTCTACGGTACAAATAGTATTCATTTATTCACAACAAAACTTATTATAACAATAATAGTTTTGGTATGTCAATTATTTATTTGAAAGAAGAAGGATCAACTTTCACGCCAGGGCCCATTGTAGTTGTTACAGAAACGTTTTTCATGTAAGTTCCTTTAGCAGCCGCAGGTTTAACTTTCAATAATGTATCATAGATAGTAGTGAAGTTTTCCACTAGTTTAGCATCTTCGAAAGATACTTTACCGATTGGAGCATGGATGTTACCAGCTTTATCTACGCGGTATTCAACTTTACCAGCTTTGATTTCATTAACAGCTTTCGTTACATCGAAAGTTACTGTGCCAGTTTTAGGGTTAGGCATTAAACCTTTAGGTCCTAACACACGGCCAAGTTTACCAACTTCACCCATCATGTCTGGAGTCGCAACGATTACATCGAATTCGAACCATCCTTGTTGGATTTTGTTGATGTAGTCAGATTCGCCAACGTAGTCAGCACCAGCAGCTTCCGCTTCTTTTGCTTTTTCGCCTTTAGCGAATACTAATACGCGTTGAGTTTTACCAGTACCATTCGGAAGAACAACAGCTCCACGAATTTGTTGGTCAGCTTTCTTAGGGTCTACGCCTAAACGGAAAGCAACTTCAACAGTCGCATCGAATTTTGCGAAGTTTGCTTTTTTAGCAACTTCGATTGCTTCAGTTACAGCATAAGCCTTAGAAACTTCTACAAGCTTAGCTGCTTCAAGATACTTTTTACCTTTTTTCGCCATGATATAAATCCTCCTAAATTGTGGTTTTAACGGAATGACCTCCCACGAATAAAGGTTGCGAGTATCAATCGCAACCCCGTAGAAACAAATAGCAATTACATGGATTAGTCTTCGATGACAATACCCATGCTGCGAGCAGTACCTTCAACCATACGCATTGCAGCTTCAACGCTTGCAGCGTTTAGGTCAGGCATTTTAGTTTCAGCAATCTCGCGCACTTGATCACGCTTGACTGTAGCAACTTTATTACGGTTAGGTTCACCAGAACCAGACTCGATACCAGCTACTTTCTTAAGCAATACTGCAGCCGGTGGAGTTTTTGTAATGAATGTAAATGAACGGTCTTCAAATACCGTGATTTCAACAGGAATAATTAGACCAGCTTGATCTGCTGTACGAGCGTTGAACTCCTTACAGAATCCCATGATGTTTACACCAGCTTGACCTAATGCAGGACCGACTGGCGGTGCCGGATTCGCTTTACCAGCAGGAATTTGCAATTTAACCATTTTAATTACTTTTTTAGCCACGAGACACACCTCCTTATAAGTCCGTGATGTGGTAATAGGGTAATACCCTCCCACTCATCTTGAATTCTTTATCTATTAATAAAGAATGCTTGTATCGTTGAGGCCTAAAAATTGAAACATACTGACCTTTGAAATTTTACCACTTTCAAAAGGCAATTTCAAGTTTTTTTCCGTTTATAATTTTTCCACTTGATTAAAATCAAGTTCTACCGGTGTATCACGGCCGAACATATTGACTAGGACCCTTACTTTCCCTTTGTCTTTATCAAGTTCTTCAATCGGTCCTGCAAAAGTTGCAAATGGGCCTTCTTTAACTTGAACCGTATCACCGATTTCAAAATCAACTTCGATTTTGCTTTCATCTACGCCCATTCGTTTAAGAACGACTTCA
Organism: Peribacillus sp. FSL K6-5616; assembly: GCF_038008245.1. Lineage (NCBI taxonomy): Bacteria > Bacillati > Bacillota > Bacilli > Caryophanales > Bacillaceae > Peribacillus > Peribacillus sp. FSL K6-5616. The sequence continues at coordinate 5,169,818 of NZ_JBBOYT010000001.1, read as the reverse complement.
ATTTCTTCCGGAAGCAACGCAGTCGGTTTTGACCCCGCTCCAGACGAACCCACGAAACCTGTTACCCCTGGCGTATTCCGGACAACATACCATGAATCATCCGTCATGATGATCTCAACCAACACATAACCTGGAAACACTTTCTTTTTGGTCACTTTCTTTTTGCCATCTTTCACTTCTGTTTCTTCTTCTTCTGGAACTACAACGCGAAAGATCTTGTCTTCCATCCCCATAGTTTCAACACGTTTTTCCAAGTTAGCTTTAACCTTGTTCTCATAACCTGAATAGGTGTGAACTACATACCAATTCTTTTCCATGTGTTAGGACTTTAACGTCCTTCCCTCCCTGCAATCGATCATTTTCTTTATTAATCTTTATCTTTGAACGTTTTAGCCAAAAAACCATACAGGCGTCATCCCGAACTTAACTAGAATATATTGTGATGATTCATATTACAGCAGCACTCGTTTTTGAACTTCTTCACTTATTAAAAAAGACAAATTAAAAAACCCGTTTCCGGGCTTTTCTGCTGACACATATTATTCTATCACTATTATACCTTATTTTCGAATCTCTTATTCAATAACTAAGCGAATTAATTCGGAAATACCCAAATCGACCACTGTAAAGAATAAAGCCATAAATACTACAGTCGTTACCACCACGATTGTATATTTGGTAAGCTCCTTGCGTTTCGGCCAGCTTACTTTTTGCATTTCGCGAGCGACTCCGCTGAAAAATTCGGTAAAACGTTTCATGAATGTACCTCCAAGCATTAGAAGCTTCTGTCAATCTATTTATAAAACGGTTATTTCGTTTCTTTATGAATCGAGTGTGAGTTGCAAGTACTGCAAAATTTCTTGATTTCCAGCCGTTCGCCGCTTGTCGATTGTTTGCTCTCATAACTATAATTTCTTGAACCGCAATCGTTGCAGGCAAGAACTATTTTTTTTCGCATTAGATACACCTATCCTATCTACTATATCCATAAAACCTTATCACGACTGTTTTTTATTGTCAATATCAAAGCGGGTTCCACCCATTATGGACAACGTAAATCAAAACATCGGCTTGCATCTAAAAATCTTAGTGAATAAAAAAACTTCCATGTGGAGAAGGGACAGATGAAATTAAGCGGAAAAAGCGGAGGGATTATAAACTGATTTCCCTTACTTCCAGATAGCGCTCGAGCTTTCTTTTCACCCGCTGAAGGGCGTTGTCGATTGACTTAACATGCCGGTTCAACTCTTCCGAAATTTCTTGGTAGGTTTGTCCATCCAGGTAAAGAGCTAACACTTTTCTCTCAAGATCACTCAGGAGCTCGGCCATCTTTAATTCGATATCGTCAAACTCTTCTTGGTTGATGATCAGTTCTTCCGGGTCCAAAACCTTCGTACCCGATATGATATCCATTAGAGTTCGGTCCGATTCCTCATCATAAATTGGCTTGTCCAGGGAAACATAGGAATTGAGCGGAATATGTTTTTGACGTGTTGCTGTTTTGATAGCTGTAATGATCTGCCTCGTAATGCATAGTTCTGCAAATGCTTTAAAAGAAGATAACTTATCCCCTTTAAAATCACGGACGGCTTTATATAAACCAATCATACCTTCTTGCACGATGTCTTCCTTATCGGCACCAATCAAGAAATAAGTCCTTGCCTTCGCTCTTACAAAATTACGATACTTTTGGATCAAATAATCAAGCGCTTCACTGTCTCCAGTGTGCACCAACCCTATCAATTCATCATCCTCAAACTGAAGATACTTTTCGTTCAGCTTCATTCCGAATTTGAGACCCACATTATATCCCCCTGACCTGACTCAGATAGAAATATTATACAGCAGGTAAATTTTACCCGTCAATGGTTCAAATTTTACCCCGGCGCCATTTTTCGAAAATTTCTGCCACTTCTTCACTTAAAGGAATTTTAGCAACGGGTCTTATCGTTGTTGTTTTTCTTACATCTTTCTTGATTTCGCCTTGAATTTCTTGCATTTCAATTAGCAGTTCACGAGCGGATTTCCTTAGGGCCCCTTGGCCAAAGATCACCCACTGTTCCGTGAAGTCAGAGGTTGCCACTTGAATTTGCGTTTTGACATTATTCAGTTCGATGGCCATCTTTTCTATTCTTTCATCCGCAGTTTCATTTTCTTTTGTAAAAATTACGTCAACTTTGTGATTTTTGAATATGCGGGCAATTCCCTGAACATATTGAGCATCAAATATGACAATTACACGGTATCCGGTAAATGCTTGATATTCCGCCATCATTTCTATCAATCGGTCCCTTGCAGCAGCAAGATCCCGTTCTTTTAATTCTCTCAGTTCCGGCCAAGCTCCAATAATGTTATAACCGTCCACCAACAGAATATTCATTTCGTCATTGCCCTAGGGGATTTCTTTTTCTATAAACCTCATACATCAATAAACCGGCTGCTACCGATGCATTTAACGAAGTTACTTTTCCTGCCATTGGAAGACGGATGAGAAAATCGCATTTCTCCTTCATTAACCGGGCCATGCCTTTTCCTTCGCTGCCGATAACAAGTCCAATAGGCATCTTTCCGTCCATGTTACGGTAATCATCGCTGCCTTTCGCATCGGTACCGACTATCCATACCCCTCGCTCTTTCAATTCTTCCACCGCTCTTGCCAAATTTGTAACGCGAGCTACAGGAATATATTCGATTGCACCAGTCGAAGCTTTAGCCACTGTTGCCGTCAAGCCCACTGCTCTTCTTTTCGGAATGATGATTCCATGGGCCCCGACTGCATCGGCCGTCCTCATGATCGAACCTAAATTATGCGGATCTTCAACCTCATCAAGAATCATGAAAAAAGGTGCTTCGTCCCGTTCAGCCGCATTTGCGAATAAGTCATCCAGCTCCACATATTCATATGCAGCCACTTGTGCGATAACGCCTTGATGGATGCCTTCTACCATTTGGTCAATTTTTTTCTTCGGTACGATTTGCACGAGCACCTTCTTTTCCTTCGCGAGACCGATAAGTGGTTGCATCGAGCCTTTTTGCGAGCCCTCGGCTATCCAAATTTTATTAACTTCCCGTTCGGAGCGAAGTGCTTCCAATACGGGGTTTCTGCCAATGATATATTCTTCGCTCATGGGTTACTCCCCTTTTCTTCTTCAATGTATTCAATGGATTTTTTGATGAGTTCTTCCATTCTTTCTATTCGACCGGATAAATACAAAAATCCCATAAGAGCCTCGAAGGCTGTACTGTAGCGATACGTTTGCACATCTGTATTCTTCGGTACCGTACCGGATTTCGCATTTCGGCCGCGCCGAACGACAGCGGATTCCTCTTCCGATAGCCAATCTGACTCCAGAAAGAAGTGGATGATTTTATTTTGCGCTTTAGCAGCTACAAAAGATGTAGCTTTTTTGTGAAGTAGATTGGGCTTGACCGCCCCTTTTTGAATGAGGTGATGCCGTATATACGTTTCGTATACAGCATCACCTATATATGCTAAAGCAAGACTGTTCAGCATTTTTGCATCTACCTTACTATCGTAATGAAGCATTGATTACCCTCTTTTCCATCTTGTACCTTGAGGGGTATCCTCTAATATGATATTCATGTTTTTCAAGCGATCGCGAATTTCATCAGATAATCCAAAATTGCGGTCTTTCCGCGCTTGAATCCTTTGCTGTATCAACCCTTCAATTTCCTCATCCAGAAGCCCCTCTTCTTCAAGGGACAAACCGAGGACAGAAAATAAGGTGTTGAATTTATCAAGGAAAGCATTGATCACTTCCGTGTCTGTGTTTTTCTCCATCAAGTAATAATTTGCCTGTTTGGAAAGTTCAAAAAGCATGGATATTGCATTAGCTGTGTTGAAATCATCGTCCATTTCCTTAATGAATTGTTCATGTAAATCATTCAGCTTCTCCAACCAAACATCATTATTCTCAGTCAATCCGTCACTTACTTGAAGGCGATGCTTTAAATTTTGATATGATGTCCTTAAGCGTTCAAGGGACGCTTTTACATTTTCAAGCACTTCTTCACTATAATTGATCGGATGACGGTAATGTACTGATAACATAAAGAAGCGTAACACTTGTGGATCATGCTTCTGAATGATGTCATGCACAAGGACGAAATTGCCTAAGGACTTAGACATTTTTTCATTCTCAATATTTATATACCCATTATGCATCCAATAATTCGCAAAGGTTTTACCCGTCAATGCTTCGGATTGTGCAATTTCATTTTCATGATGCGGGAATGCCAGATCTTGACCTCCTGCATGAATATCGATGGTATCCCCCAAATACTTTTTGACCATTGCGGAGCATTCGATATGCCAGCCAGGACGCCCCTTACCCCATGGGCTCTCCCATGATATTTCATCATCCTTGGCCGCTTTCCAAAGGGCAAAATCAAGGGCATCTTGTTTTTTCTCCCCTATTTCAATACGTGCCCCCACTCGAAGCTCATCGATGGACTGATGTGAAAGCTTGCCATATCCCTCAAACTTACGAGTGCGGTAGTACACATCCCCTTCCGATTCATAAGCGAATCCTTTCTCGATTAACGCCGAGATGAATTCAATGATTGCATCCATATTCTCCATTACGGTCGGGTGAGCATCCGCTTTTTTGCAGCCCAATGCCGACACGTCTTCAAAATACGCCTTGATGAAACGCTCAGATATGGTCGGGACATCTTCCCCCAATTCTTTTGCCGCACGAATCAGCTTATCATCCACATCCGTGAAGTTCGAAACGAATTGCACATCATATCCACGGTAATCCAAATACCTACGAACGGTATCGAATACGATTGCCGGTCTTGCATTGCCAATATGAATGTAATTATAGACAGTGGGTCCGCATACATACATCTTCACCTTTCCCTCTTCAATCGGGACGAAGGTTTCCTTTTTTCTTGTTGCTGTGTTATATATTTTAATCGCCATATTATAGACTCCTTTCTTCCTGCTTCTGTTCGGCCAACCTCGCCCTTAAGGCCCTGATTTCACTATCCAATTCCTTAAAGCGATCAGCGATTGGATCAGGAAGATCACAATGATTTAGGTCTTTATTGATTTTGATGCCATCTTGAATGACCACTTTACCTGGAATGCCCACCACTGTAGAATTAGGTGGCACTTCCTTTAAAACGACCGATCCCGCACCGATTTTCGAGTTTTCCCCAACAGTGATGGAACCCAGCACTTTTGCTCCTGTAGCTATCAAAACATTATCCTTTATCGTAGGATGACGTTTTCCCTTTTCCTTTCCGGTCCCCCCAAGGGTTACACCTTGAAAGACGGATACATTGTCGCCAATTTCACAAGTTTCGCCAATGACGATCCCCATTCCATGATCAATGAAGAAACGACGGCCAATCGTAGCCCCTGGATGAATTTCGATTCCGGTAAAAAACCGGCTGATTTGAGATATGCTTCTCGCCAGGAAAAAGAATTTCCTCTTAAATAGTGCGTGAGCCATCCTATGACTCCAAATCGCATGTAAACCCGCGTACGTCAATATGACTTCCAAATAGCTGCGCGCAGCAGGATCTTGATCAAAAACCACTTCGATATCTTCTTTAAACATCTTTAACAAAATGATTCCCCCCTATGTTCCGTCCTTTTTCAACATCCCCTTTTGAAGCTTTTAAAGCATATAAAAAAGCGTCTCTGTCCAAATAGACAGAGACGCTTGAAGCGCGGTTCCACTCTGTTTGGAATGTACGAACCAGGTAAAGCTTTTTCCTGTTTTTTCATCCCCAACTTTAATCCCTGTAACGGAGGACATTCCGCCTGTGCCTACTATAGGTTAGTTCAGCAAAGGACTCAAGGGTGCATTTCAGAAAACGAGAGGCCTGAACCACTTTCAGCAGGTTATGGTTCTCTCTAAAAAGCTTCGTTTACTTACTTCTCCCCATCTACGCGTTCTTTTGTAAGATTATTAAATACTATATTACATTTTCGACAAATTGTTAATATAAAATACTCTGAATACGCTGTTTAATTTTTTCTTTGCCAAGTAATGAAATTGCCTTAGGCAAGTCAGGACCATGTGTTTGACCCGTGACGGCAGCCCTTATCGGCATGAATAATTTTTTCCCTTTATGCCCTGTGCTTTTTTGTACGGCTTTAATCGACTTCTTGATTTCATCCGCATTAAATTCTTCAAGCCCTTCGATCTCCTGAAGGAAAGCTTTCATGACTTCCGGTACCTGTTCTTCAGCCAGCACTTCCTTAGCTTCTTGCTCGAACTCGACCTCATCCTTGAAAAACAGTTCAGAAAGCTCGACTATTTCCGCTCCATAGCTCATCTGCTCTTGAAAAAGTGAAACAATCCCATGTACCCACTCTTCTTCTTCGGCGGTCAGTGTCTCTGAAACCTTCCCGGCTTTAATTAAGTGAGGCAATGACAATTCCACTGCACGATTGACGTCCAATTGCTTCACATATTGATTATTCATCCATGTAAGCTTTTGCTTATCGAAAAGTGCAGGTGATTTAGACAGACGGTCAGCATCGAAAAGATTAATGAATTCTTCTTTTGTGAAAATCTCTTCCTCCCCGACCGGAGACCATCCTAGTAATGTAATGAAATTGAATAATGCTTCAGGTACATAGCCAAGCTCTTCATATTGCTCAATGAATTGAATGATCGACTCATCACGTTTACTCAGTTTCTTCCTGCTTTCGTTTACAATCAGCGTCATATGTCCGAATACCGGCGGTTCCCAGCCGAAAGCTTCATAAATCATCAATTGTTTTGGAGTATTGGAGATATGATCATCACCGCGAAGGACATGGGAAATCTTCATCAAGTGATCATCGACGGCCACTGCAAAGTTATAAGTTGGAATGCCATCTTTTTTAACGATAACAAAATCACCAAAGCCATCCGTTTCAAATGAAACCTCATCCTTGACCATATCTTTGAAAGTAAGGACCTTCCCAGCTGGAACGGCAAAGCGAATGCTCGGTTTTCTTCCTTGTGCCACTAGTTCCGCTTGCTCTTCCTCAGTTAAATGCTTGCACTTCCCAGAATATTTTGGCGTTTCATTGCGTTCGACCTGCCCTTCACGCTCTGCTTCCAGCTCTTCTTCCGTACAATAGCATTTATATGCTAACCCCTTATCCAAAAGCTCTTGATACAATTCCTGATAAAGGTCGTTCCTTTCGGATTGACGATATGGACCGTATTCACCGCCTACATCAACACCTTCATCCCAATCCATGCCAAGCCATTTCAAATATTTAAGCTGACTTTCCTCTCCGCCTTCAATATTTCTCTTTTGGTCGGTATCTTCAATACGGATGATGAATTTCCCGCCTTTATTTCGTGCGTATAAATAATTAAATAAAGCAGTCCGTGCATTACCAATATGTAAATGTCCAGTCGGACTCGGTGCATAGCGAACTCGAATATCGCTGCTCATGATATATATAGACCTCCCAGTCGTTCTATTCTATTGTTTATATTATCATTTAAATACATTGGGATAAAGGCATCCACTCTAAAAACGATTTAGTTTGATTTGACCAATAAGACAACAGCCTGTGCCGCGATTCCTTCGCCCCTGCCTGTAAATCCAAGTTTCTCCGTGGTGGTCGCCTTTACATTAATCCTGTCAATCGAGGCATCTAAAAGTTCTGCAATTCTGCCTCGCATTTCCTCGATATACGGTGCCATTTTCGGGCTTTGTGCAATGATTGTACAATCCGCATTGCCTAGGGAATATCCTTCTTTTTTTACGATCGCCCAAATATACTGCAGCAGTTTTGCAGAATCGGCATCTTTAAATTCAGGGTCGGTATCCGGAAAATGCTTACCGATATCCCCTGCACCAATTGCCCCCAAGCAGGCATCGGCAACAGTATGCAGAAGGACATCCGCATCCGAATGACCCAGCAGTCCTTTCTCATACGGAATCGTAATCCCGCCAATTATCAAAGGCCTGCCTTCCACAAGCTGATGAACGTCATATCCTTGTCCTATTCTATACATATCATTCTCCCCAATCATCTTTTTCCATGTTGTTGTTTATGTAAAATCGCTTCTGCAAAATAAAGGTCTTCCTGAGTCGTAATCTTAATATTATCATAATTGCCCTCAATAATAACTACCTGTTCATTGATCCGCTCTAGTAAACTTGCATCGTCCGTCCCTAAAAATCCTTCAGCTTCTGCCTGTTCATACGCACTTTTTAATATGGATACACGAAAAGCTTGTGGAGTTTGCACCGCCCACAAGCTTGATCGTTCCACTGTTTCCAATACCTTTTTGTTTGCCGCTTTTTTAATCGTATCCTTAACGGGCACTGCAATTACGGCACCTCCATTAAGGGAGGCGGCAGTAGTCAATTCACTGATTTGCCCTAGGGTAATAAAAGGGCGGGCACCGTCATGGACCAGGACGATGTCTTCTTCTGCATGTTGCAGTCCATTATAAACGCTTTGTTGGCGCTCCTTGCCACCCATGACCAGTTTCTTGACCTTTTTAAGCCCATTCGCTGCTATCAATTGATTGAAATAATCCTTTTCTGCCGGGTTTATCGAAAGGATAATCCCCCGACAGTCAGGATCTTCTTCAAAGACACGCAGTGTATAAACAATGATCGGGACACCCGATAGTTCAATAAAAAGTTTATTCTTGCCCGCTTTCATTCTTTTGCCTTGTCCAGCTGCAGGTATCACTACTTCATAAAACATAACGATTTCTCCTACTCTTCTTTATAATGCTTTTTCTAATAGTTTCGGTTTAGCGAATATCATCCGGCCTGCAGAGGTTTGCAATACACTTGTGACAAGTACATCGATCCGTTTCCCTATATGGTCACGGCCACCCTCGACAACGATCATGGTGCCATCGTCCAAATAAGCGATGCCCTGGTTCTGCTCTTTCCCATCCTTTATGACCTGAACGTTCATCTCTTCCCCAGGAAGTACAACAGGTTTTACGGCATTGGCCAGGTCATTGATATTAAGTACCGCCACATTTTGAAACTCGCATACTTTGTTTAAATTGAAATCATTGGTAACGACCATTCCGCCCGATATTTTGGCAAGCTTCACCAGTTTACTGTCGACTTCCTGAATGTCTTCAAAATCCCCCTCGTACATCTCCACTTTAATCGGTAGGTCTTTTTGAATCCGATTCAAGATATCCAAACCGCGCCTTCCACGATTCCTTTTCAATGCATCAGATGAATCGGCAATGTGCTGCAATTCGTTTAATACGAATTGAGGAATGACTATGGTACCTTCCAGAAAGCCTGTCTGACAAATATCCGCAATTCTGCCATCTATGATGACGCTTGTATCAAGAATCTTCAGGCGCTTGCTATACCCCTCTTCATCCTCTTCGCTTGCTTCATCATCCGTGTTCTTTTTCTTATTGCTTTTCGTGAATAAACTCAATAGCTCATCACGTTTTTTAAAGCCCACCTGAAAACCAAGATATCCAAATAAAAGCGTAAGGATGATAGGAACCACTGTATTCAAAATGGGAACCTTGATGGCACTGAATGCGGATCCAACCAAGAACGCTGCAAGCAGTCCAACTAAAAGACCTACGCTGCCAAAGATTATATCCGTAATCGGTATCTTTACAAGCTGTTCCTCCAGCCATTTCATAAAGTAGATCACATGATCTACTGCCCAAAAAGTTATAAGATAAAAGATAATGGCACCCAACAGTACACTTACATAAGGATTGTTTAATAAAGCAATATCGTCTGCATGTAAAACAATTAATAATTCCGGAATAAGCAACATACCAAGTGTTCCGCCGACTATTAAGAAGCATGCTTGTATAATGCGTTTTAACATCCCTTTCACCTCCTTCTACTCATTATTGACCAATAATATAAAATGAAACCTTCGAAAATTCGTTTTCACTATATACGTTAAATTCACTTAAGGATTTAGTGGATTTACAAATATGAATTCTTCTCTTTTTCGTAATATTAGCCTAGCACCCTGAGTTTTGAGTGTCAAAAATAAACACCAATCAATTTCAAGCCCGTTCAGGAGTTTTTTAAAAGCCGGCTGCACCTTACATCCTTCTATTTGTGACCAGCTGATTTTTCAAAATTCGGAGTCCTTCTTTAATTTTATTGGCCCGGACTTCACCTATACCCTCCACATCGTCAAGGTTTTCAACCGTAGCTTTATTGACTTCACTAAAGCTTCCGAACTGTTTCACTAAATTTTCGATGATTAAACCCGGCAAGCGTGGGATTTTATGAAGAATACGGTAACCACGGGGATGTACTGACTCATCAAGATGTATATATCCATGATAGCCCAGCACCTTAAGAAGAATGCTTTCATCCAGTTTTTCCTGCATGGCCAACTCTTGAAGCCTAAAAATGATTTCCTCGGGATTTTCATCATTACTGGAGGTATAATCCTTGATAAGCCATTTCCCTTCCGTTTCAATATCTGCCAGGATTTCATTCATTTGCAAACGGATCAGCCTTCCTTCCGTACCAAGTTCATTAAGGTACGTTAGCAGCTCCGCCTTGATCCTGAGCACCATCACATAACGGTGAAATACCTGCAAAAGATCGGCATAGGTCACGATTTCCTCAAACTCGAGCGCTCCTAAAACCGATATGCTCTGCTGCAGGACCACCTTGTATTTTTCCAAGGTCTGGATGGCTAAATTAGCCTTGGCAAGAATGACTCCTATATCTTTAAGGGCATACCGGAAATTGCCCTGATATAAAGTGATGACATTCCGGCGTTGTGAGATTGCGATGACCAACGACTTGGTCTCCCTTGCCACCCGTTCCGCTGTTCTATGCCTCATTCCCGTTTCAGTGGAAGGTGTACTGTTATCAGGCACTAATTGGGCATTTGCGAAAATGATCTTATCGGCGGTTTCATTTAAAATGATGGCCCCGTCCATCTTCGCCAACTCATATAATGTGCTGGGGGTACAGCTGCAGTTGATTTCGAAGCCGCCATCCACGATCGTTCGCACCTTCTCGTTATATCCGACCACTATCAAACCGCCCGTGTTCGCCCTCAGGACATTTTCAATACCCTCCCGAAGCGGGGTACCTGGTGCTACGATTTGCAGAATTTCCAATTTTGTTTTCTCATACCCTTTTTTATCTGTCATGCTTAACCCCCTAACGATTGTTTAAGAGCCTCCGAAACCGATGAAACACCAATGATCTTAATACCTTTCGGCGCGGTCCACCCTCCTATATTATTAGCCGGTATGATAACCCGCTCAAACCCTAATTTCGCTGCTTCCTGCACCCTTTGTTCAATTCGTGACACCCTTCTCACTTCCCCAGTCAGCCCCACTTCACCAATGATGCAATCGGCAGGGTTTGTTGGTTTATCACGGAAGCTTGATGCAATGCTTATTGCAACAGCGAGGTCAATTGCCGGTTCATCCAGCTTGACACCGCCAGCAACCTTTAAATACGCATCTTGGTTTTGGAGCAGCAAGCCCACTCTCTTTTCCAGGACAGCCATTAAAAGCGAAACTCGATTGTGGTCAATTCCCGTGGCCATCCGCCTAGGATTCCCAAAACTCGTAGGAGAAATCAATGCTTGAATTTCAACAAGCACCGGCCTTGTGCCCTCCATGGATGCGACGACTGTGGACCCCGAAGCTCCTTGCGACCGTTCTTCAAGGAAAATTTCCGATGGATTCGCCACCTCTTCCAATCCATGTTCTTTCATTTCAAAAATACCCATCTCATTCGTCGAACCAAAGCGATTTTTAACCGCACGTATAATTCGATATGTATGGTGTCTTTCACCTTCAAAATATAATACGGTGTCAACCATGTGCTCAAGCAGCCGTGGTCCCGCAATGGCCCCTTCTTTTGTAACGTGACCGACGATAAAAATCGCGATTCCGTTCGTTTTAGCAATGCGCATGAGTGAGGCTGTGCATTCCCTCACTTGTGAAACGCTTCCCGGGGCAGATGTAACCTCCGAATGATAAACCGTTTGAATCGAGTCAATAATGACCAAATCCGGTTTTACATCTGTAATTGCCTGTTGGATATAGTCCATATCGGTTTCAGAATAAACGAATAGATTTTCCGACATGGTCCCAAGCCGGTCCGCTCTCAATTTGGTCTGCTTGACTGATTCTTCACCTGATATATAAAGCACTTTTTTCTGTTTATGCGCCAATTGGGATGATACCTGTAAAAGCAGGGTGGACTTACCGATACCCGGGTCCCCTCCGATCAATACAAGTGATCCCTGAACGATCCCGCCCCCAAGAGCACGATTCAATTCCATTAAATCCGTCTTAATGCGTGGTTCTTTTTCTGATTGAATGGTCGTTATGGGTGCTGCCTTCTCCCGTTCCCCGGAACCTCTCACCTCTGAATGGGTAAAAGCGCCCTTTCTAGCAGGTTTAACGATTTCGGTTTCCTCGACCATTTTATTCCATTCACCGCAGCCTGGGCATTTCCCCATCCATTTCGCGGATTCATACCCACAAGACTGACAGATAAATTTAGTTTTCTTTTTTACAGCCATAAATTACTCCTCTTCCTTTGGAAAAAATATCTATATTAAGGATATTATATCTCTGTTTTATTTAAACCTTCTTAAGGCTAAGTTTTTTTAAAAAAATATTCACTTTGCTTGTCCCGTTTATACTCACATCTACCTATAGATAAAAAACAGAGGTACACTGCAAAAGAATCTGCGTGTACCTCGAAGTTTAGGATCAGGTTATTCACTTACATTAACAGGCTCGCCTTGTCGGATTGCAAACTCATTATTCACGACATCCATTACGACCGTTTGCCCTTTTTTCACGTTGCCTTTAAGCAACTCTTCGGATAGATAATCCTCTACATGCTTCTGAAGCGCCCTGCGGATTGGCCTTGCCCCATATTCCGGATCAAAACCTTCCGTGGCAATTTTTTCTCTAGCCGCATCTGTCAGCTCCAAGTATATCTCCTGTTCTTTCAAACGGGTAGTAAGCTGATTTGACATTAATGTAACGATTTGTTTCAAATGATCCTTCTCTAATGAGTGGAACACGATAGTTTCATCAATACGATTCAGGAATTCCGGACGGAATGCACGTTTGAGTTCTTCCATCACTTTCCCTTTCATATTTTTATAGTCCTGACCAGTATCCTGGATGTTAAAGCCGACATACTTATCAGTTTTCAAGGCAGACGCCCCTACATTCGATGTCATGATCAAAATGGTATTCCTGAAATCGACAGTACGCCCCTTTGAATCTGTCAGTCTTCCGTCTTCCAACACTTGAAGAAGAATATTGAAGACATCCGGATGCGCCTTTTCTATTTCATCAAGCAGAACGACGGAGTATGGTTTCCTCCGCACTTTTTCCGTTAACTGACCGCCTTCTTCGTACCCAACATATCCTGGAGGCGATCCAACAAGACGTGAAGTCGAATGTTTCTCCATATATTCGGACATATCGATGCGGATCATGGCATCTTCATCACCAAAAATGGATTCAGCCAAAGCTCGGGCTAGCTCGGTTTTACCGACCCCTGTAGGCCCCAAGAAGATGAATGAACCAATTGGACGCTTAGGATCTTTCAATCCTGCCCTTGCACGTCGTACTGCTTTAGAAACCGCAATGACGGCCTCTTCCTGCCCAATTACACGATCATGGAGGATTGACTCCATATTAAGCAGTTTGTCTGACTCCGTTTGCGCCAATTTAGTGACCGGCACTCCCGTCCAGCTGGATACGACATGTGCAATGTCATCCACAGTCACTTCACTGTTTTCCTGCCCTTGTTTTTCTTTCCAAGTTTTTTTCGTTTCTTCCAATTGTTCTCTTAAGCGTTGTTCTGTATCGCGAAGCGAAGCAGCTTTTTCAAATTCCTGACTCTGAACGGAAGCATCCTTTTCCTTGCGAACATCATCTAGTTTCACTTCAAGTTCCTTTAGGTTGGGTGGCGTTGTGTATGAGCGCAGCCTAACTTTGGAACCAGCTTCATCAATCAAGTCAATCGCTTTATCAGGTAAAAAGCGATCGGAAATATAACGGTCTGATAATTTGACTGCAGCATCAATCGCTTCGTCAGTGATCGATACGCGGTGATGTGCCTCATAACGGTCACGAAGACCTTTGAGAATTTGGATGGATTCCTCAATTGTCGGCTCATCGACTTGGATTGGCTGGAAGCGACGTTCAAGGGCAGCATCCTTTTCAATATACTTGCGGTACTCATCCAAAGTTGTAGCACCGATACATTGTAATTCACCACGGGCCAATGATGGTTTAAGGATATTGGAGGCATCGATGGCACCTTCTGCACCACCTGCACCAATCAATGTATGCAATTCGTCGATGAATAGGATGATATTACCCGCCTGGCGTATTTCATCCATGACTTTCTTCAACCGGTCCTCAAATTCACCCCGGTATTTAGTGCCAGCCACAACAGTACCCATATCAAGTGTCATGACGCGTTTATCACGTAAAATCTCAGGTACCTCATTATTGATAATCTGTTGGGCAAGCCCTTCAGCAATGGCTGTTTTACCAACGCCGGGTTCACCGATCAATACTGGGTTATTTTTTGTACGACGGCTTAATACCTCAATGACACGCTGTATTTCCTTACTTCTTCCGATAACCGGATCCAAGCTTCCTTCCCTGGCAATCGCCGTTAAATCACGGGCAAGGCCATCCAGTGTCGGCGTGCTTGCATTTGCAGCGGCTGAACCTTGATGACCACCTGATTCATTGCTGCCCAAAAGTTGTAATACTTGTTGTCGAGCTTTATTTAAACTTACTCCCAGATTATTCAATACGCGGGCAGCGACACCTTCCCCTTCTCGTATAAGACCTAGAAGGACATGCTCTGTCCCAACATATGAGTGACCTAATTTTCTTGCTTCATCCATGGAAAGCTCAATGACCTTCTTGGCTCTTGGGGTATAATGTATCGTTTGAGCCGTATCCTGTCCACGGCCAATTAAATTTTCCACTTCTTTCTGAATCTTCTCCGGACCCAATCCAAGAGCATATAACGCTTTGGCTGCAATACCATCACCCTCTCGGACCAGGCCCAGTAAAATATGTTCCGTGCCAATATTATTATGACCTAAACGGATTGCCTCTTCTTGGGCTAATGCTAATACTTTCTGGGCTCTTTCAGTAAAACGACCAAACATCATAGGGAATTCCTCCTTAAGAATTTTCGTTTTGAATAAAATTGCTGGCAATTCTCTAAGTAATGGCAGAAGCTTATTCTTGCTCCATATCTATTAATGAAATTTAATTCTCCCTAAAGAGGTCAATAACCTCTATGAGGAGGAAGATTCCGTGAAATTCAAGCGTTCCCGGATGAGTGCTGCTCTACGGATATCCCTTTCATGGGGTCTTAAAGGGCCGCCTGCGTACTTTTGTAAAAATCCCGACTGCGTCAAAATCATCAATTCATTTAGAATGCTTTTGGAAATATTCTTTATATACCCAAGATCTATCCCTAACCTAACATCGGAGATACATGTAGCTGCTTCCTTGGTCTCGATGATTCGAGCATTGGACAAAACCCCATATGAACGGAAAATTCTATCTTCTAATTGTATGTGGGAAGTCCTCGCTAATGCATCCCTCGCTGACCGTTCCTGGGCTATGATTTGTTGCACTACACTCGTTAGATCTTCAACGATATCCCTTTCCGATTTTCCAAGGGTGATTTGATTGGAAATTTGAAAAATATTCCCCAACGCTTGACTGCCCTCTCCATAAATCCCTCGAACCACCAACCCCAATTGGTTGATAGCCGGTATGATATTATTCATCTGCTGTGTAAGGACCAGGCCCGGCAGATGCATCATGACTGAAGCCCTTAACCCTGTTCCCACATTAGTCGGACAACTAGTCAGGTATCCTCTTTCTTCATCATATGCATAGTCTATGGATTCTTCAATCCAATCGTCAAGAACATTTGCAATCTTTAAGGTTTCCTTTAGCTGCAACCCCGACATTAAACATTGAATACGGAGATGGTCCTCTTCGTTTATCATGATACTTATTTCTTCATTTTCCGAAAGGAGACATGCGCTTTTCGCTGAATCTTCAACTAAATGAGGACTGATTAAATGTTTTTCAACCAGAACGCGCTTTTCCAGTGGCTGCAATTGGTCAATCTCTAATAGCTCCAATTTTCCAATCTCCGGGGTTACTTCCTCTTCGATTCTTTTTTTGACCAATTCAATGATTTTATTAGCTTCTTCGTTCGAAAAGGAGGTTGGGAAGGTAAAGTCTTTGAAATTCCTGGCCAGCCGAATCCGCGAACTCAATACAATATCGATTTCCGGCCCTTCGGCACTCATCCAGGAACTCAAGGCGTTTTCTACAAACTTTTCCAAGCTCATAATTCCTCGCCTCCCTCTTGTGCTTCAAACCTTTTTTCAAGGGAACGAACCTTATCTCTTACTTCTGCCGCTTTCTCAAACTCCTCTTGATCAATGTGGACCTTTAAAACTTCTTTCAAATCCAAAATTTGTTTTCGAAGATATATGGCGCCGCCAATCCTTTTTGGAATTTTCCCTATGTGTGCTGTATTGCCGCTATGAACCCTCTTTAAAATGGGATTTAACTGTTCATTGAACGTTTTATAACATTCGGCACAGCCAAACTTGCCAATATGGACAAATTCTTTATAAGATCGATGACAATTCGGGCAACGCCTCTCTTCCGTTTTCGGAAATGCATTTGCCTTTGTCTGTTGAATATTCGACTCCATATTCAACAATCCTGCTAATAAATTATTTATTGAAAAACCAGGTCCACCTGCCTCCATGAACATTTCACCTTTTTCCTGAGCACATTTCTCACAAATCATGACTTCAGTCTTTTTTCCATTGATGATTTTGGTGAAGTGCAGGGTAGCAGGCCTTTGATGACATTCTTGGCAAATCAACGTTCATCACCTCTGCCAGTTTCATTTATATTTTAAAGTCGTAAGCATCGCAGTTAAAATTCTTGCCCTAAGCTCATCGCGGTCAGGCAGGTCGATATAAATCACCGATCTATCTATGACGCTCATCATAATCTTTGCTTCTCTTTCATTAATGACGTCTTCATTCATCAGTCGTGAAATTACTCCTTCAGCCATCGATTGAGTTACCCTGGAACCAATAAGCGATAATAATTGGTTGATAAGTTGCACGGAATCCTGTGATTCCACTTTCATGATGCGTATATAACCTCCGCCTCCACGCTTACTCTCTACAACATAACCTCTCTCGATGGTAAACCTGGTATTGATTACGTAATTGATTTGAGAAGGAACACACTGAAATTTATCTGCTATTTCACTTCTTTTAATCTCCAAGATATCTTTTTGACTTATTTCAAGTACTTGCTTCAAATAAGTTTCGATAACATCAGATATGTTTCTCACTCAGCCTCCTCCATTCTGACTTTGACTATATTTGACTATTATTATACAAGGAATAATGCATTTTGCAACTTAAACGCACTTTCTTTCTGTAATATCCATTTTCTCCAAATTATATGTAGTTACATACCCCATTGAACATAAAAGATGAAATATCTTACATAAATACCCTATATAAATGGATGTAAAACCTGAAATTTTTCTTCTGCTTAAGGTTTCATCACTTAAATTCTGCCCCATTTACCCAGCTCATCCATTCCTCCTCATGATATGGCAACCAATTCAAATAAGGCCAGCCCGTGCTGTCCCTGAAAACGGGAAAATTTTTTTTACATACACAAAAAAGACCAGCCGGATGGCTGATCTTTTTAAATGGCTTGGCGGCGTCCTACTCTCACAGGGGGAAACCCCCAACTACCATCGGCGCTGAAGAGCTTAACTGCCGTGTTCGGAATGGGAACGGGTGTGACCTCTTCGCTATCGCCACCAAACATAAAAGGAACGTTGTTCCTTCAAAACTAGATAATAAGAAGGTATTTCATTTTTTAAAAAGCGTTGGTTAAGTCCTCGATCTATTAGTATCAGTCAGCTCCACATGTCACCATGCTTCCACCTCTGACCTATCAACCTGATCATCTTTCAGGGATCTTACTAGCTTGCGCCATGGGAAATCTCATCTTGAGGGGGGCTTCATGCTTAGATGCTTTCAGCACTTATCCCGTCCGCACGTAGCTACCCAGCTATGCCTTTGGCAAGACAACTGGTACACCAGCGGTGCGTCCATCCCGGTCCTCTCGTACTAAGGACAGCTCCTCTCAAATTTCCTGCGCCCGCGACGGATAGGGACCGAACTGTCTCACGACGTTCTGAACCCAGCTCGCGTACCGCTTTAATGGGCGAACAGCCCAACCCTTGGGACCGACTACAGCCCCAGGATGCGATGAGCCGACATCGAGGTGCCAAACCTCCCCGTCGATGTGGACTCTTGGGGGAGATAAGCCTGTTATCCCCGGGGTAGCTTTTATCCGTTGAGCGATGGCCCTTCCATGCGGAACCACCGGATCACTAAGCCCGACTTTCGTCCCTGCTCGACTTGTAGGTCTCGCAGTCAAGCTCCCTTGTGCCTTTACACTCTACGAATGATTTCCAACCATTCTGAGGGAACCTTTGGGCGCCTCCGTTACTCTTTAGGAGGCGACCGCCCCAGTCAAACTGCCCACCTGACACTGTCTCCCACCCCGATAAGGGGCGCGGGTTAGAATTTCAATACAGCCAGGGTAGTATCCCACCAACGCCTCCACCGAAGCTGGCGCTCCGGCTTCTCAGGCTCCTACCTATCCTGTACAAGCTGTACCAAAATTCAATATCAGGCTGCAGTAAAGCTCCACGGGGTCTTTCCGTCCTGTCGCGGGTAACCTGCATCTTCACAGGTACTATAATTTCACCGAGTCTCTCGTTGAGACAGTGCCCAGATCGTTACACCTTTCGTGCGGGTCGGAACTTACCCGACAAGGAATTTCGCTACCTTAGGACCGTTATAGTTACGGCCGCCGTTTACTGGGGCTTCGGTTCAAAGCTTCGCTTGCGCTAACCTCTCCCCTTAACCTTCCAGCACCGGGCAGGTGTCAGCCCCTATACTTCGCCTTGCGGCTTCGCAGAGACCTGTGTTTTTGCTAAACAGTCGCCTGGGCCTATTCACTGCGGCTTTTCTGGGCTATTCACCCTAAAAAGCACCCCTTCTCCCGAAGTTACGGGGTCATTTTGCCGAGTTCCTTAACGAGAGTTCTCTCGCACACCTTAGGATTCTCTCCTCGCCTACCTGTGTCGGTTTGCGGTACGGGCACCTTACATCTCACTAGAGGCTTTTCTTGGCAGCGTGGAATCAGGAACTTCGGTACTATATTTCCCTCGCCATCACAGCTCCGCCTTAATGGAAACGGGATTTGCCTCGTTTCCGGCCTAACTGCTTGGACGCGCATATCCAACAGCGCGCTTACCCTATCCTTCTGCGTCCCCCCATCGTTCAAACGATGTATAGGTGGTACAGGAATATCAACCTGTTGTCCATCGCCTACGCCTTTCGGCCTCGGCTTAGGTCCCGACTAACCCTGAGCGGACGAGCCTTCCTCAGGAAACCTTAGGCATTCGGTGGAAGGGATTCTCACCCTTCTTTCGCTACTCATACCGGCATTCTCACTTCTAAGCGCTCCACCAGTCCTTCCGGTCTGACTTCAACGCCCTTAGAACGCTCTCCTACCATCGACACCATACGGTGTCAATCCACAGCTTCGGTGATACGTTTAGCCCCGGTACATTTTCGGCGCGGAGTCACTCGACCAGTGAGCTATTACGCACTCTTTAAATGGTGGCTGCTTCTAAGCCAACATCCTGGTTGTCTAAGCAACTCCACATCCTTTTCCACTTAACGTATACTTTGGGACCTTAGCTGGTGGTCTGGGCTGTTTCCCTTTCGACTACGGATCTTATCACTCGCAGTCTGACTCCCAAGAATAAGTATTTGGCATTCGGAGTTTGACTGAATTCGGTAACCCGTTGGGGGCCCCTAGTCCAATCAGTGCTCTACCTCCAATACTCTCATCTTGAGGCTAGCCCTAAAGCTATTTCGGAGAGAACCAGCTATCTCCAGGTTCGATTGGAATTTCTCCGCTACCCACACCTCATCCCCGCACTTTTCAACGTGCGTGGGTTCGGGCCTCCATTCAGTGTTACCTGAACTTCACCCTGGACATGGGTAGATCACCTGGTTTCGGGTCTACGACCTCATACTCATTCGCCCTATTCAGACTCGCTTTCGCTGCGGCTCCGTCTCATCAACTTAACCTCGCATGAAATCGTAACTCGCCGGTTCATTCTACAAAAGGCACGCCATTACCCATTAACGGGCTTTGACTACTTGTAGGCACACGGTTTCAGGATCTATTTCACTCCCCTTCCGGGGTGCTTTTCACCTTTCCCTCACGGTACTGGTTCACTATCGGTCACTAGGGAGTATTTAGCCTTGGGAGATGGTCCTCCCTGCTTCCGACGGGATTTCTCGTGTCCCGCCGTACTCAGGATCCACTCAGGAGGGAACGAAGTTTCAACTACAGGGTTTTTACCTTCTTCGACGGACCTTTCCAGGTCGCTTCATTTACCCCGTTCCTTTGTAACTCCATGTTGAGTGTCCTACAACCCCAAGAGGCAAGCCTCTTGGTTTGGGCTAATTCCGTTTCGCTCGCCGCTACTCAGGAAATCGCGTTTGCTTTCTCTTCCTCCGGGTACTTAGATGTTTCAGTTCCCCGGGTCTGCCTTCAGTACCCTATGTATTCAGGTAAAGATACTGTTCCATTACGAACAGTGGGTTTCCCCATTCGGAAATCTCCGGATCAAAGCTTACTTACAGCTCCCCGAAGCATATCGGTGTTAGTCCCGTCCTTCATCGGCTCCTAGTGCCAAGGCATCCACCGTGCGCCCTTTCTAACTTAACCGTTAAAAAAGATCTTACAGATGCTTTGAAAAAAATTAATTGCCTTCTATCTATTATCTAGTTTTCAAGGAACAAAGCAGAAAGAATCCATCACATCGTGATGACTGTCTTTCCTATTTGAATGAATTACTCATTCAAAACTGAACAAAACAAAAGCGCTCTCGTAATTATCCTTAGAAAGGAGGTGATCCAGCCGCACCTTCCGATACGGCTACCTTGTTACGACTTCACCCCAATCATCTGTCCCACCTTAGGCGGCTGGCTCCATGAAGGTTACCTCACCGACTTCGGGTGTTACAAACTCTCGTGGTGTGACGGGCGGTGTGTACAAGGCCCGGGAACGTATTCACCGCGGCATGCTGATCCGCGATTACTAGCGATTCCGGCTTCATGCAGGCGAGTTGCAGCCTGCAATCCGAACTGAGAATGGCTTTATGGGATTCGCTTACCTTCGCAGGTTTGCAGCCCTTTGTACCATCCATTGTAGCACGTGTGTAGCCCAGGTCATAAGGGGCATGATGATTTGACGTCATCCCCACCTTCCTCCGGTTTGTCACCGGCAGTCACCTTAGAGTGCCCAACTGAATGCTGGCAACTAAGATCAAGGGTTGCGCTCGTTGCGGGACTTAACCCAACATCTCACGACACGAGCTGACGACAACCATGCACCACCTGTCACTCTGTCCCCCGAAGGGGAAAGCCCTATCTCTAGGGTTGTCAGAGGATGTCAAGACCTGGTAAGGTTCTTCGCGTTGCTTCGAATTAAACCACATGCTCCACCGCTTGTGCGGGCCCCCGTCAATTCCTTTGAGTTTCAGCCTTGCGGCCGTACTCCCCAGGCGGAGTGCTTAATGCGTTAGCTGCAGCACTAAAGGGCGGAAACCCTCTAACACTTAGCACTCATCGTTTACGGCGTGGACTACCAGGGTATCTAATCCTGTTTGCTCCCCACGCTTTCGCGCCTCAGTGTCAGTTACAGACCAGAAAGTCGCCTTCGCCACTGGTGTTCCTCCAAATCTCTACGCATTTCACCGCTACACTTGGAATTCCACTTTCCTCTTCTGCACTCAAGTTCCCCAGTTTCCAATGACCCTCCACGGTTGAGCCGTGGGCTTTCACATCAGACTTAAGGAACCACCTGCGCGCGCTTTACGCCCAATAATTCCGGACAACGCTTGCCACCTACGTATTACCGCGGCTGCTGGCACGTAGTTAGCCGTGGCTTTCTGGTTAGGTACCGTCAAGGTACCAGCAGTTACTCTGGTACTTGTTCTTCCCTAACAACAGAACTTTACGACCCGAAGGCCTTCTTCGTTCACGCGGCGTTGCTCCGTCAGACTTTCGTCCATTGCGGAAGATTCCCTACTGCTGCCTCCCGTAGGAGTCTGGGCCGTGTCTCAGTCCCAGTGTGGCCGATCACCCTCTCAGGTCGGCTACGCATCGTCGCCTTGGTGAGCCATTACCTCACCAACTAGCTAATGCGCCGCGGGCCCATCTATAAGTGACAGCGTAAACCGTCTTTCCATCTTCTCTCATGCGAGAAAAGAACGTATCCGGTATTAGCTCCGGTTTCCCGAAGTTATCCCAGTCTTATAGGCAGGTTGCCCACGTGTTACTCACCCGTCCGCCGCTAATCTCAGGGAGCAAGCTCCCATCGATTCGCTCGACTTGCATGTATTAGGCACGCCGCCAGCGTTCGTCCTGAGCCAGGATCAAACTCTCCGAAGAAATGTTTGACTTGCTCATTTGCTTTTTTGATAGTGTGTGCTCACTTAAAATTTAACGTTGGCGCTTTGTTTTGTTCAGTTTTCAAAGAGCAATTTGACTCTTCTTAAAGAATCAACTTTCATATCATAACAAACCCAAATCGGCTTGTCAAGTTTTTTTGGTGGAGCCTAGCGGGATCGAACCGCTGACCTCCTGCGTGCAAGGCAGGCGCTCTCCCAGCTGAGCTAAGGCCCCAAAAAATAATGGTCGGGAAGACAGGATTCGAACCTGCGACCCCTTGGTCCCAAACCAAGTGCTCTACCAAGCTGAGCTACTTCCCGAAAAAAACATGGTGCGCCCGGCGGGAGTCGAACCTACAACCTTCTGATTCGTAGTCAGATGCTCTATCCAATTGAGCTACGGGCGCATATTAAGATGGTGCCGAGGACCGGAATCGAACCGGTACGGTAGTCACCTACCGCAGGATTTTAAGTCCTGTGCGTCTGCCAGTTCCGCCACCCCGGCATAAATAAATAGTGGAGCGGAAGACGGGATTCGAACCCGCGACCCCAACCTTGGCAAGGTTGTATTCTACCACTGAACTACTTCCGCGAACATGCGGGTGAAGGGACTTGAACCCCCACGCCTTGCGGCGCCAGATCCTAAGTCTGGTGCGTCTGCCAATTCCGCCACACCCGCATAATAAAATGGTGAGCCATGAAGGATTCGAACCTTCGACCCTCTGATTAAAAGTCAGATGCTCTACCAACTGAGCTAATGGCTCATATAAACTATTTATATATGCTATATCAAGCTTGTATGAAAATGGTGCCGGCAAGAGGACTTGAACCCCCAACCTACTGATTACAAGTCAGTTGCTCTACCAGTTGAGCTACACCGGCAAGTGTAAAAATGGTGGAGGATGACGGGATCGAACCGCCGACCCTCTGCTTGTAAGGCAGATGCTCTCCCAGCTGAGCTAATCCTCCATATATAACTGCTTGGCGGCGTCCTACTCTCACAGGGGGAAACCCCCAACTACCATCGGCGCTGAAGAGCTTAACTGCCGTGTTCGGAATGGGAACGGGTGTGACCTCTTCGCTATCGCCACCAAACATAAAAGGAACGTTGTTCCTTCAAAACTAGATAATAAGAAGGTATTTCATTTTTTAAAAAGCGTTGGTTAAGTCCTCGATCTATTAGTATCAGTCAGCTCCACATGTCACCATGCTTCCACCTCTGACCTATCAACCTGATCATCTTTCAGGGATCTTACTAGCTTGCGCCATGGGAAATCTCATCTTGAGGGGGGCTTCATGCTTAGATGCTTTCAGCACTTATCCCGTCCGCACGTAGCTACCCAGCTATGCCTTTGGCAAGACAACTGGTACACCAGCGGTGCGTCCATCCCGGTCCTCTCGTACTAAGGACAGCTCCTCTCAAATTTCCTGCGCCCGCGACGGATAGGGACCGAACTGTCTCACGACGTTCTGAACCCAGCTCGCGTACCGCTTTAATGGGCGAACAGCCCAACCCTTGGGACCGACTACAGCCCCAGGATGCGATGAGCCGACATCGAGGTGCCAAACCTCCCCGTCGATGTGGACTCTTGGGGGAGATAAGCCTGTTATCCCCGGGGTAGCTTTTATCCGTTGAGCGATGGCCCTTCCATGCGGAACCACCGGATCACTAAGCCCGACTTTCGTCCCTGCTCGACTTGTAGGTCTCGCAGTCAAGCTCCCTTGTGCCTTTACACTCTACGAATGATTTCCAACCATTCTGAGGGAACCTTTGGGCGCCTCCGTTACTCTTTAGGAGGCGACCGCCCCAGTCAAACTGCCCACCTGACACTGTCTCCCACCCCGATAAGGGGCGCGGGTTAGAATTTCAATACAGCCAGGGTAGTATCCCACCAACGCCTCCACCGAAGCTGGCGCTCCGGCTTCTCAGGCTCCTACCTATCCTGTACAAGCTGTACCAAAATTCAATATCAGGCTGCAGTAAAGCTCCACGGGGTCTTTCCGTCCTGTCGCGGGTAACCTGCATCTTCACAGGTACTATAATTTCACCGAGTCTCTCGTTGAGACAGTGCCCAGATCGTTACACCTTTCGTGCGGGTCGGAACTTACCCGACAAGGAATTTCGCTACCTTAGGACCGTTATAGTTACGGCCGCCGTTTACTGGGGCTTCGGTTCAAAGCTTCGCTTGCGCTAACCTCTCCCCTTAACCTTCCAGCACCGGGCAGGTGTCAGCCCCTATACTTCGCCTTGCGGCTTCGCAGAGACCTGTGTTTTTGCTAAACAGTCGCCTGGGCCTATTCACTGCGGCTTTTCTGGGCTATTCACCCTAAAAAGCACCCCTTCTCCCGAAGTTACGGGGTCATTTTGCCGAGTTCCTTAACGAGAGTTCTCTCGCACACCTTAGGATTCTCTCCTCGCCTACCTGTGTCGGTTTGCGGTACGGGCACCTTACATCTCACTAGAGGCTTTTCTTGGCAGCGTGGAATCAGGAACTTCGGTACTATATTTCCCTCGCCATCACAGCTCCGCCTTAATGGAAACGGGATTTGCCTCGTTTCCGGCCTAACTGCTTGGACGCGCATATCCAACAGCGCGCTTACCCTATCCTTCTGCGTCCCCCCATCGTTCAAACGATGTATAGGTGGTACAGGAATATCAACCTGTTGTCCATCGCCTACGCCTTTCGGCCTCGGCTTAGGTCCCGACTAACCCTGAGCGGACGAGCCTTCCTCAGGAAACCTTAGGCATTCGGTGGAAGGGATTCTCACCCTTCTTTCGCTACTCATACCGGCATTCTCACTTCTAAGCGCTCCACCAGTCCTTCCGGTCTGACTTCAACGCCCTTAGAACGCTCTCCTACCATCGACACCATACGGTGTCAATCCACAGCTTCGGTGATACGTTTAGCCCCGGTACATTTTCGGCGCGGAGTCACTCGACCAGTGAGCTATTACGCACTCTTTAAATGGTGGCTGCTTCTAAGCCAACATCCTGGTTGTCTAAGCAACTCCACATCCTTTTCCACTTAACGTATACTTTGGGACCTTAGCTGGTGGTCTGGGCTGTTTCCCTTTCGACTACGGATCTTATCACTCGCAGTCTGACTCCCAAGAATAAGTATTTGGCATTCGGAGTTTGACTGAATTCGGTAACCCGTTGGGGGCCCCTAGTCCAATCAGTGCTCTACCTCCAATACTCTCATCTTGAGGCTAGCCCTAAAGCTATTTCGGAGAGAACCAGCTATCTCCAGGTTCGATTGGAATTTCTCCGCTACCCACACCTCATCCCCGCACTTTTCAACGTGCGTGGGTTCGGGCCTCCATTCAGTGTTACCTGAACTTCACCCTGGACATGGGTAGATCACCTGGTTTCGGGTCTACGACCTCATACTCATTCGCCCTATTCAGACTCGCTTTCGCTGCGGCTCCGTCTCATCAACTTAACCTCGCATGAAATCGTAACTCGCCGGTTCATTCTACAAAAGGCACGCCATTACCCATTAACGGGCTTTGACTACTTGTAGGCACACGGTTTCAGGATCTATTTCACTCCCCTTCCGGGGTGCTTTTCACCTTTCCCTCACGGTACTGGTTCACTATCGGTCACTAGGGAGTATTTAGCCTTGGGAGATGGTCCTCCCTGCTTCCGACGGGATTTCTCGTGTCCCGCCGTACTCAGGATCCACTCAGGAGGGAACGAAGTTTCAACTACAGGGTTTTTACCTTCTTCGACGGACCTTTCCAGGTCGCTTCATTTACCCCGTTCCTTTGTAACTCCATGTTGAGTGTCCTACAACCCCAAGAGGCAAGCCTCTTGGTTTGGGCTAATTCCGTTTCGCTCGCCGCTACTCAGGAAATCGCGTTTGCTTTCTCTTCCTCCGGGTACTTAGATGTTTCAGTTCCCCGGGTCTGCCTTCAGTACCCTATGTATTCAGGTAAAGATACTGTTCCATTACGAACAGTGGGTTTCCCCATTCGGAAATCTCCGGATCAAAGCTTACTTACAGCTCCCCGAAGCATATCGGTGTTAGTCCCGTCCTTCATCGGCTCCTAGTGCCAAGGCATCCACCGTGCGCCCTTTCTAACTTAACCGTTAAAAAAGATCTTACAGATGCTTTGAAAAAAATTAATTGCCTTCTATCTATTATCTAGTTTTCAAGGAACAAAGCAGAAAGAATCCATCACATCGTGATGACTGTCTTTCCTATTTGAATGAATTACTCATTCAAAACTGAACAAAACAAAAGCGCTCTCGTAATTATCCTTAGAAAGGAGGTGATCCAGCCGCACCTTCCGATACGGCTACCTTGTTACGACTTCACCCCAATCATCTGTCCCACCTTAGGCGGCTGGCTCCATGAAGGTTACCTCACCGACTTCGGGTGTTACAAACTCTCGTGGTGTGACGGGCGGTGTGTACAAGGCCCGGGAACGTATTCACCGCGGCATGCTGATCCGCGATTACTAGCGATTCCGGCTTCATGCAGGCGAGTTGCAGCCTGCAATCCGAACTGAGAATGGCTTTATGGGATTCGCTTACCTTCGCAGGTTTGCAGCCCTTTGTACCATCCATTGTAGCACGTGTGTAGCCCAGGTCATAAGGGGCATGATGATTTGACGTCATCCCCACCTTCCTCCGGTTTGTCACCGGCAGTCACCTTAGAGTGCCCAACTGAATGCTGGCAACTAAGATCAAGGGTTGCGCTCGTTGCGGGACTTAACCCAACATCTCACGACACGAGCTGACGACAACCATGCACCACCTGTCACTCTGTCCCCCGAAGGGGAAAGCCCTATCTCTAGGGTTGTCAGAGGATGTCAAGACCTGGTAAGGTTCTTCGCGTTGCTTCGAATTAAACCACATGCTCCACCGCTTGTGCGGGCCCCCGTCAATTCCTTTGAGTTTCAGCCTTGCGGCCGTACTCCCCAGGCGGAGTGCTTAATGCGTTAGCTGCAGCACTAAAGGGCGGAAACCCTCTAACACTTAGCACTCATCGTTTACGGCGTGGACTACCAGGGTATCTAATCCTGTTTGCTCCCCACGCTTTCGCGCCTCAGTGTCAGTTACAGACCAGAAAGTCGCCTTCGCCACTGGTGTTCCTCCAAATCTCTACGCATTTCACCGCTACACTTGGAATTCCACTTTCCTCTTCTGCACTCAAGTTCCCCAGTTTCCAATGACCCTCCACGGTTGAGCCGTGGGCTTTCACATCAGACTTAAGGAACCACCTGCGCGCGCTTTACGCCCAATAATTCCGGACAACGCTTGCCACCTACGTATTACCGCGGCTGCTGGCACGTAGTTAGCCGTGGCTTTCTGGTTAGGTACCGTCAAGGTACCAGCAGTTACTCTGGTACTTGTTCTTCCCTAACAACAGAACTTTACGACCCGAAGGCCTTCTTCGTTCACGCGGCGTTGCTCCGTCAGACTTTCGTCCATTGCGGAAGATTCCCTACTGCTGCCTCCCGTAGGAGTCTGGGCCGTGTCTCAGTCCCAGTGTGGCCGATCACCCTCTCAGGTCGGCTACGCATCGTCGCCTTGGTGAGCCATTACCTCACCAACTAGCTAATGCGCCGCGGGCCCATCTATAAGTGACAGCGTAAACCGTCTTTCCATCTTCTCTCATGCGAGAAAAGAACGTATCCGGTATTAGCTCCGGTTTCCCGAAGTTATCCCAGTCTTATAGGCAGGTTGCCCACGTGTTACTCACCCGTCCGCCGCTAATCTCAGGGAGCAAGCTCCCATCGATTCGCTCGACTTGCATGTATTAGGCACGCCGCCAGCGTTCGTCCTGAGCCAGGATCAAACTCTCCGAAGAAATGTTTGACTTGCTCATTTGCTTTTTTGATAGTGTGTGCTCACTTAAAATTTAACGTTGGCGCTTTGTTTTGTTCAGTTTTCAAAGAGCAATGTCTTTCGGAACAGCTTACTTATAATAACATTCCCTTTACTCTGAGTCAACAACTTTTTTAAAAACTTTTTAAAGTTTGTAATCTGTTTGCAACTCGTTCGTAACGACAGATATAAATATAACACCATTACGTTAACTGTGCAATACCTTTTATAAAGTTTTTTGAGATAATGTTGTTTTTCTTTCAAACCCTAGAATTCGTACTATATAAAAGATATGAAATTATAATTAAAAAACAAAAACCGAATTGGACTTACCAGGATCAGAGGTTGCCCCCAATGATCCCAGCCATCCGAATTCGGCATGCAATCAAAACTCATTTTACTTATATTAGCGATGTCTCATTAAAGGGAATAGCAGGACGTCACGTATGGAAGGAGAATTGGTCAATAGCATAACCAAACGGTCAACGCCAATTCCGAGTCCGCCAGTAGGCGGCATTCCGTACTCTAACGCCTCCAGGAAATCTTCATCCATTTCATGAGCTTCATCATTACCTTGCTCTCGTTCTTTTAATTGAGCTTCAAAGCGTTGACGTTGATCAATCGGGTCATTAAGTTCAGTGAACGCATTTGCATGCTCCCTACCTACAATGAATAACTCAAAACGATCTGTGAAACGGGAATCTTCCGGATTTTTCTTTGCTAAAGGAGAGATTTCCACTGGATGTCCATAGATGAATGTAGGTTGAATTAACTTATCTTCCACCTTTTGTTCAAAGAATTCATTTACGATATGGCCAAATTCCATGGATTCCTTAATTTCAATCCCATTTTCTTTAGCAAGCTGCTGGGCTTCTTCTTTACTCATTTCATTCCAGAAGTCCACACCGGTATATTCTTTTACAGCGTCAACCATGTGAAGTCGTTTCCATTCCGGTTTTAACTCTATCTCATACTCCCCATACTGGATGGTAGTCGTGCCCAGAACTTCCTGAGCAATATGGGCAATCAGGTTTTCCGTTAAACTCATGATATCTTGGTAATCCGCATAAGCCTCGTATAATTCAATCAATGTGAATTCAGGGTTGTGTCTTGTGGATACCCCTTCATTTCTGAAAACCCGGCCAATTTCATAAACTTTCTCCAATCCGCCAACGATCAAGCGTTTCAGATGAAGTTCAATGGCAATCCTTAAATTCAAAGGCATATCCAAAGCATTATGGTGAGTAAGGAATGGGCGTGCAGCTGCTCCACCAGCAACAGAGTGCAATAGCGGCGTCTCCACTTCAAGGTACCCATGATCATCCAAATACCTTCTCATGGCTTGTACAATGCGACTGCGCATGATCAACGTATTTTTGCTTTCCTCATTTGTAATTAAATCGACATAACGTTTCCGGTAACGTTCTTCAACATCCTTTAGGCCATGAAATTTATCAGGCAACGGGCGAAGCGCTTTAGCAAGGAAAACATATTCTTTAGCTTTAATGGAAAGTTCCCCGACTTTAGTTTTGAAAATAACGCCAGTTACTCCTACGATGTCGCCAAGATCCGTTTGATTGAAAATTTGGTAAGAATCTTCACCTATGTTATCTAAACGGACGTAGATTTGGATTTGACCGCTAATATCCTGGATATGGGCAAATCCCGCTTTCCCTTTTCCTCGCTTCGTCATGACACGGCCAGCGATCGTAACTTCAATTTCTTTTTCTTCAAGATCTTCCTTTTCTAATTCACCATAAGCACTGATTATCTCTTGAGTGTTATGTGTGCGCTCGAATCTGCTCCCGAAAGGGTCTTGTCCATTATCCATCATAGCCTGCATTTTATCGCGCCTTACCTGCAGTTGGTCATTCAATTCTTCATGACTCACGAAAATCATCTCCATCTTTATTAATAAATGCTTTATATAATTAATCAGAAATTCTTTTGCATACATATTTATTCTTACATAAAGTTAAGGAATTCAACAGCTTTTTATCATAAAACATTGTTTATGTACATATAAAAACTGCCAGGATTACTGGCAGTTAAGATAAGCGTATTATAGGAAAATAGGAAGGTGATGTCAAATTCAGACCATTTGGATATTTTGTTGCTTCGCTTCCACTTCATCAACAAGTCCATAGAGAAGCTTCACAACATCTTCCCTTGTTTCACAATCATTAATTCCTTTGCGAGCCGTAGCATTCCCTTTAACACCCTTCAAATACCAAGAAGCATGCTTACGCATTTCACGAACGGCGACATTTTCATTTTTCAACGCAATCAGACGATCCATATGAAGCACGCAAACATCCATCTTTTCACGAACTGAAGGCTCATCCATCAGTTGACCGGTTTCAAGATATTTTACAGTCCGGTAAATCATCCATGGGTTACCTAGAGCTGCACGGCCGATCATGACTCCATCAACACCCGTTTCCTTGAGCATTCTTTCCGCATCCTGTGGAGTTTCCACATCACCGTTACCGATAAGGGGAATATTAATCGATTTCTTCACTTCACGGATGATGTCCCAGTTAGCTTTTCCTTCATACATTTGAACACGTGTTCTGCCATGCATGGAAACAGCTTTACCACCTGCGCGTTCAACAGCCTGAGCATTTTGAATCGCAAAAACGTGTTCATCATCCCAGCCTATGCGCATTTTTACCGTTACCGGCTTTTCAACAGCATCAACCACCGCTGAAACCATCTCATAAATTTTGTTTGGATCGAGAAGCCACTTCGCACCCGCATCACATTTAGTGATTTTAGGGACAGGACAGCCCATGTTGATATCGATGATGTCAGCAGTTGTATTTTTATCTACAAATTGCGCAGCTTCAACCAAAGATTTCTTCTCACCGCCAAAGATTTGCAAACTTAACGGCTTTTCTCTTTCATCTATATAAAGCATATTCATCGTTCTAGCATTTTTAAGAACGATTCCCTTGTCACTGACCATCTCCGCACAAACAAGACCAGCTCCAAATTCCTTGACAGTCAAGCGGAATGCCGAGTTACAGACTCCCGCCATCGGTGCCAGCACTACCTGGTTCTTCATTTCTATATCGCCTATTCTTAACACCTTGTGACCCCCTATAACATTCTTTCATTTATCCTCAGGTGGCTGAAGCTCCTCAATGGAAATATGAAGAATTTCCGCCACTTCCAGTAAAAATGCTTCTGAAGGGTTACGGTTCCCTCGTTCAACTTCTCCCAGCAAGGAAACGGAAACACCTATCTCCCTCGCAAACCCTTCCTGGGTATAACCCTTTAACTTTCGAAAAGCGCGAATACGCCTTCCCCATTTTTCACCTTCCATAATCGAACTCCTTCTTTATCCGAAATCTGTTCAAGCAGGTCGCTCAAAGGTGCATGCATTTGCGGAAGTGATATATCTGGGTCCACTTCCATTAAAGGCACGATAACAAAAGCCCTCTCGTGCATACGAGGGTGCGGGACTGAAAGAATCTCTGTCTCAATATTTTCATGATTATATAACAAAATGTCAAGGTCTAAAGTACGAGGACCCCACCTAATTTCCCTTTTTCTCCCTAAATCCTGTTCAATTTTCATACAAGCGTGAAGTAATTGTTCGGCTTCTAAATCGGTTTTCACTTTAAGGACAGCATTTAAAAAACAGTCCTGGTCTTCATATCCTATCGGGTCCGTTTCATATAATGAGGAGCATGACACCAATTTGATATGCGGGCTTTCAGACAATAATTGGAAAGCCTTTCTGAATGTTTCAAGGCGATCACCTAAGTTCGAGCCTATTGAAAGGTAAGCAATATTTCTCACAATCAGCGTCCCCTTACAATCTCTATAGCAACCGAATCATAGTGACCTGCTATTGGAGGATCTGGTTTATAAACCTTGACGGTGCATGTATCGATGGAAGAATATTTATTAAGCAGTTCAGAGGCGATTTTTTCAGCGACAGCTTCCACTAACTTAAAAGGTTCTCCCTCAACAACATTTTTACACACTTCATATAACTCGCCATAGTTGATTGAGTCTTCAAGGTTGTCACTCTTCCCTGCCTTGGCTAAATCAGTCTGGACGATTAAATCCACTTTAAATCGCTGACCAAGCTTCGTTTCTTCCGGAAAAACTCCATGATAACCGTAAAACTCCATTTTATTCACATATATCTTATCCATATCATTCACCTTTTCCTAATAGAGCATCCATCATCTTTGCAGTCCGTGCCATTTCCTTCACATCATGTACGCGAACCATTTGACAGCCTTGTTGAATGCCATGACAGATAGTGGCGGCCGTTCCTTCCATTCGCTCACCAGGCGGCAGGTCCAGAACATGTCCAATCATGGACTTTCTTGATGTGGCTAACAGAACTGGATAACCTAACGATACCAGCTTATCAAGATTCCTCATCATTTCTAAATTTAACTTTAAATCTTTCGCAAAGCCAATTCCTGGATCGAGTATGATGTTTTCATCCTTGACACCTGCATCCTTCACCAACATGATGCTTTCGAATAAATCTTGAAGTACATCCCGAACAAAATGTCCGTATTCCATATTACCCCTGTTATGCATCAAGATGACCGGCACCTTATATTCCGCAGCAACCTTCGACATCAAGGAGTCGGCTTTACCTCCCCAAATGTCATTTAATATATGGGCTCCTGCTTTTACCGCCACTTCCGCCACTCTTGATTTATACGTATCGACCGATATTGGAACCTCAATATTACGGGATATGGCCTCTATAATCGGGGCGACTCTCTCTATCTCCTCTTCCTCCGATATCCTCTCATAATTAGGTCGGGTGGACTCTCCGCCTACATCCAATATATCCGCTCCATCGTTGACCATCCGTTCGGCATGCTTCAAAGCAGCATCTATCCGATTATATTTCCCGCCATCCGAAAAGGAGTCCGGGGTAACATTCAAAATCCCCATAATTAAGGTTTTATTGCTGTAATCCAAATCAAATGAACCGCATTTTATTTTTGACGCTCCAGCTAATGACATCCAACGTTCTCCTTCACTTAAAGAAATCTATATATACGAGTTTACCCATTTACACAGGCATAGTGCAAGCTCCATGAAGATTCGGAACATCTCTGCAGACATTACTGCAAAAAGAAAAGCAAAGC
Organism: Peribacillus sp. FSL K6-5616; assembly: GCF_038008245.1. Taxonomy (NCBI): domain Bacteria; kingdom Bacillati; phylum Bacillota; class Bacilli; order Caryophanales; family Bacillaceae; genus Peribacillus; species Peribacillus sp. FSL K6-5616. The sequence goes on along the minus strand of NZ_JBBOYT010000001.1, from coordinate 5,136,245 downwards.
CCCTAAGGAACTTCGCTTCTCATTTTTAGCGTCTTGTCTTACTCAAAGTTATATAATGGCGTACTTAAGTAGCGTTCACCATTACTTGGTATGATGGCAAGTACCTTTTTGCCTTTTCCCAGTTTGTCAGCCACTTTAATGGCAGCTGCGATTGCACCTCCAGAAGAAATTCCGCCAAGGATTCCTTCTTCTTTTGCTGCGCGGCGTGCATAATCAAAAGATTCCTCTGTATTGACTTGAATGATTTCGTCATAGAGATCTGTATTCAATATACTTGGAATGAAGCCTGCTCCGATTCCTTGGATTTTATGAGGTCCTGGCGTCCCGCCCGATAATACTGGGGAATCCGCAGGTTCAACAGCGTAAATTTTAATGTCAGGGAATTTCTGACGCAGGACTTCACCGGCACCTGTAATGGTTCCGCCAGTACCGATTCCGGCAACGAATGCATCCAGTCCTTCATCTCCAAAGGCTTCAACGATTTCAGGGCCAGTAGTGTTCCGATGTACTTCAGGGTTGGCTTCGTTTTCGAATTGCTGTGGAATGAAGTAACCTTTTTCTTTAGAAAGCTCAGTCGCCTTTGCGATTGCACCCTTCATTCCTTCAGGCCCAGGAGTAAGAACTAATTCTGCGCCATAAGCGCGAAGCAAGTTACGGCGTTCCAAGCTCATCGTCTCCGGCATAACCAGAATTGATTTATAGCCCTTTGCCGCAGCTACCATCGCCAGGCCTATTCCAGTATTTCCGCTTGTAGGTTCAATGATCGTATCACCTGGCTTAAGGGTACCATTTTTTTCTGCCGCTTCGATCATCGCAAGGGCGATACGGTCTTTTACACTGCTGCCTGGGTTAAAATACTCAAGTTTCAAATAAATATCTGCACTGTTTTCATTTTGAAGCTTGTTTAACTTAACAATAGGTGTTTGTCCAATTAAATCGATTACAGAATTAGCTATACGTGCCATTTTCTCCACTCCCTTATCATTTCAATACCGAGTATGTTTATTGGTTTTATAATTTTAAAGTTACCAGTTTTAATAGTTCATTGTCAATGATTATATACTATATTCTAAATTTTCTCACACAACCATTGACCTACTTTTCTTCCTTCAATCCATAAAACCATTCTACATCAAATTCGTCCCAGAAAATTTTCCCTGAGACCGGTGCCTGAATCTGTTCAAGAGCTATTTGGCGGTGAATCTTGTCTTTAACTTCTTCATATTCATATTGCTTGCCCTCTATTCTTTCATGCAGGTAGAGAACGGCCCAGCCATCCTCCGTTTGGATTGCATCACTCCACTTTTTCACCTTCAATTTCTCGGCAGCGGTAATGTATTCCTTGGATACTTGCTCGTTATCCTGTGATATATAACCCATGTCGCCCCCTTGATTGGCAGTAAATTCATCAAGGGACTTTTCCATCGCCAAGACATCAAAGGAGACACCTTTCTCCAGTTCACGTATGACTTGGTCTGCCTGCTTTTTTGTAGACGTGGTAATATGGGAAATATGGAAAGCAGTAGGGATTCTATAGATATCCTTATTATTATCATAATAATTCCGCATTGCCGTTTTGGAAACCGAAACGTCCTTGGTGAGGAGCTTCTCGAGGAGGAGACTCGACTGAATTTCCTGCCTCAATTGATCGTTACTTTTATTAAGGTTCTGACCGGCAGTCCCATACATCGTTTTCATCATTTTAAGTTCCCGATCTAGCTCTTCATCCGAAATTTTCACTTTGTATTTTTCAGCTGCCTGTTTCACTACCTCTTTATCGACCATTTCCTCAAGTACATCTTCCCCATATCTTTTTTCGAGCTCATTCATCCATGCGTCCCGGGAAATATCCTTCGACCCGACCTTCGCGGCCGTTTCTTCCCCAATGACGGTTTTTGAAATGATTAGTGGTTTTATGACAAAGATAATGATAGTCAATAGGTTCAACAAGGCAAGGCCAGCAATAATTGCCCGAAGCTTGTGTTTTGGCAAACCCTTATCCCCCGTACATTATTTTTTGGTTTCCGCTTCCAGTTCCTCAAGTTGTTCCTTAGAGAATTGGTAGGTCTGATTACAAAAATGACAATGCGCCTCCGCTTGTCCGTCTGTCTCAATAATATCCCGAATCTCAGCCTGCCCCAGGCTGATCAATGCATTCGCAATTCTTTCCCTTGAACATTGACAGGAGAACTGGACATCCACTTTTTCTAATATATTCACATTGCCCTCACCTAAAATTTCGGTTAGGATTTCTTCAGGAGTCATGCCGTTTTGAATCATCTTGGAAACTGGAGTAATCGTGCTTAGTCTTTTTTCGATTTTGGAAATCGTATCATCGGATGTACCCGGCATCAACTGAATGATAAATCCACCCGCTGCAAGGATTGAATTATCCGGATTCACCAGGACCCCAACCCCCACTGAAGAAGGCACCTGTTCGGAAGTAACAAAGTAATAAGTGAAATCTTCACCCAGTTCTCCCGATACAAGCGGTACTTGCCCTGAAAAGTAATCACGAAGACCAATATCTTTCACAACAGTCAACAATCCATCGGTACCCACCGCTTTCCTGACATCCAGCTTACCTTGCTCATTCAAATCAAAGTGGGTTTGCGGATGAGTGACATATCCGCGGACTTCTCCCTTTGCATTGCTGTCGACCAGGATGGATCCAATCGGACCACCGCCCTCGATTTTAATCGTCAGCTTTTCTTCACCTTTTAACATTCCACCCATCATAACGCCTGCCGTCATAGCCCGTCCAAGGGCAGCCGAAGCAGTAGGCCATGTATAATGGCGTCGCTGAGCTTCTCCTACGGTGTCTGTTGTTGAAACAGCATATGCACGAACCTGTCCTTCATAACCTAACGCCTTTATTAGATAATCCTTCATTTATATTGCTCCTTTCATGCTTTGTGTTACTTCTTCACTTGCTCACGATTACGTTTATAAATCAGCTGCAACCCCTTCAAGGTCAAAAATGGCTCCACAACGTCAATAACAGTAGACTCGTTAGCAATTAAGGTAGCCAGTCCGCCTGTCGCTATTACCGTTGGTTCTAGATTACTTTGCGCTTTAATTCGATTAACGATTCCTTCTACCTGCCCAACATACCCATACAAAATACCAGCCTGCATGGCGGACACCGTGTTTTTCCCAATAATTCCTTCCGGCCGGCTGATTTCTATTCTCGGAAGTTTGGCTGCCTTTGAATAAAGTGCCTCAGTAGAAATATTTATACCCGGGGCAATGGCTCCGCCCATGTATTGTTTATCCTCATTTATGTAGCAATATGTCGTTGCCGTACCAAAATCCACGATAATGAGAGGGCTTCCATATTCCTGAATGCCAGCAACAGCATTAACGATTCGGTCCGCTCCCACCTCACGGGGATTTTCGTATTTAATATTCAATCCAGTTTTTATTCCAGGTCCAACTATAAGCGGTTTAATTCCAAAGTATTTTTTGCACATGCGTTCAAGTGCAAACATAATTGGCGGAACTACCGAAGAAATAATGATTCCATCAAATTGATCAAACGTAAGACTTTCATGCTGCAACAAAGACTTTATGATCATTCCATACTCATCTTCTGTCTTATGACGGTTAGTCTCAATTCGCCAATGATATTTTAAAATATCTTCATCGTATACGCCTAATACGGTATTCGTATTCCCAACATCCAATACAAAAATCATCGTTTCATCACTCCGGTAAATTATTCTCCAACATCATACCACACTGTTATTTCCCACGCTATTAGTCGCACTTTTCGAAAGGTATCCCAGGAACTATATCATAATTAATTTAAGAGTTAAGAAAAGGGTATTTCCGAGGCGGAAATACCCTTTTGAATTTAGTCGATTAAGACTTTTTATTGTCGTCTTCGTTCGGGAAGGAAAGCGGCTGATCTTGAGGTGCACCTTCTTTGATTGGAGGAGTATTCAATCCTTCCTCCGTTATTTCAAGGTCCTCAGGTCCTCTCTTATCCAATGGATCCAATAGGGCCTCTTTTTCTTCCTTCTTCTTATTGATGTTCACCTTGACATTCTCATCAGTGGTTAAATTCCCATTCAGGGCCGTATAATCCCGATCTGGCAATTTACCATTATGGAATAAACCTTTGATTTGTTCCGCATCAAGTGTTTCCACTTCAAGCAGGGTTTTTGCAACCAAATCAAGTTTTTCACGATTTTCAGTAAGGATCTTCTTACATCTTTCGTATGCTTCCTTGATGATACGTTGAATTTCAAGATCGATTTCATATGCTATTGCATCTGAATAGTTTTGATCATTGTTGAAATCGCGGCCTAGGAAGACCTGACCTTGAGAATTACCGAATTGAAGCGGTCCGAGCTTACTCATTCCATATTCCATAACCATGCTACGAGCTATGCCCGTTGCACGCTGGAAGTCGTTATGCGCACCGGTACTCACTTCTCCGAATGTAACTTCTTCGGCTACACGGCCACCCAATAGTCCTACGATTTTATCTTTTAGCTCAGGTTCCGTCATGAAGAAACGATCTTCTTTCGGCAGCATAACTGCATAACCGCCAGCTTGACCACGAGGGACAATCGTAACTTTATGAACGACTTCGGCATCATCCAGAACCAGCCCAATAATGGTATGGCCCGCTTCATGCCACGCTACGATATTTCTTTCCTTTTTGGAAATGACACGGTTTTTCTTGGCAGGTCCGGCGATAACGCGATCCGAAGCTTCATCCAAATCGGACATATCGATCTTCTTCTTATCTTGACGGGCAGCAACAAGAGCCGCTTCATTCAGTAAGTTTTCAAGATCTGCACCAGAAAATCCTGGAGTACGCTGAGCGATCGCTTTCAAATCGACTGTTTCTGCTAATGGTTTATTGCGTGCATGCACTTTCAGCACTTCTTCACGGCCCTTAACATCAGGGCGGCCTACCGTTATTTGACGGTCAAAACGTCCCGGACGCAATAATGCCGGATCCAATACATCAGCACGGTTAGTCGCAGCGATGATTATGATTCCTTCATTACCACCGAAACCATCCATTTCCACCAGTAATTGGTTCAATGTCTGTTCACGTTCATCGTGACCGCCACCTAGACCTGCGCCACGTTGACGACCGACTGCATCAATTTCATCGATGAAGATGATACATGGTGCATTCTTCTTAGCATTTTCAAACAAATCACGAACACGGGATGCACCGACACCCACAAACATTTCAACAAAATCAGAACCACTGATTGAGAAGAAAGGAGTTCCGGCTTCACCAGCTACTGCTCGTGCAAGTAAAGTTTTACCTGTACCAGGAGGCCCTACTAAAAGTACCCCTTTAGGAATACGGGCTCCAAGCTCGGCATATTTGCGAGGGTCTTTCAAGAATTCAACGACCTCGACAAGTTCCTGCTTTTCTTCGTCCGCCCCGGCAACATCATTGAAGCGAACTTTTTTCTTATCATCATTATACAATTTCGCCTTACTTTTCCCGAAGTTCATGACGCGGCCACCACCGCCGCCCTGAGCTTGGTTAAGTAAAAAGAAGAAGAGGATAAAAATGATTACAAATGGAATGATGGAAGTGAAAAATGTCACCCAGCCACTTGTTTTTTCTGGAGGTTCCACAGTGATGATGTCCTTATCCAACTTGGTTACGGCATCATTTATCCGACTTTGCGAATATTCACTGAAAGGCACGTACGTCACAAAGAATTTGTTTTCCTCATAACCTTTGAGCTTTCCTGTGATTTCAAATACACTGCTTTCGGGCTGCATCGTAAGTGCAGTAACGTCCCCATTCTCCAAATGCTTATAGAATTCATCTTGGGTCATTTTCTCCGTTGGTTCATTGTTATTATTAAAAATGCTTACAATCCCAATGATGACCAAAAAGATCAGTAAATAAAATATGGTATTACGGAAGATCCGATTCATCCCTTACCTCCTCCCACGGGTAAACAAACTATAGTAAATACTATCATACAAAATTAATGAATTACAATAATTTAACACCGCTGTTTTTATCTGGTCTTCCCTTTCAAACAGGTACGATTAATTCGAGTAAATTTCAGGCTTCAATATGCCGATATACGGGAGATTACGATACTTTTCCGCAAAATCAAGACCATATCCGACAACAAATGCATCCGGAACGATGAACCCGGCATAGTCCGGAGTGATATCCGCTTTCCTGCCTGTTGGTTTATCCAATAAAGTAACGATTTTAATTGATTTTGCTTTTCGATAACGGAAAAGTTCCGCAAGATAGCTAAGAGTCAAACCGCTGTCGATAATATCTTCGATGATTAAAATATCCCGGCCTTCAACCGATGTATCAAGATCCTTGATGATTTTCACTTCACCGGAAGATACAGTGGAGTTACCATAGCTCGAAACATCCATAAAGTCCATTTCAAGATGTGTATCCACACGTTTCAGTAAATCTGACATAAATGGCATGGCGCCTTTCAGCACTCCGATGGCCAACGGGAACTTACCTTGGTAATCAGCTTCAAGCTGCGCGCCCAATTCCCTTATTTTCAATTGAAGTTCTTCCTCTGTTATTAAAACTTTTTCAATGTCGTTTTGCATGGTCATTGTAATTATTGCCCCCCATGAAGAATTAAGCTTTTTTATATTCTAAGTAAATTAAAGATTTTTCATCAGAAATTATATCCGGCTCAACATTCGACTTCTTTAAACCAGGCAGCCAAATCGCCGTACCCGTTTGATCGATGATGACCGGCCACACATTTCTTTCTAGCATCGGGATCTTTTCATTAATAAAAATATCCTTTAACTTTTTAGTTCCACCTAATCCCTTGACGGCCATCCGTTCGCCTTCATTCCTGGTTCGGACTGTAAGCGGAAACTGAACAGCTGATTCGGGAAGAATAAAAGAATGATTTCCCCTAAGTACCGGAATTTCTTCTTTTATATAGTGCGCTTTAATCTTATATCCATTCGGAAGAATAGTCTCACCGGGAATTTGTAATTTAAGGGAATATTCACGGCTTTTTTGCCGGAAAAATCTAAACGTGCAAGTTTGATATGATTTTTCCGCAATAAGGCCCTCCGGAAGATGCAATTCTGCAGATGGTTGAGGATTCAAAAACAAAACTAAAAGTTGGTCAATATGTAATGCCGAAAGCGATGAAGGTCTCTCCAAATAAAGATAGTTTAATATTAGTTGAATCGCCCTTCTTTGTAAAGGTTTAGGCATCGCGAGAACCTTATCAATCTGAATAACCGCTTGATCTTTATCCTGCTGGATCCAAACCTCGGACATTTTGCTTGAAACCAGGTTCAAAAAAAACTCTTCATCTTCATATAGCTCTTCACTGAATCGTTGAAAATGCTCATGAACCTTTCTATTTTCTTTCTTTAAAAACGGAAGAACTTCATGTCTAAAACGATTTCTTGCATAGACACCCGTTTCATTGCTCGGATCAAACCTTGGTTCAATATCATGGAGGCCTGCATATTCGATTATTTGGCTTTTCGTGATTTCAAGAAAAGGCCTGATCAGATTCCCTGTATGAAAACGTCTCTTTATGGGAATACCCGCTCTTGCCTTGCCTGTCGCCCCTCTTGTTAAACGCATGAGCATCGTTTCTATTTGATCATCTCCATGATGCCCCAGGACAAGCGTGGAGGCTTGATGCTTATCCATGACTTCCTCATAGAAAGCAAAACGCAGCTTTCTTGACGTTATTTGTGAACTTTCCCCCGTCTGCTCCATCCGGGCAGGAACATCGATCCTTTTTCCCTCAAATGTAATGCCCCACCGTTCACAAATATGCTCGACATATTTATAATCCCCATAGGATTCTTCACCACGAAACATATGGTCAACACTTGCTACGATCATCTCGTAATGAAAAAGAGGCTGAATTTCCTTAAGGATATGGAGAAGCACCAGCGAGTCCGGTCCTCCGGAAACGCCTATTAGCAACTTCGAGTTTTCCTTAATCAATTCGTTTCTATAAATGGTGCTCAGAACTTTTTCCTTTAACATACAATCTTCCTTCTTTATGGACAGGCATTAGTTTTATACGATTCAATCATGAAATGGTTTCAACCATTTCATGGCATTCACCTAATAACTATATCATAACAACTGTTCATATATGTAAAGAACATAGAGCATCGATATGATGGCAACCAACAAAAACGTTTCAAAAAAACCGCCGCTTTTCTTTTTTGATTGGTTTTGGGACCTTCTTGCTTGTCTTGTTGAAGGTTGCGCGGTTTGCTGCTGACCCGTCGCTGTCTGGTTCGGGCCCTTTTTCTTCGAATGATTTTGCTTACTTAGCACAGTGACCAGATCCTCCCGCATTTGGACGGCTGAATCATACTGCCCGCGGAGCGCCTTATCCAACATCTTCCTGTATGGATGCAATTCCTTTTTCTGCTTAATCAAGTCGTTAAGCTGTTTATACCCCTCCCCTTTCTTCTGGAAACGTCCGGGATAGGCAGAATTGATTATAATCATCGCCACAGCGAACAAGTCATATTGCGGATCGGCCTTTCTTGATCCAAGTCCCCAGTACCCCCTGTCAAAGAACTCGGTGAATTCTTTAACAGACCGCCCGATCAAGGTGGTTCCGCCAACATCCACGCACCGAACCTTATAGGCTGGTGATGTCACGATCAAGTTCTCGGGTTTCAAATCACCGAACACCCAGCCATTGGAGTGCAAGGCAGACAAGCTTGTTAAAAGCTGAAGCATCAAGACTCCAATCCATGACGACCCTTTCTTATCGATGAAACGCAAAAAATCGTGTCCATGGATATATTCCATGACATAAAAAGGGAGCTGCTTTCCTGTTTTCATGAAATCATCCGCTTCCAAAAAGGAAGGTCCAAGGGTAGACCCCTGGACCTTTGAAAAGGATTTTAGGATATTCATCTCCGAAATAATGGACGTCCCATTATCACTGAGCTTTAAAGCATAATGACGATTTCCGCTTTCAACCAAATAAACGATCCCGTTCGCTCCACACCCCAATTCCTTAATTATTTTGTACTGGTTTTTATTCCATTTTCCAGTGACCAAACTGCCAGGCAGAAGTTTACATTGATTCCTCAAAGTATTGTTCATCATCATGTGATAACAATCCCCTCAATGAACGTTTTTTGTTGAAATGAGTTAAAGCTTCACGAATGGCTGGACCTGTCGGAGTGAGTCCCCCTGTACTAAGCTTAGGAAAAGTTGCCGTCAAGGCTTCGAGGTTCGGGGTCCAATCCAGCAACTTTTCAACGTCATTTCTTTTCCCAGGAAATACGAATACGGAAAAACGGCTGTCACCCATCCTTGCATTCATACTAAGGGAAAGATCTAATAAGGAATCTTTTACTGTAGGCAGTTTATGTTTCATGCTTGCACTGGTGTCAACAAGAATCAGTACTTCGAGCTTGCTTGTTTCCCCAAGCTCATCGACCACCTCCATCACTTCTCCCCGTTTATCCGGCGGAAGATCCTCCATCGTTTTTGAATCTCCGAGTATTTGTTGAAGTTCACGATTGATGACTCCCTGTATCGTTTGAGTCATCGCCTTTTGTGTCACCATCTGGACGGTTTGGGACAACTGCTGCGAATAGACTACTTGACTTACGCCACCTCCTGAACCAGCAATCTTCTCGATTTCCTTAAGTCCTTTTTCATCTATCACATCATTTTCCATTACACCTATGACATTGATGGTTATGCCTTGCTCCCTTGCTAATTCAGCCATGGCAGACGGCTCCTCACCATGATTTGAACATCCGTCGGTTATAAGCAAAATCTGTCTTAATGTTCCTGCTTTCATGTTTTGCTCTCCCTTCCTATCAATTTGTTACCATAATTGACTAAAAAAGGGTAATTTATACGCAATAGACATTACATCAAGTCATATCATGGAGCGGAATGATTGAAAAGAGTTCATCCCATTACCTTTTATCCTTCTTCCATTTACACCACCTCATTTTGGGTTTTATTTATTTTATATATAAACGGCCTTTACTGGGCCTTTTTGCGTTTTGGGGAAACGGGAATGGATGCCCATTTCGGTGTGTTATGCTTAATTTTCGATGTCACCACTGTCATGTCATCATCTATGATGCCTTTTGTTCGGATGACCTCTTCCAATATTAAATCAGAGATTTCCTGCGGATCGTCAGTTTCCATTTCCTTGATTTTTCGTTTTAGCCAGAACTCGATATTTTCGACATGTGAGGGGCCATCGAACACTCCATCGCTCATCATGATTAATATATCCCCTGCCTTCAGCTCTTCTGATACTACATCAACATCGAAATCCTGGATGATCCCCATAGGGAGGTTACTTGATTCAATTTTTATTATCCTATCCCCCCTTTTAATGAAACTCGGTATCGAACAGATTTTTAAAAACTTAGCCCTTGCGTCCTGAAGATCAATCATTGCCAAATCAAGAGTCGAAAATATTTCATCGGTAGTGCGTAGAGATAATACGGAGTTTACGGATTTAATGGCTATTTTTTCTTCTATTCCCGATTGTAAAAATTTTTGTAGCAGCTTCAATGTTTCTGTACTTTCAAAATGGGCCCTTTCCCCATTTCCCATTCCATCACTAATGGCTATTGCGAATTTGCCGCAGCCAATTTCCATGGTCGTAAAACTATCTCCTGATACAAGCCCTCCCCCCTTGGCAGCATGAGCCACACCCGTTTCGACCGTGAATTTTTTTGCTGACCTAAATATCACCTCACATTGCCCGCTTGGATACGTTGCACACTCTTCTGAATGAACGACTATCGTTTCACCTAAAATGTCAGAAAGCATAGGTGCAATCAACTTTTCACATTCCCCTCTGCCCTGGCAGTATGGGACACTCATCTCTATATCAACATTTCCTTGTTCTAGACTGTATATTTCCACATGGCCTATGTGCAGGCCAAAATCCTGGATGGCTTCCAAAATGGATTCTTCATGTACATGATGATTCTTCCTTTCCCTTTGAATTTCTTTTGCAAAATCATCCATTACTGCCGAAACGCCCCGCAGTTGATCCGCCACTAGCTTCCGACTCTCCTTCACCTGCCTTTTTAATTTTTGGTTAGCTTCAAAATAAGTAAGCTCCTGTGATATCGCCCCGATCACCTGAGGCCCGCGACTGCAATATTTCCCCCATTCTTTCGAAGTTTTTTGGGGGAGCTGACCATTATTTTCACTTAATTGAAGCATAATTTCCTGCATGCCGTCATAGGTTGTATTAAAGTTCTTGGACCAGCATTGTTCCTTTTTAAAACAAAGCTGACACGTCTTTTCCGTTACATTACTTAAGAAGTAGTCGAATTCTTTCTCATCTTCCTCCAATCTTCCCCTTTCATCCACTTGGGAAAAGCTATTAGAGAGCGCCTCAAATACATGTGAGAATTGCTCCACCCTTTGAGCGGTGACATCCCTCACTTTTCGGGCATACTGCTGCTGTTCATCAGAATTCTCGACTGTTCCCGGTATATGTTTCGCTATTTTGTTGATGATGGATGACGGTGTCAATATAAATAGGGCCACAGCTATAAGTGATTCATAAAGGGTCACCATAATATTATTGGTGCCCTCACCATATAAACCTATCAGTAATGTGGCAATCAAGAGGCCGCTCGCAACCCCTATCTTCCTTCCCTCCTTCAATAGTCCGCCCAGAAGCCCTGAAAATGCGAGAAGGCTCATCTGATATAGACTGGCAATACTTGCCAAGCTGAATATCAATCCAGTAACTACACCTACAGTGGAGCCTATGGCGGCCCCTCCCGCCAGCCCGAAGAGGAGGACCAGGTATCGCGAGAATATATGGTCGAGTGATAAATCGTATATCATCCAGCCGATGGTTCCGGTCATCACCGAAGCCAGCAAGATGATGATGCTGACAATTTCCTCCGTCTTTAATGATTGGGACTTTGTCCTAACGGTCAGCATCGGGATGGACTGTATGAAGATTAAAGTTAAAATCATCGCGAGTCCCGCCTCTACTCCTACCATCATCAAGTCGTACAGCTGAATCGTTCGAAATACCAGATATTGCTCGGCCAGGTTGACCAGGAATAGTGAAGCGAAGACGTACATCGACATCGTCTTGAATTGTCCTTCCACGGCGGGCTTCTTGATCTTATGAAATAACAGGAGCAGGAACGCCGATGCAAAGATGACTAAACTATTCGAATAGTGAACGGTCAGCCCACCTGCAATCAATCCGAATAATGCCAGTGGAGCCCTATCACGCCTCATGAGAAAAACGGCTGCGAAAAACGGAAGTCCAAATGGTGCCAGCTGCGAAAGAATTAAAGCCCTTCCTAATAAGAAACCGATGATTGCTAAAGAGATACCTTTTTTTATGAATATGTCTTCACTCTTCATTTGCAGTTGTTGGATCCAATTGATGGCCCCTGCCTTCGCTTCTTTTAACTGAACATCTCCTAGAGGTTCCATCATAGGTCTTTCCACTTTTTCCATTTCAACACCCCATTCGTATTAGTGATTTTTATTATAAAGAGGGCTTGTCTATTTTTTTGTCAGAATTTTATAAGCGGATAAGAAAAACGTTCGACGAAATTCTTGTTGAATAATCATTTGTATACAGGTTTTTGTGCCTTTTTTTCCAATACAGAAACAGGTGTTCTTTTTTTTTTGAAGAAAAGCAAAGTTTTTAGGTTATTTTTGCGGAAAATAACCCGAATAAATAATCAGGAAATGGAAACCGACAAACTTTAATATTTTTGTTGACATTTTTTCTTCACGAATGTAAGATATAACTTGTGCTTCAGTAGCACTTACCATCATGGCGGCGTAGCTCAGCTGGCTAGAGCGTACGGTTCATACCCGTGAGGTCGGGGGTTCGATCCCCTCTGCCGCTATCTTTTATCATGAAACTTACGGCCCGTTGGTCAAGCGGTTAAGACACCGCCCTTTCACGGCGGTAACACGGGTTCGAATCCCGTACGGGTCATCAAATACCAAAAGCGCCTCTGCACACTTATATCAGTAAGTGTACAGAGGCGCTTTTTTTATGTCGTTGATAATAAAAGAAGACAAGCCGGCAAGCTTGCCTTTATCTACACTATGAATAATTTCACAGGAAAAGTTGCTAAACTATTATTTTTCAGCAGCAGTTTTATCCGCGTCTTCCTCCTCGACCTCCCCGTTTCGTTTCGGTGCTACGTTTTAGGGTCGTTAAGCGGTCTTCGCTATCTTTTAAGAATTTAGCCATTTTTTGCTCAAAGTTTTCTTTCGGTTGGAAACCATTACCTTTCGAGCGGAAGTCTTTGGAGCGGCTGTCATTCCCTCTACCTTGGCGCGGACGTGGTGTGTATGCAGGTTTTTGTTCAACTTCAGGACGGTCTATCGCTTTTTTTATGGACAAGCCAATCTTGCCATCTTTAACGTTGATGACTTTCACCTCAACTGTATCGCCCACTTTTAAATGATCATTGATATCCTTGACATAGTTATCAGCCACTTCACTGATATGGACAAGACCCGTTGAACCTTGAGGTAGCTCTACAAATGCACCAAAATTAGTTATGCCTGTTACTTTACCTTGTAACTTGCTGCCTACTTCGATTGACATAAAAAAAATGTTCCTCCTTAGAAATGTTAAAAAAATCTCTTCACCCTATATTATAACGAAAGTAAAAAAACAGTGTCAATATTAGTCACTATCTTCCTTCCCTTTTGGAAGGGTAAAAATGATTTCACCCTTTTCAGACAAGAAATAATCCCGTCTTGCTATTTTTGCTATATAATCGTCGTCATTAAGCTTTACGATTTCTTCCTTAAGAAGGGTCTCGTCTTTTTTCAATTCAGCTAACTTTCCCTTCAATTCTTGCTTTTGCTGAACTTTCTCATCCAGTGCAACATTTTGCGTTATGAGGGTGGAAACGGCAAAAATCAAAAAGACAGCGGCGAAAACTGAGTAAAGAGTTAATCTACGCATTAGACCACGCTTCTTTTTTTCTACGGTTTGTACTTTTTTCTCTTGTTGAGCGACGTAGGGATTTTCTATTTTTGCCACTTTCCTTTTACGCAGGCTACTCATTTTTTATCGCTCCTCATTTCTTTTTATTTTTCCATCCATTTAGCGTTCTAAATATAGAATTCTTTATTTTCAATAAAATCCCTTTTCCTTTATTATAAAACTTCCCGACGTTTTTCGTAACAAAAACCGGCAATAAATTCCATATATAAGTCAGAATCCATTTTAATGGTCTCCAGAATATATTCAAAATAAAGAGAAGTATTTTCCCCGCCCATTTCAATAAGGTCAAAACGAACTTACCTATCCCGATGATGATGGCTAATATGGATACTATTACCCACTTTATCGGTAGAAATATCAGCATGTGAACCGAATTTGCTATAAATCTCGCCAACTTTATCACAAGTATTATCAAAAACTCCAAAAAACGTTGATAGAATCCTTTGAAAAGTGCTTGATAAGCTGAAAAACCGCATAATAAGGCCAAAAATAAATAGAGGCGAAACTCTCCCTCATTCACTAAAAACAAAACATAAAAAATAAGGAGACCCTGAATGATCCAGAAAAGGAAGTCATGGATGAATACAATCCATCTTTTCCTTTCTGAACGATTCAGGAACCGGCTATACGTATCCAGGGCAGCTCCAAAGCCACTGCCCATGCCTATCATTGCAAGCAACGTATAAAATTGGATCGTTAAAGTCATTTGAACAACTTGCCAAAGAATCCTTTAGCTTTCTCCCCTGATTGCTCATCTAAATAAACAAGGTCGAAAATCTTTCCCTTAATGGAAACGATGCCTTTATCCACGTCCAAATTCTTCATTTGCAAGTTTTGGCCCCGGATAGATAAGAATCCCATTGACGTTTCGAGCAGAAACTCTTCATTATCAAAGCTTTCAACTTGTTTGACACCGGTAATATCAAGTAAACGGCGGCCTTTCATCGTTACATCATGCTCTTGGGTCGTTCCCTTTGTGTAACCAGCATTCGGATCAATATATTGGCTCATTTCATCATCCCTCACAGTACCACTGATTTTGTACAAGTGTATGTCCGTAAGAGTGGAATTAGAACCAAGCCTGTCCTTACTCCTCCGCTAGCTTTTCTTCCTTTACGATGGTATACATATCTGCAGCCGCTTCTTTTTTCGTCGTTTCTTGAATTTTATCGACACGTACCGTAACAAGCTTTTGACCGAATCTGACTGTCAGCTCATCGCCATCTTTCACATTAGAACTTGCTTTGGCCTGTTGTCCGTTAATCGTGATTCTCCCTTTATCCGCAACCTCTTTCGCAAGTGTGCGGCGCTTGATCAACCTTGAAACCTTTAGGAATTTATCCAATCTCATCGACATTCAAATCTCTCCCTTAATTAAAGTCCTTTAGCTTTTGCTTCATCCCAATATGAATCCAATTCTTCCAATGTATAATCCTCAAATTTTTTGTCTGCCCTTTGAATGCACTCTTCTATATATGTAAAACGCTGGTGGAATTTCTGGTTTGCTTTGTAGACGGCTTCTTCCGCTTGTATGTCATAATAACGTGAAATGTTGACAAGCGCAAAAAAGAGGTCGCCCAGCTCTGATTTTATTCTTTCGGCATCCCTGTTCGGACTTAATATTTCCTCTTCCAATTCCTGCACTTCTTCCCTGACCTTCTTCCAGGCTTCGGAAACCTCATCCCAATCAAATCCAACCTTCGCAGCCCTTTTTTGATACTCTTCGGCCCGAAGTAAGTTTGGCAGCGATTTCTCAATACCATCCAGTATGGATTTCAGAGCTTTTGATTCGCCCCCCTTTTCACCTTCTTTGATTTTTTGCCAGTTCACCAATACATCTTCCTCACCGTTCACTTCAACATCTCCGAATACATGAGGGTGGCGCCGAATCATTTTTGCCGTAATGCCTTCAATCACATCATCTATCGTGAACATGCCCTCATCTTCACCTATTTGTGAATGAAGCATCACCTGAAGCAGGACATCCCCAAGTTCACCAACCATACCCTCATCGTCACCTTCATCGATGGAATCAATCAGCTCATATGCTTCTTCTATTAGATATTTCTTCAAGCTTTCATGAGTTTGTTTCTTATCCCACGGACATCCGTCAGGACCTCTAAGTTCTGCGATGACCCGCCGCAGCTTAGAAAACTCCCTATATCGTAAAGCTTCATCTTTAACTGGCGGAACATAAACACTCGTCAAGTTACTTAACTCCATCTGACGGTCGAGTTCGAAAAGGGCACATTTTGTCACTTTTTCCTGACTGCTGCCTGCCGCAGTTACGATATATACCTCGTAGTCATCCGGTAGCTTTTCCATCAAAGTCAGCTTCACATCGGATGCACTGAATGCGTCATATACCTGTCCGATTATCATATGCTGGGTAATGTGTAAATCATCCGGTGAAAGATCTGTTCCATCCAATAGCTGAAACCCTTCAATTGGATCGATCCTAACAGCCTGAAACAACGGGTCAAGGAAACTTTGCCCGCCTTCGAGCTTAATGGCTATTCCAAGAGCCGGACCCTTTTCAAGCAAAAGCTGTACCGTTTTTTCCGCAACCATCGGATGCCCCGGAACTGCGTATAAAACGGAACGGTTCGAGGCCTCGTCTAATAATGTTTCGGCAATTTCTTCATATACGTCTTCAAATTGGTCGTGCTTTTCATATATCCCGTCAAACGCCGTGAAATTTATTCCTTCCCTTTTCAAATCCCCGATTACCGGATGATCAGCCGTTCTGACGTAGCATTGTTCCGTTTGAACCAATTTTTTATAAATCCCTAGTGGAAGCTGCTCTAAATCCCCAGCACCAAGGCCTATTATCGTAATCTCATTCATGGTTTCGTATACTCCTATTCGTTATTATAAATCGTTTAAGCTTTGAACCTGCAGGTATAAGTGAAAGTTCTTCTTCACCGAATAAGCCTGCACGAATGGCGGTCATCAGAAACACGGCTGCACCGATCCCTACACCGATCAAAGCTTGGACCGTAGCCAACAACCGGCTTTCGCCCGAGGACATCCATTCGAATAAACAATTGAATAAAACAACCGCCGCACCCATGTAAACCGTACTCTTCAGGATTATTAGCACATGCCGCTTTTCAATTAATGTCTTTTTGATATGTACTCTCAATACCACATAAAATAATACCGTCATGATCATATACGCAAGTACTGTTGCCGAGGCTGCTCCCGCGATTTTGTAATGGGGCACCAGAACAAGGTTCAAAGCCCACTTGCTGCCCACCCCCACAATCGTGATGATCACCGGCACGAACGAATGACCTAAACTTTGAATCACTGCCGCTTCCGCCATTATGAGGGATGTGAATAAAATCGATAAAGAGAATATTGCTAAAGTAATCGTCCCTTTAACATCAGTGAACAGCATATGATTGACAGGCTTCATCGTCACCACCAGCCCGATCGCAGCAGCGACCCCGATCGTCGCACTTACACGAAGCGCCAATTTGATCTTATTCAATAATTCAAGTTGACTTTTACTCTGAACGAATCCGGATATGACAGGTACTAGCGCCAATGCAAAAGAATTAGCCACGACTGTACCTAGCTGAAGCAAAGGCTGTCCTCGATCATATACCCCTTTCCATTCTTTGGCTTCCCTTTCCCCCATCCCCGTTTCCCTTAGCAGGGAATACAGGTGCAGTGAATCGACAAACTGAAACAAGATAAGGATCAAACCAGTAATGCAAAAGGCCAACCCTTGGAAAACCAAGGCTTTGGAAATTTTGATGAAATTCACCGGTTTGATTCTCATTCGTAAAAAAAGCTTCCATTCTTCTCTTAAAATAACGAAAGCAATAAGCAGTACCAAGCCAGTAATGCCGCCTGTTATCGAACCGAGGACCGCCCCCTTGCCGACAACATATTCAGAGTAGCCCTGATGCACGAATATTGTGGAAAGGACCAGTATCGTCAATACCCGGATGCATTGTTCAGCGACCTGCGAACTTGCCGTCGGTAACATGTCGTTTATTCCTTGAAAATAGCCTCTTAATACAGAAGAAATCGGCATTAATAAATAGGAATAGGCAACGATCCTCAGCAGACCGGCTAAATGCGGATCCTTCATCCATCCTGCAATCCAATCGGCGCCAAGGAATAGTGCAGCAAACATCATGACACTTATCGAACTTAAGACGACGAATGATGTCACCAATATGTCCTTGACCGCAAAGTTATTTTTGGAAGACTCCCGTTCTGCAATAAGTTTGGATATGACTACCGGAAAGCCGATTGTCGATAATGTAAAAGCAACACCGTAGAAGGGATAAACCTGTTGATAGATATAAAACCCGATGTCACCCGCAATGTTCTGATAAGGTATGCGATAGGCCGCGCTCAAAACTTTTACGATAATCGCTGCAGCACTCAAAATCAGCGCACCTCGAAAAAGTTCATTTGATGTTTTATTAGGCTTTTCAGCCATTCTTTTTCCCCTTTTCACTCATATGTGGTAGTTATTATAGCATAATTCTAATGGTTATTTTTCAATCCCAGCAATACTGTAAATCATTTTCCATATTCACCTCGAAAAATATTCTCCCCCTCTTTATTTCCGCCCCGATCCGGTTAACCTTTTAGAAAGAGCAAAAAGGACAGCGCGAATGCTGCCCTTTCCATCTTTTAAGATATGAATGCATGTCCAAGGTTACTGTTCCATTTGTCTCGCTAGGAAGCTTGCTGCTGTTTCAACCGATTTCTGTTCCACTTCACCAATGGTGCTGTCTTTAGAGAAAATCAAGACGGCACCAATCGGGTCGCCACTCGCAATGATCGGAGCTGCAGTATAAGATTGGACCTCTTCATCATTGGAATCAACGAATGAGACTTGTCCGTTCGGAGACTCCAAAACAGGATTTCTTTCTTCCATGATCTTTTCAACTAGGTCACTAACACTTTTGTTTAAGTATTCTTTTTTGGAGCCGCCTGCCACCGCAATGTAAGTATCCCTGTCACAAATCATAACTGGGTTTCCAAGGCTATCATATAGTGCTTCTGCATATTCCCTTGCAAAATCGCCTAATTCACTAATTGGAGAGTATTTCTTTAGGATGACTTCACCATCTCTATCCACAAATATTTCCAGTGGATCTCCTTCACGAATACGGAGTGTCCTGCGAATTTCCTTCGGGATGACGACTCTTCCTAAATCATCAATTCGGCGAACGATACCAGTTGCTTTCATCTAATGTTGCCTCACTTTCATCTAATTGATTTGATAAATCCTCATTTTGTAGCAAAATCATCACCAGCTATTGTACTTAGTATTTTTCTAATGGTAAGTTCTATGCACTTTGAAAAAATTTTTCTTTTTGTTGCATTTTTTTACCATGGTACCTAAAAAAATTTCTTCAAGAGGACAATCATCAATTCTAGTTTTTAGTGGCTTGCGTCTCTTTTTTTACATACTGTAAACCCTTGGCCATCTCAAATAAGATATTGAGCCATTTGCTTTGTTCCACGCCTTTTATGTGCAGGACCAGCTTCATTCGATTGCCGTCCATACCGAAGCCCACCATACGGCCATACTTCGATCCCAGCTCGAACACTTTTTGTCCATCCACATCGCTGCTGACCTTTTCCCTAAGGAGAATGCTGATTTCCTGCTTTAATTGTTTAATGCTTTCAATTCCGGCCTTTTCTGCATATACCTTCATTTCGGCAATCATGAATAAATAGGAAACCTCTTCTGGATACTCTCCGAAACGATCGATCATTTCATCCTGTAATTCTTCCACTTCTTCAAGTGAAGCGATACCTCTGAACCTTTTATACATTTCTATTTTCTGATGTCCATCCATTATGTAGGCATCAGGGATATAAGCATCCACTTCAACGTCAATTTCCAGTGTGTTCTTCTCTTCGGCTGGTTGGTCATTGCGTTTCGCATCCACCGCTTCTTTCAGCATTTGTGAATACAGATCAAAACCAACCGAATCGATGAAGCCATGTTGTTGAGCCCCTAGAATGTTTCCAGCTCCCCTGATGGATAAATCACGCATCGCGATTTTGAACCCTGAACCCAATTCTGTAAATTCCTTAATGGATTGAAGACGCTTTTCTGCCACTTCCGTCAACACTTTATCTTTCCTATAAGTGAAGAATGCATATGCCACCCGATTGGATCGACCTACACGGCCACGCAGCTGATAGAGCT
Source organism: Peribacillus sp. FSL K6-5616 (assembly GCF_038008245.1). Taxonomy (NCBI): domain Bacteria; kingdom Bacillati; phylum Bacillota; class Bacilli; order Caryophanales; family Bacillaceae; genus Peribacillus; species Peribacillus sp. FSL K6-5616. The sequence continues at coordinate 5,116,061 of NZ_JBBOYT010000001.1, read as the reverse complement.
GTGAAAGTCCCATTCTATCCGCTTCATTCACGATAAGCGTATTGACATTCGGGATATCAACACCCGTCTCTATAATGGTTGTACTTACCAAAACATCATATTCGCCTTCCAAAAAGCCGAACATGACGGCTTCCAGTTCTTGCTCTGTCATTTGCCCATGAGCATAGGTAACACGGGCATCGGGCACAAGCATGGAAATTTCTTCTGCTTTTCTTGCTATATCCTCTACCCGATTGTAAAGGAAATAAACCTGACCACCCCTGGCCAATTCCCGTTCTATCGCCTCCGTTACCAATGATCCATTATACTCCATGACATAAGTTTGGATCGGAAACCGGTTCTCAGGCGGTGTTTCGATGACGGACAGATCCCTCACGCCCAGCATCGACATATGAAGGGTCCTCGGAATCGGTGTCGCAGTCAAAGTCAGTACATCCACATTAGTTTTTAACCGTTTGATCTTTTCCTTATGTGTAACGCCAAAGCGCTGTTCTTCATCAATGATAAGCAATCCCAAATCGCGGTATACGATATCTTTGGATAAAATCCTATGCGTGCCAACCACAATATCCACCGTACCGGCCTTCAATCCTTTTATCGTCTCCGTTTGCTGCTTTTTAGTCCGGAAGCGGCTCATATGGCCAATCGAAATCGGATAATCCTGAAAACGCTCCCTTAATGTTTCATAATGCTGCTGGGCAAGGATTGTGGTCGGAACTAGAAACGCAACCTGCTTCCCATCCATTATGGCTTTAAAAGCGGCCCGGATCGCCACCTCTGTCTTCCCATAACCAACATCGCCGCATAATAAACGATCCATCGGCCGTTCCCGTTCCATATCCTTTTTGATTTCGACTATGGAACGTAATTGATCTTCCGTTTCGTTATAAGCGAATGATGTTTCGAATTCCCTCTGCATATCACCATCAGGGGAAAAGGCATAGCCCTTTGCCGCTTCTCTTTCTGCGTATAACTTGATTAAATCATCGGCAATGTTCTCAACGGATGATTGAACCTTGCTTTTGACACGTTTCCATTCCGTTCCGCCTAGCTTATAAAGCTTTGGCTCTTTTCCTTCAGAACCGACATATTTTTGGACAAGATCAATTTGGTCGACAGGAACATACAATTTATCATCCGCTTGATAACGAATATTCAGGTAATCTTTATGGACCCCATTTATTGTAAGGGTTTCAATACCTAAGTATTTACCGATACCGTGGTTAACATGAACGACATAGTCACCGATCTTCAGTTCGGAATAACTCTTGATTCGCTCTGCATTCGATAGTTTCTGTCTCCGTACCGATTTCTTTGACTTCTTATTAAACAATTCCGTTTCCGTAATGATACTGAATTTTTGCATAGGCAATTCAAAGCCACTATTCAGACTGCCCCGTAAAATCTGTACTTTACCTGGAAGGATGCTGTCAGCATTAAACAGTTCTGCTGCCTCTATATCATAGTCGGCTAAAACCGAATGCAGCTTTTTTACCCGTTCTTCATCCTGTCCAAGTATGACGACTGTATATTTCCCTTTTTTCCAACGTTCCAGTTCAGCTTTGAACACATTCATCTGTCCATGGAAATTTTGCATTTGTTTACTGGCAAAATTCAGGATATTCTGAGGATTCGTATGCGGTACATGCCGTAAAAACAATGAAAGGTATACAAACGGCCTGCTGGATTTCATTATTAATTCCTGCATGGGATGGGCTAATTTAATGTCATGGATAATTTGTCCCTGACTTAAAAGGTCCGTGTACCAACCAGCCTCTTCCTTTTCCAAAGAATCATTGATTTCCTGGATTCTACTGATTTCATCTAAGAAAACCAAACCATTTACCGGTAAATAATCTATTAAACTAGCTGGATCTTCATACGCTAAACTTAAGTATTTAAAGATTTTGTCGGGTATATTCCCCATTTTCAGCTGTTCAAGTTCATAACTGATCGTTTGGACCAGCTGTTCCTTGGTTTTCTCGTCCTTAAGTTTCTTCAAGCTTTTACTTAATCCGCTCTCGAGCCTAGTTATGATTCTTTCGATATGCTCCGTCTCTAGCAAAGCCTCACTGACGGGACCGATCGTCACTTTCTTGAGTTTTTCGATGGATCGCTGATCTTCACTTGAAAAAGTCCTTATTGAATCTATTTCGGTATCGAATAATTCAATTCGTATTGGATTAGGCTCGGTGATCGGGTAAATATCGATGATACCGCCCCTGATACTGAATTCACCTGGAGAAGCAACCATTTCAGACCGGTTATAACCCATGGCAATGAATTTATTAAGCGTTGGTTCAAGCTCGATGTCTTCCCCTAGATTAAACGCTAGCTGATGCCTTTTCCAAATATCCTTTGGAGGAAGCACACGACGCACCCCAGGAATCGGGGCAATGACAATCCCTTTCTTTCCCTCTGCCCAAAAATTCAATGCCTCAACACGCTGGGCCCTTAATTCCGGGCTTGCAACACTCAAATCAGCCGCAATCAATTCATTGGCTGGATATATATACAATTCTTCCTCGGGAATGAAACTTGATAAGTCCTCATGGAATTTTTGTGCTTGCAATAAATTATGGGTAACTAATAAAATAGGCCTATTCGTCTTTTCATATACGGAAGCCAGCAATAGCGATCTCGAGGAACCTGTGAGACCAGAGACGATTTGCTCCTTAAGCCCTTCATCGATGCCGGCTATTAACGAATGAACATCATCTTGTTTGGAGAACAAGTTCTGCAATCCATTCATTTTCTTTCCCCCCTCTCTTTAACGTGCGAAAAACCATTTGCTGTATTTGAACTTGGCCATCACCAAGATCCTCTTTATTAACGGCAACTTTTATGTGCCCTGGTATTCCAGACAAACGGAAAAATGCTTTGGATTTTGTCCAAAGCCCTCTCCCGCTAATGAATAATATAATCGTTTTCATATAAATCAGGGTTTCTTTGCAGCGATTCATGGCAATCTTCACATATCGCCCTTACATGCATATCCCCTTCAGAATCATAAACGATCATCTCTTGTCGCTCTTCATCGGTAAGTTGATTAAAACCTAACTGCTCCGTACTCAGTGAGTGTGCCTCGATTGAGCCCAGCTTAGTTCCGCAATGTCGGCATCGATAATGGAGAGCCATTTGGTAACCCCCTATTTTTGTAATAGTGTTAGTATGTACAAAAGTATAGGGTTTTTATTCAGCGAAACAGGAAGATATTATTCTTTACTTATATCTACTCTCTGCTTATTGGTTATATTCGTTCATGACCTGTATAAATGGTTTTTCCAACCAAGATTCACATGAAGCTGCGCTTTTTTCGATCGTTGCCCCGACATGATCCCATTCTTCAGGCGAAAAACGCCCTAATACATAGTCAGATACCGGAATGCGGCCAATCGGGCGGCCAATGCCTATTCTGATTCGATTGAATTCCTGTGTACCCAAATGGGCAATTGAAGATTTTATCCCGTTATGACCGCCTGCACTTCCTTTTTGACGAAGGCGAAGCTTTCCTGGAGGCAAATCAAGGTCATCATATATTATGACCACATCCGCGATATCCACCTTAAAGAAATGCATGACAGCCGAAATGGATTCTCCTGACAAATTCATATAGGTTAAAGGTTTAAGCAATAAAACTTTTTCTCCCTTTACCATTCCTGAACCATATATCCCCTTATGTTTTGCTTGATCAAGAGGGATCGACCATCTCCTGGATAACTCATCTATTACTTCAAATCCGACGTTATGCCGGGTTTTTTCATATTGTTTACCGGGGTTCCCTAACCCTACAATAATTTTCATGATTCACACTCCGTCATTACGGTTATTTAGGGAGTTACACTGGGACGAAGTTTTTCCAAGATCCATCGACCTTAGAAAAATAGTACCCTAATTTCAAGCTGGACTGCAAGCGACCGGAGAACTAATTAGGTAAAATCCAAATTAAAGGATTCCATTACGAAAAAAAATCTGTCCGATTTAAATGGATGCATCCAGAGATTGAAAAGACGTAACTCGTTAAGAGCTACGCCTATTATATCATGATTCACTTGTTTAATCCCGGCATCATGACTCTGGTGATGCCTTGGTTTCCCTGCCTTCTTCATTTTCAGGGATACCGCCATCCTGCTGTTCGCCCGTACTTATTTCCTCTTCCTGGCGAGGAGCCAAAACAGATGCAACAACTTCTTCACCATCGTGGCCGATTGTAACTTGCTTATTCGTTTGGATATCGGATATGTAGATTGTATCCCCTACCTGAAGTTCGGTAACGTCAACATCGATGGAGTCAGGAATGTCATTAGGTTTAGCCGTGACCGTCACTTCATGAAGAGACTGCTGGAGGACCCCACCGTCTTTCACGCCTTTACAAACACCGACAAGGTTAATGCGAACTTGTGCCTGTAATTGAGCGGACATATCCACAATTAAAAAGTCTGCATGATAAATGGAGTTTTTTAGTGGATCCTTTTGATAGTCAGAGAGCATGACTTTATAACTCTTACCTTCCAAGTCCAAAGAAATGATCCCATTACGGCCTATTTCCTTGATTGTCTTTTGAAGCTCGATATTATTGACGGAAATGGCCGTACTGTCATTTTTATTGCCATATACTATCGCAGGGATTTCGCCGCTTTCCCTCAAATTCCTTAAATTAGAGTGTTTTGAATCCGTACGTTCTTTTGCAGCTAATATATTACTCATACATCCTCCGCCTTCCTGAATATGAATTACAAGTTTCTCTATATTTAACATTTCCCTAAATGTTGAATCATTAAACATGAAAGGTAAAATCCGCTGGGAGCAAGAAGGCGATAAACATATGGTAAACATAGGAATTCTCTGCAAAATCTTTTTTCATTCTTTTTTCTCTAATTCAAGCGTGAATCGCTTTTTTTTCCATTTTTCCCTCAACTTGCATCACTCGGTCAAGGATTTGGGCTGCTAGTGATGAGTATTGAATACTATCCTTTTTCCGTGGTCTCGGCAGATTGATTTCCTTATTCATGACGACTTTTCCTTCTTCGATTAATATGACACGGTCGGCAAGCATTACGGCTTCTTCAACGTCATGTGTAACAAGTAAGGCAGTAAAATCCCTTTTCCTCCATAGTTCTTCAATCAGCCTTTGCATGCCAATTCTCGTCAAAGCATCCAATGCCCCTAGCGGCTCATCCAGGAGGAGAATATCAGGTTGGTTAACCAATGCCCTCGCTAATGCAACCCTTTGTTTTTGCCCCCCAGATAAAACGGACGGCCAATCATTTGCTCGATCTGCAAGGCCCACTTGCTCCAGTAATTCCATAGCGTTCGACTTCCAATCCCCTTTCAAGCCTACACCAATATTTTGAAGGATTTTTTTCCAAGGAAAAAGCCTGCCATCCTGAAACATCGTCCGTGATGATTTATTTAATCCATTCAATGGTTTTCCATTCACCAGTATCTGCCCGCCCGTCGGCTTTTCCAGTCCTGCCACAAGACGAAGCAAGGTGCTCTTTCCACATCCGCTCTTACCGACAATGGCTATGAATTCTCCCTTTTTAAATGTCAGGTCCATCCCCTTTAATACTTCAAACTCCCCAAAATCCTTTCTTACACCCTGCAACTCCAACGAATTACCATTTTTCATGTTAATGACCTCCTCATTGGTATGACGGATGCCACTTTAAGCATCTTTTTTCAATTATTTTGGCCGCAACGTCCGATATTTTCCCTAATAAGGCATATAAGAGAATACTAAGAACAACAATATCCATCCTCATGAATTCACGGGCATTCATAGCCATATATCCAATTCCGGAATTAGCGGATATTGTTTCTGCGACAATTAATGTTACCCACATGATTCCAAGTGAGAAGCGGATTCCCACCAAAATGGATGGAAAGGCTGCAGGGAGAATCACATTCCAGAATAAAGAAAAACCACTCAACCCATAAACCCTCGCCGCTTCGATTAATCCCTTATCCACCGATTTAACACCATGAAATGTATTTAAATAGATAGGAAATAGAACCCCTAAAGCGACAAGGAAGATTTTCGCTTCTTCATCTATACCAAACCATAGAATCACCAGTGGTATTAAAGCTAAATGCGGAATATTACGCAACATCTGAAGCGAGGTATCGAATAAGGTTTCAGCAATGGATGATAATCCATTTAATAAACCAAGTACAAAACCAATGATCCCGCCTATTAAAAAGCCGATGAAGGCACGCTGAGCACTGATGCCGATATAATCAATAAGTTCACCCGTCCCCAGTAATGCAACACCTGCTTGAAACACTTCAGTCGGGGCAGGCAATATCCGTTCCGATAGAATCCCCCACAAGGACAGCAGCTGCCAAGTTACCAAAAGGAGAATGGGCACAAGCCATGATATAAGGTGGAACTTATTGAACTTTTTGTTTAACTTCATCTTCAATTTCACTTCCTTTTGTAGGGTAGTGGTCATTAGCCAATATTTCCCCGAATGGGCTCGTAGCTTTTGAAACGGGTCCTTGCAGCCTCTCAACAGGGAGTAAAGGGAATAATAATTCTGCAACTCTGTACGCTTCTTCAAGATGAGGGTATCCAGATAAAACAAAGGATTCTATTCCGATTTCTTCATATTCCTTCATTCTGGCAGCAACATTTTCTGCACTTCCGACTAGTGCCGTACCCGCTCCCCCGCGCACAAGACCTACACCTGCCCATAGGTTAGGGCTGATTTCAAGCGAATCCCTGTTTCCGTTATGGAGCTGCGACATCCGCTTCTGGCCCACTGAGTCAAATCTTTCGAAAATCTTTTGTGAATTTTCAATCATTTCGTCATCCACATACTTAATGAGTTCCTCCGCTGCCTGCCAGGCTTCTTCTTCCGTTTCTCTCACAATGACATGCATGCGAATGCCGAATCTGACTTCACGTCCGTACTCTGCTGCTTTTTTACGTACCTTTTCAATTTTTTCAGCCACTTGCACCGGCGGCTCACCCCAAGTCAAGTACACATCAATATGCTTTCCCGATATATCGATGGCTGGATCGGATGAACCTCCGAAATAGAGTGGTGGGTACGGTTTTTGTACAGGTGACAACAGAATATTTCCACCTTCAACCTTTAGGTGCTCCCCTTCATAGTCCACACTCTCACCAGACATTTCCTTTCTCCAGATATCGAGAAATTCATTTGTTTGCTCATAGCGTTCCTTATGATTTAGAAACACGCCATCACCTGCCAATTCGACGGGGTCCCCCCCAGTTACAACATTTTCATTTCCCCCTTATTGTTTTTTAAGATCTGCTGAAGCATCCAGGATATTAATCTTGCTTGGGATTAATTTAAGATGGTAAAACGTATCGGCAATCTTTTGTTGATCATCCAAAACCCCATTGGAAATCTCCTCAAGTCCATATTCTTTTCTATTTAATGTTTTTTCCAATGCCTCCACACTCATTCCAATTTCCGGAGATAGAAACTCAGCGACGTCCCTTGGGTTTTCTTCAATCCATTTATCAACTTTTATCAGTTCTTCTTTGATAATCTTCAAAGCCTCTTCATTCCCGGCAAATGAATCAGTTGCCAAAAAGAATTCCCGATTCGCCACCAGTCCTTCTCCATCCTGAATCGTTTTCGTTTCAAGTTCCAATTCCGCCGCTGATAAAAATGGATCCCATATTACCCAGGCATCTATTTGGTTTCCTTCAAAAGCAGCCCTCGCATCAGCCGGTGGCAAGTAGACGGGCTGAATGTCATCAAGAGCAAGACCTGCTTCCTCTAACGCTTTGACCAATAAATAATGAACATTGGAACCTTTATTCAAGCCAACCTTCTTTCCCTTTAAATCTTTCACATTTTTAATGGGTGAATCCTTTTGTACAACTATAGCCTCTCCTGATGGGTTTGCCGGCTGATTGGCAATATAGACAAGCGGAGCATTGGCTGCTTGTGCAAATATCGGCGGTGCCTCCCCTGTGTGCCCAAAATCAATACTGCCGACATTCAAGGCTTCAAGCAGCTGAGGTCCTGCAGGGAATTCAGTCCAATCGACTGTATATCCCACTTCCTTTAAATGTGTTTCCAGCTCCCCTTTTGATTTTAAAATATTTAATGTCCCGAATTTTTGATAACCGATTCGAATGGTCTTATCCGATTCTTTTGCATCAGCAATTGTGGAACTGTTCTTTTCCTGCCCGCATGCACTTACTATCAGCATGATGATGCTGAAGATGGACAGCAGCCATATCTTTCGTTTTTTCTTCATATTCTGCACACCCTTCTTAAACTATTTATATAAAAATAAAAGGCTCCTTTTCTTTACCAATAGGACAATAGGGCAAAAAGATGCCTAATGTTCAATGGTAAGTGAAAAGGAGCCTTCGGTAGTCCGATCGGCGTTAACCAGTATTAACTTTCATAGTTTTTCATTCCATGAATATGAATTGTATTTTGTATGGTTATTTTATTATTACTATTCTCATCTGTCAACTAAGAATTAAATATTTTCTGAAACTTTTAAACAAAAACACGGCGAGCCCGAAAAGGCCCGCCGTGTTTTCGTTTTATTTTGTTATCAATCGAATAATGTACTGACTGATTGTTCCTCATGCACACGAATGATTGCCTCTGCAATCAAAGGTGCTACAGAAAGACCAACAATTTTATCGATTTTCTTATCTTCAGATAGGGCAATCGAGTTAGTCACGACCAATTCCTTGATCGTTGAATTTTGAATCCTTTCGATGGCAGGACCTGAAAGGACTGGGTGTGTACAACAAGCGTACACTGCTTTAGCACCATTCTCCACAAGGGCATTGGCCGCTAATGTAATAGTTCCTGCAGTATCGATGATGTCATCAATCAGTATTGCTGTCTTCCCTTCAATATTACCAATGATGTTCATGACTTCAGCCACGTTCGGTCTTGGACGGCGCTTATCGATAATGGCGATCGGTGCTTTTAGGCGATCGGCCATTTTACGGGCACGTGTTACACCACCATGATCCGGGGAAACGATGACGATATCACTTAAATCTTTTTCCTTGAAGAAATCAGCTAAAATCGGAACGGCAACAAGGTGATCGATCAGAATATCGAAGAAACCTTGAATTTGAGGTGCGTGAAGATCTAATGTGATTACACGGTGGGCACCAGCCGTTTCTAAAAGATTTGCGACAAGTTTAGCTGTAATTGGTTCACGCGCACGCGCTTTGCGATCTTGGCGGGCATAACCGTAATATGGCATTACAATATTGATCGTTTTAGCTGAAGCACGTTTAAGAGCATCGATCATAATTAAAAGTTCCATTAAATTTTCATTGACTGGTTGGCTTGTTGATTGGATTACGAATACATCACAGCCACGGATACTTTCTTCAATATTAATTTGAACTTCACCGTCACTGAAACTTGTTACGCTACATTTTCCAAGTTCAACACCGATTGCTGCAGCAATTTCCTGAGCTAAATCGAAGTTTGAATTTAAAGAGAATACTTTTAAATTAGGATCTAAATACTGATTTGACATGATGACCTCCGTCGGTTATTTATTAAATTTCAAATTCTTGACATAATCTTCTTTGTTAACTTGACGAGCCCGGGCAACGGATAGGGCTTGCTGCGGTACATCTTGCGTGATGGTTGAACCAGCAGCTACATATGCCCCTTCTCCTACTGTCACAGGTGCAACCAGATTAGAATTGCAGCCTATGAAGACATTGTCTTCAATCTTCGTCAAATATTTATTTTTCCCGTCGTAATTCACGGTAATAGATCCACAGCCTATATTAACATTCTCCCCAACCTCTGCATCACCAATATAACTCAAATGTGAGGCCTTGCTTCCTTTGCCAAAAACGGTCTTTTTAATTTCGACAAAATTACCGATCTTAACGGAATCCTTAATATCTGATTGAGGTCTAACATGTGCGAATGGACCGATTTTAACAAAACTTCCAATACTGCTTTCGTGCACAACCGATTGGAGGACTTCCGTTCCATCACCAATTTCACAATTACTGATTTCCGTATTCGGGCCAATCAAGCAGTCCTGCCCGATGATACTTTTTCCTTTAATGAATGACCCAGGGTTAATGACTGTATCCTGTCCGATTTGTACATCCGCTTCAATGAAAGTTGTTAGCGGGTCGATGATCGTTACACCGTTCCTCATATGCTTTTCATTGATGCGTTTCCGTAAAATTTGCTCAGCCTGCGATAAAGCCACACGGTCATTCACACCCAATGTCTCCTCGAATTCACTGGATTGGAAAGCCGTCACCACTTCGCCTTCTTCTTTTAAGATTTCAATAACATCCGGTAAGTAATATTCTCCCTGGACATTTTCATTCGAAACCTTTTGCAGCGCGCTGAATAATGCTTGGTTGTCGAAGCAATATGTACCGGTATTTATTTCCTTAACATATCTTTCTTCTTCCGAAGCATCCTTATGCTCGACGATTTTTTCTACAAGTCCGCCTTCACCGCGGAGGACCCTTCCATAGCCAGCAGGGTTATCTGCATATGCTGTTAAGATTGTAGCTTTCGCCTGACTTTGCTCATGTAAGGCTATAAGCTCTTTCATTGTTTCCGCTTTAATCAGAGGCGTATCACCGCAAATAACAAGGGTCGTGCCACTTTTTGCGGATAAAACGCTTTCCGCTTGCATTACAGCATGTGCCGTACCTAATTGCTGTTCTTGTAAGGCATACTTGCATGAATCACCAAGTTGCTCTTGAACCTTTTCAGCACCATGGCCGATGACTGTTACAATATCTTCTATTTGAAGTTGATTGACTTGATCGATAACATGTTGTACCATTGGTTTCCCGCAAACAGGGTGCAAAACCTTATAAAGCTTAGATTTCATCCTAGTACCTTGCCCAGCGGCCAATATTATTGCATAGCGATTACTCATAACAGGCCTCCATTTTCACCTTTTTATCCACTAAAAATATTATCTCAAATAGTGATTCTTTTCAAGGTAACAATTAAAAGTACATATAATTGTCAACCAAACGGGTGAAAAATTTCCGTTATCCGACAGCTTACAAATGTCAGCATTGGGACTTGGAGCATTATTTGACATCATGAAATGAATGATATATGCCCGGTCAATGTACAGAAACATGTCTCCTCCCCTTTATCCCAAAACTCTGCCACGACCGCGCCATGCCCTATGTACAAGCCACCTGGCAGCACTGCACCCGTTGTTAACTCCCATTCCGAGATCAGGTTACCGATTCATGTCATTAGAGAGATCCCCTTACAGGAATTTCAATTTCCGGTTGATCAAAAAGGTTTTAAAAATAAAAAGGATGGGTACTTAAACTTTAGATAACACCGTAAGTTTTACAGCAAATATCTGTATGATGAGCGGATGAGTTCTAAACTTATCTGTTTTTGAATAAATAAAAAAGAGCACTACTTATGAAGTAGGCTCTAGATGCACGAATTATAAATTTAAAGTTTAAAAGTAAGGTTATTTTAAGAAGCACCTGCTCCAGCTTCCTCTAATTCAGTTTCAAGTTCTCCCAATCGATGATATTCTGTCAAGACAGCTTCTTGAATTTTCCCGCGTGTCGAGGAATTGATTGGATGAGCGATATCCCGGAATTCTCCATCTGGAGTTCGTTTACTTGGCATTGCTACAAATAAACCATTGTTTCCGTCGATCACACGAATATCATGAACCACAAATTCATTATCCAGTGTAATTGATGCGATAGCTCTCATACGACCATCCGTATTCACACGGCGTAATCTTACGTCAGTTACTTCCATTTAAGCTCACCATCCCTTTTTGTTGTTGTTAAAACTTAAAGTACATATTCAACAAAAAAACGTGAACTCCTTCTATTATCTGTAATTTTTTTAGAAAATTCAGCCTAGTTTTTAAAAACATTAAAAATCACCCATATATTACAGGGAAATTACCCATTACGAATGCCCTGAAAAATAAAAAAAAACGCCCGTTTATTTAACGAGCGCTACCACTTCTATTTCCACTAGTGCATCTTTAGGAAGGCGAGCAACCTCTACACAAGAGCGGGCAGGTTTGTGAGCAGAAAAATATTCTCCGTATATTTCATTAATCGAACCGAAATCGTCCATACTTTTAATGAATACTGTAGCTTTAATGACAGTTTCCAATGAAGCCCCAGCTTCTTTCAATACGGCTTGGAGATTCTTAAAGACCTGGTGTGTTTGTTCCTTGACATCCCCTGTCACCATTTCACCAGAAGCAGTAAGCGGGATCTGTCCAGAACTGAAAAATAACGTATCCACGATCACGCCTTGTGAATATGGTCCGATCGCTGCCGGTGCTTCATCAGTATGTATCGTTTTCATGAAATCATTCCCCCTATTCCTTTTTCGTAAAATAATTCCCACGGCTGACCTTGATTTTCTTGTCTCTTTCGACCACCTGTGTCAACTTGATTAAAGAAACATAGTCCTCGACAAGGCACTCCTCCGTATGTTCGGATTCGACCAGCACCGCAATTCCGGCAACTGTTGCCTTAAATTCATCCAATAGACTGACCATACCGTTAATGGTACCCCCAGCCTTCATGAAATCGTCTACAATCAATACATTCGAACCCTCAACCAAGCTTCTCTTAGAGAGTACCATAGTCTGGATCCTCTTTGAAGAGCCAGAAACATAATTGATGCTCACTGTAGAACCTTCCGTTACTTTATTATTCCTACTTACAATGACAACTGGAACATTCAAATAATTTGCCACGGCGTATGCTAATGATATCCCTTTGGTTGCCATCGTCATGATGACTGAGACATTTTTCTTGGCATACATTGAAGCGATTATCCTTCCAACCTTATTCACGGTTTGCGGATGTCCTAATATGTCTGTCATATATAGATAACCGCCAGGAAGTAGCCTTTCGGGACTAGCGATCGTATCGCATAATCCGTCAATGAAGGCATTGACCTCTTCTTCCTTGATGGAAACAATATATTTCACTCCACCGGCCGCACCTGGAACGGTTGTTAAAGAACCTATTCCCCGTTGTTCAAAGGTATCTTTGATGATGGTCAAATCTTCACTGATCGAGGACTTTGCCGAACTATATCTTTCAGCAAAATAAGTCAGCGAAACTAATTCCCCTGGATGTTCTAATAAATAATTGGTCATATCGACTAGCCTCTCGCTGCGACGAAATTTCATTGAGACACCCCCTTTGTGAATTCCGAATATTATATTGCAACTATACCACTAATGTACGTTTCTATTCAAGATTGTTTCGATCACCCAACAAACGGACCGCATAGACCTGATCACAGAATCCGCGAAGACCATTGTAAATCCTCTGCATGCGCGAATCATGTTCCACCAAACCAAAAACGGTCGGACCGCTTCCGCTCATCAAGACCGAATCTGCTCCAAATGTCTTCATTTGATCTTTAATGTTCGCAACCTCCGGGTATAACTGCAATGTCACTTGTTCAAGAACATTCCCCAACCCTTCACATACATCGTGATAATTGTTTTCCATAATAGCCGAAATCATTCCAGGTACATCCGGATGCTCCATTTTTGAAGTTTGGAGCCTTTTGTATATATCGGCAGTCGAAACGCCGATCGTCGGTTTGGCCAAGATGACCCAGCACTTTGGCGGTGCAGGAAGATGCGTGATTTTTTCCCCGCGCCCTCTGGCCAATGCCGTACCTCCATATACACAAAATGAAACATCAGAACCAATTTCAGCTCCGATTTCCGCAAGTTCATCCATGGAAAGACCAAGCTTCCACAGTCTATTTAAGCCTCTTAAAGTTGCTGCGGCATCACTGCTGCCACCAGCAAGTCCTGCGGCTACAGGTATATTTTTCTCTATAGTTATGGAAACACCTTTATTGATTCCAAAACGTTCCTTTAGAATAAATGCAGCTTGATAAGCCAAATTCCGATGATCATCCGGAACAAATCGATTATGGGATAGAATTTGAATATGATTTCCCTTTATTTCCTTTAGTTCAATTCTATCGGCAAGGTCGACTGTCGTCATGATCATTTCCACCTCATGATACCCATCAGGCCGTTTGAAAAGCACATCCAAAGCCAAATTAATTTTAGCCGGGGCTTTTTCCATAAGCTTCAATATGTCCACCTACTTTAACGTTCTTAAAAGTTCTTGTCCTATTCTATCATATTTGTTTATATTCTAAAGGTTTTTTCATCGTAATTTCAATGTAATGAAGCTAAGATTGGCCCTTAGAGGAGAATAGACACATGTAGGCACATTGGGGAGCAGCCACTTCCTGCATCCCAAAAGACTTGCTACATATCCATATAGCATTCACCGATACATAAAAAAACCAGACTCCTTAACTACAATGTAAGCAAAAATGAATAGAGCTATACATTGTATAAAGAGTCCGGCTTCCATCAACATGACGGCATGATACAATTAAGTGTTTTATCTTACTCTTTGTTCACCAATTGACGTTGTGCTTTTTCGATAGCAAGTTTTACCATGTTTCCTGCGTCCCTGGCCCGGATTCCTCCCCAGCCTTCTTTCTGGACAACATCGTAAAATCCAAGTTCCTTAGCCAATTCCTCTTTAAGATCATTTGACATAATCCCTTTTTTCCTGCTCAAGCGAAGCAACCCCTTTCACATGCCGTCACATGCCTAGTGTTTGCAACATACGCTATTTCATTACATCCTTTTTAAGCCTTTATTGGGACTCACAGGATATTTTATGCAAAACAAAAAGCAGCAAACAAAATTGTTAGCTGCCTCGTCTAAGTTACATCTCTTGTTGTTTGTTTAAAAATGTTAGTTCTACGGTTTCCGTTAAAACATCCGCATAGCTGTAAGATACTCTTTCAAACGCATTTTCATCTTGGTCGAGCTCAATTACAAAAACAGCCGGATAAGTTTCCGCCAAAGTTCCAAATCGTTCTACAGTCTTTCTTCTTCCACCGTTTGCTTTTAAGAGCAATCTTTTACCCAGGTTTGAATCAAGTGCAGTTTTAATATCAGCTAGAGTTTTTGGCATTTTCGGTCCACCTCACTAAGTTAAGTATATCACAATTTACAAATATACGCAAACAAAATAATAAATTATATCAGCACTTAAAAATGTAGTCAATATATTTTTATCTGAAATTCGGCAAAATCGCGAACAATTTTATTATATCCTGGGAAATGAAAAATTATGTAAACGAACTATTCCATTATTTATTAAGCCGAATTTTCGTAATTAAATCATTGCCTATGAACATTGCTCTACAAATAACCCATTTTTTTGTGAGGATATCCGAATTCTCCCCCTACCAAAAGCAAGCTGCATTCTTTCAAAATGCAGCTCGTTCATTCTTCCTGAAATGGCTTGAAAGGCAACCCGGTCCGTAACACCCCTTTTGTCTCAATTCCCCCCAGCCCCTTCTCTCCCGTTAATGTATTCCGAAGGACATCCCATACATGAATATGATCGGAAAATGGCGTAAAGCTTATCTTTCCGACGATATAAACCGGATCAAGAGCATGTATATTAACACGGGAAGGAGAACTTGCGAAATTTGCCCCCGCTTGGATCAGCGATTCAAAATGCGACTGACAAGCCCCGGCAAATATAATCAGTTGGTCTAAATGAGAAACCCTCCTTCGCGCTTCTCTAACTGTCTGTACAAAATCCTTTGAGTGACGGTAAGCATTAATATCGGACATCGGTCCTTTTGATTTTGAATAGGCATCATGACCGGTGACAACAAGAATGTCCGGCCGATAATGATCCAGCAACCCCCCGATCCTTTGGGGCATTTCCTTTTCATTGCAATAGATGCCATTGACCGGAATACCGAATTTCTGATATAGATCCATGCATTTCCTCAAGTAAGATGCATCCCCATCAACATGGAGCACCCTCCCTGGTATTTGGAAATATTCACCGCTATACCGATAGCCATTACTGGATTGATAGCCGTTTTTTTGTTGTTGCAGCTCTAGATCTTGCGTTAATAAGCGGTCAGATTGTTCTTGTAGTACTTCATTCGACCTTTGTCGATCATTTCTTTCATTATCATTAATAATCATTAAATCTTGAAAAGGTGCATCTGCAATCAGTCGGATATCTTCCCCATAAAGAATAGCTTCACGCCTTCCGTCAATATCACGGATATCAATTACCCGGAACAACACGTCGCATTTATAAGAAACCCGACCAACAATATCGTTTATTTGAATATTCATGGCCCCACCCCATGAGAAGACTTATTTTCAGCCCGCCCTAGTTTATTTTCATTCTTAAGTTATGCGAACCAATCTTGAATGGTGAAAGGTGGATATTGGTTACATTTTCGGGTATGTTCCATCATGATGGGCCAATTTCAAAATAAAAAAAGCCGGAAGCTGGGAGTGACCCCATTCCGACTTGAATCTTTCACGTTTTCTTTATTTGAAATTCGGCAATAACGCATCACTTAAGCGGCCAAATTCTTTGATGCTCAGTGTTTCGCCCCGTCTGGAAGGATCCACTTCCGCGGCTTCGAGAGCGGCAAGTATGTGTTCCTTTTTCGATTTACCATCTGGCATCTGACTGGTTAAGTTATTTAAAATCGTTTTCCGACGCTGTGCAAAGCACGCCCGGGTCACAGTGAATAGGAAATCCTCATCCAGGACCTCGACGATTGGCTTCACGCGCCTAGTAAGGCGGATTACAGCTGAATCAACATTAGGCTGAGGCATGAATACCGTTTTTGGTACGATCATCACTGTTTCGGCTTCTGTATAATATTGAATGGCAATGGATAAAGAACCATATTCCTTTGTCCCAGGTTTTGCGGCAATTCGGTCAGCCACTTCTTTTTGCAGCATGCACACGATGCCTCTAATGGGCAAGTCCTCGGACAATAGCTTTAAAATGATCGGCGTCGTGACATAGTATGGCAGGTTTGCAACAACCATCAAGTCCGAGAATCCAGCAAATTCATCCTCGATGACCTTCTTGACATCAGCCTTAAGAACATCCCCGTGAATGATGTTTACATTGTTATAAGGAGACAGTGTATCCGATAAGATGGGCAGTAGACGCTGATCAATCTCAAAGGCCGCAACCTTTTTGCTGCTTTTCGCCAGTTGTTCCGTCAATGCCCCGATTCCCGGCCCAATTTCGATGGCGCCGCTTTCCTCTGTCAAATTGGCATGTTCGACAATACGTTTCAAGATATTCGTATCGATTAAAAAGTTTTGGCCTAAGCTCTTTTTAAAGGAGAATCCGTACTTCTTTAATATTTCTTTCGTTCTGACAGGGGTTGCAATATCCTTATTCATTTTTTTCCTCCTGAATTATCTGTACCATCGCTTTCTCAAAAGCCTCAGTTGATATTTGGAACATTTTTAGTCTCTTATATAACTGTTTACCATTGGTAAACCCGATTTTTAACATAGATCCAAGTTTTCCCCTTCGTTCCTTGGCACCGGATCCCCCGATTAAACCTGCATCTATTAAATCCTGCTGTGAAATCTCTTCCGAAGCCTCTTCGTCCATTATTTGGGCATCCTTTAAAGCATTACGAATTGCCTCAGGAGAAGCATGCTCCACACCAATTCCTCTACCTGACTTAGGAAGGGCTTCCTTCTTCGTTAAAAAAGCGTGTTTACACCCTTTTACTTGTTCTGAAATGATATTCCTGATTTTTTGACCAGGAAAATCAGGGTCAGTGAAAATGATGGCTCCACGTGTCTTTTGTGCAAGCCTCACCTGTTCAATACAGGACTCATTCACCGCTGATCCGTTGGTTTCTATTGTATCAGCATTAACAGCCCTTTTTATCGCCACCGTATCGTCTTTTCCTTCTACAACAATAATTTCTTTAATCTTTTTCATGGTTTCCTCCATACAGAAAAGCGCAAGCGCTTTGATTAGCTCTTGGATAAACGTAACCGATCCCCCGTAAAAAACTTTTTTGGGTAGAGAATCCAGTCTAGATCATTTATGAAAGTTTACACGCATATATTGAAATCTTATGGAATGGCGAGACGTCTATCTTATTAA
This sequence comes from Peribacillus sp. FSL K6-5616, assembly GCF_038008245.1. Taxonomy (NCBI): domain Bacteria; kingdom Bacillati; phylum Bacillota; class Bacilli; order Caryophanales; family Bacillaceae; genus Peribacillus; species Peribacillus sp. FSL K6-5616. The sequence continues at coordinate 5,098,063 of NZ_JBBOYT010000001.1, read as the reverse complement.
AACAGTTTTACATGGGGTTTTTCAACAAATGGAAAATAAAACGCAAAAAACAGGAGACGAATTCATCTCCTGCGAGAGAAACCTTATTAGTCCAATACGCGAATCTTTACTCTCTTTACACCCCAGCGATAGGCATCATTTTTTGAAGAAAAGAAGACGTCAATCCTATTTCCCTTTATTGCTCCGCCTTTATCAGCTGCTACAGCATAGCCATATCCCTCTACATATACTTTCGACCCCATGGGAATCACGCTTGGATCGACAGCAATGATTTTCGCACCCGGATTACTCTTTAGATCTACTCCTGTGGACGTGACTCCGGAACAGCCCTTACAACTGGCAGTATAAGCTGTTGAAGATACGTATATTTCTTTTCCACTTGAAGAACTAACGTTAGTTACTCCCCGTGATGCCTGCGCAACAGTCGTTCGAGTTCCGACCGTTACAACTTTATCCTGCTTTTTATTAACTACTTTTTCTGAAAGTAATTCTCTTTTGACCTCTTTGCCATTTTCTTTAACAACTTCATATTTCTTGGAAACGAGTCCGTCTTTTCCTTCTTTGACAATTTTCTCTTTCCCTTTTGATAAGGAGTCATCTTTTTTAGTTATGACAGCAAAGTCAACTGGTTCTTCCACTACATCGGTGACTTTTTCAATTCGAACTACGTTTACCGTATTCTCAGCTTTAACTTTTTCGGTTAATTCTGGCTCAACTCGATCCAAATCATTGAGTTTTACTCCTTGTTGCTTTAAAAAGTCAGCGACAGTAGTCGAAGTTGACCATACCTGCTTTTCGTCTCCACCCACCACTAATTTCAGTGAAAAGGCTTTGTCTATGGCAACTTCCATATTCGCTTTCAGTTTCGTACTTTTTGAAGGGGTGATCTTATCCTGTTCCTTCACACTTAGGTTTTGGTCTTTTAAAAGTTCATCTACCGTATCTGCGGTGGACCAGACTCCCTTCTTCTTACCATCCTGTACCATGACGATTTTTTGTGCAGGCTTCCAAACCACCTCCAAATCACCATCAACCTTTGTGGTTCTTGATGGGTGGACATAATCTGCGGCTTGAACGTTAATCTCTAAATCTTCCAACATATCATTTACAGTAGCCGCGTGTGTACGCACTACCTCTTTTTTTCCATCTAGCATGATTGTTACTGTATCCTTTGTTCCTTGATATATAAGTATTCCCAATGCTGTAGAAACAAGAATAGCACTGCAAATGGCCATTGCCATTCTCTTCTTCCCAAAAGGTTTGGGAATAAGGTTTTTCATAGTTTTTAATAGAATGAAAAACTCCTCCTTCCTCCCGGTGATTATATAGACTTAGTTATCAAGCTGTCAACCCATTCACTTCTCATTCAGGAAATTACTACCTATTATGCATATTCCATAATGAAAAGGAAAGGGCGACTTCTCGACATAATAAGCCTATAGTTGGAGTGAAATTTGTAGAAACCTTAAAAAATTGCGATTTTAGCTAGCAAACCCCGGGAGATATTGTAAAAAAAAATGTCAGTTAATGCCGAATAATTTCTTGGCATTCTCCGTTGTTGCCTGGGAAACTTCCTCTATTGTAAGTTGTTTGATTTCTGCAATTTGTTCAGCGACAAGTTTCACATATGAAGGTTCATTACGCTTCCCTCTATAAGGATGGGGAGCCAAGTATGGACAATCGGTCTCAATCAGTAAACGGTCTAAAGGTACGGCTGCTGCCACTTCCTTTGGTTTTTTTGCATTCTTGAAGGTCACAGGGCCTCCCAATGAAATATAAAAATTCATATTGATGCAATCCAAAGCCGTTTCTGCACTTCCGCTAAAGCAATGCATGATGCCCCCAACCCTTGATGCCTCTTCTTCCTTCAGTATGTTCACGATATCCGCGGTCGCTTCCCGATTATGGATGATAATGGGCAGCCCCACCTTTTTTGCCAATCGAATCTGCTTCCTGAACACCTCCATTTGAACATCTTTCGGAGATTTATCCCAATGATAATCCAGGCCCATCTCCCCAATGGCCACAACCTTTGGATGATTGGATAATTCCTCGATCCATTGTAAGTCGTCTTCCGTCATATCTATAGCATCCACAGGATGCCATCCGACTGCGGCATACATGAAATCATAAGTTTCTATTAATTCCATTGCCCTTATAATGGTAGGCCGGTCAAAACCAACGACTACCATATTATCGACCCCTGCTTCCTTAGCTCTTTCTATTACGTCTTCGAGATCCTCGTTGAATTGTTCCGCATTAACATGTACATGTGTGTCAAATAACATTATTTTTCTTCCTTTCTAGCACTATTTTATAAAAAAATGAAAGTTTTATGTTTCACATTTAGGTAACAAACTGATTACAAAAGAGGCTGTATGCCCAATTAATAAATGTAGAACCAAAAACTAAACCTATATTACGTTACTTTTTCCAAAAGCATAAAGAAAAAAACATAAAAATGTTTCATATGAAACACCTTTATGTTTTCATCCGTTTATTTCACTTTTGAACCATTTGGAATCGATGAATCTATTGTAGCGACTGAGAGCACATCATCCTGGCTTCCCGCCAAAATCATTCCTTGAGAGAGCTCGCCACGAAGTTTAACAGGTTTCAAATTCGTGACGCATATCACTTTTTTGCCTACTAAATCTTCTGGTTTATAGTGCTGTGCAATGCCTGATACGACTTGCCGTTTCTCATAACCCAAATCAAGCTGAAGTTTAAGAAGCTTATCCGCCTTCTTTACAGGCTCAACTGCCATTACCTCAGCAACACGCAGCTCCACTTTTGTAAAGTCATCAATAGTGATTTCATCAACCTCGGGAATCGTCTCTTCCACTTTTTCCTCGGCCTTAGGGGCATCCCCCTGCATTTGTTCTTTAATATATAAAACTTCCTCTTCCATATCCAAACGAGGGAAGATCGGGTCTCCCTTCAAGACTTTTGTTTCAGCAGGAATTTGACCGAACTCCGCTAAACTGTCCCAGGATTTTAACACATCATCTTTGATGCTAAGCTGAGCAAAGATCTTTTCCGGTGTTTGCGTCAAGAACGGTTTCAAAAGGATTGCCGTCCTGCGTAATGATTCCGCCAAATGAACCATGACACTGGCAAGGTCTTCTTTCTTGGATTCATCTTTAGCAAGAGTCCATGGCTGGGTCTCATCAATGAATTTATTAGTTCTGCTCACGAGTTGCCAAATGGATGTCAGTGCAACTGAAAATTCCATATTTTCCATTGCTTCCTCATACTTGCCAACCGTTTCTTGGTTCATTTCAAGCAAAGCTTTTTCGAATTCACCATTGGATCCTTCATAATTTGGAATCACACCATCAAAATATTTATTGACCATTGCAACTGTTCGATTTAATAAATTCCCTAAATCATTGGCCAGGTCAAAATTGATTCGTTCCACAAACCCTTCCGGTGTAAATACCCCATCGGAACCAAATGGTACTTCACGCAATAAATAGTAGCGTAAAGAATCCAACCCGTAACGATCGATCAATGTAACGGGATCCACTACATTTCCTTTTGATTTGGACATTTTACCATCTTTCATGAGAAGCCATCCGTGGGCGAAGACTTTCTTTGGAAGCGGCACGTCAAGAGCCATTAACATGATCGGCCAATAAATTGTATGGAAACGAACGATTTCCTTTCCGACCAGATGTACATCGGCCGGCCAATAATTCAAGTATTTAGAATCATTGTCCGTTCCATACCCTAATGCCGTTATATAATTGGTCAGAGCATCAATCCATACATAAATGACATGCTTTGGATCTCCCGGCACCTTGATGCCCCAATCGAAAGTAGTACGTGAAACGGCCAGATCTTCCAATCCAGGCTTGATGAAGTTATTGATCATTTCGTTTTTGCGGGATTCCGGCTGAATGAAATCCGGGTTTTCCTCATAAAACTTAAGTAACCGATCCGCATATTTACTCATCTTAAAGAAATAAGATTCCTCTTTCACCTTTTCGACAGGCCTGCCGCAATCAGGACAGTTTCCATTGCTCTCTTCGACTTGACGTTCCGTGAAGAAAGATTCGCAAGGTGTACAATATAATCCTTCATATTGGTCTAAATATATATCACCCTGGTCCAATAACCTTTTGAAAATCTTGGCTACGACCTCTTTATGGCGATCTTCCGTCGTCCTGATGAAATCATCATATGAAATATCAAGCTTTTCCCAGAGTTCTTTGATCCCTGATACGATATTATCTACATATTGCTGTGGAGTGATTCCTTCCTCAGCCGCTTTACGCTGGATTTTTTGGCCATGTTCATCAGTTCCTGTTAAATACATGACATCGAAGCCACGCATCCTTTTATAACGAGCCATGGCATCCCCTGCCACTGTCGTATACGCATGCCCTATATGTAAATTGCCACTCGGATAATATATGGGTGTCGTGATATAGAATGTTTTTAATTTATCTTGCACTTCGTTCCCTCCTCATCATTTGAAAAACCGGCTATGGGACTGGCCCAAGCCAAAAGAATATATTTAAGCTATTATCTCTATTTTAACGCTATATACAATTCTGTGCGACAATAATCACTAATCTAATCATCATGTTAATAGAATAAAAAAATAATAAGTAGACTCAACTTAAAAATAAGGGTACTTCCCTTCTGTCAGCATTACCTCTTACCTGAACAAAATATACCTAAATTTCCTTTTTTGTGCAACAACTCACATATTCGCAAACTTTTTCAGAAAATTATCCTTAATTCAGAACTTTTGTTTTGAAACTAAAATATATTTAATCATATAATAGGGAAGTATGTTTTCATATGCATACTTTGTCGAAATGTGGTGAAGTGAGCAGTTCTTTGTATCCTGAATTTCTTTACTTTTAAAGGCATAACCGATTTTTTCTCTTTAAAAGCCATTTTGTTACACGAAGTGGACCCTGCTATTTCTTACAAAAAAATGAAAATAAATCATTGACGAATTTGGGAATGGCTGGTATTATAAATTTATAAAAAAATTTGTCGAATAATGGCGAAAAAAATAGAAATAGGGTACTAGATTGTAACTGAGAGGAGAATTTTTTAAATGAAATCTACAGGTATTGTTCGTAAAGTTGATGAGTTAGGCCGGGTGGTTATTCCAATCGAACTTCGTCGTACATTGGGTATCGCTGAGAAAGACGCTCTTGAAATCTATGTGGATGATGAGCGCATCATCTTGAAAAAATACAAACCAAACATGACTTGCCAAGTTACAGGTGAAGTTTCCGATAACAACCTTACACTTGCCAATGGCAAATTGATTCTTAGTCGTGAAGGTGCAGAATTACTTATTCAAGAAATTCAACAAAACTTCACTGCTTCTAAATAAATGATAAAAAAACTTCCGTTCTTCGGAAGTTTTTTTATGCTCATTATTCTTGTATATCTATGTGAAACGCTTGATAAACATCGCGTTTTTGCATATTGCGATCTTTTGCGACCTGCTTGATTGCGTCCTTTGAAGTGAACTGCTTGGTTTCTATATAATGATTAACATGGCCGACGATATCAAGGTCCATCCACCAAGCCTCTTCCGATTCATCCTCCGACCATTGCCCGCCTTCTATTATTAAACAGAACTCACCGCGAATTTCGGATTCCACCGCCCATGTCAAGGCCTCACTCACAGTCCCTCGAATGAACTCTTCAAATTTCTTGGTTAACTCCCGGCATAATACTATACGACGGTCACCTAAAATTTCATGCATATGTTTCAATGTTTCTTTCAATCGATGTGGCGATTCATAAACGATCCAAGTTGATTCCATTTTTTTTAATTTTTCCAGTTCCTGCTTTTTTTCTTTTGCTCCCCGTTGCAGAAAACCATAGAAGTAAAAAGGCTGGGGAACCAGTCCAGATGCGATCAATGCAGTTAATGCAGCATTTGCCCCCGGCAACGGAATGACTTTAAACTGTTCGGCAATGGCATCTTTGACCAGTTCATATCCCGGGTCGGATATCGTCGGCAAGCCAGCATCACTTACCAATGCGATGACCTCTCCAGATCGAAGCCTCTCAAGCATTTGCTTCCCGCTATATTCCTTATTATGTTCATGGTAGCTGACGATAGGTGTCGAAATTTCAAAGTAGTTGCATAATTTCTTCGTATTTCGCGTGTCCTCAGCAGCAATTACATCCGCTTCCTTTAAGATTCTTAAAGCCCGGAAACTCATATCCTCAAGGTTTCCTATCGGTGTAGGAACCAGATATAGAGCCGGCTCCAATCCTTCTTTTTCAAAACTCTTTTGCTGCCACATATCATGTATCCTCCTTTGCCATCCACTTTTCCTTTTGTTTTCTTGTTAATTGCTTAAATTTATATTCAGCCTGCATGGCCAATGTCCGTGTTTCGAATATTTCATGATAAATCAGTTCAACCGGTGTCCGGCCACGTGTATACTTAGCGCCCCTGCCTTGATTATGAACATCAATCCTACGGTGCAGATCATTGGTATACCCAGCATAATAACTGCCGTCCCTGCACTTTAAAACATAAAAATAATGCTTATTCCTCTCCATATAGAATCCTTCTGATTTCGGGATTATACTCATTTTGATCATTATATACAACAAGCGGGGGAAGAATCTTCAAATCAGGGTTGCCGTCCTTTATCCCTTCTATAAGAATCGTATTCGCTTCTTTTGAACTCTTAGGATAAACGAATTGCAGTCGCTTCGGTTCAATTCTGTACATCCTCATGAAATGCAGGATATCCATCAGACGGCCCGGTCTATGAACGAATGCGGCTTTCCCACCTTGACGCAGCAATTGGCTTGAAACACGCATGACATCCTCAAGATTACACATGATTTCATGTCGGGCAATTGCAAAGTGCTCATTTTTGTTAATTTCCTCCATGGATGGCGTCGGGAAATAGGGTGGATTGCAAGTAACGACGTCATATTTGCTATACCCTATCTGCTTTGGAATTTCTTTTATATCTCCATGAATCATCTCGATTTGGGAGGTTACGCCATTATAGTCCATGCTCCTCTGGGCCATGTCATATAACCGCTCTTGAATTTCAACACCGGTAATTGTCCCTTTCGTTCTTGTACTCAGCAGCAAAGGTATGACCCCATTGCCTGAGCAAAGATCGACGATTTTCCCTTTTTGGATCGGTACATTCACGAACCTTGATAATAAAACGGCATCTAATGAAAAAGAGAACACCGATGGGCTCTGAATGATCCTTAAATTCTCAGCCAAAAGATAATCCAGGCGCTCATCTCCATTAAGTTCTACCATTGCTGTTACCCTCCTAACCATGTATGGAAAAAGCATGTTTAGGGACCATGCTTCTATGTTACTGTCGTACAAAAAGGGGCCTGACTCATAGTATGCGTCAGACCCCGAATCACTATATATTGTAAACGGTCTATCTATCACGTAAAAGAGATGGAACATCTTTTATATTATCCATTATCACTTCTTGTTTAAAAAAGATAAACAGAACAGGCAATCCCCTTCTTTTCGTAAACTGCCAAAATGCAGATTGCAAATATGAAAGCCTTCTTGATAGATACGGGCTAAGTTATCATAGCCTTCCCCGATATCCATAACCTTTTCCGCACTTGGAGTACGGTTTTTCACTTTTTGTTTGACCTTAACTGCAGCAGGCGCACTTTCGACTTCCACAAGGCCCAACCGATGGCGCAAATGCTCGTTTTCCAGCTTGATCGACTGATTTTCCTCAAGTATTTCAGCTAAGTTCTGCTTCAATTCTCCAAGCTGCTTATATAATTGGCCTATCTGGGTTTCCATATTGGTCACCGACTCAAAAATATCTTTCTTATCCACGCTCTCCCACCACCTTAATAATCTGTGGCTTGAATAGAAACGGCTCCCTCTTTTAGAATCTCATCTAGAGTATACTCTAATACTCTTTCTTGCCCGATTAGTTCAATCTGAAGTACGCGTTCTAGAATATTAAGCCCCACTACCTTGCCTTTGCCACCAGGCGTATTAATCATTTCACCTAAATCAGGAAGCATTTCCTTCGCACTTTCATACTCATCATTTTCATATTTCAGACAGCACATCAATCGACCGCATAAACCTGAGATTTTTGTAGGGTTTAATGATAAATTCTGATCCTTCGCCATTTTGATGGAAACCGGTTCAAAATCTCCAAGAAATGTGGAGCAACAAAGCATTCTGCCACAAGGTCCGATGCCACCAAGCATCTTTGCCTCATCCCTTACCCCGATTTGGCGCAGTTCTATGCGAGTTCTGAATATGGCAGCTAAATCTTTGACTAAATCACGGAAATCCACGCGACCATCCGCTGTAAAATAAAACACGACTTTATTTCTGTCGAAAGTATATGACACATCAACAAGCTTCATATCCAGCTTATGTTCCACAACCTTTTGACAACATATAGTGTAAGCCTCTTCTGCAGCCGCCTTATTCTCGTCTACAATCAGCTTATCTTTTGCATCAGCGACCCGAAGTACTTTTTTCAATGGCAGGACAACATCGTTTTCATCTACTTGTTTACGGGCTGTAACGACTTTACCGAATTCAACACCGCGGACAGTCTCCACTATTACAAAATCGTCCTTAGGAATTGCGAATTCACCCGGATCGAAGTAGTATATTTTGCCCGCCTTTTTAAAACGGACACCTACAACATCATACAAATCATGATCCCTCCTGCAAATTCAGCACAAGCTGTTCCATCAACAGCTGTGGATTCGTGTTGGACATCAGCTTCCTTTTTGCTTCCAAAATGCAACCCATATGTTCAGCAAGGCGTCTTGGGGAAAGATGAAGAGCGTGAGTTTCAAATTCCTTCAGTTTATTTTGGAACACAACGAAGTCCTTTTTGTCCAACTGAATGTATAATAAATCCTTATATATAAGAAGTAACAAATCAAGACCTCTGTCAACCTGTTCTCTTTCTTTAAAGTGTGTGAACCAATCCGTCTGAAGGTACAGCATCGCCTTCAAGGAATTAAGTTTTAACACTTCATATAATTTTACCACTATTTTTTGAGCTTGTACAAACCATTCATCATGGCTAAGCTCGATTCCAGCTTCCACATTCTGTGTGATGTGGGCAATAACCGAGGCCAGCTGTGGTTCTAACTCCTGTTCTATCAGCTTCCGTTTCACATTCTCCGGAGATAATGGCTTGAACGAAATCACTTGGCACCTTGATAATATAGTTGGCAGAATCCTCTGAAGCTGTTCGGTCATCAATATTGCTACCGTATCAGCCGAAGGTTCTTCTAAAAATTTCAATAGACTGTTGGCTGCCCCCACAGACATTTTGTCAGCATCGGCAATCATATAAACCTTCCGATCTGCCTCTACGCTCTTTTTCGAAAATTCTTCCTGAAGCCCCTTGATTTGCTCTTTCTTTATTGAGAGACCGTCCTTTTCTATCAAATGGACATCAGGATGATTCCCACTTGAAATCCGTTTGCAATTCCGACAAAGTTCGCATGGCTCATAACCTGCTGTCGGGGCTTCACATAGTAAGCTTTTGGCAAAGGCATAGCTTATCTCTTGCTTGCCTGTCCCTTTTTCCCCTTCAAATAAATACGCATGAGCCACCCTGTTTTTCGTTATGCTATTTTGCAGCATCGTCATTACCTGCGGCTGAATTTCACTCATGTCCTGCCATGTTTTATCCAAAACCATCAACTCACTTAAGTATATAAATTAATCAGAAGACCTTTAATCTCGCCTATCATTTCCAATATTTCAAGCGAACTCTTCTCTTTATTAAGAATTTCCTCGCTTAACTCAACTAATTTTGCATCTATCGTTTCCACGGTTTTCAATGGCCGGCTCTGTCCATATTCATTCCAGCTCGTTGATTGCTTCAGTTCCAGTCCATATTCAACCGCTTCTTTAACAAACCGTTTCACCAATGCTTTATATTTTGCCAATTCCCTAAAAGTACGTGACCTTACTAAACGCTGACCCGCCCCTTCGATATCGCCTATCAAACGGTTTAATGTTTGGATTTGCATCTTTTGATCCTGTGTCTGGACCATTTGTTGGAAACTTCCATTTCCGGTTTGGAATTGTTTGGCATCCTGTCGCGATTTATCCAGCTTAATAGGGATATCATGGTTGATTTTCATAATGGACCTCCCTGAAACTAACCGTTAAAATTGTAAAAAGTTTTCAACCGGCAGAACAAAAATGGTCGCACCGCCCACTTGAATCTCCACTGGGTAAGGTACATATGACTCGGCATTCCCGCCCATCGGTGAAACCGGTGATACTAATTGGGATCGTGACTGACAATTCTGTTTGATGATCTGGATGGCTTGGTCAACACGTTCATCCTCTGTTCCAATCATAAAAGTCGTATTACCTGATTTTAAAAACCCGCCAGTGCTGGCTAACTTGGTCGTTCCGAAATTATTTTCCACTAATTGATTCAGCAGGCGATGACTATCCTTGTCTTGAACGACAGCAATGATCATTTTCATTCTCATCATCCTCCGGTTACTCTGAATTTTTACTAACTACATTATATCAAATAGTATTGGTTGAATAATATGGAAACCTATATAATCAGTTTCCCGCTTTCGCTAAAAAATCCAATAGGCTGGCTTTCGATTCCTCAAAGACTTCATCTATTGTCCTGCCTGCATCCACGATAATGAAACGTTCTTTCCATCTATTTATAATGAACTGATACCCTTCACAAACTTTTTTATGAAAGTCGAGTGCTTCAAGATCCAGCCGGTTCACTTCCCGTTCCCCATTGGACTGGATGCGTCTCAATCCCTCTTCTGGGTCGATATCAAAAAAGAGCGTGGCATCTGGCATCATATCTCCAATTGCAAATTTATTGATATTGTAAACTTCTTCTATATCCAAACCCCTTGCATGACCCTGATAGGCTAATGAGCTATCTATAAACCGGTCACAGAGGACAATTCCCCCTCGTTCCAGCTCAGGCATGACCACTTCCACTAAATGCTGACGCCTTGCTGCTGCGTATAATAAAGCCTCTGTCCTCGAGTCCATGGCTGTATTATCTTTATTAAGGATCACTTCCCTAATTTGCTCCGAAATGGGAACTCCCCCTGGCTCTCGGGTTAATAGAACTTGATAGCCTTCTTGTTGCAGAGCCTTGCCAAGCATTTGGGTAATGGTTGTTTTCCCGGCACCCTCAGGCCCTTCCATTGTTATAAAAATACCACGTTTCATCGATGTACCTCCAAGGTTCTTTGTATGTAGTATATCATTTTAACCAGTCTGCCCGCTTTCATAAACGATTAATTCTCCGTTTGAAAGGGAGGAACCACCATGAAACCTTGATCCCATTTCCAGCAGTCTCCGCAAATTGGATATATGTTCAGGAGTAATCATTTCCCCGGACATAATTAGAGGGATGCCCGGCGGATAAGGAATGACCATCTCGGCGGATACCTCTCCGACTGCTTTCCGTAATTCGACAGGTCTTGCTTTGCTATGCTTCATGACGGAGTAGGGCATTTCAAGCCCTGTCATTGACCTTCCATCAGGCCAGAGGACCCGAAGATCTGCTTCCTTGTTTCCAGTTCTGTCTTGAGTGGCACTTTTTATAGTTTGTATGATTTCATGAAAAGGAAAATCGGTACCCATTTTTAATAAGGGTAAAATCATTAATAAATTATCAGGATCAGCCAACTCCGTAAAAATGCCTTCGGCTTCACATAGCTGCTGTAACTCAAATCCGCTTAAACCATTTGTTGATTGAATGACTACTTTTAACGGGTCTGCCAAGGTGCCTGGCGGCGCCTCCAGAACCCTTACTGTCTGCAGGGCACCTAATTCTCCTCTGAAGTCCGATATCTTTTCAATAAGGAATTTTTTATCTTCTGATGTAAAAGCGGCTAAGTAGGCCCTGGCCAAGTCGAGCGAACCCATAATTGGGTAAGATGGACTGCTGGACTGAAGCATTTGTAAATAGAATGATGCTTGATCGACATCAATTAAGGATGAATTCACATGAAGAAATGACCCCATCGTCATGGCTGGCAGTGTTTTATGCGCTGAATGGACAACGGCATCTGCCCCTGCCGAAATGGCCGACTTGGGAAACGGACTTCCTAACTGAAAATGAGCGCCATGTGCCTCGTCCACCAGCACAGGAATCCCCTTTTGATGTGCGAGTCTTACCATTTCCGTCAAGTCTTCACCAATTCCATAATAATTAGGATAGGTAACAATGATGGCTTTTGCATCTGGATGTACACTCAAGGCTTCTTCAATTAAATTTGATCCCACACCGCCGGCAATGCCCCATTTCTCATAATAATCCGGTTGCAAAAAAATCGGTTGTACATTCGCTAACATCAATCCATGTAAAATTGATTTATGGCAGTTTCTTTGGACAAGGACCTTATCACCTTCCCTGCAGGCAGCAAGAATCATGGCAATGTTGCCTACGGTTGACCCATTAACGAGAAAATAACTCCGCTTTACCCCATATAGATCAGCGAGTAGTTGCTCGGACTTTAGAATGGCGCCCTCTGGAGCATGCAGGTCATCTAAACCGCTTATTTCCGTGGCATCAATACCAAGCAGGGGGTTGTATAAGGCTTGGCCCTTTTTATTAAACACCCATCCATTTTTATGCCCTGGGACATGCAGGGATATGGAGCTTTTTTTATGAAAAGCACTCATTGCATCGAACAATGGTGTCTGTGATTGATTCATTTTTCTCTTCCCTCATATCATAGTATTTTTTCATTTTATCAAATAAGTACAATTTTATCTCATATTGCGCCGACAGAAAGGCAATTATGCATCTCTGAACAGTCTGTTTGGAGGGAACATACGGCAACATGGGAGCATGTTGCCAAGCATTCTTCTAAAGTACCAAAAAAAGAATCAGAGACTAAAGAAACACACATTTCTTTTATCTCTGATTCTTTAACTTTCCACAAACTATTTTTTCATGATAATATTTCAGGATTAGTGATTTTTCTTAATTTCTTTAAGTAATATTGGTACTTGGGATCGTTCGTATCCGTCCCGATCATATCCCTTTCGCATTCCTCACAGATAAAAGTCGTATATAGATGTATACCCATCCCTTTTACTTGTTCACAAACCGCGCACGTTTCCCCTGCCGTTGTTTTGGTTGTTGTTGTCCCCAACATCTCCACCTCCATACCTGCATTCTCCCCAAAAACCATTGTTCGCATACATTGATTTAAATAGTTTAAGAGAACCCGGGGATGCTTTTAACAATGTATGATGAAGAATTTCAATACGTGTATGTCTTCATAAAAGTTTCCATAATTGATAATCCCTTTATATCCAATGATTTTCCTTTGCATTAAGCAAAAAAGACCAGCCGGATGGCTGATCTTTTTAAATGGCTTGGCGGCGTCCTACTCTCACAGGGGGAAACCCCCAACTACCATCGGCGCTGAAGAGCTTAACTGCCGTGTTCGGAATGGGAACGGGTGTGACCTCTTCGCTATCGCCACCAAACATAAAAGGAACGTTGTTCCTTCAAAACTAGATAATAAGAAGGTATTTCATTTTTTAAAAAGCGTTGGTTAAGTCCTCGATCTATTAGTATCAGTCAGCTCCACATGTCACCATGCTTCCACCTCTGACCTATCAACCTGATCATCTTTCAGGGATCTTACTAGCTTGCGCCATGGGAAATCTCATCTTGAGGGGGGCTTCATGCTTAGATGCTTTCAGCACTTATCCCGTCCGCACGTAGCTACCCAGCTATGCCTTTGGCAAGACAACTGGTACACCAGCGGTGCGTCCATCCCGGTCCTCTCGTACTAAGGACAGCTCCTCTCAAATTTCCTGCGCCCGCGACGGATAGGGACCGAACTGTCTCACGACGTTCTGAACCCAGCTCGCGTACCGCTTTAATGGGCGAACAGCCCAACCCTTGGGACCGACTACAGCCCCAGGATGCGATGAGCCGACATCGAGGTGCCAAACCTCCCCGTCGATGTGGACTCTTGGGGGAGATAAGCCTGTTATCCCCGGGGTAGCTTTTATCCGTTGAGCGATGGCCCTTCCATGCGGAACCACCGGATCACTAAGCCCGACTTTCGTCCCTGCTCGACTTGTAGGTCTCGCAGTCAAGCTCCCTTGTGCCTTTACACTCTACGAATGATTTCCAACCATTCTGAGGGAACCTTTGGGCGCCTCCGTTACTCTTTAGGAGGCGACCGCCCCAGTCAAACTGCCCACCTGACACTGTCTCCCACCCCGATAAGGGGCGCGGGTTAGAATTTCAATACAGCCAGGGTAGTATCCCACCAACGCCTCCACCGAAGCTGGCGCTCCGGCTTCTCAGGCTCCTACCTATCCTGTACAAGCTGTACCAAAATTCAATATCAGGCTGCAGTAAAGCTCCACGGGGTCTTTCCGTCCTGTCGCGGGTAACCTGCATCTTCACAGGTACTATAATTTCACCGAGTCTCTCGTTGAGACAGTGCCCAGATCGTTACACCTTTCGTGCGGGTCGGAACTTACCCGACAAGGAATTTCGCTACCTTAGGACCGTTATAGTTACGGCCGCCGTTTACTGGGGCTTCGGTTCAAAGCTTCGCTTGCGCTAACCTCTCCCCTTAACCTTCCAGCACCGGGCAGGTGTCAGCCCCTATACTTCGCCTTGCGGCTTCGCAGAGACCTGTGTTTTTGCTAAACAGTCGCCTGGGCCTATTCACTGCGGCTTTTCTGGGCTATTCACCCTAAAAAGCACCCCTTCTCCCGAAGTTACGGGGTCATTTTGCCGAGTTCCTTAACGAGAGTTCTCTCGCACACCTTAGGATTCTCTCCTCGCCTACCTGTGTCGGTTTGCGGTACGGGCACCTTACATCTCACTAGAGGCTTTTCTTGGCAGCGTGGAATCAGGAACTTCGGTACTATATTTCCCTCGCCATCACAGCTCCGCCTTAATGGAAACGGGATTTGCCTCGTTTCCGGCCTAACTGCTTGGACGCGCATATCCAACAGCGCGCTTACCCTATCCTTCTGCGTCCCCCCATCGTTCAAACGATGTATAGGTGGTACAGGAATATCAACCTGTTGTCCATCGCCTACGCCTTTCGGCCTCGGCTTAGGTCCCGACTAACCCTGAGCGGACGAGCCTTCCTCAGGAAACCTTAGGCATTCGGTGGAAGGGATTCTCACCCTTCTTTCGCTACTCATACCGGCATTCTCACTTCTAAGCGCTCCACCAGTCCTTCCGGTCTGACTTCAACGCCCTTAGAACGCTCTCCTACCATCGACACCATACGGTGTCAATCCACAGCTTCGGTGATACGTTTAGCCCCGGTACATTTTCGGCGCGGAGTCACTCGACCAGTGAGCTATTACGCACTCTTTAAATGGTGGCTGCTTCTAAGCCAACATCCTGGTTGTCTAAGCAACTCCACATCCTTTTCCACTTAACGTATACTTTGGGACCTTAGCTGGTGGTCTGGGCTGTTTCCCTTTCGACTACGGATCTTATCACTCGCAGTCTGACTCCCAAGAATAAGTATTTGGCATTCGGAGTTTGACTGAATTCGGTAACCCGTTGGGGGCCCCTAGTCCAATCAGTGCTCTACCTCCAATACTCTCATCTTGAGGCTAGCCCTAAAGCTATTTCGGAGAGAACCAGCTATCTCCAGGTTCGATTGGAATTTCTCCGCTACCCACACCTCATCCCCGCACTTTTCAACGTGCGTGGGTTCGGGCCTCCATTCAGTGTTACCTGAACTTCACCCTGGACATGGGTAGATCACCTGGTTTCGGGTCTACGACCTCATACTCATTCGCCCTATTCAGACTCGCTTTCGCTGCGGCTCCGTCTCATCAACTTAACCTCGCATGAAATCGTAACTCGCCGGTTCATTCTACAAAAGGCACGCCATTACCCATTAACGGGCTTTGACTACTTGTAGGCACACGGTTTCAGGATCTATTTCACTCCCCTTCCGGGGTGCTTTTCACCTTTCCCTCACGGTACTGGTTCACTATCGGTCACTAGGGAGTATTTAGCCTTGGGAGATGGTCCTCCCTGCTTCCGACGGGATTTCTCGTGTCCCGCCGTACTCAGGATCCACTCAGGAGGGAACGAAGTTTCAACTACAGGGTTTTTACCTTCTTCGACGGACCTTTCCAGGTCGCTTCATTTACCCCGTTCCTTTGTAACTCCATGTTGAGTGTCCTACAACCCCAAGAGGCAAGCCTCTTGGTTTGGGCTAATTCCGTTTCGCTCGCCGCTACTCAGGAAATCGCGTTTGCTTTCTCTTCCTCCGGGTACTTAGATGTTTCAGTTCCCCGGGTCTGCCTTCAGTACCCTATGTATTCAGGTAAAGATACTGTTCCATTACGAACAGTGGGTTTCCCCATTCGGAAATCTCCGGATCAAAGCTTACTTACAGCTCCCCGAAGCATATCGGTGTTAGTCCCGTCCTTCATCGGCTCCTAGTGCCAAGGCATCCACCGTGCGCCCTTTCTAACTTAACCGTTAAAAAAGATCTTACAGATGCTTTGAAAAAAATTAATTGCCTTCTATCTATTATCTAGTTTTCAAGGAACAAGCTGTCCCAATCACAACGTGATTGTTTCATTGGTGGAGCCTAGCGGGATCGAACCGCTGACCTCCTGCGTGCAAGGCAGGCGCTCTCCCAGCTGAGCTAAGGCCCCGTATCGGGAAATGGAATGGTGGGCCTAAATGGACTCGAACCATCGACCTCACGCTTATCAGGCGTGCGCTCTAACCAGCTGAGCTATAGGCCCATTCACATAAATAATAAGCTTCTGCTTCCCAAGCTTATCGCGGGATTGCTATTTAATTGAATGAATCACTCATTCAAAACTGAACAAAACAAAAGCGCCTCGTAATTATCCTTAGAAAGGAGGTGATCCAGCCGCACCTTCCGATACGGCTACCTTGTTACGACTTCACCCCAATCATCTGTCCCACCTTAGGCGGCTGGCTCCATGAAGGTTACCTCACCGACTTCGGGTGTTACAAACTCTCGTGGTGTGACGGGCGGTGTGTACAAGGCCCGGGAACGTATTCACCGCGGCATGCTGATCCGCGATTACTAGCGATTCCGGCTTCATGCAGGCGAGTTGCAGCCTGCAATCCGAACTGAGAATGGCTTTATGGGATTCGCTTACCTTCGCAGGTTTGCAGCCCTTTGTACCATCCATTGTAGCACGTGTGTAGCCCAGGTCATAAGGGGCATGATGATTTGACGTCATCCCCACCTTCCTCCGGTTTGTCACCGGCAGTCACCTTAGAGTGCCCAACTGAATGCTGGCAACTAAGATCAAGGGTTGCGCTCGTTGCGGGACTTAACCCAACATCTCACGACACGAGCTGACGACAACCATGCACCACCTGTCACTCTGTCCCCCGAAGGGGAAAGCCCTATCTCTAGGGTTGTCAGAGGATGTCAAGACCTGGTAAGGTTCTTCGCGTTGCTTCGAATTAAACCACATGCTCCACCGCTTGTGCGGGCCCCCGTCAATTCCTTTGAGTTTCAGCCTTGCGGCCGTACTCCCCAGGCGGAGTGCTTAATGCGTTAGCTGCAGCACTAAAGGGCGGAAACCCTCTAACACTTAGCACTCATCGTTTACGGCGTGGACTACCAGGGTATCTAATCCTGTTTGCTCCCCACGCTTTCGCGCCTCAGTGTCAGTTACAGACCAGAAAGTCGCCTTCGCCACTGGTGTTCCTCCAAATCTCTACGCATTTCACCGCTACACTTGGAATTCCACTTTCCTCTTCTGCACTCAAGTTCCCCAGTTTCCAATGACCCTCCACGGTTGAGCCGTGGGCTTTCACATCAGACTTAAGGAACCACCTGCGCGCGCTTTACGCCCAATAATTCCGGACAACGCTTGCCACCTACGTATTACCGCGGCTGCTGGCACGTAGTTAGCCGTGGCTTTCTGGTTAGGTACCGTCAAGGTACCAGCAGTTACTCTGGTACTTGTTCTTCCCTAACAACAGAACTTTACGACCCGAAGGCCTTCTTCGTTCACGCGGCGTTGCTCCGTCAGACTTTCGTCCATTGCGGAAGATTCCCTACTGCTGCCTCCCGTAGGAGTCTGGGCCGTGTCTCAGTCCCAGTGTGGCCGATCACCCTCTCAGGTCGGCTACGCATCGTCGCCTTGGTGAGCCATTACCTCACCAACTAGCTAATGCGCCGCGGGCCCATCTATAAGTGACAGCGTAAACCGTCTTTCCATCTTCTCTCATGCGAGAAAAGAACGTATCCGGTATTAGCTCCGGTTTCCCGAAGTTATCCCAGTCTTATAGGCAGGTTGCCCACGTGTTACTCACCCGTCCGCCGCTAATCTCAGGGAGCAAGCTCCCATCGATTCGCTCGACTTGCATGTATTAGGCACGCCGCCAGCGTTCGTCCTGAGCCAGGATCAAACTCTCCGAAGAAATGTTTGACTTGCTCATTTGCTTTTTTGATAGTGTGTGCTCACTTAAAATTTAACGTTGGCGCTTTGTTCTGTTCAGTTTTCAAAGAGCGATTTTTCGTCGTTACTTCGTAAGCGACTTTATTATCTTATCATTTACCAAACCTGATGTCAACAACTTTTTTTCATATTGTTTTTCGGTTAAGCAATGTATGATGTCGTTATTGGCGACTCCTAATATATTATCAGGTTGATCAGTAATCGTCAATGGTTAAATTAGTTTTTTTCAAAAAAAACAATAGCATGATAAAAACCCCAAGGAGATATCCATGAGGTTTTCATAAGATGACTTCGACGCACTATCCTTTAAATGATCCAATAACCAATGGCCGCCAATGCGGCAACTCCCGGTATTCCAAGCAAGCCGGCGACTGCCGAGGTAACAGGGTTGATGGGGACATGAATGCCCGCCTGATTCCCAAGTGTATTCAAAAAGAACAAAAATGCTGCACCGATAATGACCTTTATAATGCCCTGCCCTATAAACCGGACAGGTCTTAATGGCGCCCCGATAATGAGGAGCATTAAAATCAAGCCGCCAACTATGGCAACAAAGACAACTGGTTCCAAACTCATTCCTCCCCGCAAGCTTGTACTAAACTTATATGAAGGAAACGCTGGATTAAGAACCGAAAAAAATGGCCATGAGGATCAAACAATCCTTCACAGCCATTTCCTTATCATCTTTTTAAGCGAACATTCCTTCTTTTGACTTCCCTGAATAAGTAGAAATATTTCACTTCCGCCAGTCTCGTTTGGGCGATTACTTCCTCAGATGGATCAACGCTTTTTTCAAGTAATGATTTTTGATTATGCCAATTCCATTTCAATTGTTCAAGCTCTTCGATTAATGAATCATTGAATTCATTCCGAAGTTTCTTTTTTTTACGAAAGAACAAGTGAAGTCCTCCCAGCTATCTTATATTTCTCTTCTTCCTTCTATTGCTTTTGATAGCGTCACTTCATCCGCATACTCCAAATCTCCGCCAACAGGAAGTCCGTGGGCAATTCGGGTCACTTTGATGCCTGATGGTCTAAGCAACCGGGAAATATACATGGCTGTCGCTTCACCTTCAATATTAGGATTAGTAGCCAAAATTACCTCCAGCACTGTTTCATCTTGCAGGCGCTTTAATAAATCAGGAATATTTATATCTTCAGGACCAATTCCGTCCATCGGGGAAATACTGCCATGCAGTACATGGTATAAACCATTGAACTCTCTCATCTTTTCCATAGCTATAACATCTTTCGGGTCCTGTACCACACAGATCAAACTTCTGTCCCTCTTTTGATCTTCGCAAATATAGCAGGGATCTTGATCTGTAATATGACCACAGACTGAGCAATACATAAGATTCCGCTTAGCATTAACAAGTGCTTTTGCAAAATCCAAAACAGTATCTTCCTTCATGCTTAATACATGAAAGGCTAATCGAGCAGCCGTTTTAGGACCAATCCCCGGCAATTTCATAAAACTGTCAATGAGCTTGGAAATTGGTTCTGGATAATGCATCGAATTCCTCCTAAAAATTTCAAAAGAAACCCCCTGAAAGGAAGTTTCTTTTGAACTTGCTTAAAACATACCCGGAAGGTTCATTCCCTTAGTGAATTGTCCCATCGTTTGGTTTGTCATTTCTTCCGCCTTTTTCAAAGCATCGTTAGTAGCAGCCAACACTAAATCCTGAAGCATATCGATATCATCCGGATCGACAACTTCCGGTTTGATGACTACATCGACTATTTCCTTATGTCCAGTCACGATGACCGTTACCATTCCGCCGCCGGCAGTTCCTTCAACCCTTTTTTCACCTAATTCTTCTTGTGCCTCTGCCATCTTCTTTTGCATCTTTTGCATTTGTTTCATCATATTCTGCATATTACCGCCGCGCATACCCATTTTCCTTACCTCCAATTATTCTTTAATTTCAAGTAAATCATCGCCGACTAATTTTCTAGCCTCTGCTATAAAGGGGTCTTCTTCTTTTGATTCCGTTTCTTCTGGACCGTCGAACTGCTGTGTTGAGATGAAATCCTCCCGCAACCTTTGCCACTGGCTTTCCGGAACTCCAGCTATCTCCATTCGGTGTCCGGTCAATTGCTGCATGATCGAGGCTATCACTTCCACGAAACGGTTATTTTCCATTGCCATTTGACAATGAATATCATATTTGAATTTTACCACAAAAGCTTCAGTTGACGCAGCAACAGGTTCCGCCTCCGTTAATAAAGCTGCCAATGACTTTTGGTTTTGCTGACCTAACTGTTCAAGCACTTCCCCCCACTTACTTTTCACAGCATTAAGACCTGGCTTTGTAGCTTGTTTCAAAACTTGATTGATCTTTCCGGCAGGTGCTTTATATGACTTTTTAACGGCCCTTTGCGCCTTAGCCTGCTCTGCAGGTTTTTCTGCCATGGCTGCCGGAATGCCGTTTTTCTGCATTTCGAGTAATTTCTTCTCTAAATCTTCTATTTTCTGCTGCAGCTGTTGAAGCTGCCCGTTATCCATTTGATTTGGCCTTTGCTCATTACATAACTTCACAAGTGCCACCTCAAGGAAAATCCTTGGATGATTTGTCCATTTCATATCCTGCTGTGTTTGATTGAAGCTTTCAATTATGGAGTAAATCGATTCAGAAGAAATCACTTCTGCCAATTCCTTGAATTGGGGATCTATCAAAACACGCTCGAAGGATTCTGCCAGTGCCGGTGCCGTTTGAAACAACAGCATGTCACGGAAGTAATAAATCATGTCTTCTATGAACCTAGCCGGGTCTTTTCCCATGGCCAGCAATTCTTCAAGGACTTCAAGTGCCACCGCTACTTCTTTATCATATATAGCTTTTGCCAGCCGGCTTAAAAACGCTTGCGAAACAGATCCGGTGACAGTCAATGCATCTTCCACTGAAACTGTCTCCGAACTGAAGGATATCGCTTGATCAAGAAGGCTTAGTGCATCCCGCATCCCGCCTTCGGCTGCCCTCGCAATGATATGCAGGGCTTGTTCATCACAAGAAACACCAGTTTCTGCAATGATTTGTGACATCCGGCCAACTATATCTTGAGGCTGGATCCGTTTAAAATCAAACCTTTGGCAACGGGAAATGATCGTTAGTGGAATCTTATGGGGCTCAGTCGTCGCCAATATGAAAATCACATGCTTCGGAGGTTCTTCCAATGTCTTTAAAAGCGCATTGAACGCCCCTTGTGAAAGCATATGTACCTCATCAATGATGTAAACTTTATATGTAACCGCGTTAGGTGCATATTTGACCTTATCACGAATGTCACGGATTTCCTCGACACCATTATTGGATGCTGCATCAATTTCTATAACATCTGATATGGAGCCATCGGTGATTCCGCGGCAGGTAGCACATTCGTTACAGGGCTCACTTGTCGGGGCATGCTCACAATTCACTGCTTTTGCTAAAATTTTGGCAGCACTTGTTTTCCCTGTTCCACGTGGACCGGAAAATAAATAGGCATGTGAAACCTTTTGCCCGACCAAAGCATTCTGCAACGTTTTCGTCACATGTTCCTGCCCGACTACATCAATGAATTGTTGCGGCCGCCATACCCGATATAATGCTTGATACCCCACGGAAATCCCTCCTTCTTTTCTCCATCTTGTTTATTATACATTACTGATTTCCTTAATATCAAAGTCTAAAATGAAATTTCATCATTGCCTCATTTTTTTCAAAAACACCAAGCACTTTACCTTCTTGGCATAAAAAAAAACCCACCCGATACGAATGAGTTTTTTGTTTATGTAAAATAACTGCCGTGCACCTTCTGTCGATTAGCAACCATAAGCGTTACTTAAGCAGTTAGCTCGGCCCAGGCAACCCTGCGGCACATGAGAACTTCCACTTAATGCTGCTTCCTTCCGGACCTGACATGGTTCATGGAGTCCCATTGCGCAGGACCCGGGCGTCAACACCACTTACTTAAGGCAGGCCCTACAGAATGCTAACCTCGAGAAGGGATTCAACCTCGCTAGAGCGGATTGCGAGTACAGGGCACCGCTACCTCCCCGTCTAGCACGGCAAAAGTAATACCAATTTCATAGCGTCATGTCGACGCATAATTCATTATACTAAGGTAACAAAAAAAACGCAAGTGTTGTTCTTGGACAGTTCAATTCCAAATTTACCAAATGAAGCAAAGATTCATCTTCAACATTCGTTTTTCACTTATTATTTTCTTCAACAAGCTTGAGTGCCTGCTCTCTTTTCAACATTTTCTTTCTATCCCTTAGCTCTTTAAAAAAAGAAGTCAAAATCCAGCCGCACTCTTCCCCCAATACACCACTGGTTACATCACATTGATGGTTAAAGCGTTCATCTCGAAGTAAATCCATGAATGTGCCTGCACAGCCAGCCTTTGGATCATGCGCTCCAAAAACGACCCTTTTCACCCTTGATTGCAAGATGGCACCGGCACACATCGGGCAAGGTTCCAGCGTTACATATAATGTCGCATCTTCAAGACGCCAACTGCCAGTAGCACGGCAAGCCTCATTGATTGCAAGGAGCTCCGCGTGTGCCGTCGCATTCTGTTCCGTTTCCCTCAGGTTATGCCCCGTCGAAATAACTTGATCATCTATTACGATTAAAGCGCCAATCGGCACTTCATTCAATTGCCGCGCCTTTTTTGCTTCCTCTAAGGCTAAATTCATGTAATGAACATCATCCTTCAAAAAAAAACCCCCTCATATTAAATAGGAGTAAACAGACAAATATAAGACAAAATAAAGGTCATACTACTTGTTCTAATGAATAGTAACGCATGCGGCATATGTGCTGCAAGTAAATTCTCACAATACAGGAGGATATACCATGAATCGACCTGAATCGCCTTCTTTTGCATTGCTTATCATTGATATGATCAATGACTTTGACTTCAAATACGGGAATATGCTCCTTGCACATACGAAACTTATCGTCAATCCGATCTTGAAATTAAAGAAGCAAATGAAAGAAAAAGGTTTTCCAATCATTTATATCAATGATCATTATGATTTATGGCAGGCTGACTTCGATAAAATCATTGATATATGTAAAAATGAAGGTAATGCCTCATTAATCGAAAGAATAAAACCTCAACAGGACGAGTTTTTTCTCATCAAGCCGAAGCATTCCGCATTTTATGGGACGGCACTCAATACACTGCTTAAACGATTAAACGTGGATACCCTGATCATTACTGGCATAGCTGGCAACATCTGCGTGCTATTCACGGCCAATGATGCCTATATGCGGGAATATAAATTATGGATTCCGAAGGATTGCATAGCTTCTGCATCAAAGGAAGATAATCATTACGCATTAAAAATGATGAACCATGTTCTCAAGGCATCCATAAAACAAGGTGAAGACATGTAAGCATTCAATCGAACAAGGCATTAATCTACATACCTCCCCAATTAACACTCTTTCATTCTCTTTCTTTATCAACCTGACAAAAATGTCACTAAAGTCCCAAGTCTGTGATACAATATCTCTTGGCGAAAATCCTATGACCGGGAATTTTAGCTTGATACCTCATGAAGGAGGACAGATTGGATGAAATCCACCCCATTTATCACTGTCGAAGGTCCAATCGGCGTGGGAAAAACATCACTTGCAAAAGTTATCGCAGATCATTTTCAAATTTCATTATTAAGGGAAATTGTCGATGAAAATCCATTTCTCGGGAAATTCTATAAAGATATTGATGAGTGGAGCTTTCAAACAGAAATGTTTTTTCTATGTAACCGTTATAAACAGTTGGATGATATCGAAAAAAAGTATCTTACTAATGACCAAGCCGTAGTGGCTGATTATCATATATTCAAGAACTTGATATTTGCTGAAAGAACGTTAAAGAACGAACAATACAATAAGTATCTTGAGATATTCAATATTTTAACACGGGATATGCCTGAACCTAATATGGTGATTTATTTAAACGCAAGCCTTGATACTCTTCTCTCCCGAATCGGTAAAAGAGGTCGTGAAATCGAAGAAAATATATCCTCCATTTATTTAGAGCAGTTATCCGCGGATTATCGAACATTCATGGAAACATTCGAGAAACAGCACCCTGACATCCCTGTTCTTACATTCAACGGAGATGAGCTGGATTTTGTCGGGAACAAGGATGATTTGAAAACGATAATAAGCCAAATAGAGAATGCCCTGCACAAAGGAGTAACGTCAAATGAACTTACGAAAGAAATATAATATTCCAAACAACGCCGTCATTACGATAGCAGGGACGGTTGGCGTAGGAAAATCGACCATGACCAATGCGTTAGCTGATGCCCTTCAATTCAGGACATCATTTGAGAAGGTTGATACGAACCCCTACCTGGATAAGTTTTACGATGATTTTAATCGTTGGAGTTTCCACCTGCAAATCTATTTCCTCGCTGAACGATTTAAAGAGCAAAAAAAAATCTTTGAATACGGCGGCGGTTTTATCCAAGACCGTTCCATTTATGAAGACACCGGGATATTTGCAAAAATGCATTATGAAAAAGGCACGATGAATGAGGTGGACTACGAAACGTATACAAGCCTTTTCAATGCCATGGTAATGACGCCATACTTCCCGCACCCTGATTTACTTATCTATCTTGAAGGTTCGCTCGATGATATCCTCAACCGGATCCAAGAGCGCGGCCGTCCAATGGAACAGCATACCCCAATTGAATATTGGCAGGAAATGCACGGCCGTTACGAAGAATGGATCGATCAATTCAACGCCTGCCCTGTCCTTCGATTAAATATAAACGAATATGATCTTATGCAGGATGAAGCAAGTATCGAACCTCTTATAAAACGGATTGCCGAATATATGGAGCAAACCAAGTTGTTGCGAAATGTGTAAAACAGAAAAACCACCGGTTATCCGGTGGTTTTTTAATATATTAGAAAACAAAAATTCCGTTACATAACTGTAACGGAATTCATCGATATCCAATTTATGCGCTGTGGTTATTAATAAGTTATGGAGGAGGTAGAGGGATTCGAACCCCCGCGGGATTTGACTCCCCTGTCGGTTTTCAAGACCGATCCCTTCAGCCGGACTTGGGTATACCTCCGTATCAACATTTATTATATTACATGGAATCAAAATCAAAGTCAAGCCCTCTATAAAGTTTTTTTAAAATAATTTTCAAACTTTGATAAAAAGGGGAATCAGCCTCTTTAACCAGAAGCTGATTCCCTTTGACTTACGGTTTAATGACTTCCGCACCGCGCATATATGGACGTAATACTTCAGGAATGATAACACTGCCATCTTCCTGCTGGTAATTCTCCAAAAGGGCAGCGACTGTACGGCCGATTGCCAAGCCTGATCCATTTAGGGTATGGACGTGTTCCGGTTTGCCTTTTGCATCACGCCTGAAGCGAATATTGGCCCGTCTAGCCTGGAATGCTTCAAAGTTACTGCAAGAAGAAATTTCGCGGTACGTTCCATAGCTCGGGATCCAAACCTCGATATCATACTTTTTAGCAGCTGTGAAACCAAGATCTCCCGTACACATGCTTAGCACTCGGTATGGAAGACCCAGCAATTGGAGGACCTTTTCGGCATGACCTGTGAGGTTTTCCAACTCTGCATAAGAATCTTCCGGCTTCACGAACTTCACTAGTTCAACTTTATTGAACTGGTGCTGACGAATTAGCCCGCGCGTATCACGACCCGCAGATCCTGCCTCTGAACGGAATGAAGCACTGTATGCCGCATAGCTTATCGGCAGATCGTCCGTGCTCATGATTTCATCACGATGGAAATTTGTCACCGGCACTTCAGCTGTAGGAATCAAGAAGTAATCATCACTTTCAATACGGAAAGCATCCTCTTCGAATTTTGGCAATTGACCTGTCCCGGTCATGCTTGCACGGTTCACCATATATGGTGGCAGCATTTCTTCATATCCGTGTTCCTCAACATGAAGGTCTAACATAAAGCTAATTAGTGCACGCTCTAATCGAGCACCAAGACCCCGATAAAATACAAATCGGCTTCCGGTCACTTTTGCTGCCCGTTCAAAATCCAGGATGCCTAGATCTCCAGCTACATCCCAGTGTGGTTTCGGTTCAAACTTGAATTCAGGTAACTCCCCCCATTTACGGATTTCGACATTATCGTCTTCCGTCTCACCAACAGGCACGCTTTCATGCGGTATATTAGGAATGGAAAGAAGTAATATTTCTAATTGTGCTTCCACTTCACGAAGCTCATCATCGAAACCTTTTATACGGTCACCGACTTCACGCATTTCCGCAATCAACTGATCTGCATCTTTTTTCTCCCGTTTCAATATGGCCACTTGCTGTGAAACTTCATTTCTTTGGCTTTTCAACTTTTCCGTTTCAGCAATCAAGGTCCGGCGCTTTACATCCAGTTCCTCGAATTTTCCTAAATCGGTTAAATCTTCCCCTCTGAATTGCAATACACGCTTCACTTCTTCAAAATTATTTCTTACATATTTCAAATCCAACATTTCAATTCCTCCTTAATGTTTTTGATGATTTATCAAAGAACGCAAAAAACTCCCGTCCCCTGAAGAAGGGACGAGAGTTAACCCGCGTTGCCACCCTAGTTGAAGGCCTATGAAAAACGCCTACCACTTATCACGATAACGGCTTTTAACCGAAAGTATTTACTGACCCAAAAGGCTTTCCATACTCTGCTCCAGGAGGGATTCACAAAACTCTCACACCGATTTCCACCAGCCACCGGCTCTCTATAGAAAGAAATACTTGTTACTATTTCCTGTCATTGCTTTCTTATATAATCAGATTGTTTTCCATAATGTACTATAATTTTATACATTACGCAACCGTTTTATACACGAAACTTAAAACCAGCCTTTAACAGTGGAAGCTACACTGCTCCAAACGTCTCCAAAGAATCCGCCAACCGCCCGCATTGATAATACGAACCAGTTTGCCTTTTCAACAGATTCAGCAGCTACGACGTTAACCTTAACTGGATCTCCGTTGATGTACCCGTAATCTTCTCCTTTTTTAGGAGTGACTGTGATGTAGCCTAGCTTTTCACCTTTTTTGATTGGTGCAGTCAGCTTACCATCTTCATTCAATTTGTTTTTATCAATCACTAAATCAGTTTTATAGTTGTCTTTCCCACCATTTTCAACAAGTAGCTCGATTGCTTTTTCAGATTGGATCTTAACGTCTTTTTCCTTGCCTTTCACTACTGAAAGTGTTTCTTTCCCTTTCACCTGGTAGTTGGCTGGAAGGACTTTTTCCTTTTTAAATGTTGCATAAGCATAGTTCATAAGCTTAGTGCTATCTGCAAAACGTTCGTTTTTATTAGTGGACTTCATGACCACCGTGATATAGCGCTGACCGTCCTGGATAACCGTCCCTGTATGGCCATAACCAGCAAAGTCGGTAGATCCCGTCTTTAGTCCATCTACGCCTTTATATTCAAAAATCAGGCCAGGCAGCATCCAGTTGAAGTTCGGATATTCTTTTCCATCACGGAACTTCAATTTAGGAATGCTGGCGATTTTTAAAACTTCCGGATAATCATTTATTAAACGATAAGCAAGAAGTGCAGTATCTTTTGCTGTCATGATATTTTCATCATCTTCATCACCTGAAGGATATTGCCCTAATAAATCGGAGTTATTCAAACCGCTGGCGTTAACGAATTTATGATTTTTCAAGCCTAATTCCTTTGCTTTTTCATTCATTAACTTAACGAAGCTCTTTTCACTTCCGGAAACTAGCTGTGCTAAAGCTACTGTTGCCGCATTTCCTGAATAGACGGCCATAGCTTGATATAGTTCCTTAACTGTATAATCTTCACCTTCCGTTAACCCAACATTCGACAAATTGGGTGCTTTTGAAAGGTCATGTACATATTTATTTATTTTTACTTTTTGATCCCAACTGATTTTCCCATTTTCAATTGACTCCATTATGATGTACTCGGTCATCATTTTAGACATGGATGCAATCCCTAATACTTTATCGGCATTTTTTTCATACACGATTTGTCCTGTTTCACCATCGATTATGATGGCTGCCTCTGCCTTTAAACCTAAATTATCAGATTCAGCAACAGCTTCCCCCGGTTGATAGGCAAATTGCGACATAACAAGAACAAAAACAAAAGTGAAAATGAGGGTCTTGCTGATTTTTTTCAATTTCCAATACCTCCAACTTTTAAGCTAATCTCTATAACAAAGAAGAAACTTTATGTAAATCCCTTGACACCTTGTCTAGTTTATCACAGAAAAAATAAAAAAAATAGACAGAGTAATCGCAGACTCTGTCTATTTTAACAATAAATTTTAATGACGATTATATGTTAAATTCATTACATTGAGTAGTTCGGTGCTTCTTTAGTAATTTGGACATCATGAGGATGGCTCTCCCTTAATCCGGCACCGGTCATTTTGACAAATTGAGAGTTTTCTCTCAACTCTTCCAATGTGGCTGTACCGCAATATCCCATACCTGAACGAATGCCGCCAATCAGTTGGAAAATGGTATCTGATAGAGGTCCTTTGTATGGAAGGCGCCCTTCGATGCCTTCTGGAACAAATTTCTTGTTATCTTCCTGGAAGTAACGATCTTTAGATCCTTTTTCCATTGCAGCAACAGATCCCATACCCCGATACACTTTAAAACGGCGACCTTGGAAAATTTCCGTTTCGCCAGGGCTTTCAGTTACACCTGCAAGCATACTACCAAGCATTACTGCATGTCCGCCTGCAGCCAGCGCTTTAACGATATCACCTGAATATTTAATTCCGCCATCAGCGATAATCGTTTTACCATGTTTTCTTGCTTCTGTTGCACAATCGAAGACTGCCGTGATTTGTGGAACACCTACACCGGCTACAACCCTTGTCGTACAGATTGACCCTGGTCCGATTCCCACTTTCACTACATCGGCCCCCGCTTCAATCAATGCTTTCGTCCCTTCAGCCGTTGCCACATTACCGGCAATGATCGTCAATTCAGGATAAGTCGCGCGGATTTCCTTCACCATTTCAAGGACGCCTTCTGAATGACCGTGAGCAGTATCAAGTACAATTGCATCGACATGGGACTTAACAAGCATTTCAACACGCTTCATTGTATCCTTAGTCACTCCGACTGCAGCACCTGCAAGCAATCTCCCTTGCTTATCTTTCGCCGAATTCGGAAACTCAATGACTTTCTCGATATCCTTGATCGTAATAAGTCCTTTAAGAACTCCATTATCGTCTACAAGAGGAAGCTTTTCAATTTTGTACTTTTGAAGAATCTTCTCTGCTTGTTCCAAGTTAGTTCCTACTGGCGCTGTGACGAGATTCTCAACAGTCATGACACTGGAAATCTTCAAGGAAAAATCGGAAATAAATCGCAAATCACGGTTTGTAATGATACCCACAAGTTTTTGATCCTCAATATTGTTGACTACAGGAACACCCGAAATGCGATATTTACCCATTAAATGCTCTGCATCGAATACCTGGTGATCTGGCGTCAAGAAAAATGGATCGGTAATTACACCGCTTTCTGAACGTTTTACTTTATCCACCAGTTCAGCTTGTGCTTCAATGGACATATTTTTATGAATGATACCCAATCCGCCTTGACGAGCCATGGCAATCGCCATCTCTGCTTCTGTCACGGTATCCATTCCTGCACTGATGATAGGAAGGTTGAGCTTTAAGTTTTCAGCTAAGTTGACTTGAAGGTTGACATCTTTCGGCAAAACCTCTGATTTCGCTGGAATTAATAGGACATCATCAAAGGTTAAACCTTCTTTTGCAAATTTATTTTCCCACATTATTTTCCCCTCCTGCTTAAAAATATTATTTGTAGGTTATCAATAGGACATACTACTGTCAAGAAGAGAAATAAATGTTTGATTATTCTATTAATTCGGAGGATAGCTGCAATGCCTGAAAACAATGATAATTTCGATAAATATACACCTTTTTTTTCCGCATCTTCCTCTCAACTTTTTTTACAAAAATGTTACACACAAGAAAAAATAGCAGAAGCGGAAATCAAAAGTTATGATAATTGTTATCCATTTATTTACCATCTTGAACATGCTAAAACTTATTATAATCAGGCAGCCATTGCACCACTTTCCATTCAACCAATCCTGACATTTTATGGATTCGCCCAATTATTAAAGGCTTGTCTGCTCACGATTGATCCTAACTATCCGGAATCAACTTCGATGCTTGCCCATGGGGTAACTACGAGGAAAAAGAAAAAACAGCAATATGAATTTCTGAAGGATGAAGTGAAAACGCAAAAAAATGGACTTTTCACCTGCATCGCCGAGAAATTATTTCATATCAAGCATCTGGAAGGTGAAAAGTTTTCCATGGGTACACTTATGAAAGAAATCCCGGATATGCAAAACTTTACATGGTCCATTTCCAAGAAAAATTTCGTTGCCCTGCTCCCCTCCTCCAATGGTTTTCAATTGCCTTCATCCATATTGGATAGCTATCAAATGTCCAGCAGTCGATTGGAAGAATTTTTGAAAGCTAAAACGAATCAAATTTACAGTATTTCGGAAGCTCCTGGAACACTGCATTTAAAAACAGAGGGTGTTCCTATTCATAATGCCGCATCTCCAATACGGTATAATTTAGAAGAGGGGAAATTCATGCTATCTCTAAATAAAGAATCGTCCGCTTTTTCATTACCTGAGCTTTTGATTCATTATTTGATTTCTTATAACCTTAGCATAATAGCTCGTTATGAAACAGAATGGTGGGCAGAGCTGATGAAAACCATGCCTAATGACGATTACCCTTGCATTGTGCAATTCCTTAAAATAAGCCAAGCTAAGGTGCCATTTTTAATATTTGAATGGATTAAGTCGGAAAGGTTCCACATCTGATCCTTCCAACACCCTATTTGTGAATAAATCTGTCCTGAAACGACAAAAAAAGACCAGCCGGATGGCTGATCTTTTTAAATGGCTTGGCGGCGTCCTACTCTCACAGGGGGAAACCCCCAACTACCATCGGCGCTGAAGAGCTTAACTGCCGTGTTCGGAATGGGAACGGGTGTGACCTCTTCGCTATCGCCACCAAACATAAAAGGAACGTTGTTCCTTCAAAACTAGATAATAAGAAGGTATTTCATTTTTTAAAAAGCGTTGGTTAAGTCCTCGATCTATTAGTATCAGTCAGCTCCACATGTCACCATGCTTCCACCTCTGACCTATCAACCTGATCATCTTTCAGGGATCTTACTAGCTTGCGCCATGGGAAATCTCATCTTGAGGGGGGCTTCATGCTTAGATGCTTTCAGCACTTATCCCGTCCGCACGTAGCTACCCAGCTATGCCTTTGGCAAGACAACTGGTACACCAGCGGTGCGTCCATCCCGGTCCTCTCGTACTAAGGACAGCTCCTCTCAAATTTCCTGCGCCCGCGACGGATAGGGACCGAACTGTCTCACGACGTTCTGAACCCAGCTCGCGTACCGCTTTAATGGGCGAACAGCCCAACCCTTGGGACCGACTACAGCCCCAGGATGCGATGAGCCGACATCGAGGTGCCAAACCTCCCCGTCGATGTGGACTCTTGGGGGAGATAAGCCTGTTATCCCCGGGGTAGCTTTTATCCGTTGAGCGATGGCCCTTCCATGCGGAACCACCGGATCACTAAGCCCGACTTTCGTCCCTGCTCGACTTGTAGGTCTCGCAGTCAAGCTCCCTTGTGCCTTTACACTCTACGAATGATTTCCAACCATTCTGAGGGAACCTTTGGGCGCCTCCGTTACTCTTTAGGAGGCGACCGCCCCAGTCAAACTGCCCACCTGACACTGTCTCCCACCCCGATAAGGGGCGCGGGTTAGAATTTCAATACAGCCAGGGTAGTATCCCACCAACGCCTCCACCGAAGCTGGCGCTCCGGCTTCTCAGGCTCCTACCTATCCTGTACAAGCTGTACCAAAATTCAATATCAGGCTGCAGTAAAGCTCCACGGGGTCTTTCCGTCCTGTCGCGGGTAACCTGCATCTTCACAGGTACTATAATTTCACCGAGTCTCTCGTTGAGACAGTGCCCAGATCGTTACACCTTTCGTGCGGGTCGGAACTTACCCGACAAGGAATTTCGCTACCTTAGGACCGTTATAGTTACGGCCGCCGTTTACTGGGGCTTCGGTTCAAAGCTTCGCTTGCGCTAACCTCTCCCCTTAACCTTCCAGCACCGGGCAGGTGTCAGCCCCTATACTTCGCCTTGCGGCTTCGCAGAGACCTGTGTTTTTGCTAAACAGTCGCCTGGGCCTATTCACTGCGGCTTTTCTGGGCTATTCACCCTAAAAAGCACCCCTTCTCCCGAAGTTACGGGGTCATTTTGCCGAGTTCCTTAACGAGAGTTCTCTCGCACACCTTAGGATTCTCTCCTCGCCTACCTGTGTCGGTTTGCGGTACGGGCACCTTACATCTCACTAGAGGCTTTTCTTGGCAGCGTGGAATCAGGAACTTCGGTACTATATTTCCCTCGCCATCACAGCTCCGCCTTAATGGAAACGGGATTTGCCTCGTTTCCGGCCTAACTGCTTGGACGCGCATATCCAACAGCGCGCTTACCCT